>CAYWSE010000049.1:0-27204 GCA_964461025.1 uncultured Sphaerobacteraceae bacterium | reverse complement strand
CGTCGCTCACCACTATGCTGAGCATCCCGGCGCCCACACCTGGGGATACTGGGATGCCCACGTCCGCGAAGCACTGACCCAGCACGAGAGTGTGCTCATTCGCAGCTGAGCGGTTTCCGGTCTATCACGCAGACCAGGCCGATCTCTATTGAACCGGCTTCGCCTCTCAAATCGCCAGCAACACTTCCCGAGCCTTCTCACCGATCTTGCTGACCACATCCTCGCTCTGAGCGTGAATCGGGTTGCGCTCGGTGAAGAAGAGGAACGAGTCCTCCAGCATCTGCCGGGCAACCGGAACCTCGGCATTGGCATCGCGAAACGCGGTGTGATCGGGCATGACCGCGACCTGCCAGAGACACACGGGAATGCCGGCGGCTTCCAACGCGGCAAGCGCCTTGTCCCGTACCGCTCGCGAAGGAGTCCGAACTCGAAATTTCTGCCAGGAATGCCCCAGCGCCGCGGCCGGCAGATCGATGCCCGGAATGTCCTGCAAACACGAGATCATCGTCGCGGCATTCATCCGGGCTTGCTCGGTGTAGCCGGCGAGATGAGGCAGGTTCCCAAGGGTCACCGCCGCGCACAATTCATCGATGCGATAGTTGCCGCCCCGCTTGTCCTCGACGATATAGGTACGTGGCGAGACCTCGTCCCATCGTTCGCCGAACCGGCGCAAGGTGTGCATCGTCTCGGCCAGCTCCGGATCATCCGTCACGATCAGCCCACCTTCCCCACCCGGCAACGCCTTGGTCTGATTGAGCGAATAGCCGGCGGCCAGTCCGAATCGTCCAGCCCGCCGACCATCCGGCAGATCGCTGCCCACCGCCTGGCAGGCATCCTCGATGATGTGCACGTGCTCCGGAATGGCATCGCGAATTGGCTGCAGATCGATTGGATAGCCGTGAATGTGCACCGGCAGAATGGCGGCGGTCTTTTTCGTCACCACCCTGGCGACCGTCTCCGCTGTCACGCAATAGGTGTGGGGATCGACATCGGCATAGACCGGTTTCGCCCCAGCCATGATGATCGGAAAAATCGAACCAGAGAATGTGAAGGCCGGAACGACGACTTCTTTGTCTTCCACACCAGCAACTGCCAGCGCCATATACAGCGCCGCCGTCCCGCTGGAGCAGGAAAGGCAGTACTCCGAACCCGTGTCTTCTCTCCAAGCCGATTCGAGCGCGGCGGTGTTCGGACCGTCGACCAGCTTGCCTGTTCGCAGGCTGGTTTCGATCAGGTCGAGCGCTTCTTGCCGAAAGGGCGGCCAATCAATCAGGTCGAAAGCGGTCAAAGTTCGTCCTCCGGATAATGGTTATGAATCCATACACGTCAACTTGCACGTCGCCGAATGCTAGCAGGACCGCCAGCTCCTTCGCGACCAGAGCAGCCCGGAAGATATGGAGAGAAGAGTGTCCAAGCATACTGGCCGCAATAGGTCGATGCGCTCTCGATCATGCCAATCGCTGTGGGCAAGTTGACGGTCACCCGGTACTAGGGGCCCATGCGAGTCGACCGGCTTTCCGGCTGACTACCCCGCCAACCGCAGCGCAGCCCCAAGCAGCACATTCACGCCTGCTTCGATGTCCTCCAGCGTGCTGTATTCCCCTTCGGCATGACTCAGCCCGTCCTGACTGCGAACGAAAATCATCCCGCTGGGGACGACATCCGCCATGTACTTCGCATCATGCCCGGCGCCAGACCAAAGCTCGCCGTACGCGAGATCCGAATCCGCGCATGACGCTCGAATCGCATCGATGACCATTGGATCAAACGGCGTCGGCTCGCTCGTCCAAAACGAATTGACCTTACCCATCACATTCCGCTCTGCGCAAACGTGCTCGACGAGCGCCCGCAACCGGTTCACCTGATCAGCAAGCACACCCGCATCCGGGTGGCGGAAATCGACGCTGAATATCACTTTGCCGGGAATCGTATTGATCACATTCGGCTCGACCGCCACGCGCCCAACCGTGGCTACGGCGACATCATCCTCCATCGTGGCGATCCGCTCGATCCCCTGAATAATCTCGGCCGCGGCGACCAGCGGGTCGCGTCGCAACCGCATCGGCGACGGCCCGGCATGGTCCGATTTGCCGGTGATCGTCACCTCACTCCAGCAGATGCCGAAAATGCCGCCAACCACGCCGACAGACAATCCCTCATCCTCCAGCACCGGACCCTGTTCGATGTGTAACTCGAGATACCCGCTGGCTGGAAGCGGACGATTCGAGGTAACGCCGACATAACCGATGCGTCGCAGCTCGTCTTCGAAGCGCAGCCCGTTCCGGTCCGTGCGGTCGTATACGTATTCGCGCGTGAACGATCCTGCCACACCGCCCGAGCAAAGCATCGCCGGTTCAAAACGCACGCCCTCTTCGTTCGTCCAGTTGACGAGTGCGACCGGCTTTTCGGTTTCGATTCCATGATCGTTCAGTGTCCGAATGACTTCGAGCGCCCCGATCACACCCAGGGCGCCGTCGTATCGACCGCCGCGCACAACGGTATCGATATGCGACCCGAGCAGTATCGGCGGGACGTCTGAGCTGCCGGCGCGGACCCCGGTCATGTTCCCAAAGTCGTCGATTTTCAGTTGAAGACCGGCTTGCTCCATCCAGCCCGCGAGCAGGTGGCGCGCGGCTTTGTCCTCGTCGCTAAGTGTCAGCCGAGTCACTCCCCCACCACTGGTCGCGCCAATGCGCGCCAGTTCTTCGAGCGTCGCCAGCAATCGTTCTCTGTTGATGCGAATCGTCATGCTGCCGCCTTCCACAGTCGCATCGGCGTCGGCGTAATCACCTCGCATCCCGAATCCGTGACGATCACTTCCTGCTCGATCGCCGCCCCCGCCACATCCGGAATGAACAACCCTGGTTCGATGCAGAGCACCATGCCTGGTTGCAGTTCAGTCATTTCGCCCAGTCTCAGATAGGGCAATTCGACTGTTTCCAGCCCGATCGCATGACCGAGCATGCCCCGGAAGTAATCACCGAATGGGCTATCGTCCATCACTCGCTGTGCAGCCCGCGCCACGGAATCGACGGTCACCCCCGCCTTGGTGGCGTCAACCGCCGCCTGGGTCGCGGCGAGCGTCGTTTCCAGTAACGCCAGCATCTGCGCATCCGGTTCGCCGCACACCGTTGTTCGGTTGACGTCGAATCCGTACCCACCGTACGCGCCGATCGCGTCGAGCGCGACGATCTCGCCGGGCTGGATGGCTCGGTTCATCGCCTGCGGCCACCGCGACCCCATCGCCGACCAATGTCCGGAATGGACCCGGAAGTAGCGAACGAAATCCGCTCCTGTGCGCATAGCCGCGGCGATCGCTTCCGCGCAGACATCGCGTTCAGTGACGCTGCCTGCCTGGATCATTTCCACCGCCACCGAGAGCGCCGCATCGGCGCAAAGCGCCGCTCTGCGCATCAACGCCTGTTCGGCCGGACTCTTGATCGCCCGCAACCCAGCCACAATCTCGCGCTCTGGATCGAGCTTCAGCGACGGCAGCGCTGTCGCGATCTGCCGGTCGATGTAAGCCGGAAGGATATCGTCGCCAACCAGTCCGATCCGGGCAGACGACAGATTTCGCTCTTCGAGCAGGTCGATCACGCCTTGGCCGAGATCGTTCGTTGCGCGGACATCGTCGACGACGACCAGATCGGGGCGATGTCGCCGCGCATCAGTCAGCAAAACCGGATCTCCGGCGACAGGCAGGAGAAACACCGCATGCCCCATCCCCCGGTTTCCCTCCGAAAAGACCGTTGTGGGGAATGGCGGAAAATGATTCGTCAGATACGCCAGATCGCCTGGCCGGTCGTAGAACGATCTTCCGACAACGAGGAGCGCGTCATATCCGGCCTCACCAGCCAGGTAACGGGCGTGCGCTTGCCGTTCACGTATCTCTTCTCGTTCGATTGACGGAACATCAGGAATTGTCACGATACATCTCCCATAGCCGGCGCAATCAGGAATCGTCCGAATCTGGCTTCGATTTCTTCGTTGGCATCTCCGGTTCGATCGTGACGTCGTCCATTGTTTCGTCACGCAGCAAGTCCAGTGCGCCAAATGCCGTCAGTGGCGTGTCCGTCCCCGCCCGGTTGTAACCGTACCGGATCAACCAAACCACCACGCCAAACAACACGATTGGCGCAAACAGGAAGACGAGTCGCGCCCCGACGATGTTGGCAATAACACCGAGGACAACCACGGCGACCAGCGTCAAGGCATTCTCCACAACTTCTTGCAGTCCGAAGGTCGCGCCCTGGCTCACCAGAGGCACACGCCGGTTGATGTAGACCTGCACAGTCGCTCCCGCCGCCGTCGATCCGAAATTCGCCGGCACGGCAATCAGGCTGGCCGCCAGCACCTTGTCATTGATATCGATGTCGAAGAGCCATTCGAATATGACCATCGGGCTGAATGGCGCGAGATACGGAGCGACTAGTTCGACCATTCCAAAGAGAATTGTGGAGATCGTCAACAGGGCCAAAGAGATGATCGCCAGTTTGCGCTCACCCAACCAGGCAATCAATTTCGGGGTGGCAAACGTCGCAATCGCAAACCCGATTCCCGCAGGTGCGAAGATGTACACCGCATTGGCCGGGTTTGCATCCAGGACATCCCTGATGTAAACGGGCATCAGCGTATTGAACGCTTCGAAGAGCCCGACAACGATTGCGCCAGAGAGAATCATCGTCGCGACAGCGCTGTGCTGAACGATCCAGTTTGCCGTCCATCTCAGCGAGAGCGCTTGGGGTTTCCACTCCACCGAGCGAACGGCTTCGGTCACTTTCATCGTCTTTTCTGTCGCCGGAAGGTGCAGAGTCCGAATTGCGCCAATGAGGTAGACGATGCCTGCGACGAATAGAATCGCCTTCATACTGCTGTGCTTGATCATGACCGGCGCGATCAACGACGAGCCAATTGCAGAGGCGATCGATCCAGCCATCGTCACCGTTGCCGAAACAGTCGCGAGCTGCCCAGGCGTGGAGACCAGCGCTACCGCCGACTTGATCGACGGTGAGATGATTTGATTGAGGGCGCTGGCGAAAAACATGATAAACATCAGCGCTGCGACATCGGTACCCCAGAATATCGGCACGAGAAAGCACAACGCCGCCTGCGCAATGTAGCCAAAAACAAGCGCCATGCGTTTGGACAGCGTGTCGGAAAGCGATCCACCCTGAATACCGAAAGCCAGCGCCGCCGCATATGAGGAAGCCGAGACAAGTGAGATCTGCAGCTGCGTGGCGCCCTGCATTGCCAGGTACACCATCGAGCCATACGAAACGATTGCGGTCGCCAGCTTCGATGCGGCACGAGACACCGCCAGAATCGAAACACTTGGCAGCTTCAGCGCGGTGCGAAAACTCGGCTTGTCATCAAACTCTGGTGAGGCGGGATCGGTGACAACCACCCCAGGCATTGCAGACCTCTCTCCCAATAGCTTGTCGCCCGTTTGGAACGGATTCTACCGGCAGTTGTTGCCGCCGGTGTGAAGGTCAGTCGTCATCATGCCCGAGGAGCGCGGATCGCAGTCTTGGGGCAAGCCGCACATCACTCGCCACTCTTTCTCGTTGATTGAGAGTACTCCCAGGCAGTCGCGCCAAATGGGCTTCTGCCACCGAGACTCCGCCAGGACCGCGTCCCGTGATCTCGATAGCGCCAGAGGCCGGTGCATGTCCCGCCCGCAACACTCGTAGATACCAGCCCGTTCTGCCATTTGCGACCATCTCTTTGACCACATTTGGACGGTTCAGAACGATCCCCAGTTTGTAACAGGGATAGCGCGGCTGGCAGACCTCAAGAATCGCCTCGCCCCACTCCCAGTGGTCCCCGATGAAGACGTCATCCTCGGTGAGCCCCAGCACCGTCAGATTTTCGCCAAACGTACCGGGGCCATATGGCGCTGACACACCATGCTCTTTTGACCAATCGCCGAGGTGGTCGGCTGGATAGGCATACACCGCTTTGTCGAAACCGCCATGATTGATGACATCACCCTGCCCATCGCCAATAAGCCCAGCCAGCGTGACTTCGACCATCTGGTTCGGAGTCGGCTTCTTGCGGATTCCGCTCAAAACGGCTTCGTCGTGCCGATCGCCGATCCAGACCGGCATTGCAACACTGGTGGCAAGAAGCTCGACACAATGCGCTTTGCTCATAACCCAGACGATCCGTACTCCGCGTTGACGACAAGGACATGATCGACGAGCGCATCCAGCCCGGTGAAGACAGGCACATCGAACGCATCCGGTGCGTGCCGTTCGTATCGATCGATCAGCGCAGCCTGCATACCGACCGCCAGCGCTCCAACAATATCGGACTTTGGCTGGTCACCGATATGCAGCGCCCGCGCGGGATCGATCTGCAGTGGCTCAAGCGCCGCATAGTAGGTTCTCGCATCTGGCTTCTCGAAACCGACTATGGCTGAGGTAACAATCAGATTCATTTCATGCGCGAATGCCAGGTGGGTGCAGAAATCAGTGACGTCTGCATCCGCATTCGAGATGACTGCGCGCTTGACACCCGCCTCGCGCAGGCGCTGCAACGCAGGAACGACATCATCGAACACCTGGTATCCACCATACGGTCCCGCCTCGGCCGCCGGCGTTTCGAACTCGTCGAGATACCGGCGCCGGGCGCCACGAACCAGGAGTTCATCCGCTTCGATCCCCGCCGCATCGAGCCAAACCTGCATGTACTGCAAACGAAATGCCTCTCGTTCGGCAGCAGGGCGGTCGCGGATCGGCATGCGGCCGTTCTCGATCGTAAAGAAATCCTCGGCGACGACGTCCGATGTCCGCAAAACACCCAGGTCGGCATCGACGCCCAGCGTACTGAGCGCTGACCTCAGTCGGTCCCACCGGCGCGGCACGATCTCAACAAGCGTGTCGTAGAGATCGAATGTCACCAGCTCGATCGGCCCGATTGCTACCCTGTTTCCAACGATAGACACAGTCTGTCCTTCCATTAAACGAGTTACTGGTAAACGAGTAACCAGGTTCGACGTGTCGGCCGAACGGCGCTACCCAAGCTCTTCGCGCAAGCGCGGGATGATCTCAGTCGCAACCGTTGTCGCTGCCGCCACGCCAGTCTCCGAAATCGGGAAATCGAAGAGAAACTGGCTCACGCCGGCCTCACGATAAGAGCGAGCGAGCGCCTCGAACCCTGCGACATCCTCCAGGCGGTCGGCGCCGAACGAGGACGAAACGAGAATGCTCTCGGGATCTCGGCCGAGCTCCTGACAATGGACCGCGATCTGCTCAAGACCTTCCGTCAGCCGCTCGGGGGTTCGCGACGTATCCCAGTAGTCCGCGTGCCGGGCGATCACCCGCAACATGCGCGGACGCTCCCCGCCAATGAGCACGGGGAGCTTCTCTTGAATGGGCTTCGGATTGAATGGCGCGTCTTCGAGGTGATAGTGATCGCCGTGAAAGGTTGTCCTGGTCTGGCTGAAGAGTGACTCCATGATCTGCAGCGACTCATCCAGCATCTCAACGCGTTCGCCGGCGCCGGGAAAGCGCAAGCCAAAAGCCCGGTGCTCGCGTTCATTCCAGCCAGCGCCAATACCCAGAATCGCCCGGCCATCGCTGACGTGGTCGACAGTGACGATTTCCTTCGCCAGCATCGCGGGAGGCCGGTGTGTATTGCCGTAGACCAGCACACCCACCTTCAACTGAGTAGTTTTCAGCGAGAGCGCCGCGAGGAGCGTCGATGTTTCCAGACAGGGACCGTCCGGATCGCCATAGAGCGCCATGAAATGATCGAACAACCAGGCCGAATCGAAGCCGAGCGCTTCCGCCGTCTGCCATTGTTCGACGAGCTGAGGCCAGCTTAGTTGGTGCTGCCCGGTCACAACCCCAAAAGTCAGTGGTTTGCTGGTCATTGAGTCTCTGTTCAATCAAAACGACGTCGAAGCGGCCACCGATTGCCCGCATTTTGCGAGTGTACCAGCATGATCCGGTTCGTCCGCATCTCGCTACACCAGGTTGGCCGGCAAGCCCGCCGGCGCATGTTCCATAACAGTCATTGACAGTCTTTGTTATCTTCGATTTGCGCATCTGTATGCATCAACGTCAGTCTCACCCCCAAACTCGAAGCAATGGTCCGCGCCAAAGTCGACAGCGGCATGTACAACAACGCCGGCGAAGTCATCCGCGAGGCGCTCTGTATCATGGAGCGCGAAGAGAAGAAGCAGGTACTTATGGAAGCCGTCCGCCAAGATTTTGAGCAACTCGAACGGGGCGAGGGAGACGAGTTCAATGAGACGACCATGACGCGGCTTCGAGAGCGGGCCATCGCGCAGCGTTTGGCGGGACATCAGGTCAGCGACATTGTCAAACCGTAGACTTGAGTTCTCTCCTCGAGCCGCTCAGGTGTGATGGATGTCCTTCAGTACACGTTAGCGCATTGGGATCAGGAGGCTCGTCGGCGACGCTCGCAAACTCGACGACGGATTCGAACGCATTCGACGCTTCCCAATCTTGGCCGAGCCCGGCCAGCGCTCGAGCCGATACTCCCACGGCAGTTGTCGAACACCATCTCGTCATGTACGCAGTATCTGATGACACAATTTCCGTGTCGCGAATCTCTCACGAGCGGATGGATAGCATTACTACATATCGATCTGCTCGACTGCCCAGTTCAGACGCCCTTTCGTCACAATCATCCCAACACCACGCACTTCGAACTAACGAGGAAAGCGGCCCACATTCCACGCTATTCCGACCGTTGCCAGATAGCGAACAATGCTAATATCTGCCATCAACGTTACGGACAAGGAGGTACCGATGAACGTCAGTCTGACTCCCGAACTCGAAGCCATGATCCGCGAAAAGGTCGACAGCGGCCGCTACGCCAGCGCCAGTGAAGTCGTCCGGGAAGCGCTACGTATCCTTGAGGGGCGAGAATCGGAATTGCGGTACTTGCAGGACGAAATCTCCAAGGGCGCCCGCTCGATCGCCGAAGGCAGAACCGTCACCTACACGCCTGAGTTGATGGAAGAACTGAAGACCGAGGCGATTCAGCGATCCTCCGAACGAAAACTCAGCCATCGACCATGACATTTCAGATCGAGTTCTCTGATCTCGCAGTTGAGGACCTCGTTAACCTGTTGATGTTCAGTTGGGAACGTTGGGGAGAATCGCAGCCCGAGTTGTACGCCGCCGAGATCACACGCGCTTTGGATCTACTCGCTTCGTTTCCGTCCCTTGGGCGATCGCGTGAAGAACTTCGCCCAGGTTGCCGCGCGATGACCGTCGAATCGCATGTCATCTACTACGAAATCGACGACGCGGTTGCTTTCATTCTCAGAATTCTGCATCAGCGGGAGCGCCCCTCAGGAGCCTTTGATGAAGTAGCCAGGCGATAGTATGATCCGGCCACCGAACTCGCAATTTGCAACAGCCCTTCCCACGGAGATACGGGTATTGACACGCTCGTCGAGCGCCCGCAAGATTCCTGTCCGATCCTGCCGACCGCACCGGACACGTGAGCGCACCGCTGAAAGGCCTACGACTTGACGCAAATTACGCTCAGGGGCATCACCTGGGACCATACGCGTGGCTACACCCCACTCGCCGCCACGGCCCAGCGTTATCACGATGAGCATCCCAACGTCCGCATCGAGTGGCAAACCCGTTCCCTCAAGGACTTCGGCGACTTCCCGATCGAGAAGCTCGCCGAGCACTTCGAACTCCTGGTCATCGACCATCCGTTCGCCGGGTATGCAGCGACCCATCCGGTGCTCGTTCCGCTCGACGAGCATCTCGACGACTCGTTCCTCGCCGATCAGGCCGCCAACAGCGTCGGCCGATCGTATGACAGCTATCTCTATGGAGACCACCTCTGGGCACTGGCGATCGACGCCGCAACCCCCGTCAGCGGATACCGCCCTGATCTGCTCGCGAAACACGAGCTCGATCTGCCGAAGACCTGGGACGATCTCCTGACGTTCGCCAGGAAGGGGCATCTGGCGCTTCCTGCCGCGCCGGTCGACATCATCATGAATCTCTACATGCTGTCCCTGGCGATGAAGGAGCCGCTCTTCGAGGACCCGGGCGTGATCGTTGCCAATGCCGCCGGCGCGCAAGCGCTCGAGATGTACCGCGAACTCGTGCTCACCGCAGGAAAAGAGAACCTGCAACGCAATCCAATCCGCACCTGGGAAGCGCTCACTCGCACCGACGATTACGTCTACTGCCCCTTCGCCTACGGTTATTCGAATTACGGGCGGCGCGACTTCACGGATCGTCCCCTTCGATTCGGAGGACTCGTCGAGCTCGACGGCGTCCGCTTGCGATCGACCCTCGGCGGCACGGGTCTCGCAATATCAAATATCTGCTCGGAGCTCGAAACGGCTCTCGACTATGCCCGCGACGTCGCCAGTCCCGCATGCCAGCGCGGTTGGTACACGCTGACGGGCGGTCAGCCGGGCCATCGTCAAGCCTGGCTCGATGACGACAACAACCTGCTCACCAACGGATTTTTCGCCGATACGCTGCAGACGCTCGACGAAGCCTACTTGCGGCCACGCTACCCCGCCTACAACCGATTCCAGGAAGACGCCGGCGAGATGATCTGGCATTTCATCGACGATGGCGGCGACGCCACCGTTCTGATGGAGCGGCTCAATGCCCGCTATCGGGAGAGCCTCGCCAGTGACTGACGCCGCCCCGATCCCATCACTGCCTCTCGACCAGCGGCCGCTGCACGGTCTGGTGGTCATCGACTTCAGCCAGTTTCTGGCCGGACCGTCGTGCGGGCTGCGCCTCGCCGACCTCGGCGCCCGGGTCATCAAAATCGAGCGGCCGGACGGCGGCGATCTCTGCCGCCGCCTCTACATCTCAAATCTCGAGCTCGACGGCGACTCAACGCTTTTTCACTCGATCAACCGGAACAAGGAAAGCTACGCCGCCGACCTGAAGAGTCCGCAGGACCTCAAGCGCGTCTGGGCGCTGATCGAACGCGCCGACGTGATGATCCAGAACTTCCGGCCCGGCGTCATCGAGCGTCTCGGACTCAGTTACGACGACGTCCGCAAGGTCAATCCATCGATCGTCTACGGCACGATCACAGGGTATGGGCAGGTCGGTCCGTGGCGCGACAAGCCGGGCCAGGATCTCCTCGCCCAATCGCTTTCTGGTCTGACCTGGTTGAACGGCGATGCCAGCCAGGGACCAGTGCCGGTCGGTATAGCCGTTGCCGACTTAATGGCCGGTGCGCATCTCGCCCAGGGCATCCTGGCATGCCTGGTTCGGCGCGGTATCACCGGCAACGGTGGCCTCGTCGAGACCAGCTTGCTGGAGTCAGTGCTCGACTTCCAGTTCGAAGTGCTCACCACACACCTCAACGATGGCGGCAAGCTGCCGCAACGGAGCGAAGTCAACAACGCCCACGCCTATCTGGCGGCCCCGTACGGCATTTACGAAACGGCGGACGGCTACCTGGCCCTCTCGATGCAACCCATCCCGCCTCTTGGCAGGGTTCTGGGCTGTCCGGATTTGGAGTCCTTCGACGATCCGCAAGGCTGGTTCGACGATCGCGACCGCATCAAACGCGTGCTGGCCGAACACCTGAGAACGCAAACGACCCAGCACTGGCTCGAACGGCTGGAACCAGCCGACTTCTGGTGCGCCGATGTCTTGTCCTGGCCCAGATTGCTCGAAAACGACGGCTTCAAGTCGCTTCAGATGACGCAGGACGTGACACGCTCCAATGCTGCGTCGCTGGCCACAACCAGATGCCCCATTCGCATCGACGGAGCACTGCTGACTGCTTCTCGCGGCTCGCCTCATATCGGCGAACACAACAACGACATCGAGGAATCCCTTCTATCGTTGGCAAACAGCGTCTAGGTGGGGAGGGGAAAATGCTCTTCATGGTGATCGAGCGATTCAGGAACGGCGATGCTCGCCCGATATACGCGCGATTGCGCGAATCGGGCCGGATGATGCCGGAAGGGCTGCGCTATGTCGACAGCTGGATCGAGCCGAACTTCGACCGCGTCTTTCAGCTGATGGAATGCGACGACCTGACGATGTTCCAGCAATGGATTCTGCAATGGCGCGACCTCATGGAATTCGAGATCGTGCCGGTCGTGCCGTCGAAGGACACTGTCCGGGCCCTGGCGCCATTCCTCGAAGAAGCGCCTCCTGCGGCGACGCATGACTGACACGATTCGCATCGCAATTCGCAAGTTTGAAGGCTTCGAAGCGGCCATCGACCTTCAGTGGCGCGACTTCGTCGAATCAACGGGCTCCAGTGCCGAACTCCACGTTCGCTCACTCGATTTGCTTCCGCTCGAGGATGTCCTGTTCACCTCCGACGGATTGCGGAATGGCGATGTCGATGTGGCATTCATCTGCACTGACTGGCTCGCCGACGCTGTAGCGGAAGGCATGCTCCTCGATCTGGAGCCGCTGATGCAGCAACGACCGGTTCAGGATTATCCCGATGGCTGGTCGCCCGCGATGTTGCGACTGCAAACTTTCGGGAATGCGATCTACGGACTCCCCTTTCACGATGGCCCAGAGTGTCTGATCTATCGCCGGGATCTCTTCGATGATCCCGAACATCAACGCCAGTTTCTGGCACATCACGGAGAACCGCTGACGCCACCGAGAACCTGGGAACAATTCGAAACCATCGCTCGCTTCTTCACTCATCCGGAAAACGACGAATACGGCACGCTCTTCGCCGCCTATCCCGACGGTCACAACACCGTCTACGACTTCTGCCTTCAACTCTGGAGCCGCGGTGGAGAGCTGTGCGATGAGCAGGGAGTTCCCACCCTCGCAACACCGCCGGCAGTTGCCGGTCTCGACTTCTACCGTCGACTGATGGCCGATCGCGCGATCACACCTCCCGGACTGGAACTGGTCGATTCCGTGGAGAGCGGACGACTTTTCGCGCGGGGATCGATCGCCATGATGGTCAACTGGTTCGGCTGCGCCGCCGAATGCGAGCAACCTGGCAGTTCAGTGCGCGGCAAGGTAGGGGTCGCACCGGTTCCATCTGATCCCGGCATTCCGAGTCCGTCGCTCAACGTCTATTGGGTGCTGGGCATCGGGTCGGGAAGCCGCAACGCCGATCTCGCATACAAGTTCATCCGGCATTGCGCGACACCCGCCATGGACAAGATCACCACGCACTATGGCAACATCGGTTGCCGCCTGAGCACGTGGCACGATCCGGACGTGAATGCCACGGTCCCATGCTACAGCCAGCTTGAAGCGCTGCACCTGGGAGCACGGGAGCTTCCCCGCTCGCGCCAGCTTCCCGCGCTCATTGCGATCATCGACCGCGCAATGACCGAAGCCATCTCCACTAACGAGCACAGCGAATCGATCCTGGCGCGAGCCCAATCAACGGCAAACTCGATCCGGCTGAGTTAGGTCAAGATCGATGGAGCTTTCTTAGGAACTCGCTCCCAAAGTCACGTCCCGTGGTTCCGGAAAGTAGAAGCAAAGTTCGCTTGCCCCCATAGCTTGGAGGAGTCGATTGCAGCGCCCTCACGCCTCGCGAGCGTCAAGGTTCCCCGACCTGGATCGAGAACAGTACCCTGAGAGAACTGCCTTTGCCAGAAGACAAGTACTGTCTGGAGCTTGCCGTCGATCGAAAGCTAACCGTAAGGAGTCGTGTGGGATTCCAGCCAAATCGCGATCTCTCCGATCTCGAGATGTTCAGTTGCAACTCGTACGGCGAAGTCTTCGAACTCCAGTTGCGTTGCGGCGAAGCTATATCCATTTTGCTCCAGCATGAGCACCGCCGCCGAGAGTCCGGTTCTCTTGTTGGCATCCACGAACGGATGGTTGCGAATCAGCGCATCGATAAACGCGGCCACCTTCTCTGGAATAGTCGAAAAGAGCTGGTAATCACCGAATCCGGCGAATGGACGCTGCAAGGCTGCTTCAAGCAGCCCCAAATCGCGGATCCCGTGAGAACCGCCGGTCTCTTCGACGATCCGGTGGTGCAAATAGAGGATTTCCTGCGCCGTAAGTATCTTCACCGCCTTGAAAGCGATTCCAGAGCGGGCCGGTAGGCCTCAATGAACGCCTCGACGCGCGCAGAGTACTCAGGGCTAATCTCGGCGATCGCGGAGCTGACCGGCTTGAGCAGTATCGCATCCTCTGTCTCGGCGAGGACAATGTCAACCTCACTGCCATCGGATATGCGAAGGCGGTCGAGGATGTCCGGCGGAAGCGAAACCACCAGACTGTTGCCGCTACGGAACACTTTTCTGTTCAACTGGGTTCCTTTCCGAGCCGGGCCACATCATATCTGCGCAATGCTCAAGTGTAAGCACAGCGTCAAGACCCAATTCGGTCGGACTCGGTCCCTGGCCACAGGCTGCCCTGATGAAGGGCTGAACCATTGCAGATCGTCGTCGAGGCAATAGTCCACCGCGACCGGGCGGGCTAGCGCCGGCGCGGCAGTAGCCTCGCCATTTATGGCGCTCACTGGACGGTGCATGCGCATTTGTTTTCCCAGCGCAGCAGCAGAGGCGAGCTTGCGCTCGCCTCTGGCACATTTCAGGATCCAACCGACTCTCAGTCACCCGCCATGGAGACCTCGACGGGCGCTGCTGCTTCCAACCGCACCTCCGGCAGCCAGTTGAGGAAACCGGGCAGATACCAGTTCCAGTCTCCCATTAGTCGCATTCCGGCCGGAACGAGAAGACAGCGAATGATGGTAGCGTCGATCAGGACCGCGATCGCTAAGCCAAAGCCCATCTGCTGCATCGGCACGAGATCGCCGAGCGCGAATCCGCCGAATACCGCGACCATGATGAGCGCCGCTCCCGTAATCAGCCGTCCAGTCGTTCGCAATCCGTAGGCGACCGCTTCGTCGTTGTCGCCCGTTTCCAGATATCGCTCCCGAATCCTGCTGATCAGGAAGACGTGGTAGTCCATCGAGAGACCGAACAACACCGCGAAGAGGAAGAGTGGGAGCCCAGTCTGGATCACGTCGACCTGCTGGAACCCGAACAGATCGGCGCCGAACCCCTTCTGAAACACCAGCACCAGCATCCCGTACGCTGCGCCGACGGACAGCAGATTCATGGCGATCGCTTTCACCGGAACCACAATGGAGCGGAACGCGACCATGAGCAGCATGAAACTGAACCCAAGGACAAAGAGGAAGACGATCGGCGTGTAGGTCGAGCTGACGTCGGTGAGATCGACGATCGTGGCCGTCTTGCCAGTCACCAGCACACGCGCGTCAGACGATGCGAAGGCGACGGGAATCAGATCTTCCCGCAATTGCGTCACCGCCTGCATTGCGTCGTTGCTGGTGGCGTCACCGTTCAGCCAGATGCGAATGATGCTCAGGTTGATCTCTGGATGGGATTCCACCGTCGAGATCGCGAATGCGTCGTTCGCGGCGACGGCAGTCTGGAGATGTGCGATGCCAGCGATCACAGGTTCAGCATCGATCTGCCCGTCGATCACCACAATCGCCGGCAGGTCCTGACCAAATCCAAACTCCTCTTCCAGGAGCAGATACGCATCTTTGGACATCAACCCGTCCGGCAATGCGTCGATCGCCACCTCGCCCTGACGCATATCCACCACGAAACCCGGCGCAGCAAGCAGCACGCCAGCCGCAAGCACGAAGGTCACCAGCGGGCGCCGCAGCACCAGCCGGGTCGAGCGATCCCAGAATCCGGTCGAAGCTGCCCAATCGTTCCGAACCAGGCGGCGCGGCATCGCGATGCGCAACCGGTTCACCCGATCGCCCAACAGGCTCAGCATGGCGGGCAAGAGCGTCATCGATGAGAGCACCGCCACCGCGACGATGATCACCGCGCCGGCTCCGATTGCCTGATTGCTTGTATCCGGCATGATGATCAGACCGGCCAGCGCCACCGCCACGGTGAGCCCGCTGATCAACACTGTTCGGCCCGCCGTGGCTCCGGCAGCAGTGATCGCGGCAATCTTGTCGCGGCCAGCCGTGCGCTCCTCCCGATAACGGGAAACAACGAAGAGCGAGTAGTCGATGCCGACCGCCAAGCCGAGCATGGTCATCACATTGATGACGATAACCGGGAGATCGAGAAACTGTCCCAGCACCGATGTTGCGCCCAACGCCACAACAATGGCTACCAATGCCAGCGCGATTGGCAGAATCGCCGCCACGACCGCGCCGAACACAATCGCCAGCACGATGAGTGCCAGAGCAATGCCGATGCTCTCCCCGGCCGCCAGATCCTTTTCCGCGACTTCGGTGATTTCCAGGTCGAGCGTTGCTTCTCCCGTGACGAGGACGGTGAATGCGCCATTGGATGCCGCTTCTTCGGCGATCGCGTGAACCTGATCGATCGACTCCGAGGCGCCGACCGGCATGACCAGGGGAACCAGCGTTGTGTGGCGATCATCCGAGACCAATGTTTCGTCGCCTGACCCCCAATAGTCGGAAACGCCAACGATTACCTCGTTGCCCAGGTCAGCAAGTTCCTGCGTCAATTCCGCGACGAACGCCCGGTATGCAGGATCATCGACGGTCAGGTCGCTCGAACGCACGACGACGATTTCGCCGAAAGTCGTGTTTTCTTCTCCCAAACGGTCTCGCATGAGCGCGTCGCCTTGGGCAGATTCCGGGTTGTTGGTCAGCGTAGTGACGTCCGTGCTCAACGCGTCGTCGAGCAGCGTGCCCGTCAGTCCGATCGCAATCACGAGCGTCATCACCCAGAGACCAATGGTCCGCCACGGATGCAGCGCGCTGAGGCGAGCGAAATTGGCAGTAGAAATCAATCGCTTCATTCGAATTTCCCCTTCTGCAGATCATCTGAACTGACGACCGAATCGGTTGCCCCGGAATAACCCTGCGCATCGGTGTTCCGGACGACGGACAACAACGGCAAACCCAGATCGCGGATTCGTTCGATCAAACCGTGCAGGGCGGCCTGGTCCATAACCGGGCCGACCAGCAACGTCGATCCATCGCATTCGCGAGTCAACGTCATCCCGCCCAGTGATTCAGACCACCGGTCGTCCAAATGACCCTTGACTCGAATGCGATAGACCGCGTCCACGTTCGATTCCTTCCACCGGCGAGTCGTTGCGCCGTGGTTCGAATCTATGCGTCGCGGAGTCTCCCGGCATCGCCCGGAGGGTGCAGATGGGGATGTAGTTTGGGGATGTATTTTTGCGCCAGCCGACTTAACGTGGCCTCAAACACGCGACGTAAAGGACCTGCGTAGCCTCGACATGTATGGCGCTTGGACTGAGTCAGATCCGCGCCGGAATCCAGGTTTCGGGCACTAGCGGGAGATCAGATCAATTCCAGTTCGTGCAATCGCGCAATCGCCCCAGCACGACTCGTGACGCCGAGCTTGCCGTAGGCATTGGCGATATGCCGCTTCACGGTCGAATGACTGATGAAGAGCTGATTGGCGATCTCTTCATTGCTCATGCCCGTCGCAATCAGCCGGAGAATCTCGAGCTCCCGTCCGGTCAGCTGCCCGGGCAACTGAGCCATCGGCGCCAGGGCGTCGCGCACCGATCCGAACGAATTGAGAAGTCGCCCGGCATATCCGGCCCCGGATCCACCAGCCGCGATGCTCCGGAGCATGACCCGCATCACGTCGCCTTCAACAGTGAAAGCGCGCACGTACCGAATCGGCTCAGCGATGACTAACGCCTCCCTCAGGAACGAATCCGCATGGCGATCGTCGCCTGCGACGTCGCCCGCGACCGCGAGGGCGATGAGGATGTCGAGAACATTGCCGGTCCGCCCTCCGGCCCGGGCCTGCTCAAGCATGCATTCGAGGAGTTGATTCGCCTGCTCGATCCTTTCGGTCGAGGCGCGTGCACTGCCTTGGGCAATCAGTAGCCGGGCGTAGGTGAGGTGTTCGAACTCGTGAAGGTATGAGGGCTGTTCGGCTAACGACAACTGCGCCTGTTCCGCCCACCGAACCGCGTCGTTCAGTCCGTCATTTCGCATGTGCAGGAGTGCTCTCCAGGCGGCGATTGGACGAGCATCGGGGTGAAAGTCACTCACGTACACCCTTTGGGCTTCGTCGAGCAGACTGAATGCCTGCTTCACCTCACCACGCGCTTCACTCAGCCGGGCCATCGCAAGTCTCCAGCGCCAGGGATGACGAGGAAACCCCGTGTGTTCACCCTGATTGCGGCTTCGCTGCAAGGTCGCCTCCGCGGCATCCAGTTCTCCTCGTTCCAACTGGATTTCGGAGATGCCGGTGAGCATGTCGGCGGTACCCCGCAACTCCGGCGCGCCATGTTCGACCGCGAGGCGCAAACCACATTCGAGAATCGCCAGCGCATCGTCGGGTCGTCCCTGAGTCATCCTGATATCGGCGAGCGCCGTCGATCCGCCGATTGCGTCGGAGATGTATCCAGCTCTTTCCAAGCTGCTCATGCCTGCGGCGTAGAGCGGAAAAGCCTCATCCAGGTTTCCATCCGACCATAGGATCAGGCCAAGAATCGCGGACGCCGCCCCTCGCCAGAAGTGGTCATCCTCCCCTATGAGCTGAAGCGTCCGGCGAGCATATTCGGCTGAGTCGGCCAAATGACCAGTAGCCAGGCAAAGTCCTGCACTGGCGACGGCAATCTCTCCCTGGAGGTGGGCATAGGCTCCATCCTCACGCGGGTGAGAACGAGTGAGATCCTCCGCGTGCCTGAGCAGGCGGTCGACATCGGCAAGCTCGCCATTCGAGAGCAACGCAAATGCATAGCCCACTGATAGCACCGGCCGGGAGTCGATGACAGTAGGAGGGAGTTGTTTGTACCAGCGCAGAAGGGTCGCTTCCTGCCGGCTCTGACGCATGAAGGGCTCTGCTCGCTCGATGAGCTGCGAAGCAGTCGAAAAATCCTTGGCCGCGAAGGCATGCCCTATTGCCTCGCTGAACAAACCGCGTTCGGCAAACCACGCGCCCGCTCTGGCATGGAGAAGAGACTCCTCGTTCGCTCGTTCGTCGCGCAGATGAGCACGGAGCACGTCTGCGAAGAGGTGGTGGTACCGAAACCAGTTTCGGCGATCATCGAGCGGGACAAGAAACAAGTTGCCGCGTTCCAGGTGTTCCAGCATTGCTCTGGAATCACTCCTCCCCGTCACGGCATCGCAGAGCGCGCCATTGAATCGCTCCAAAATCGACGTCGCCAGAAGAAACGCATTTGTTTCTTCGTCCTGTCGCTGGAGAATCTCATCGACGAGATAATCCACCACATAACGCGTCGTTCCGGCGAACTCCTCGACGAAACCCGCCACGTCCTTCTCTCCGCGCATCGAAATCGCCGCGAGTTGCAGACCGGTGATCCAGCCTTCAGTGCGTTGTTCCAGCGCTTGGACAGTTGCGACTGGCAGATCGAAACCCATTGCCGTGTTGAGAAAACTGGCCGCCTCGTCAGCCGTGAATCTCAGGTCGGTCGCTCTGAACTCGGTCAATTCGCCGCGTCCGCGAAGACGCGAAAGGGGCAATGGAGGATCGGACCGGCTCGCAATCACCAACCGGACGTGCGAGGGCAGGTGTTCGGTCAGAAATGCGATTCCCCGGTGCACCGGTTCGGCCGTGATGACGTGATAGTCGTCGAGCACGATCGCGACGGCATCGCTTTCGCTGGCAAGATCGTTGATCAATGTCGTCAGAACCGACTCGATCGGCGGAGGTTGTGTCGATCTGAGCAGAGCCATCGCGGTAGTTCCGACGTCTGGAACGACCGCCTGGAGTGACGAGACGAGGTACACCCAAAAGATGGCGGGATCGTTGTCCCCCGAGTCGAGCGACACCCAGGCGGCCCGCGGCGCACCGGGCGTCGCCAACCACTCGGCCAACAAGGTCGTCTTGCCAAAACCAGCCGGCACCGATATGAGCGTCAGCGCGCTCGATTCGCCGCCGGCCAGTCGTTCGACGAGACGCGGTCGCGAAACGAGACTGTTCCGCCATCGCGGAACGAAGTGCTTGGTCTCCAGCAGAGGCTGCTGCCCGCGCAGATGCATTGGCGGATCGGTCATGTCCTGATTATGCGGCAATCCTCTGCGATTGGATCACGACTGTTCGACAAGCTCCTTCAGCGCCGCAAGCGCCTTCGGCCAGCCCTCGTCGAACATCGATACCCAATCCGGGGGAACGCTCATGTCAACGACAAGCTGAGTCTTGCCATCCTTTTCGGCGAACGTGTAGGCCTCAGTTGTGCCGATCCACCCTCTTGCCATGTCGCTCTCGGTGTCCTCGCTGCCGTCCTCGTTGATGACCGCAACATGCTCGGCAAAAATCCGCTCGTGTGGCCGCGACTCTCTGATCTCGGCCAACGTCCCGCCACCGCCGTCTTCGCCTACGAACCGCATTTGAGATCCCTGCGACCAGTCACCCTCGTAAGACGAGCTGGGCCAGGCCACTTTGGTCCACTCCAGATAGGTATCGGGACCCAGCATCGTGTCCCAAACCTTCTTCCGCGGTGCGTCAATCGTGATCGAATACTGCAAATCTTTCATGTCCTGTTCCTTCCTTTCCTGATAACCAATCCGACTATTTGTCGTACGTCCAGCCATCAGATCGACATTTCATCTCGCGCACCACACTGCCGCTCTTGAATACCCGCACGCTCCGTGCCGCCCGGCGATAGTCTCGCGGAAATGGCAAAGCGTCGCGTTACGGCGTCATGAAAGTCCGCACGTTTCGATTCAGAAGGATGTAGCGGTGGCGCCCTGTGCCCACCGGTGGCGGAGCGGAACGGAGCGAACGCAGTGGAGCGACGTTTCGCGCAGCCACAACCGCGCTCACGGACAGCCGTGATCGCGCTCCGGTCGTGCCCTTCCCAGGTAGCGACGTGAAGAACCTAAATCGCGGCCGTCGAACCACCGTCAACATAGACCGCCGATCCGGTCATCCCCGTCGATTCATCAGACGCCAGAAACAAGACAACATTTGCCACTTCCCGCGTCGTGATCATCCGTGCGTTTGGTTGCTGCTGCCGAATCAAAGGAATCAGCTTGTCGACGCCGCCCAGTTCCGCCGCCAGTTTGACGTTCATCGCCGTATCGACCCAACCCGGACAGATGCAATTGACCCGCACACCAGTCTCCGCATACGAAACACCCAATGCCTTGGTTAGACCAATCACCGCCGCTTTCGACGTCGTGTACGCCTCGTAACCTGGCTCGGTCAGCGTCGCCATCACCGAGGAGGTGTTGATGATCGAACCGGCATTGCGTTCGAGCATATGCGGCAGCGCTGCCCGGCACATCAGATGAATGCCGCGTAGATTGATGCTCAGGAGGTGGTCCCAGCCAGCACCCCCTTCGCCAAGATAGTCGCCGTAGGTCATGATGCCGGCATTGTTGAAGACGATGTCGAGCCTTCCCCAACGCTCGATCGCCGCCGCGACGGCCCGCTCCGAGGTCGTCGGATCGGAGACATCGCCTGCGCAGAGTTCGACATCATCTCCCGCCGCTTCCCATCGCGACCGCAGCCCGGCGTCATCCCAATCAACGAGCACGACCCGGCATCCCTCTTCCAGAAAGCGCTCTGCCGTCCCGGCGCCAATCCCCGATGCCGCACCGGTGATGATCGCGACTTTCTCTTCGAGTCTCATGAATCAGGCGGTCTTCTCAAAAACGATGCTCTGCGTATCTTCGACGACCCTCGAAGCCCGGAGCACTTCGATGCTGACGATTTCGCCGTCTACTCCGAAGTCAGCGATGAGGTTCTTCGAGAGCTCGTCGCTTTCCTCGATCGGCACGTCGCGGAATTTGATGACAAGTGAGTCAGTTTCAGCATCATATTTGATATTCATCAGTTAAGTCCCTTGAGGTAACGTCCGACTCGAGATGTCTTGATAGCGGTAACAACGACAAGTTCTTCGGGAGTCCGCTCGACAATGACTCGCAGAACGAAATCCTTCTGCGACTGAGTGTCATAATAGCGCTTTATCATCGCGAGCCTCCCAGCGTCTACGGACGCAATAGAGTCAGGGTTTTGAACAGTCTGCACGATCTGGTCTATCGCAATGCCCCGGTCGGCCGCTTGATCTATCGCGTGGATGGTGAGCCTGACAATCACAAACTGTTCTCTGTAATGTGCCCGAATATTCTGGCAAGTTGGCACTGCGGGCAGAAACACGCGATCCGTTCCATTTACACAGCTTCGCACGCAGTATAGGATGGTCTCTGCCACCAGACGGCAACAATGCAAGTCTAGGAGACCGTCACCATGCAGTCTCGCCACTCGTCCCACGACGACGCTTCCGACGTCGACAACCACGGTCTCATCGTGCCATATCAGATTCTCGCCGCGGTGACCTCCGGGCTGGTGGTCGTTCAGGCGTTTCTGGCCGGCCAATGGCTCTTCGAAGGCAAAGCCAATTCGCTCGACCTTCATGAAATCGTCGGCGGGCTCTTTCTGGTTGGCATGATCGTGCAGATTCTGGCGACCGTTCCCCTCACCAAACCCGGCAGCTACTATCGCCGTCACCTGCTCACCCAGAACGGCCTGATACTCCTGCTGGCGTTGTTGCAGGCATGGCTCGGCTACAAAGCGAGCGATTCCTCCTGGGCCGGCGTCTGGCACTTGCCGCTCGGCGTCTTCATCTGCGCCTATGCCGCCGGCGTTTTCTCCCACGCCTGGGGGTTCAAACGCCACTTCGGCGTCTGATCAGCGCATCTGCAGACCACCGTCGAGATTGATCGTCTGTCCGGTGATGAACGATGCCGCGTCCGAAGCGAGAAACGAGACCAGCGCGCCAAAGTCCTCCCCAGTCCCGAAGCGTCCCAGCGGCACCTGATCC
This sequence comes from uncultured Sphaerobacteraceae bacterium, assembly GCA_964461025.1. Lineage (GTDB taxonomy): Bacteria > Chloroflexota > Chloroflexia > Thermomicrobiales > UBA6265 > JAHBVL01. The sequence continues at coordinate 4,468 of CAYWSE010000049.1, read as the reverse complement.
CGCTCGATTTCGATCATTTCCTCGAAGCTCCGACCGGTCGCTGCCGCCCGGCGACGCAAAGCCGCCCAGTACAGCTCCGTGCCCATGTGACCTGGACTGATGCAGTTGACGCGAATGCCCTCCGGAGCGAGTTCCTTCGCCAGTGATTGCGTCAGTGCAATCACTGCCGCTTTCGACGCCCCATAGGCGCTCGACCCGCCCGGAGCATCCCGCCCGAAAACGGAAGAAACCGTGATGATCGAACCGGAACGTCGCGGCAGCATCGCTCGCGCCGCCGCCCGGCAGGTGAAAAACACGCTATCGAGATTCGCCGTGAGCACTGCTCGATAAAGGTCGTCGCTCAATTCGGCCATCGGAGCGCCACCGCCGATACCCGCGTTGGCGACAACGATGTCGAGCCGCCCGTCACGCTCCAGAATCTCGACAACCAGCGCATCGACGGCCTCCGCATTTGACGCATCAGACACCCGCCCGGTAGCGCCAATCCCCCCGGCGGTTTCATTCACAATTGGGTCAATGTCCGAAATCCAGACCGTCGCTTCATCCCCGGCCAGCGCTTGTGCCGCCCCCAACCCCAGCCCACGCGCTCCACCAGTCACCAATGCGACCTTACCCTCAGCCCATCCCTTCAACATCGAACTCCAGTACTCCCCCTGCACTCGTCGCTTCTACGACCGACCCAAAGCCCACGGCACATGGGCCGCGGACTTCGGAGCACTTCGGACCACGGACTACGATCTTCCGCCCAAGGCCTACGGTCTACGGCCCAGGAACACCGCTACATCGCGGCCCCGATCGCCTCCCCGAGATCCATCTTCAGTCCCAGGAAAATCGGCGTATCGACCTGCGTGTACTCCCGCACCTCGGCGCCGCGCAGCCGCTGCACCATGCGGATGAGTGTGGCGGGATTGTCGTCTTCGAGCGCGACGACAAACTCCTGATCGGCGATGCCGAAGGAGCTGACGGTGTTGGTCAGAATCGTCGGGAACTCCTCCCCCAGCTCGCCATGCACCAGCATCAGCTCGCGACGCTTTTCGAAGGGCAGGAGATACCAGGCCGGCGTCTTGGTGAACGGGTAGACGCTCAGGTACTTCATCGGCGTCAGGCCCCGCAGAAATGCCGGACCATGTTGCGGGTTGTATTGCGACGCCGATGCCATGCCCAGATAGGCGAATGATGCGGCAAACGCCTCTCCAAAACGGCTCTTGCTCAGCGCCACGCCGAGCGCCTGGAAGCTGGCCACATCATCAGCCACGATCCACAGAATCAGATCAACTCCTGCCGTCAGACCGATCGTCGAATAGGCCGCCCGCAACGTGACCGTCTCTTCAAATTGGCCAACAATAGCCACCGCTTCGTCGCGCGCCGCATCCCGGTCAGCACTACTCCAACTGCGGCTGGCGCCCGTCGCCCGGAAAATCCAGAAGGTCGTGAATACATCCTTCGTCGCCGGCTTCTCGTTCTCGCTCATTCAGCGTCCTCCCTGTGCCACTGCCGATCGGGTTGCTTGCGCTGCCCCGTCGGCCACAATTCGTTCACTCATTTCGTTGGCTTGCCGAATCACATCCGGCAGTCCAACGCCTCGATACGCACTCCCGGTCACGTAAAGCCCAACCGGCAACGACGCTTCGAGCGCCGCCACCCGGTCGAGGTGTCCAACCTCGTAGACCGGGTTGCCGACCGGCCATCGCGTCACCGCGAAAAACTCTGGATCGCTTCGCACGCCGAGAAAGCGCCCCAGTTCCTCCAGCGCCTGTTCAGCCACATCGGCGTCGCTCGACCGCATCGTCTGCGGACTTCTCGCCCCGCCGAAAAAGAGCCGCAACAAAGTCCACCCATCGGGGGCACGACCCTGGAACTTGCGCGACATCACCGTCATCGCATTGAACGGCCGCTGTTCTTTGGCCGGAATGACCAGGCCGTATCCCGGCAGCGGCAGCTGCACCTGTTCGTTGCGGAACGCCAGAGAGATCACCCCGGAGCTGGCATTTCGGAACGTCCTCAGCTGTCTGGCGGCGTCAGCGCTCGCCTCCCCGAGCAAATCGGCCGCAACCGCCGGTGGCGTGGCAAGCACGACGGTCGCCGAACGAATGGCGGCGCCGTGTTCGAGGCCGAGTTGCCACTCCCTTCCTTCAGGACGCATCCCGGTCAAGCTGGTTGTGAGGTGCAGGCATCCAGCCAATTGTGCCGCCAGCGCATCGGTCAGCGTCTGCATCCCGTCACGCAACGCCATGAACGGCGCCGGAGAAACGTCGCCTCGACCCTCTCGCGCCTTCTTCGCCGATCGCAGACCGCGAATCAGACTTCCGTGCTCCTGCTCCATCGCCAGGAGCTGCGGGAAGGTCGCCTGCAAACTGAGTTCCTCCGGATCGGCGCTGTAGATGCCGGCCATCAATGGCTCGGCGATCCAGTCGACCGCTTCTTGCCCCATTCGTCGCCGCACGAAACTGGCAATCGACTCGTCGGCGTCACTGGCCGTTGCCGGCTTGACCAGATCGAGCGCCATTCTGGCCTTGCCTTGCCAGCTGATCAGCGGCGTCTTCGCAAAGGGTTTCAGCTCCGTCGGCGCAACCAGCGACACCCCGGACGGCCAATCGATGACTTCCCCCTTGCGTAGAATGCTCACGCCGCGTGGCATCTGATTGATCGGCAAAAGCTGTTCGCCGAGTCCAAGTTCCACCGCTAGTTCACGCGCCCACGGCTTCTGGGCGAGAAAGGCATCCGGTCCCGACTCGATCAGAAAGCGGCCATCCGGATGCTCGATCCACTCCGATCGGACCTTCCCGCCCGGCCGGTCGCCGGCTTCGAGCACCGCGATCTCCAGCCGCGGATCGCGTTGCCTTAGCCGCCACGCCGTGGTCAGTCCGGCCAGTCCCCCACCGACGATGACAACATCGTATCGCGACCTCACCTCGCACACTTCAACGCGCCGACCGCTCGTGCACGTAGTCGACGAGGCGCTTCACGGTCTCGACCGGCGTCTTTGGCAAAATACCGTGACCGAGGTTGAAGATATGTCCGTCCCGCCCCTCGGCCCGTTCGAGAATGCAATCGACGCGCGGCTCGACGGCCTCCCACGGCGCGAAGAGCGCCACCGGATCGAGATTCCCCTGAATTGCGCGGTCGAATCCAATCCGTTGCCACGCTGTATCGAGATCGACCCGCCAATCGACGCCAATGACGTCGGCGCCAGTCGATGCCATCATTTCCAGGAGACTCGCCGTCCCGGTACCGAACAGAATCACCGGCGCACCCGACCGCTGCGCAATCTCGACCGCCCGTCGTGTATACGGCAGCACCGATCGTTCGTAGTCGCCAGGACTCAACTCTCCGGCCCAGCTGTCGAAGAGCTGCAGCGCCTGCGCGCCGGCCATCGCCTGCGCATACAGATATTCGCCAGCGGCATCCGCCAGATTGGTCATCAGGGCCTCCCACAGACCGGGATCGCCCATCAGCATTTGCTTGGTCTGAACGTGATGCCGGCTGCTCCCGCCCTCGATCGCATAGCTGGCCAGCGTGTATGGCGCCCCGCTGAACCCGATTAGCGGCACGCCGAGCGGGTCGAGCTCCTGCCGCGCCAGGCGAATCGCCTCCAGCGTGAACGGCAATCCCTCCGCCGCCGGCACGCTGCGCAATGCCTCGACCTGTGCTGCCGTCCGGATCGGGTTGTGAATGTGCGGACCTTCGCCGCGCACGAACTCGAGCGACAACCCCATCGGTTCGAGTATCGGCAGAATATCGGCGAAGATGATCGCCGCATCGAGCTCGAATGCCCTGACCGGCTGCATCGTCACTTCGACCGCCAGTTCCGGCGTCTTGATAAGGTCCAGGATGCCGTATTTCTCGCGCAATGCCCGGTACTCGGGCATGTACCGACCAGCCTGCCGCATCAGCCAGACCGGCGTCGCATCGACCTCATCTCGCCTGCACGCCCTTAGGAAGCGGCTCGATCCGGAATCGGTCATGAATCGCCATTCCAGCGAGCGACGTCCTTGGCGAAATAGGTCAGAATCATGTCTGCCCCCGCCCGCTTGATGCCTATCAGCGTCTCCTGCGCGCAGCGGTCGAGATCGATCCAGCCGTTCGCGGCGGCGGCGTGCAACATCGCGTACTCGCCGCTCACCTGATAGGCCGCCACCGGCGTGTTCACCGCCTGACGCACATCGGAGAGCACGTCGAGATAGGGCATCGCCGGTTTGACCATCACCACATCCGCCCCCTCGGCGATATCGAGCGCGACTTCCTTCAACGCTTCTCGTCGGTTGGCGGGGTCCATCTGGTACTGACTGCGATCGCCGAACTGGGGCGGGCTCTCCGCCGCTTCACGAAACGGACCGTAGAACCCACTGGCGTACTTCACCGCGTAGCTCATGACCATCACATGATCGTAGCCCGCACTGTCGAGACCAGCCCGAATCGCCCCGACCATCCCGTCGATCATCCCCGACGGCGCGATCACATCGGCGCC
>CAYWSE010000048.1:0-27235 GCA_964461025.1 uncultured Sphaerobacteraceae bacterium | reverse complement strand
GGTCTCCTCCTGACCGATCTGCGGCTAGTCAAGAGTGCCAAAGTTCAGTGCGCACAGCGGTGCGCCTGTCGCAACCCAGACGGCGATCGAACCCCGGAAACACCTCCGCCGGCACAGGGCCGGGTTCTACGCCTCAGGCTGACCGCGTTTTTCAATCGGGACGCCGTCTCCGCGAGAAAGTCGCCATAAATGGCGACGCTACGCAAGATGCATCAATAGCGGTCAGCTACTGCCGAGCCGCAACCACGGCTTCGATCAGCCCCTCGGCGCGGCGCGAGATTTCCGCCCAGTCGGCGTTCGCGACGGTTTTGGCGTCGACCAGATTGCTGCCCAGGGCAACGGCAACCGCTCCCGCCTTGATGAAGTCGCCGGCATTCTCCAGCGTCACGCCACCGGACGGAATGAGCTTCAGTTGCGGGAGCGGTCCAAGAATGTCCTTGAAGTAGCGGGGTCCACCGAGGCCGGCGGGATGAACCTTGATATACGAGGCTCCTGCTTCCCAGGCGGTCAGCATTTCGGTGGCCGTGAACCCTCCGATGACCGTCGGAATCGAGTAGCGTCGACACATCTCGATCGTCGCTGCTTTCGTTGTCGGCGTCACGACGTACTCCGCACCGGCCAGGATCGCGATGCGCGCCGTTTCCGGATCGAGAACCGTACCTGCGCCGATGTACGCTTTGTTTCCCAGCGCCGCGCGTGCCGCCGAGATCGCTTCGCCGGCGGCGGGATTGGTGAAGGTGAACTCGACATTCGTGACGCCGCCCGAGGCCAGCGCTTCGGTCACCTTGACTGCCTGGGTCAGATCATCGAGACGAACGACTGCGACGACTCCAGATTCTTCGATGAGGTTCTGTCTCGACACGGAAACACCTTTCTCACTGCAGGCCGACACTCGTACCAGTTGATGATACTCGCAACGCAAAACCACAATTTGGTGACTGTCGTCACCAGAACGGCGACTCCCGTACACTGAGAATCGCGCTGGAACGGATATCAGCGCGAGTCCTGGGGTTTCTGGTCGATGCACACTGGATCGCTGGAATCAACTCACGTGCTAGTCGCGACCGATCAAGCCCGGCCGGTGGTCGAGCTGCGGGTCGTTCCGTTGACGTTTGCGGACGGTGAGCTCTCAGTTCTCCTTGCCGGGGCAGAGGATGGTTTCGCTCTGCCGCAAACCACACCCACGGAGAGCCAGACGCTCGATGAGACGGCAGTTGGGCTCGTCAGACAGACGCTGGGATTCTCAGAGCAGTACATGGAGCAACTCTATTCGCTCAGCTATTCGGATGACGCGGCGTGGTCGATCATCGTCAGCTATATCGCGCTTGTCCGCACTCCGGATCAACTGATTGCGCCAGTGCATGGATCGTGGCAACGGGTCGCGAGCAACCCGCATCTCTCGCCCTCCGACCTTCGCGTGCTCGACTACGCGCTCTTTCGGCTCCGAGCCAAAATCGGATACACGACGATCGCCTTTCATCTGATGCCTGAGTTGTTCACGCTCAGCGAGTTGCAGACGGTGTTCGAGAAAATCCTGGACCGCCCTCTGGACAAACGGAACTTTCGCCGGAGAATGGCAACGCTCGGCATCCTCTCCGGTTCGCGAGAGAGCCGTCGCGATGGCAGCCATCGTCCCGCCAAGCTCTATCGATTTCTGCCGGACCGCGATCCCACCGATTATCTGACCCCACCATGGGCTTCGACTGAACCAGAAGAATAGGATGAGATGAGCACTCAGGCATCAGCGCACGTTGCGAGACCTCGTTCGATTGGGTTGGTTGCTGCACTCAGCAAACCGGAAGCGCAGGAACTGGCGGTCGAGATCACCTCGTTCCTCGACGATGCCGGCGTCGAGGTCGTACCTGAAGCCCGCCTCTCGCCTGGGGCGGCTGAGCAAGTCGATGCCGTGATCGTACTTGGTGGCGACGGCTTGATGATGCGCGCCGCGCAGACCTATGCCGATGTGCCGCTGCTCGGGATCAACTTCGGTAAGGTGGGGTTTCTGGCGCATGTCGAGCAGGACAACTGGCAGGAGGCGCTGACGGCGGTGCTGGACGGTCAGTACACGATTCAGGAGAGCTCGACGCTGGATGCGACGCTGGAAACGCGCACGGGGCCGGTGCCGCAGGGATGGGCGATAAACGACGTCGTGATTCGCAGCGGCGTGCGGATGATCGACATCGAGGTCTACATCGATGGTTATTATGTGAATACGTACCCCGGCGACGGGATGATCGTGGCGACGTCGCGCGGCAGCACCGCCTATTGTATGGCGGCGGGAGGTCCAATTCTGACGACGGGAGTGCGTGGTTTCGCGATCGTGCCGATCTCCTGCCACTCCCCGATTCGGACGCCGCTGGTGGTCGATGAATCGGCGGAGATCGATCTGCTGTTTACGTCCCGGCATGACGCGTCGCTGATTCTCGATGGCAAAGTGACCTCCGAGCTGGCGCCCGATGACGTGGTCGCGGTGCGGCGTGGCAGGCATTCGTGCCGGTTGATTTCGGTGACGAATTCCGACTTTTACGAGGCATTCCGGACGAAGTTCAACTTCCGCATACGCCCCGACGCGGCGGCGACAGGATTGCCGCCGAGAGCCGCGGAATCGTCGTGAATCCGAGTGTGGAGACCGCTAGAGGTCGCCCGAGGCGGTGGGCAGGGTGCTTTCTGACTTCGATTTGACGGGTTCCGTGTCGATGCCATCCGAACTCGCCTTGTCGTCTGGTGCAGCGGCCCCGTTGAGGTCTTCGGCGCCGTTGGTGGAGGCGGCGTCAGCGGTGGCCTTGAGCGCTTTGGTGCGTTTGCGGTCGAAGAGGCGGATTGGTTCTGTCGGTTCCGGCTCTTCATCGAGCGGATCGGGGAATGTCAGGAATCCCTGATCGAGCTCTGTGGAGGGATAGACCGGACCGATGAATGACTCGCTCATACTGGATTCGAGCTGGGCCGCTTGCGTTATCGTGGAGGGCGGAGGTTGCAATGGGGCAAACGCGCCCGATCCGCGTTCGATAAAGCGCTCCGCTGGAGCGGGAAGCTGCTCACGAATAATCGTCGAGTGATCGGTCTGGTTGACGCCGCAATAGGGGCACACCGACCACTTCACGTCGACCAGCTTGCCGCAGCCGACGCAGGCCTCCTTGAGCACCGTCTGGCAGTGAGGACAGAGCATGTACTCCTCTTCGACTGGTCTCTGGCAGGAGAAACAGACGGCGACCTCCTCGATATCCTGGAGGAGATACTCCTCTTCCAGAGAGCGCTGGTACGCTTCGTCGAGCGTCTCCTTCGGTCTCAGCAGGAGATAGAGCAACGCGCCGGGAACGGAAAAGAGAACGACGAGCAACGTCCCGACGACTTGCGTCACAACACTCTGGCTGCGTGCATTGATGTCCCGGTAGGCCCACACCGCCAGCGCAAACCAGAGAGCAATGAAGTAGGCCACCGAGAGCGCCAGGAAAATCTGCACTCCGCGGGCAAGGGCTTCTTCCAACTGATCACTCCATCATGGACTCGAAATGCGGGAGGCGGCCCTAGCGAATGCGCTCGTAACGCCGTAGACGCAAGAGGTAGACCGACACGCCACCCTCGACTGAGGGGACTGGGCTCCCTACATGATACTCCGCGGGATCGACAAGGGAAAGGAACGGATTTGCCAGCGAGTCAATCGCTCCGCCATGCCGTGCGACGATCTCGTAGAGTAACGGCACTGCGTCATCGCTAATCGCGGCCACTGCGGAAGTCCTCCGCTCGCCCGAACGGTCATGCTGCTCGCTGATAACGCTGACTGCGAGTCCACGCTCCAGCAGCGCCTGGACGACTGAGTCTCCGGCATCGCCGCGCATATGCAAGACCGCCATTTTCATTGGCAACTGCCCATCACACGAACTCAAATCTACTTAAGACAGAACTCAAAATAGGCGATTCTCTCTTTGAGCTGCGCCAGAACTTGCTCGTGCACTTTTTCTTTCGTTTGGTCGCCATCGATCACGACCCATCTATGGGGTTCCAGGCCCGATAGTTCATGAAACGTTTCAGCAACTTTGAGATGATACGAGTACTCTGCTGAATCGATTCGATTCACTCCTGCAGCCACTGAAAACATGCTTAACTGGCGACTTGGGCTGAGATTTCCAGGCGGAACGCTGGGACCTTTTGAATCATGCGAAAGGCGCCTCAACAGTCCCTTGTCCACATCTATCGAAATCAGGAAGGTCAGATCGGGTCTGTAATTCGCAACTGCAAACTCCTGCATCTGCCTCAGAGCTTCCATATCAAGCCCCGCTCCCCCACCTTGATACGCGAGCGTTGAATCAAAGAACCTGTCAGAGATGACATGGATGCCTCGCTGAATGCTTGGAGCAATCAATTTCGCCACGTGCTCGGCTCTGGAACCGGTGTGAAGCAACGCCTCAGTGTGTGGATCGATACTCGTATAAACATCTGACAGTAGTACGTCACGGATTGCGTCCCCAACTAGTGTTCCCCCGGGTTCACGGGTCAGAACAACATCAAGCTTCGCTTTAAGCAGCGCTGAAGCCAGAAGCTTCGCCTGAGTAGTCTTTCCGCTACCCTCGGTCCCTTCAAACGTAATGAAGAAGCCTCGGTCCACCCTAGAAGATGTTTCCGCGAAAGATTTCGACGCGCCGGTGCGGTTCTTTTCCCCGACTTCGCGAGCTGACGTTGTAGCGATCGGCCAGCTCGTGCTGCATGCGCCGGACATGCTTCGCTTGCGGCGTCAGCGCGATACTCGGCATGCCGCTCATGACGGCGCCGATGGCGTCTTCGGCTTCCTCGAGCGCGGCCGTCACCGCTCCGCTCGAGTTCGTCCCCTTCGGCGCCGCCGAAACGGCGCTTACGGGCGCGGGAGCTGACTGCCGATCGGCAGCAGGCTCGGGCGCCGGCGCAGGAAGGAGTGGAGAGAGGGCGTTTTGCATTTGGGCAATCGTGTTCGAACGAAGCACATAGACGGGAGTACCGCGCATTTCGGCGTCGCGGACCGGTTGCGGTTTCGTACGGTAGTAATTCTTCAGCGTCATCACCAGATCGGCTTCGCGGGGATCGCGAACGATGACGCCCGTCAGACCAAGCACGCGTATCGCCTGTTCGAGCCGGTTCCTGCTAACCCCAAATGGAAACACTCGCAACGGCTTGCCGGGCACACCTCTTCCCCGCAAACCCGGATAGTTGATGATCGGAGCGGCATCGATGTCACGCGATTCAGCAAGCAGGCCGGCTCCATTCGACTCCTGATGCTCAAAGGATGACGCAATCGACTCGGACTCGTACTCATTGGCGGTGGGACGTCGCTGCTGGTGAACCGGACGAAGGCTCGGAGTCATCGGGTCACGCCGCATCGCCTCGGCAACATCGATGCTGATCGAACCATCGGCCCCTCGGCGGCGCAGTTCTGGGCGGACTGGCGCCCCACGCAAGATGGCGTCAACTGTCGCGGCAACATCGTTATGAACGGCGACTTCATCGCGACCCAGAATCTCGACCATGATGCCGAACGTAGGAGGCGCCTTGCGCTCAAGAATCGATTTCTGCGTGCCTCTGCGACGAGCTTCCTCATCTGATAGCGTGACCGACTGAATGCCGCCGATCAGGTCGGAAAGGGTCGGGTTGAGCATCAGATTTTCCAGCGAGTTGCCATGCGCTGTGCCGATCAACTGCACACCACGTTCGGCGATCGTGCGCGCGGCCATCGCTTCCAGTTCGGTGCCGATTTCGTCGATCACGATCACCTGAGGCATGTGGTTTTCGACCGCCTCGATCATCACGGCATGCTGGAGTGTCGGCGTGGGCACCTGCATTCGTCTGGCCCGGCCAATCGCCGGATGAGGAATATCACCATCCCCGGCGATTTCATTGCTCGTGTCGACAACGATGACGCGCTTGGTCAAATCATCCGCAAGCACTCTGGCCGTTTCGCGCAACAGGGTTGTCTTGCCCACTCCAGGGCGTCCGACGAGGAGGATGCTCTCGCCCGTCTCGATCAGGTCGCGGAGAATGGCGATCGTCCCGTAGACAGCGCGGCCAACACGGCAGGTCAACCCGACGATTTCGCCGGAACGGTTTCGAATCGCCGAGATCCGATGCAGCGTGCGTTCGATGCCGGCCCGGTTATCGTCACCGAAATTGCCAATGCGATCAGCCACAAACTGCAACTGGTCACGCGTGACATCGTCGGCGCCGACTGGCATTTCACGAGCTGCAAAACGCAGCTCTGGTACACGGCCCAGATCGAGGACGATTTCCACGAGCGCCTCGTCCGGATGACCGGCCACGACGTCCGTGATCGGTTCGGTGATGTCCGGCGGTAGCACAGCGAGCAGATCATCGAGATTGTCGGTTGTTTCGTATTCCGCTTCAGGCTGAAGAAGATCAGGCTTCAGCTCGGGTGGTCTGAGTACCACGTCAGTTTCCAATGGTTGTATCTCCACTTCGAATTCGATCTGTAGAAGGCGTCAGGAAGCGGAAAGCAGGCAATTTCGATATGTTGATTCCGCCTGCGGCGCCATCGCTGTAATACGCCGGGACACCTTTTGGAGCACGTTCATGTGCGTCTGCCTCCTGCAAAACGGCTTCCGACGTCACAACGCGCATCGGAGCCGTGGTGTATCGCACGAAAAGGTCCTGCTCCATACACAGGCTGAAATGACGATCGATCAAGAACTGTTCGAGCTCCAGATTGTAGGACCGGACGGCAAGATACGTTTCCCCGCCACCCGACTGGTCATGCATGCCACTCAGTATGAGCGAATCAATGAGCTGGGCGGCGACTCCCGCGTTTCCCGGTGCGAAAACGAGATCGAGCACGTGTTTTCTTCGTGACGATTCGCTGCGCGCGTAGACAACGGGAGCGCCGTTGCGTTCGTGGATCCAGGCTCTCACCTGACCGTTTCTGGTCGAACGCCCTTCTGAGAGTTCCCAGCGGTGACTGGTGTACGCCTCGGCATAGAGGACTTCGCGGGGAACCGAACTGTTGTACAACTGATGCACCGCCCAGGTATCGGCCCGATCCTGTTCTCTCACCGCGATGCCGGACGATGCGGCGACCGGATGAGTCGACGAGAAGATTCGCTCCCGCGCATAGGTTGAATACGCACCACGGCGCAGAGCAAAGCCGGATGGGGAATCGACCAGCGACCGGGCGTAGAGTCGTTTCACACCGGCCGCGCCAGCCTGGCGGGTCCCCTCGTCCAGGAGCGCCACCCAGATCGGCAATGGATCCACAGCGGCATGCTGGAGCCCGAGCGCGACAAGCTGCCAGCGCAAATCGGGCATGGATGGCTGGTACTCAGCGAAACCAAGCAACTCCCCATCTGATTCCGCGACGATTGTGACCGGTTTGCGCTCTCGCGTCGTGGCCAGCTTTCCCGCCGCCCGTGTCAACGAGAAGCGTGGCGTGAGCATCGATTCAGGCTGATTGAGACGCAGCGTCACGTCGACCGAGCGGAGATGCAACGCGTCGCGCACACCGGCCATACGGACAGTGATTCCCCTGTCAGGCGATCCTTGGGGCGCCTGTTGAACTCGGTTTGACGATTCTGAAGCGTGGAGATCGACAGACGTCAAGTGTGATTCGACGCGCGAACTACGTCGATCTTCACTTTGACTGGCGCCTGGAGATGCACGAAGAACGGTCACCATTGACCTAAGTGTAGCGTCCGCTCCCTCTCGCGACCATAAGAAACGAGGTCAGAGAATACGGCGTCCGGTGAGTGCTCGACCCAGCGTAACCTCGTCGGCATATTCGAGGTCCCCGCCGGCGGGAAGACCAGTCGCTGGGCGGCTGACAGTTACGCCAAGAGGCACGAGAAGCCGATGCAGGTAGGTGGCGGTGGCGTCGCCGGGAATGTCGAGATTTGTAGCGAGAATGACCTCGTCGGGTTTTTCGCGTCTGACGCGCTCAACCAATTCGTCGATCTTCAGTCTGCTCGGGCCGATGCCGTCGATCGGTGAAATCGCGCCGTGCAGGACGTGATAGCGCCCTTTGAACAGCCCGGTGCGGTCGAGCGCCTGCACGTCAAGCGGCTCTTCGACGACGCAGATCGTCGATTCTCGGAGCGGATCTGAGCAAAGTGGGCAGGGATCGACTTCACTGAAGTTGAAACAGATCGAACAGAGGACGATGCGGTCCTTGACGTCGACGATCGCCTCGGCGAGCTGGGCGGCGTTCTGTCGCGAGTCACGCAGTATGTGATACGCCAGCCGGGTGGCGGTTTTGGGACCGATGCCAGGGAGTTTGGCAAGCTCTTCGACGAGTTTGGAAACGGGTCGGGCGGTTACGCCGGTGGATGACGATGACATATTCGGTCAGACGATTTTCAGGTTCACTGAATGCCGGCGCCATTCGTCGGACGCCGTCTTGCAGCCTCGAAGACCGCCAGTGTCTCTTCCCAAGTTTGATCCAGTCCAATGCTTCGACGTTCCTCTGGAGTCCATCCAGCGGTTCCAATCACGTCGTACTCCATCTCAGGATGCTTCGCATAAAATCGTGCCTCTTCCTCCGGAACGCCCACCGATATGAGCCATTGAAAGACCTGCTCTTCTGTCTTGGCGTTCGTTGTCAAGGACTCCATTGCATTTCCCAGAATAGCGCATCGATAGCGTTGAGAATTGATTCGAAGTCAGTCCGATCCCAATGCGATCGTACCACGCTTCCTCCTGCCAACTTGATATTTATGAGATCGAGCCGCCTGCCGACCTCCACGTCTCCGGACTTCAATGCCACATACTGACAGTACGATCTTGCCCATAGCTCTGTGAGCCGCAGAACATAGCGATTCCGCATCGCAAAACTCGAATTCCGCTCCGATTCAGTCTGAAGTGCTGACTCAAGCCTTCGGACCCTTTCGCTGGCCGCTACTGCGGTCGTCCACTCGCTCAGAAGACTGGCACCGGCACTTGACGCAAAATGACCTGCCGGTGGCAACCCAAAGAGGTCAAGGACATGGCCAACTTCGTGATAGAAGACGGCTCGAGCCAATTCAGACTCTCCTGCCTCGTCGTAGACGTACAGGGTTGCTGAATTCAGATCTAGGTATCCGGAAGTCCCCCTGGTTAAGGCCGGTCCGCGAGCGACAGTAAGTGGTGACAGGAGTCCGTCCTCGTGGACGCTGTCGATACGGGCCAGTCCTGCTTTGATCACATCGAATTCGGGCATTTCTGGGACGACAAACGCAGAGCTCACTGGCCGAATAATCCGGGACATTCGCTAGAAGTCGTCAGAAATGATCGGGCGACCTTTGATGCCATCGGCGGGACCGATGATGCCGTCTGCCTCCATCTGCTCGATGAGCCGAGCGGCGCGGTTGTAGCCAATGCGCAGGCGGCGTTGCAGCATCGATGCGGACGCGACGCCCTGGCTGCGCACGACTTCGAGGGCTTTCTCCATGAGTGGATCCTCCTCGCCATCGAGCTCGTCGTCACCGCCACCAGATGTGGGCAGATTCAGCCATTCCTCGGCATATTTGGGCAGGGGTGAAACAGAATGCCAGTGCTGTACGAGATAGTGGACGTCGTCGTCCTCGACGAATGCGCCCTGAATGCGGGATGGCTTCGCCGCGTCGGGCGGGAGGAAGAGCATATCGCCTCGTCCAAGCAAGCGTTCGGCGCCTGGCATATCGAGAATGACCCGGCTGTCAGTTTGCGACGAAACGGCGAAGGCGATGCGTGTTGGCACATTCGCCTTGATGACGCCGGTGACGACATCGACCGAAGGGCGTTGCGTGGCCAGGATCAGGTGAATACCAGCCGCGCGTCCCATCTGGGCGATGCGCTGCAGAAGGGTTTCCACATCCATAGGGGACGTCAGCATCAGGTCGGCAAGCTCGTCGATGATGACGACAAGGTACGGGACCTTCTCCGCTTTGGGTTCGTCTTCGACCTTCAGGCGATAACCATCGAGATTTCGGACGCCGTTCTTGTTGAACAGATCGTAACGGCGCTGCATCTCCTGGACGACAAGACGGAGCGCCGCCACAACTTTGTCCATCTCGGTGATGACTGGACATTGCAGATGGGGCACGCCGTTGTAACCGGTCAGCTCGACCATTTTCGGGTCGATCATCAGGAGGCGCAGCTCTGATGGTGAGCGGGTGAGCATGAAGGTCGAGATGATCGTGTTGATGCAGACACTCTTGCCCGACCCCGTCGCGCCAGCGATGAGGACGTGCGGCATTTTGGCGATGTCGTGGACGACGTATTTGCCGTTGACGTCGCGTCCGAGGGGGATTGGGAGCTTGGCCTTGGAGCGCTGGAAGGCGGGGGATTCGAGCATTTCCCGTAGACCAACCGTGGCGACATTCTCGTTCGGAATCTCGATGCCGACGCGGGCCATCCCGGGTACGGGCGCTTCGATGCGGATGCTGGGCGCGGCCATGGCCAGCGCGAGATCGTTTTGCAGCTCGGTGATTCGCCGGACCTTGACACCGGTACCCGGTTCGAGGGTGTATTGGGTGACGGTGGGACCGGGGTTGATTTCGCGGACGTGGGCGTCGACCTTGAAGCTCGTCAGTGTTTCCTCGATAAGCCGGGCCTTCGCTTCCAGCTCGACGGTGTCTGGTTCGACGCCTTCATAGATCTGCAGTTTGGTCAGGTCCGGGAGTGGCAAGTTCTCGGCGGCCCTGGGTGGAGGCGCTATGTGTTTTTTCTTCGTTTCAACGGGAGTCGCCGCTGTTTTGGGCATATTGATAATTGGCGGCAACGACATCTGATGCGCTTTGCCGATTTCTTCCTTGCTGACCGGTGGTGGCGGCAGGTCGAGTTTCGGTTTGGGGGTCGATTTGCGTGGAGTTGGAGCGACGACCGGCGCCGCGGCAGTGGACCGTCCCGCGCCGGTGATTTCCGAAATCTCGTGGACCAGGCTCCAGGGGGTGATCCGGCTCAAAAGAAAGACGCCTATCGTGCCAATTCCCAGAAAGAGAAGGGCGTTTGGGACTTCGACGAGGTAGTTATCAGTCAGCGAGACGGTGCTGCTGCCGATCGCTCCTCCACCATCGATGTGGTCGCGTTCGGTGTAGGCGAGGAGACCGAGCAGCGAGAAGATCAGCAGTGTGGAGCCGGCGACATGCCACCAGCGAAGTATTGGCTGCGTATTGCGAAGGACGCCACGTAGACCGACCATGATCAGGACGAGCGGGATGAGAAACGCGCCTTTGCCGGCCACGATATGCATGGCGTTTTGAAGCCAGCTGGCGATCGGTCCGTTGGTCTCCCCCATCAGGAGGAGCCAGATAGAGACGATTCCTATCGAGAGAAGGATCGCGCCGATCAGGCGCCGGCGGCGTTTTTCAGTTTCGCGCTGCGCGTGCAGCCAGATCGGTACGCGATCGCGAATCGAGGTTAGCCGGTTGGTTGGCGCTTCCGTTCTCGCACCTGTCCGGGGTTTTTGTTTTGGCTTTGGCTGGTTGGCCCGGACTCTGGTGCTGGTGGCCATTGACGATGTTCCTGCTGGACGCGGGCCGGTGGTTACTGGGTCAGGGTGTCACCGCTGGCTGCGTTCGGAGTGTACGTACAGACAGTATGGACAGTATACACATCCGGCAAAGCATTCGCAGGATGCGATTCTGCGGAGGGGGTGTGTCGTGCCTGTATGGCACTTGGATGCGCTGCACCAGGATGCATGGAGTCGCGCCATAAATGGCGAGGCTACTCGGGAGCAGGCGGCGCTACGTTTTTTGTCCCTCAGGCGGCAGTGCCGGGTTTCATTCCCTTGCATGATAAGAACATATGTTCTACTCTATTAGCAGAGACTGCTTTCGATTGCCGGCAAGGGGGTGTTCCATGTGTCCGGACGTGATCCGAAAGAGTTCTTCCGATGTTTTCGGTTTTCCAGGAGTTCGGTGATGGCGATTGCCTGCATCCTGATTCCCCATTTCTCACTGCGGATGACCCTGCTCGACCGTCCCGATCTCGATGGGTTGCCGCTGGTGCTGACGTCGCCGCCGAATGCCCGCACCTGTGTGGTCGACTGCAGTCCGGAAGCCGCCCAACGAGGCGTACGACCAGGAATGCTCCTGCGGGAAGTGACGGCGCTGGTGCCGGAGGCGGTATTTATCGAGCCTAACCCTGTACGGGAAGCGACGATCTTCGAGCACATCCTGACCGCGCTGGAAACCTTCAGCCCGGCGATCGAACCGGAAGGCACGAGTCGATGTTATGTCGATATCAGTGGACTGGGACGACACTACCCCTCTCTCCAGGCGGCTGTTCAGCGCTTGCTCAGTCTCGTTCCTTCAATTCTGCGACCACGCGCCGGCATCGCGCCTGGCAAGTTCACCGCTTCGATCGCAGCCCGCCAGGCGAAAGCCGGCGGCTTCCGCTTCGTGGCCGAAAAAGATGTTCTCGCCTTTCTGCAAGAAACGCCGGTTGCCTGGCTGCCGATCGAACTCGATATCGCAAAACGGCTGGAGCGGATGGGGCTGTCCTACCTCGGCGACCTGGCCGCGCTTCCCGCTTCCGCAATGCAGGCACGGTTTGGTCCGCAAGGGAGGCATATCTGGAACCTGGCCAGCGGTATCGACGATGTCACCGTCACGCCGCGCATTCAACAGGAGTCGGTGACCGAATCCCTGAACCTCCCTGCTCCGTCCAGCAGCCGGGAAATGCTGCTGATCGGCCTCCGTCAACTGGTACACAAAGCCTTCGCTCGCCCGGAACTGCGGCACAGGCATGTCCGGCAAGCGCGTTTGCAGGTATTGATCGAGGATCACCGCTCCTGGGAAAAAGAGATGACCTTCGGAGAGCCGGTGGGATGCGA
Organism: uncultured Sphaerobacteraceae bacterium; assembly: GCA_964461025.1. Taxonomy (GTDB): domain Bacteria; phylum Chloroflexota; class Chloroflexia; order Thermomicrobiales; family UBA6265; genus JAHBVL01. The sequence goes on along the minus strand of CAYWSE010000048.1, from coordinate 14,475 downwards.
TCGGGTCATCGAGATTCTCGCCCATCGCCTGCAGGCACTCGAGCTGCAAGGACCAGCGGAGCGATTGATTCTCTCCCTGATCGGGCTGGTCTCGGAAACGGCAAAGCAGGAACTGCTGCCCATGTTCCACGCCCGAAAACCTCCTTCCCTGGTGGCGGCGACGCGGCAGCTGAAGCGACGTTATGGAAGATCGCCCCTGTATCACATTGTGGAGGTGGAACCATGGTCACGAATTCCCGAACGCCGGCACGCGCTGATGAGCTACGACCCCTGAACCGGCCGCTGCCGATTCAGGTGGAGACCGAGCAAGGTCTGCCAGTGGCGATCACCGGCTCAGGTCACCGGCAATACGCCATCGTCGAGATCCAGGATACCTGGCGCATCGACGATGAGTGGTGGCGCAAACCGGTTCATCGCCGGTACTACCGGGTTCAGCTGGATAACGGCTCGTTGCGGACGATGTATGTCGATGGAGAGGTCTGGTATGAGCAGAGGTATTGAGATGGTAATAGGCAAAGGGCAATAGGCAAAGGACAAAAGCACAGAAGTGCAGGACCCTCTCCCGACCGCGGGAGAGGGGGGAGCCGGGCCACAGGTGCCCGAACTACGCCTTCCTTTTGCCTCTCGCCTATTGCCTAGTGCCCAGTGCCCAGTGCCCAGTGCCAAACAATGTACATTGAGCTTCATGCCCATACCGCTTACTCCCTTCTCGACGGCGCATCGATGCCGGAGGAGATGATCGGGCGTGCGCGGGAACTCAGGTATCCCGCTCTGGCCGTCACCGACCATGATGGGCTTTATGGCTCGATGGAGTTCGCCCAGAAAGCCTGGGCAGCTGAAATCTTCCCGATCACCGGCGCTGAACTGACGCTCACCGATGAATCACATATCACGCTACTGGCCGCAACCAAAACGGGGTATGCCAATCTCTCAAAACTGATCACCGAAGCACATCGACTTCCACCAGAGTGGGAAGTGAAGCGATTTCCCACTCCGCAGGCAACGCAGGCGCTGCCGCCGCTACAGAGCGATCCGACAGGGAGCGTCGAGGAGTGTCCCGACCATTTCGATCCGGAACTGGGGATCGACCTCTCGATGCAGGGAATCGGCAAGAGCATTCCCCAATACCATCCCTCCGATCGTCTTCCCCGTCTCGATCCCGCCTTGCTGGCGTCACACACCGAAGGACTGATCCTGCTCACCGGCTGCCGGCAGGGAATGGTCTCGCAGCTGGTCGATCAGGGACGCATGAGCGACGCCGCCGAGCTGCTGCGCGCCTACCGCGAGTGGTTCGGTCCGGAGAATGTCTTCGTCGAACTCCAGCACAACTATATCTATGGCGACACCCAGCGAGTGCGCAAACTGGTTGCACTCGCCAACGAGACAGAGCTTCGCTACGTCGCCACCGGCAATGTGCACTACCACATCAAGGATCGCCACCGTCTCCAGGATGTCCTGGTCGCGATCAAAAACCACACCACGCTCGACAACTCTCACCAGTTCCGGCGGCCAAACGCCGAGTTCTATCTCCGATCTCCCGAGGAGATGGCCCAGCGGTTTGCGAGCCTTCCGTCGTCGTTGACAACAACATTGGAGATCGCCGACCGATGCCGGGATTTCAATCTCGCTGAAGATCTGAAATACGTCTTCCCCGACTACGACACCGAAACCGGCGAAACGCCTGACCAGATGCTCAAGCGCGTTTGCGAAGAAGCATTTGCCGAGCGTTATAACGACGACTACGACAAGCTGACCGACGCCCAAGATCGATTAAAGGAGGAGCTCGATGTCATCGCCCACCACAAACTCTCCGGCTTTTTCCTCCTCTATCGCGACCTCCTCCTGCTGGCTGGCGAGATCGCCGACGAGGTGCGTGGCCGCGGCAGCGCCCGGGCCGCCGCAAAGCTCCCTCCCGGCCGGGGGCGTGGCTCATCGGTCAGCTCGATCGTCTGCTACCTGATCGGGCTTTCCCATATCGACCCCCTTAAGCACAATCTCTTCTTCGGTCGCTTCATGAACAAGGAGCTGCACTCGATTCCCGATATCGATCTCGATTTTCCTCGCGAAATCCGGGAGCGCTTGATCGAGCGAGTCTACGAACGCTATGGTCACGACCACGTCGGGCTGGTCTGCGCCTTCTCCACCTACAAACTGCGCAGTGCGGTGCGCGATGTGGGCAAAGCGCTCGGACTCCCCCTCCCCGAGCTCGACAAAATCGCCAAGCTGAGCGAACCCCGCTCTTCGAAAGAGCTCGGCAACGAGCTGGCCCGCGTGCCCGGTTACGCCCAGCGCAAGGATTCCCCTCCCTGGTGCTATCTGATCGAGCTGGCCGAGCAGCTGAGTCATTTCCCCCGACACATCACGCAGCATGTCGGCGGCATGATCATTTCTTCAGAGCCACTGACCAACCTGATGCCGATCCAGCCCGCCGCCATGCAGGGGCGGTTTCTCTGCCAGTGGGATAAAGACTCCGTAGAGGATATTCGTGCCGTGAAGATCGATTTTCTCGCTCTCGGCATGCTGTCCCTGGTAGAGGAATGTCTGGAGCTCATTCATCAGCAAGGCAAGGAAACGGTCGATCTGAGTCAAATCAACTTCGATGCTCCCGAGATCTACGACATGATTCAACGCGGCGACACGATCGGCGTGTTTCAGATCGAAAGTCGCGCCCAAATCCAGATGCTGCCGCGCACCGGTCCTCGTACCCTGGACGACCTGGTGGTGCAGGTGGCGATCGTCCGGCCCGGACCGATCATCGGCGGAGCCGTCAAACCCTATGTCGCCCAACGGAAGCAGCAGCGGCAATATGAGCGGACGAGTTTCCTGCCAATCGAGCCGCAGTACGATCATCCCCTCCTTGTGAAGGATCTGGAAGAGACTCATGGGGTGATTCTGTATCAGGAGCAGGTGATTCAGGTGGCCATGGCCTTGGCCGGCTTCACCGCCGGGCAAGCCGATCAACTCCGCCGCTCGATGACCCGCAAGCGTTCCCGCGAGGCGATGATCCAGATGTGGGATGAGTTTCGTGAGGGCGCGGCGGCGCGGGGAGTATCCAAGGAGATTGCCCGCGCCGTCTTCAAGAAGCTGCTCGGGTTCGCCGCCTATGGTTTCCCTAAAGCGCATGCGGCCGCGTTTGCCGTGCTCGCTTACCAATCCTGCTGGCTGAAGTATTACTACCCAGCCGAATTCACCTGCGCCCTGCTGAACAATCAGCCGATGGGTTTCTACCCACCGCACGTGCTGACGAATGACGCCAGACGACACGGATTACGAATATTCCGGCCAGATATCAACCTCAGCGAGCTACGCTGCTCGGTCGAGGAAGGCAACGCCATCCGCATTGGGCTCGGCTACGTTCAGGGTATGGGTGAAGAGACGGCCCGGGGGATCGTGATCGAACGGCGGCGCAACGGCGCCTACCGCTCCCTTTCTGATTTTCTGCGGCGTGTTCCCCTCGCGACTGAAGCGATCGAAAATCTGGTGATGGTTGGGGCGTTCGACGACTTCGGCGTGGGGAGGCGGGAAGCTCTCTGGCAGATCGGGTTGTTCATTCCCTCAAAACGAGTAGGGACGCCGAAAACGGATAAAGGTCGCCAGCTGGCGCTGGCCCTGCCGATCGACCGGGATCATGTCGATCTGAAACCCTTCGGGTCGTGGGACCAGATGGCGGCCGACTACGAAATTCTTGGTCTCTCGCCCCACTATCACCCACTCGGGTTGTTGCGACCGCGATTACCCAAACACCTGGCGACAAGCACTGATCTGGAGCACCTGCCGAACGAATCGGTCATCCAGATCGCCGGCTTGGTCGTCTGCCGGCAGCGACCGGGCACCGCCAAGGGAATCACCTTCCTGCTGATGGAGGATGAGCTGGGACTGGCCAACATCATCGTCTACCCCGATCTCTATCAGAAAAACCGGATGGTGGTGCGAGGAGACCCCTTCCTGCTGGTCCAGGGCAAACTCCAGCGAGAGGAGGGAGTCGTCAATGTCATTGCCCACAACGTGGCGCCGCTGGAAGGCGCCCGGGACCACTTCAACGCGCCAATGCCGGACGCGTACGAGGACATCATTCCCGAACAGAAGGTAACCAGAAAGGCACTACAGCCGGCGAGTCACAACTACCGATAAAGGCGAACGGCAAAAGGAAAAAGTTGAGTGCTCAAAGCACGACGGCCATGATAGCGGAAGTAGCGCATCCGGCTCGTTAGGAGAGCGATATCCGATATGAAAATGACTCTGGACTTGCCAGATGAATTGTTCCAAGCGATCGAAGCCAGGGCGCTCGAAGAGGGTCTCAGCTTCAACGAAATGGTCATCGAGCTACTGTACAGAGGTCTCAGTCAACACTAACTGACATTTGCCTATTGCCCTATGCCAGCTACACCTCCATAACCATCGGGAGGACCATGGGTTTGCGGCCGGTTTCGCGTTGGAGGAACTGTTGCGTGGCGTTGCGGAGCTGGCGCGAGAGGTACTGGCCATCTTCAGAGTGGTGATCGCCAGTGTAGTCGCCGAGGACGTCGCGGATACGTTGTTTGGTGGCGTCGAGAAGTTCGGACGATTCGCCAACGTGGACAAAACCCCGCGTGACGAGCTCCGGCCCTGCCACGATCGCGCCGGTTTCACGGTCGACGCCAACGACCACCATGACAATCCCGTCATCAGCCAGCGCCTGCCGGTCGCGGATAACGACATCCCCCACTTCGCCAACCGATCCCCCGTCGACATAGACCGGACTCGCCGGAATCTTGTCGATGATTGCCACTGAATCCGGAGCCACCTCGACCACGTCCCCGACCTCGACGCGCGTGTACTGGTCGACGCCAAGACCATGTTCGAGCGCGAGATCGGCATAGAGGGCTAGCATTCGCTGCTCACCGTGAAAAGGCATGACATGCCGAGGGCGGGCCAGCTCGATGACTTTGGCGATCTCATCGCGACTGCCGTGTCCCGAGACATGGACGAGCGCCCGAGCGTTGTAAATCACCTCGGCGCCCTGCCGGAAGAGACTGTCGATGATGCGATAGACGGCTGTTTCGTTGCCCGGAATCGGCGTGGCGGAAACGACGACCGTGTCGCCCTCCCCGATCTTGATCTCTTTGTGATCGCCATTGGCGATGCGAGAGAGGACCGACATCGGTTCGCCCTGACTGCCGGTGACGACGTAGACGATGCGATCGTCGGTGACGCTCTGCGCGTCCTTCGCCTCGATGAGAACCCGGTTTGTGTCCTTCAGGTAGCCTAGCTCGAGTGAAATCTCCACATTCTTGACCATACTGCGACCGAGAATGGCCACGCGGCGATTGTGCTTGGCGGCGATATCGATGATCTGTTGGATACGCGCGATAAGCGAGGCGAAAGTGGCGATGATGATCCGCCCGCCGGCGGCACTGAAGACCTCGTCGTAGGTTTCGCCGACGACTCTTTCAGACAACGTGTGCCCACGAGTCTCGATGTGCGTGCAGTCGGAGATCAGCAGCCGAACTCCCTGGTCGCCATACCGCTGCAGTGCTCCAAGGTCAAACTCCTGTCCATCTACCGGCGTGGCGTCGATTTTGAAGTCCCCGGTGTGGACGATCAATCCAGCCGGTGTGTGGATGGCGAATCCGACGCAATCGGGGATGCTGTGCGTGACACGGAACGGTTCGATCAGAAATGGTCCGAGCTCAAAAATCTGGTCGGCGCCCGGGGTGATTTCATGCAACTCAGCGCGATTCTGGTAGTTCACTTCGGCCAACTTGCCGCCAATCAGGCCGAGCGTCAGCTTGGTCGCGTAGACCGGGCATCGCAGATCGGGCAGCAAGAACGGCAGCGCGCCGATGTGATCCTCATGCCCGTGGGTGACGATCATCGCCAGAATCCGGTCACGGCGCTCTCGCAACCAGTCGATATTCGGCAGAATCAGGTCAATACCGGGCTGATCGGCACTGGGAAATCCAATGCCGCAGTCGACGACGATGATGCCTTCCTCGTGCTCGATCACCATCATGTTGCGACCAATCTCGGCCGCGCCGCCGAGAAAGACGATCCTTACAGACGTATCCACATGTGTTCCTTCATCGTTTGCCGGTGATTGCCATGTATTGCTCAGAACATGGAAAGCTGTTCGTGAGGAGGTTCGACTTCCAGAACTGGCTCGTTCTCTCGCATACGTTCCGCCATCGCCTTGTCCAGAATGCTCCGGAGCCGGGCGAAGTCCTCTTCGATGACAGGCTTGAGGTTGCCCTGATGGAGCGCCGCGGCAGGGTGAAACATCGGAACGATCGTTCTCGCGCCGAATTTCTTGGGCTGGCCGTGAATTTTGGTAATGCGTTCGCCAGGGAACCATTTAGCCATCGAGAACCGACCCAGCGTGACGATCACCGTCGGATCGATCGCATCGATCTGCCTCCTCAGATATCCATCGCAGGCAACGAGCTCGTCGGGCAAGGGATCCCGATTGCCAGGAGGCCGGCATTTGACGACGTTCGTGATGAAGACCTCATCACGCTTCAGACCAGCTTGCTCGATGAGATCGGTCAGGAATCGTCCCGCCGCTCCGACAAACGGCCTCCCCTGCTGGTCCTCGTTATGTCCCGGGCCCTCTCCGATGAACATGATAGGAGCGCGCTCGGGACCTTCACCCGGTACGGCCTTCGTGCGAGTACGGGAGAGTTCGCACAAGGGGCAAACACGAATTTCAGCAGCGATCTCTTCAAGCATGGCGCCTCCAGCGGGGTACTTGCCGGGAAGGCAAGCATGGTGGTTCGCGACAGTCGAGTATACCGAAGAGTGGATCGCTGTATGGGAACGCCAAGCCGGTTCAGACGCCGGAGGTCATCTCAGCTGCGGATTGCGATGTCGCCTGAATCGCGAGCACGACGTCGCCTGCTTCGAGATTGCCTGGACGTTCAGGGTCAGTGCTGATGTCGAGTACGATGTCCTCACCCTCATCAGGGGGAGACCAGCTGACGAACTCTCGATAAGTGATCGTGAACGCCGTTGAGGCGATTTCCGCCCAATCCCAGCCTCGCTCCGGGGGTTTGGACAGGATGCAGGGGTGTCCGTCGTGCTGCTCCAGCCAGCGGGTGATGACCGCAGTGTCGTCGATGGTCGTGCAGTCGATCGCAAGAGTTCCATGCTCGAGTAATCGCTCGTATGCGCGGCTGACTCGCTCGGCGAACTCTTCAGAATCGCCGTCCCTGGACGCGCGGACGGTCGCCCAGATTCTTCCACCTGCCACGATCGACACACCAACTGACTGCTCGTCGTGCGAGGGGAGAATCACCACCAGATGACTCCTGAACGCATCGCTCGTTCTGCGTCGACCCGCGGTGGCGACCGCCTGCAACGTGTTGATGCCGTTGCGCAATCGGCGAGCCCGTTCGAAATCCTGACGCTCCGCTGAGGTTTCCAGCTGGTTGTGCAATTCGGCAATGAGGGCATCGTCATCGCCGTCCAGGAAGCGCAGAGCGGCGTCGATTGCCGCCAGATACGTGCCGCGATTCGCCCTCCCGACGCATGGGCCAAGACACTGACCGAGATCGAGCCGCAGGCAGGGTGCTCCAAGACTGGCCGGAGTCTTGAACGACCGCGTGCAGGTGCGCAGAGGCATTGTCGAGTTCAGCAACGCGACCGCTCGCCTGGCGGCGTTGCCATTTCGGTACGGTCCGAAGTACCGGTCGCCGTTTGCGGCCGGTTTCCTGGCGAGACAGATCCGCGGCCAGGGACTGGACATCGTTACTCTGATGTAGGGATAGTTTTCATGCGCTTTCAATGCGCTGTTGTATCGAGGTTGATACCGGCGAATCAACTGCGCTTCGAGCAACAGGGCTTCCAGCTCGGTCCCGGTTTGCTCGACATCAATGCTGGCGATCGCTTCGGCCAGGCCGTCCATCTTCCGCGTGTATCCAAGCGGCTCCGCGTAGTAGGAAGCGACGCGATCCCGCAGGTTTTTCGCTTTGCCGATGTAGATGATCCTGCCGGCAGCGTCGCGCATGATGTAGACGCCAGGCGACTTTGGAATGCCGTCGAGATGCTCGCGATCGATCAGCGCTCTCGCTCTGCCAACCCCGTCGCGTGGGCGAGACGGCGCTCGTGGAACTCCACAACGCAGCTCATCGACCGAAGAAATGCCCTGATCGCGAGCGATTTCGAGCAAGAGCAGCGCGCAACGCGACGTCAGCTCAGCGTCATCGAGGGCGCGATGCAGTTTACGGGGCGCCAGACCGAGAGTCTTTGCGATTTTGTCGAGACTTGGTCGCCGGATATCCCGGAGGAGCGCTGTCGAGAGCGACATCGTGTCGAGGCGGTCGTTGACGATTGTCTGGCGTCCGGCCCGCTTCAGTTCGGCGCTCAGAAAGCGGATATCGAACTCGACGTTGTGACCGACGATCATGTCGTCGCCGATGAACGCCTCGACATCCGGCGCGACATCAGCAAACGTTGGAGCGCCCTCGAAATCGGCGTCGCGGATACCGGTCAGCTTGGTGATGTACTGCGGCAACCGGCGACTCGGATCGACGAGCTGCGAGTAGCGGTCAGCGAGCTGACCGCCGCAATACCGCGCCATGCCGATCTCGATGACACGGTGGGTGACCGGCTTCAGCCCGGTCGTTTCGACATCGACGGCCACGAAATCGCCGAGCAGAATTCCCTCTGAGGAACCGAGGCCCGCAACCGTCCATTGCCCATCCCACCGACGCCGCAGGTCTGGTCCCTGATCGACGACGGTGCGAAAGAGCGAAGTCCAGACCGCCGGAGATTTCGTTGTTCCGAAAACGTGGCGTATGAGCAGGTCTTCGGCGACGCTCCCTCCGTTCGCCAGCACGAAATCTCTGGCCCGCTCGACGAGAAACTGCAGCGCGCCCGCCGGTGACTCCAGCGCCTGGTCTGTTGAACCGGTTGAAGGAGAGGAGTACTGTTCCAAAGGGATCGCCCGAGGACGTGTTGTGCAGATCGATAGGTCGACGATTCTGGCAATGGTAGAATCTTTGTTCGAATCGTACGAACACATTCTACGCCATCAGCGGCAAGAGAGGTAAGGACGACATCCGATGGTCGAGCAGGACGTGGCGGCGCGCATCGATCTTCTGCGCGCCAATATCGATCAATGGAATCACGAATACCACGTGCTCGATCGTCCGACCGTCAGCGACGCCGAATACGACGACGCGTTTGCCGAGCTGCGTGCGCTGGAGGAAGCGCATCCGGAGCTCGTGACGGCCGACTCACCTACCCAACGTGTCGGCGCCGCGCCGGAGTCAGGATTCGAGAAAGTCCAACATCCCGTTCCGATGCTCAGCCTGAGCAATGTCTTCGGCCGCGACGAACTGAATGCCTGGGCCGTCCGCGGTGAACGCGCCGCCGGAAGAGAGAACCTGCCCTTTGTCACCGAGCCGAAGATCGACGGCCTGGCAGTGGCATTGACCTATGAAAACGGGCAGCTTGTGCAGGGCGCGACCCGCGGTGATGGCAATGTCGGTGAAAACGTCACGGAGAATCTGCGTACGGTGCGGTCGATCCCGCTGAAGCTCCGTATTTCGTCGGAGTGGCCGATTCCGGAGCGGATCGAAGTGCGCGGCGAGGTCTACATGCGCAAGGCGGACTTCGACAAGCTCAATGAGCGGATTGTCGATGCCGGCGGTGATCCGTTCATGAACCCCCGCAACTCCGCGGCAGGATCATTACGTCAAATCGATCCCAGAATGACTGCGGCGAGGCCGCTCAGCTTTTTTGCCTGGGACATTGGCTACATGCAAGGTGCGCCACGTCCCGATTCGCACTTCCAGACTTTGCAGATGCTGGATGCATTTGGCTTTCGCATCACGCTCGACCCGAAGCAGGAGTCGTCCATCGACGAAGTCTGGGAGGAGTGTCAGCGCTGGCTCGAACGGCGCGACGATCTGCCGTTCGAGATTGACGGCGTGGTCATCAAGGTCGACTCGTATCGCCTTCAGGAAGAAATGGGCGTTGTCTCCCGGGAGCCGCGCTGGGCGACGGCGTTCAAGTTTCCGGCAATCCAGAAGACGACGGTGCTGGAAGACATTCTGATCACCGTGGGCCGAACGGGCACGCTCAATCCAACTGCGATCCTGCAGCCAGTGAACATCGGAGGCGTCACGGTACGCCGGGCATCGCTGCACAACGAGGATGAGATCGACCGCAAGGACATCCGGATCGGCGATACGGTCGTCGTACAGCGAGCCGGGGATGTCATCCCGCAGATTGTGAAGGTCATCACCGAAAAGCGGACCGGCAACGAGGTGGTCTTCCAGATGCCAGAAACGTGCCCCGTTTGCGGGTCGGAGACTCGTCGCGACGAGGGCGTCGCGATGCGCTATTGCACCAACCTCTCCTGCCCAGCCCAGCTTCGGGAGCAGCTCTATCACTTCGTTTCCCGAGGGTCGATGGACATTGCCGGGATGGGCTCGAAGCTCATCGATCGCTTCATCGATCTCGGATGGGTGCACGACGCGTCGGATCTCTTCACGCTCGACTACGAGCAGGTGGCGGGGCTGGAAGGGCTGGGTGAGAAAAGTGCAACGAACCTGCGAGCCTCGGTCGAAACCGCGAAGGATCAGCCGTTGTGGCGATTGCTCAACGCGCTCGGCATTCGGCATGTGGGCGAGCGCACAGCGGGGTTGCTCGCCCGGACCTTCGGTTCGATCGATGGACTGAAAGCGGCCGGCATCGACGATATTCGCGCGGTGCCGGGTGTGGGCGAAGTGCTGGCGCAAAGCGTCTGTGACTTCTTCCGCGAGCCTCGCAATCTGGAAGTGCTCGGCAAGCTGGCCGCCGCCGGTGTGCGAACTGCCGATGAAGTCACGGCGGCGAGTGGGGCAAAGCCGCTGGCAGGGTATACGCTTGTTCTCACCGGACGATTTGCCGACTACTCCCGGCAGCAGGCGGAAGAAGCCCTTTCCACGTTGGGCGCCACAGTGAGTGGGTCGGTGTCGAAGAAGACGTCAGCTGTGATTGCCGGCGAAGAGCCTGGCAGCAAAGTGGACAAGGCGCACGCGCTCGGAATCCCTGTTCTCGGCGATACTGAACTCGTGCAATTGCTCTCCGGCGACGCCGAGTTGAGCCGGCTGACCGGCAAGGAGTGAGTAGATGGGCGGCTATGCGGTTCCATCGCGAGAAGACGACCCCGTCCACACTGTCCGCACCATTGGCCGGATTTGCCAGATTATTCTGGAGCTGCGGGACGAGTATGTGCAGCGGCCCCGGCCGGAAATCCTCGCGCAAATCGACCAGCGCCTTGAGGACCTTCTCGCCCAGCAGGAGCAGCTGAGAATCCGCATGGCGAACGCGGCGAGCCGTCAAACGGACGCCAGCGACTAGTATCAAGACGAAGCGACAGCCGTCGAGCCTGGTTTGACCAGGGGGATTCCCGCGGCACATTGCGGGCATTCCTCGGGTAGCCAGGATTTGACGTCGAGACTCAGCAGGGGGATGAGCGGCACGTCGCCGAATTGCACGCTGCCGGCGCTGCGGTCGACGAGCACCGCGATCGCCACGACCTGCACGGGCTGGGCCGCCAACGCAACCAGCGTTTCCCGAATCGATCCTCCGGTGGTCAGGATGTCGTCGATGACCAGCACTCTGGCGTTCGGCCGAAACGTCGTGCCACGCTTGAATGCACGCTGCGAGGCGCCATCTGCGGCACGCTCGGCGTACGCTGACGCTACACCGAGCTGGCGGGCAAGATCGAACGCCAACAGGATGCCTCCGGTGGTTGGACCAACGACAATGTCGATCGATTCTTCCTTGAATCGGTCGGCAAGCGGTTCGAGCAGTGCCGACGTTGCGGTTGGATTTCGAAGGAGATCGAATTTTTCGATGTACCGGTCGCTGTGCCGGCCGGAGGCGAGCAGGAAGTGGCCTTCCTTAAGCGCCCCCGCATCGATCAGTTGTTGCTCGAGATTCGCGCTCATGGTTCGTTACCCCGCAAAGTAAAATGCCGTCGCCAAAATGCCGTACACACCGATCAGCTGCGCTCCCTCCAACCAGTTCGATTCGCCGTCCTGCGAGATCGCCACGGCCAGCAGCGCCGCGGCAATTAATGCGATCAGTTCCCAACTGTTGAAGATCAGTGGAATGGGCTTGCCGATAAGCTCACCCAGCAGAACCAAAACTGGCGCAACAAAGAGCGCCACCTGCAAGCCGGAACCGAGCGCGATTCCCATGCTCAAGTCCATCTGGTTGTTGTAAGCGGCGCGCACTGCGACCAGGTGCTCGGCGACGTTCCCCACCAGCGGCACGATGATCAAGCCGATGAAGAGGTCGCTCAGACCCCACGATTCCGCGGTCGGCTCGATGACGCCAACCAATATCTCGCTCATCGCGACCACGGCGATCGACGCTGACACGAGGATCGCCAGAGCCTGCCAGAGCGGCATCGAGGCCGACTCGACTTCCGACGGTTCGTGTCCCGTGGATCGCCGCTGAAAGAGCGAGAAATAGAGATAGCAGGCGTAGAGGATGAGCATGATGATGGCCACGCCGTCGCTCAACCGTTCGGCTTCGTGGCGACTGAGCTGCACGCCCTCGGCATCGGTCAACCAAAAGAGTCCGGGGACGACGAGTGCGATCACCGCCAGCGTCATCATGGTGGCGTTCAACGATGCTTCCTGGGGATCGAAGAATTGAATGCCGTTCTTCAATCCACCGACGAGCAGCGAGGCGCCAAGCACGATGAGGATATTGCCAATAATCGATCCGGCGATGCTCGCCCGCACGACGCCGTGCAAACCTTCCCTGAGCGCGGCAAAGGCGATGACCAGTTCAGCAAAATTCCCCAGCGTCGCGTTGAGCAGCGCGCCGGCGCGTGGACCTGTGTAGATCGCCGTTTCTTCAGTGGCAGTGCCGAGAACGCCGGCCAACGGCACGAGACTCAGCGCGCTCAGGACAAAGATCAGAGTATGTCCGCCGATTTCGAGGAAATGAAGAGTGAATGTGACCGGAACGAGCACCAGCATCCCGTAGAGGATTTTCTGGACCATGCTCGTTACCCCTTCGCCCCGGAGTCGCCGCTAGTATCCCAGGCCCGACTCCCTGTATTTCGGCAACGGCATGACCGAGTAGGCATGGGAGGCGTTGGCCATCGCGGCGACCATCGCGCGAGCAGTGTCGATCGAGGTCACGCAGGGGATGCCGCGTTCGACTGCGGCGCGGCGAATCTCGAGTCCATCGAGGATTTCCTTGTCAGCCGGTCCAGGCGTGTTGATGACGCCATCGACAATCCCCTGAAGGATGACATCGAGGATGTCCGGCTTTCCCCGTCCGATTCGCTTCGTGACCATTTGCACGGGCATCCCGGCTCGTTCGATCATCGCTGCGGTGCCTTCGGTGGCATAGAGCTTCATGCCCTGCCGGACCATCTGGCCGATCATTTCGAGTGACTCGCCCTTGTCCTCATCGGCCAGCGAGATGAGGACGGAACCCCGTGAGGGGACATCCAGCCCAGCAGCGATCAGAGCCTTGTAGAAGGCGGCATCGAAGGTGCGGTCGATGCCCATGACTTCGCCGGTCGATTTCATTTCGGGACCGAGGTTCACCTCGACGCCTCTCAGCTTGGCCATCGAGAAGACTGGGGCCTTGACGCCGATCAGCGGTTGGCGCGGCCAGAGTCCGCCTTCGTAACCCTGCTCCGCCAGTGATTTGCCGAGCATGATATTGGTGGCCAATTTGACCATCGGGACACCGGTCACCTTGCTCAGGAAGGGAACGGTGCGTGACGAGCGAGGATTGACCTCCAGCACATAGAGTCGTCCGGCGTGGATGACGTACTGGATGTTGATCAAGCCTTTGGCGCGAATCCCACGCGCGATGCGCGTGGTGTACTCGACGATCGTCTCGATTTCGGCGGGGAAGAGGTTGATGCCCGGATAGACGGCAAAGGAGTCCCCGGAGTGGACGCCGGCGCGTTCGATATGCTCCATGACGCCGGGTATCAGCACGGTTTCGCCGTCGCTGATGGCATCGACTTCAACTTCCTTGCCAAGGAGGTACTTGTCGATCAGCACTGGATGGTCGGGCGTCATTGACGTGGCGCGACGGATGTACCGGGCGAGCTGGTCTGGTCCGTAGACGACTTCCATCGCCCGTCCGCCAAGCACGTAAGACGGCCGGACCAGCACCGGATAGCCGATCCGGGATGCGACGTCTTCGGCATCCACAAGGGAGGTAACCGCGGCTCCATGGGGCTGCGGGATGCCCAGCCGCCGGAGAAATGCCTCGAACTGCTCGCGATCTTCAGCAAGATCGATCGACGCGAGTGACGAACCCATGATCTGGGCAGAGCGGTCCTCCAGCGGTTTGGCCAGATTGATCGCCGTCTGACCGCCGAACTGGACGATGACCGGCGGGGTCGGCGACAGATCACTGGCATTCGACTCGTGGCGGAGAATTTCCCAGACGCTTTCGGCATCGAGCGGCTCGAAATAGAGCCGGTCAGACGCGTCGAAATCGGTAGAGACGGTTTCCGGATTG
>CAYWSE010000047.1:19718-28312 GCA_964461025.1 uncultured Sphaerobacteraceae bacterium | reverse complement strand
CCGATCGTTCCCACGTTCACATGCGGCTTCGTGCGCTCGAATTTCTGCTTACCCACTGCGTGTCCCTTTCTTTTCTCGTCCGTTTCGGTTGACTGCGATCACATCCGCCAGCCGGCTGTTGCCGGGCTTAGCGGCGAGCCTTGGCGACCATCTCTTCCTGCAGGCTGGCGGGCATTGGCGCGTAATGGTCGAACTGCATCGAATAGGTCGCGCGGCCCTGAGTTGCCGAGCGCAGATCGGTGGCGTAGCCAAACATCTGCGAGAGCGGCACGTTCGCCCGGACAACCTGTGCGCCGGCGCGCATTTCCATACCCTGAATCTGCCCGCGGCGGGAGTTGAGGTCGCCGATCACATCGCCCATGAAATCCTCGGGCGTGGTGACCTCGACCGACATGATTGGCTCCAGCACGACAGGCTTGCCGCGCTTGACGGCTTCCTTGAGCGCCAGCGAACCAGCAATTTTGTAGGCCACTTCCTTGGAGTCGACATCGTGGTACGAGCCGTCCACCAACCTGGCTTTCATATCGACAAGCGGGTAACCGGCCTGGCCGCCTGTGAGCATTGCCTCGCGAATGCCTTCATCGACCGGGCCAATGAACTCGCGCGGAATGGCGCCACCGACGATCTTGTCTTCGAATGTGTACCCGGCGCCCCGCTCCTGCGGCTCGAACTCGACAACCGCGTGGCCATACTGTCCGGCGCCGCCGGTCTGGCGGACGTGGCGCCCCTCGGCGCGCACCGGCACGGTGATTGTTTCCTTGTAGGCAACCTGCGGTCGACCGACATTCGCATCGACCCGGAACTCACGAAGGAGGCGGTCGACAATGACTTCGAGGTGCAACTCGCCCATGCCATCGATGAGTGTCTGCCCCGTTTCCTCGTTGCTGCGAACGCGGAAGGTTGGATCTTCTTCAGCCAGCCTGCCCAGCGCGGCGCCCATTTTGTCTTGATCGGGTCGTGTCTTCGGCTCGATCGAAACAGAGATCACCGGCTCAGGGAAAGTGATCGATTCAAGCACGATCGGGTTCGCCGGATCGCAGAGTGTGTCACCGGTGAAAGAGGTCTTGAGACCAATGATCGCGCAGATGTCGCCAGCGCCCACAGTCTGGACTTCTTCCCGGTGATTCGCATGCATTTTCAGTACTCGGCCAATGCGCTCTCGATCACCTTTCGAGGAGTTGAGCGCATAACTGCCTGACTCGAGCACCCCGGAGTAAACACGGACGTAGGCCAGCTTGCCGACGTGCGGGTCGGCCTGAATCTTGAACACCAGACCGGAGAATGGCTGCCCCGCCTCGACCGTGCGGACTTCGAGCTCCTCGGTTTTCGGATTTGTGCCTTCGACAGGGGGAACATCCTGTGGGGAGGGCAGGTAGGCCACGATCGCATCGAGCATGAGCTGGATGCCCTTGTTCTTGAGCGAACTTCCGCAGAGCACCGGCACCAGAGAACCATCGAGCGTCGCAGCACGCAGGGCTGATCGAAGCTCATCAGGAGTCAAAACATCGTCTTCGAGGTAACGGAGCATCAGCTCTTCTTCACTCTCGGCGATGAGTTCGATCATGTGATGCCGCGCCTCAGCGGCCGCGGATGCCAGTTCGGCAGGAATGTCTGTTTTCTCGATGTTCTGGCCAAGATCGTCATGGTAAATGTAGGCAACATTGTCGATGAGATCGATCACGCCCTGGAAATTCGACTCAGCGCCAATCGGCAGTTGCACAGGGCAAGGCTTGGCTTTGAGGCGATCGACGATCATCTCGAGCGTGCGCTCGAATGACGCGCCGGTTCGGTCCATCTTGTTCACGAAGCAGAAGCGCGGAACGCTGTATTTGTCGGCCTGCCGCCAGACGGTTTCAGATTGCGGTTCGACACCGGCCACGGCGTCGAATACGACAACGCCCCCGTCGAGCACACGCAACGACCGTTCGACCTCGACGGTGAAATCGACGTGACCGGGAGTGTCGATGATGTTGATCGTGTGATCCTTCCACGTGCATGTCGTCGCGGCCGACGTAATCGTGATGCCTCGCTCGCGCTCCTGGACCATCCAGTCCATCGTCGCGGCGCCTTCATGCACTTCGCCGGGGCGGTGCACGCGTCCTGTGTAGAACAGAATTCGCTCGGTCGTCGTCGTTTTGCCGGCATCGATGTGCGCGATGATGCCGATGTTGCGCGTCCGGGCGAGCGCGGATTGTTGGGTCGTATCAGGCTTCGTTGCCGTGCTCGTACTCATGAACCTCTGGTTTCCTCTTCTTCAATCCTCGTCCCGCTCCGATGCCGGTGAGGATTCTGATTCAATCGACAGAATCGACTAGTAGCGATAGTGGGCGAAGGCGCGGTTCGCCTCAGCCATGCGATGGGTATCCTCACGGCGCTTGATCGTGGCGCCAACGCCATTCGCAGCATCGAGCAACTCACCCGCGAGTTTGTCCTGCATGGTTTTGCCGCTGCGGGCCCGCGCCGAAGTAAGAAGCCAGCGAATCGCCAGCGACTGCCGCCGCCGCCCCTCGATTTGCACCGGTACCTGGTATGTGGCGCCGCCAACCCGGCGAGGCTTCACTTCGAGCATGGGAGTCGCGTTGGCGACAGCCTGCTCGAACACCTCCAGCGGATCGCGGCCCGATCGCTCGCCCACCATGGACATGGCGTCGTACACGATCTTCTCCGCCAGACCCTTCTTGCCTCGTTCCATCACTTTGTTGATGAAGCGGGCAACCAGCTCGCTGTTGTACTGCGCGTCTGGCATTGGAACGCGTGGCTCGATCTTGGTCCGTCGCGGCATTTCTACTTCCTGCTTTCCTACACAACCCCGAACGTTCGACGTCGGTCGATGAGCTTGTCTTGTTGTCCGCCCGACCGGATGCGATCCGCACCTCTCAGGCAGACGAAAAAGCGGCTGGTGCGCATCTGCACCGCTCCGCTTTCTCCGTCGTGCTTACCTCAGTTCCGCCCCCGCGGACCTTGCGCCCGCGTTCAGTGACGAACGCGGAAAAGGCGTTAGCCCTTCTTCGGCGCTTTGGTTCCGTACTTCGAGCGCGCTTTCTTGCGGTTGTCTACACCGCGGGCATCCAGCGTGCCCCGGACGATGTGATACCGAACGCCAGGGAGATCCTTCACCCTGCCGCCCCGCACCAGCACCACCGAGTGCTCCTGCAGGTTGTGCCCCTCGCCCGGAATGTACGCCGTGACTTCCATACCATTGGAAAGGCGAACGCGGGCAATCTTGCGCAGCGCGGAGTTGGGCTTCTTGGGCGTCATTGTTTTGACCTGGGTACAAACGCCACGCTTCTGGGGAGCTCCTCCCTGTGAGCGGCGCGTACGACCCGCATATCGACCCAGCGCATTGTTGGTAAACCCAAGCGCAGGCGATTTGGTCTTTTTCTGAGCGCTCTTCCGGCCCTTCCGGACTAACTGATTGATCGTCGGCACGACAAACTCCTAATGAGACGAGAGGCTACGATCCGTGCTCTGCGGAAGCCAATCTCCCGCAGCTGCGGAGCCGCTCGCTCTGCAAGGTTCGAAGCCTGGATATATGACCGGGCAGCAATCCTCACGCTGTGGCCCGCCTTGCGGCAGTCACAGCGGGAGATTCTAGCGCGAAACTACGGTTGGCGTCAAGGAAAATTGAACGAGCCGGAACCACGCTGATGACGCCCAACGTTGGAGAGCAGAATAGTCACTATCTGCTAGGGACTGCTCTCACTTGGCGCTCTATATGATACTGTGTCTCAGTATCATTGACTTCCGCACTGTTCTTCGAAAGGTCTGGTGACAGGATGACCAGGACGATGAATTCGATCAATTGGCAAGCGTGGCTCGATCGCTGGGACCGGCAGCAGGAAGGATACCTGCCTGATCGTGAAGAGCGATTCGATGTGATGCTTGGCGTTTGCGCCGATCTCTTGCCCGAGTCGTTTGTGGCGATCGATCTCGCCTGTGGACCGGGAGCCATCAGCGACCGGTTGCTTCGTCGCTTCCCCAGGGCGCGAGCGATCGCGGTCGACTACGACCCAGTTCTGTTGTTGTTGGGCGAGAGCGTCCTTGGCGATCAGGATGGGCGACTGAGGTGGATTTCGGCCAATCTGGAGCTACCTGACTGGCACCAGGGTCTCGGCGTCGAGCAGGTCGATGTTGTCCTCAGCACGACCGCCCTCCACTGGCTCGAAGAAGCCTCGCTGCGCCGTCTGTATCGCGATCTGGCCGACTTGATTCGGCCGGGTGGGCTCTTCCTGAACGGTGACAATATGGCTTTTTCAGAGGACCTGTCGGCCTTCCGGCGTCTTGCGGCGATCGAGGACGAACGACAGCAAGCGGCGGCATTCGGCGAGCGCTGTCAGGAAGACTGGAAGCAATGGTGGGAGTCAATCGGGGATGAGCCCGGGATGACGAGCCTTCTCGAGGAGCGGGAACGTCGCTTCACCAGTCACAACTGCCGGAACGGCGTCGTCCCGCCTCCAGGTTTCGACGCACACGTCGATGGTCTCCGTACCGCTGGCTTCTCCGAGGTCGGAACGATCTGGCAGAACCGCGACAACCGGATTCTACTGGCGGTGCGGTAGGGCAGCGATGCTTCTCCATTCCATTATCGGTCCCGGACAGAAAGCATCTTGTCTTCCGACGACGGACTTCCCGCGGTTTCGCGGGGAACCACGGATCACTGAACCGGCAGCCGCGCCGCAAATGAGTACGCCGACGACTTCCAGCGTGCAATTCCGCAGTTCGGCGGTATCGATCGTCGTCACCGGCTATGCGATCGTGACAGGAGCGGCTTCCATCACCGGTCGCAGCTCGAGCCACTCGGCAACAGGCTCTCCGCCGGCGCCAGGGGCCGCCGAAAGCTCCGCGGCCAACTCAAGAGCCCGGTCGTACGATTCGACGTCGATCATCATCCAACCGGCAACAAGGTCCTTCGTTTCGGCGAATGGCCCATCTGTGACCGGCGGTTTTCCCTTGCCGCCATAGCGCACCCAAACGCCATCCATCGAAAGCGCCGCCTCCGTGATGAACTCCCCTGTGCCACGCAAACGATCGGCAAAGTCGTCCATGTATTGCACATGCGCGTCCCATTCTTCAGCCGTCCACTGGTCGGATGGGATGTATTCAGATGTCTTGGGTCCGCGGTAATGCTTGAGAAGCAGGTACTTCATTGTCGTTTACTCCCTTTCTGAGTTCGACTCAGATCCGGTCGAGTTTGACCGCATGCATGAGTAAGACGGAACAACATTCCGATTCTCGACATCCGATCGGCGTTCTACCAGTGGTGATACGCATGGCGCGCGCCGCGGAAACCGAGCGGACGAGCACGGCCTGCCGCTCCGCAGATTTCGGGAGAATTGCGGCAGCCAAGCTGCTCGAGTTCCTCATGCTCTGGTCAGGGTTGAGGCATGCCACGAATCCACTGCGGCCTGAAAATGACCATGACCAGTCCTTTCCCCGGAACTTCACCTGTCCGAACTTCGTAGGCGACTTCGCCATCAGGATGGAACGTCTGGAAGACAGTGGTCATGTCGGCCACATTGATGTCGGCGGGCGGATCGAACCAGACTCGCGACGTGAAGCGATAGTTTTCATATTCAGTCACCCAGTTGTACAACCCGGGATTTCGCTGCAACAGCATATTCCGTCGAGCAAGCTCTGGATCGATCTCGTTGTCGAACAGAAGATAGATATATGGCTCATTGACGTGGGCAACCCAGACCTCGTTGTAAATCGACTTGTTCTGCTCGGCAAAGGCGAGCGCTTCCTTCAGCCCGTAGTGGAAATCGAAACCGGTTTCATCACCGTAACGCGCAAAATAGGAATCCAGATGCTGCGCTGTCTGGGTTACCAGAAGAAGTGCGAACAGGAAGCCAGCCACAATTGGGACACCCAGTCGCACATTCTTTGGACGACCTGCCAGGCAGCCATGCGCGGCCCGGGCAGACTCGTGAACTCCAAACACCGCCACCAGAATGATGATCGGCAGGCCGGCGATCACGCGAGGCGCCGATGGTCCCGGCAGCGTGAGCGCACCAGCAATTGGATAGCCGGCGAGTGCGATAAGCAAGAAGACACTGGTGGAACGCTGCCATGCGTCAACAGGGCGAACTACTCGGTAGCACGCCCAAACGGCGCCGACGGCCATGAAGATCGCCAGCGCCAGCGGGATGACTCCCACATTGCGAGGCAGAATCCACGGGTAATACTCGCCGCCCTCCCGGAGCAAGAACGCCGGTCCAAAATAGTCCAGGTATTGTTCGATGACGAAGCGAGCGTCGACAACCGTTCCGGCTGGCAGATAGAACGAGTTCTCGTTGAAGACCGAGACTTCTTGCATCCGGGAGCCACCGGCCGAATCAAGAAACAGGAACAGCATCGTGGGTACCGCCACGATTGCCACGATTGCTCCCCCAATCACGTAGTACCGCCAGTGAATCGCAAGATATCGCCGCCACCAAGCGACCGCAGCGGCGAAAATGAGTATGGGAAAGTAAACCCTGAGCGACTGGTAGGCCGCGATGCCTCCGATGCAAGCAACCGATGAGGCCACAATCCAGCCGCCGCTCTGCCGTTTGGCGGCGTAGGTCAAGGTCAGCACGAAGAGCACGGCGACGGCGGAATAGGTTCCTATCGGGTGGACCATGCGGCTCTGGGCAATGTGCCACGGGCTGATCGCGATCAACCAGGCAGCCAGCACGCCAGCCCAGGGACTCTTCAACAACACAGTGCCAAGGAGGTACATGAGGGGCACGATGAGCAGCGCCAGCAGGGCACTCCAGGCGCGCAGCGCGGTGATGTCCAGCCCGAACAGCGCAGCGGCTGGCGTGAGCAGAATGGTGTGAAGTGGCGGAGTCCAGTCGCCGTATGTCTCGAAGCCGATCAGATTGAAGGGATGTCCGAGATGATCGCGACCTGATCGGGCAAGGCTCCATGCGTCGTAGGAGTAAACAGCCTCGTCCTGATTGAAACCGCGAGGGAGCTCTCCCACGTCGTAGAGACGCAGGGCGCCGCCGACCAGTATCGCCACGCCGAGCAGTACAAGCGGCAACCGGGCACGATAGTCTCGCTCATCGAGCCTGAGCCCAGTATCCGAGCCCGGAGCCGAGCGCAAACGCGCCTGCAATCTCATGAATCTGTTGCCGCCCAGGGTCTCGAATCGATCAGCCGGCTTCTTCCAACAAAAGCGGGCCTGAGTGTGTCAAGTTCTCATCGCGAAATGTACCAGACAGGAATCCAAAAATGGTGGAAGAAAGAGGATTGAGTTTCGACATCGGCGCTCTGCCCACGATTCGCATTCCAGCCGCGCATCGAATCTCGGCAATCTTCGCCATTGGCAAAGGCGACCGGCCAGATCATCGACAACGCAGCGATGACGCCGCTCAAACGTCATCTACTCGCCGGACCGCCGGCAAGCGATAGGAACCGTCAATGAACTCTGGTCCCGGCATGTAGGCGCGGACGTTGAGGTAGAAACGGCCCTTCGGACTCGGCAGCCAGTTCGATTCTCGGTCAGGACCGGGTGTCGCGTGCTGAATGTAGATGGTCAGCGATTCGTCATCGCCAAAGAGGAGACCCGGGGTTCGGTCGCCGATCGAGTAGCGCTCGATCGGGTTGTGAATCATCAGGCGGGTCTCCGAGTCATACAGCGTGATCGACCAGAATGCTCCAACTGGAGGCAATTGACCTGCGGGGAAATGGAGTACGTAGTTGTGCTCTCCTGAAAGCGATTTTCCGGTAGCGTCACTCTCTGCGATCGGATAGAGCGCCTCCTCCGGGGAGTTGGTGTAGATGAACTTCCAGGCGACCGCTGAACGGAAAAGGTAGTTGTCGCCATAGTTCCCCATCGGCGGAATCTTCTGCCACCCCCCGACGACTCTGCCCAGACTGTTGCCCTTTGCTTCGATTTCCCCATGCGCTTCCTGTACACCCTCACGAATTGCATTTTGCACGTCTTCCGGAAATACCTCGATATCAAATTCCCGCAACGGACCAACATCGATCGGATCGAATCGCCCAACATGTTCCAGTTCATAGTCAGGCAACGTGTGAAAGGGCAGAAGAAAGTTCAACAGTGAGAAAAGCAGGGGAGATCGATACAGATCTTCGCGAAAAGCAGGGAATTCGACGGGAATTGCTTCCCCGGGCTCTGTTCCATGAAACTCGGACAGGGCAACAATGTTGAGCCCTTCCTGCACGGCGATCACACCGTCGAGATCGTCCTGTCCATTGATGGCTGTTCTGGTGGCAAGAGCAATAAACCGGCTCGGTGACTTGATAACTGCCGTGAATTCGTCTTCAGACAGCATCCCCTTGAACGACGGACCGACAAAGAGAAACTCACCCCCTTCGGTTCCGGTGGTGCGAGTGCCGATGTATGCGAAATTGTCGGTGCCCATGTCAACGATCTGAATGACAAAGTAGCGGTCGCCCGTTGGTGGCACGGTAACCACTTGTGGTTCAGGCCCGAGGTCGAGAAATGTTGTCGAGTAGAGCGTGTCATTGTTGGCATTGACGACGAGTTCGAAGTCGGGACCATAGAGTTCTCGGCCGTGAAGGTAGTTGTTGAAACCCGAGTATTGTGGAGAGCCTTCCCAGATGCACATGCCGAAGAGTGC
>CAYWSE010000047.1:0-19618 GCA_964461025.1 uncultured Sphaerobacteraceae bacterium | reverse complement strand
GGTTTAGCCTTCGGAAGATTCTTCCTCGGCGCCGGACCACTCGGAATAGCCTTCCAGCTCTCCGCTGCCAACTTCGCCATTGCTGCCCGGCAACAAGCCGGACTCCATGAGGTCTTTCAGATCCTCATCCGTTGCTTCTTCGATCACAGCCACAGCCGGTCCCCCGCTCGCGGACATTGCGGAGATGTTTGCCGCTTCCGCCGCACTCGGTCCATCATAGCCAGCCATCAGCCGGCCCATGACCCCCGAACCGGCAGGAATCAACTTGCCGATGATCACGTTTTCCTTCAGTCCACGCAGCGAGTCGACTTTCCCATTGACGGCCGCGTCGGTGAGAACGCGGGTCGTTTCCTGGAAGGACGCCGCGGCAAGGAATGAGTCTGTCTCCAGTGATGCCTTGGTGATGCCAAGCAGCACAGGCATTGCCGTCGCTGGCTCGCCACCTTGGGCGAGGAGTTCCTCGTTGATCTGATTGAACTCAAAGCGATCGATCCGCTCGTCCTGCAGGAAGTCCGTGTCACCTGGATAGACGATAGACACCTTGCGCAGCATCTGCCGGCAAATGACCTCGATGTGCTTGTCGTTCGTGTTCACGCCCTGGGAGCGGTAGACCTTCTGCACTTCGTCGATGATGTAACGCTGCACATCATCGCGTCCGCGCGTCAGAAGAACCTGCTGCGGATCGCGGGCGCCGTCGGTCAACTGCTGACCCGGCGTCACGATTTCGCCTTCCTCAACGAAGACCTGATAGGAAATCGGCACAAGATGCTCGTCCCGTTCTTCGCGCTCGTTTCGCACGTAGATGGTGCGATCGTCAAGGAAGAACATGCCGTCGATCGGCGAGAATCGCTTTTCGCCCTCGGCGTTCTCGGCGATTGCTGTCTTGTCCTTAACCACCGGATCGGTGTCGACGAGCAGCCCGTGCCAGCCATCCTCGAGCACCATCGTGAAGGAATCCTGCTCGGTGCTCGTAATTATCAGTTTTCGGCCTTCTTCGGATTGCTCGAAGGTGACAACGCCTTCACGCTCAGCGAGCAGCGCCGCTCCTTTTGGCTGGCGAGCTTCGAAGAGCTCTTCGACGCGCGGCAGACCGGTTGTGATGTCCGCTCGCGCCACACCGCCAGTGTGGAAGGTGCGCATCGTTAACTGCGTGCCGGGCTCGCCAATGGACTGCGCGGCGACGATGCCGACTGCCTCGCCCATTTCGACCAACTTGCCGGTCGCCAGATTACGCCCGTAACACAGCTGGCAAACGCCATGGGTAGCCTCGCATGTCATCACTGAGCGGACATGCACCTTCTGCCGTGTCGCCACGACTTCGGCAACCAGATCTCGGCTGCTCCCATCCTCCAGTTCAACGTTGTCCGAAAGCTCTTCGCCGCGATCGGCAATCAACTCGCCCGTTTCCGGATCGTGAACGGGCGAAGCGAGCACACGACCAATCAGCTTCGCCCGCAAGTCATCAGCGGACAGCTCCTTGCCCTCGGTGTCATACGCCTCAACCGTCAGACCGTGCACAGTTCCACAATCCACGATCTTGACAATGACATCCTGGGCGACATCGACGAGGCGACGGGTCAGATACCCGGAGTCTGCCGTTCGGAGGGCGGTGTCGGCGAGACCCTTGCGGGCGCCGTGTGTCGAAATGAAGTACTCGAGGACGGTCAGCCCCTCCCGGAAGTTCGATTTGATCGGAATCTCGATGATCTTGCCCTGGGGATCGAGCACGAGACCCCGCATGCCTGCCATCTGGCTGATCTGGTTCATGTTTCCTTTCGCGCCAGAGTCGGCCATCATGTAGACCGAGTTCTGACCACGAAGGAGCGTCTCGACATCCTTCTGCAGGGTGTCACGGCACTCGTTCCAGATCACTTCCAGCTCACGCAGCCGCTCGTCGTCCGTGACCAGACCACGTTTGTACTGCCGCTCGACCTGTTCGGCTTCTTCTTCCGCCTTGCGGAGAAGCTCGGCCTTGGTGTCGGACAGCACCACGTCGTCGACTGCGATGCTCATACCGCCCTTCGTCGAGAACTCGAATCCGATTCGCTTGATGGCATTCACGATGTCGGCCGTCTTGTATGGATCGTTGTCATGGCGGTAGCAGTCGGCGACAACCTTGCGGATCTGTTTGCGATCCATGACATGGTTGTAGTACTTGTTCAGCTCGGGCGGCAGCACTTGGTTGAAGATCGCCCGGCCAACAGTCGTCTCGATCAACTTCGTTTCGCCGCCATCACGATCGGTCTGGACGCGAATCGCCGCCTGCACATCGACGATGCCGGAGTCGTAGGCAAGGCGCACCTCTTCCAGCGACGAGAAGACCTTGCCCCACCCCTTCGGCAGCGTGCCGTTGGCATAATCGGTTTCGAAGTCGCGCTCGCTGGTCATGTAATAGCAGCCGAGAACGATGTCCTGAGTTGGCGAGACGATCGGCTCACCATTGGATGGAGCGAGCAAGTTACGCACGGAGAGCATCCGCGTGCGCGCTTCCTCCTGCGCCGGTCGGGAGAGCGGTACATGGACGGCCATCTGGTCGCCGTCGAAGTCGGCATTGAAAGCCGTACAGACGAGCGGGTGGATCTGAATTGCCGATCCCTCGATCAGCCGGACCCGGAACGCCTGAATACCAAGGCGGTGCAGCGTGGGAGCACGATTGAGGAGCACCAGGTGATTCTGGATGACCTCTTCCAGTACTTCCCAGACGCGGGGATCGACACGCTCAACGAGCCGCTTGGCAGCCTTGATGTTGTGCGCATGGCCGCGCTCGACCAGCTTGCGCATGACGAATGGCTTGAAAAGCTCGAGCGCCATTCGCTTGGGCAGGCCGCACTCATCGAGATCGAGATCCGGTCCCACCACGATGACGGAGCGCCCGGAGTAGTCGACGCGCTTGCCGAGAAGGTTTTGGCGGAATCGCCCTTGCTTGCCCTTCAGCATGTCAGAGAGACTCTTCAGCTTGTGCTTGCCTGAGCCCGAAACCACACGGCCGCGCCTGCCGTTGTCGATCAGGGCATCGACAGCTTCCTGCAGCATCCGCTTTTCGTTGCGGACGATGATGTCCGGAGCGCCGAGCTCGATCAACCGCTTGAGGCGATTGTTCCGGTTGATGACGCGCCGGTAGAGGTCGTTCAGGTCGGATGTGGCGAAACGGCCGCCATCGAGCTGCACCATCGGCCGCAGTTCAGGCGGAATTACCGGCAACGCCGAAAAGATCATCCATTCGGGCCGGTTACCGCTCTTACGCAACGCTTCGACAACGCGGAGACGCTTTGTGGCTTTCTTGCGTTTGGCGTCGGAAGTCGCCTGCATCTCTTCGCGAAGCTGAATGGCCAGTTTGTCGAGATCGAGGCTGTTAACCAGATACTCATGAACGGCTTCGGCGCCCATCGCGGCACGGAAGACACCATGCGGCACGACCTCGTTGAGCTCGCGGTACTGCGTTTCGGACAGGATCTGGAGTGATTTGAGATCGGACACAGACTTGACCGCTTCGTCGCGCTCACGTTCCGCTTCTCTCACCTGGTCGTTCAGCAGACTCTCGATCTTGTTGCGAGCTTCGTCCAGGGCATGGGCAAGTTGATCGCGCTCGGCATCGGCCATGGCCTCAGTACCGGTTGACTCATACTCCGAAGAGGCTTCGACACGCTCGACGGCGCGCTGATAGAGCTCTTTCAGCGACTCAATACGGTCTTCGTTGATGCCTTCACCGGACTTGACAACATCGTCACCCTGGAACTGGATCGGCTTGCGAACCGACTTATTCATCTTGGCATTGAGCGTCTTGAGGACAGACTCGTACTCTTTCTTCAGCTCTTCGAGCTTGCCTTCGCGAGTCGTGGTGATGGTCGCGGCTGACTTGGCCTTGCCTTCCGTCAATGTCTCGATTCGCACGCCAGTCGATTCGGCCAGCGCAGCAATCTCTGAGTCCGAGCGCGCGCGGAGCTCTTCGACAGTCTCTTCATGGACGTCGTTGATCTCCTGAATTGCCTGCTGCTTGGCTTCTTCGTCGACTGTGGTCACCAGATAGGAAGCGAAATAGAGCACCCGCTCCAGATTCCGCGGAGAAATATCGAGCAGCAGTCCAAGGCGGCTGGGCGTGCCCTTGACATACCAGATGTGCGCGACCGGCGCGGCCAGCTCAATGTGGCCCATCCGATCGCGTCGGACCTTCGACCGTGTGACTTCAACGCCACACTTGTCACAAACGGTGCCGGCATGGCGGATGCGCTTGTACTTGCCGCAGTAGCACTCCCAGTCCTTGGTCGGACCGAAAATGCGCTCGCAGAACAAGCCGCCGTGCTCGGGCTTGAGCGTTCGATAGTTGATCGTTTCCGGTTTGGTCACTTCACCATATGACCAGCCACGAATTGCCTCCGGCGATGCGAGGCTGATCCGGATGGCATCGAAGTTATTCACATCGAGCACACGCCCACGGTCCCGACGGTCATTACGCCCTGATGATCTGGGCCGCCCCGATGCTGAGTTTCCATCGCCGCCGTTGAAGAATTGCTGGGTTGCCTGTTCCAATTTGTCTGTCCTCCAGTTTGCTGGATGCTCGTTCGCTGCCGTTTCAGGCTATGCGCGCCGGACCAGTCGGGTGACCAGTCGGGCGTCACACGTTATTCCTCGGTCCGCTCGAACCCACTCAGGTTGATCCTGTCGAGATTCGAAAGCAAGTCCCGGGTTGTGTCCTCGGTGAAGTCGATCGTTTCTTCGTTGTCGTTGATGACATCGATCGACAATCCAAGACTGCGGAGTTCTTTCACGAGGACCTTGAACGATTCCGGCACACCTGCTTCGCCGATTTCATCGCCCTTGACGATTGCCTCGTAAGTCTTGACGCGCCCGATCGTGTCGTCAGACTTCACGGTCAACATTTCCTGAAGCGTGTAGGCGGCTCCGTAGGCTTCGAGCGCCCAAACCTCCATTTCACCGAACCGCTGTCCGCCGAACTGCGCCTTTCCGCCAAGCGGCTGTTGCGTCACCAGCGAGTACGGACCAGTTGAGCGCGCGTGAATCTTGTCCTCCACGAGGTGGGCAAGTTTCAACATGTAGATCACCCCGACGGTGACAGGACGGTCGAATTTCTCACCCGAGCGGCCATCATACAGGTCGACCTTGCCATCTTCTGGCAGCCCGGCCTCGCGCAGAGCTTCGCGAATCTCGTCTTCGTGAGCGCCATCGAAAACAGGTGTCGCCACGCGGAATCCGAGTTTGAGCGCCGCCCAGCCGAGGTGCGTCTCCAGGACCTGACCGAGATTCATGCGGGACGGCACGCCAATTGGATTGAGGATGATATCGACCGGCGTACCGTCCGGCAGATACGGCATGTCTTCAATAGGAAGAATGCGACTGATCACGCCTTTGTTGCCGTGCCGGCCGGCCATCTTGTCGCCCTCGGAAATCTTGCGCTTCTGGGCGATGCTGACGCGAACCATTTGCAGGACTCCAGCGGGCAGCTCATGATCGCTGCTCTCGTCGCGCCGGAACGTTTTCACATCGATGATCTTGCCGTGGACACCGTGCGGAACGCGCAGGGAGGTGTCTTTCACTTCACGCGCCTTTTCACCGAAGATCGCTCGCAAGAGGCGCTCTTCGGCGCTCAGCTCAGTCTCACCTCGCGGCGTCACCTTGCCGACGAGAATGTCGTTCGGCTGAACCTCGGCGCCGATGCGGATGATGCCGTTCTCATCGAGATTCGCCAGCGACTCTTCACCGACATTCGGGATGTCGCGGGTGATCTCTTCCGGTCCGAGCTTGGTGTCACGCGCTTCAGTCTCGTACTTCTCGATATGAATCGAAGTAAAGACATCGTCTCGGACCAGCCGCTCACTGATCAGAATCGCGTCTTCGAAGTTGCCGCCTTCCCAGGGCATGAAGGCCACGATGACGTTCTGCCCCAGCGCCAGCTCGCCGCGTTCGGTGGAAGATGAATCGGCAAGAATGTCACCAGACTCCACATGCTGACCCGGACGAACGCTGGGCCGCTGGTTGATGCACGTATCCTGGTTCGAGCGAATGAACTTCTGCAGATTGTAGATATGGTCATGGCCGTCGTCACCATTGATGACAATCGACCGGGCCGATACGGACGCCACCTGACCAGCGTGGCGAGACACAAGGACCTGTCCCGAGTCGCGCGCCGCCTGCAGCTCTACGCCGGTGCCGATGATCGGCGCCTTGGGCTGAATGAGGGGCACCGCTTGCCGCTGCATGTTGGCGCCCATCAATGCCCGGTTGGCGTCGTCATGCTCGAGGAACGGGATCAGCGACGTCGCAACGGAAACGACTTGCTTTGGTGAGATATCCAGATACTGGACCATCTCCGCCGGAATGACCGGGAAGCGGTGCCCTCCCCCCTGCCGAACCGTCACCTGATCGGACACGATGCGATCGTTCTCGTCGAGCACGGTGTTCGCCTGGGCGATATTCAACTGCTCCTCGCGATCGGCCGAGAGGTAGTCGATGATCTTCGATGCCACCGGTTTGATCGCTACACGCTCGACCCCGGCCTTCTTGATCGCTTTCCAAGTCGCCTCGTCGATGACAGCGTTCTTCTCGGCCAGCACCTTGCCAGAACCTGACTTCACGTCTTCCCGCAGGATTTGACCAATATGTTCGATCTGCGGTTCGCCTACGTTCAACCAGGAGACCACCCGGCGGTATGGGGTTTCGATGAAGCCATACTCATTGATCTTGCCGTATGTCGCCAGTGACCCGATCAGCCCGATGTTTGGTCCTTCCGGAGTCTCGATCGGGCAAATGCGGCCATAGTGGGACGGGTGCACGTCGCGGACATCGAATCCCGCCCGATCGCGGCTCAAACCGCCAGGTCCGAGCGCCGAGAGTCGCCGCTTGTGCGTCAGCTCGGCCAACGGATTGGTCTGGTCCATGAACTGCGACAGCTGACTACCGCCGAAGAACTCACGAACCGCAGCCATCACCGGCCGCGTCGTGCTAATCAGCGACTGTGGCGTCACGGTCTCTTGATCGATGATCGTCATCCGCTCGCGGATACCGCGTTCGAGGCGCTGAAATCCGGTCCGAACGTGCATTTGAATCAGCTCGCCAACGGCGCGAATACGCCGGTTGCCGAGGTGATCGATGTCGTCCTTGCGGCCGATGCCGTTGTTCAGGCGGATCATCTCCCGAATGATTTCGACCAGGTCCTCGTTGGTGAGGATCCGGCTGGTGATCTGGGCCGGCGTTCCCACATCCTCAGGATGGAGGCGCTGGTTCAGCTTGAACCGGCCGACACGGGCAAGGTCATATCGCCGTTCATTGAAAAAGAGGTTCTCGAGCATCGTCGAGGCATTTTCACGGGTCGGCGGGTCGCCGGGCCGCAATCGCCGGTAGAGCTCGATAAGCGCTTCATCACGTGTTGTCGTGTTTTCCTTCTCAACGGTCGACTGGATGTATTGCCGGTCCGGATTGGTGTCGACTTCGGAGAAGAGCTCGAGAAGCTGTTCGTTCGTTTCGTACCCGATCGCTCGCAGGAGGATCGAAACCGGCATCTTGCGCTTGCGGTCGACCTTGACCGAAAGAACGTCGCGATTCGACGTTTCGAATTCGAGCCAGGCGCCACGGTTCGGGATCAGCTTGGCCGAGGTGACCAATTTGCCTGACTGAGCATCTGGCTCACGATCGAAATAGACACCTGGCGACCGCACCAGCTGCGAGACAACGACGCGCTCGGCGCCATTGATCACGAATGTGCCGTCGGTCGTCATCATCGGGAAATCGCCGAGGAAAATGCCATCCGGGCCGGTTTCCTTGATTTCGCCGGTCTCGTTCATCAGGAGGCGCGCCGATATGCGCAGGGGCGCCGCGTACGTCATATCGCGCTCACGACACCAGACCTCGCAGACGCGAGGATCGTTCTTGGCCCGCTCCTGCTCTTCACCCGCCGGCATGCGGGTCCACGGTTCATCGAACCGCGGATCGAAGATCGAAAGCTCCATCTTCTTATGGTGGTCAGTTATTGGTGAGATTTCCTCAAGCAGCTCCCGCAGTCCTTCCTGGACGAACCAGTTGAAGGACTCGATCTGCACCTGCACGAGATTGGGCATCTCCAGCGCTGTGGGGATGCGCGAGTATGTGCGCCGATCTACGCCAATGTTCGACTGAACCTGACGGTCAGGGTCGACCACGGGAGGAATATCAAGTACAACGCCATTTCCACTCGCCATAGAGTCAAACTCCTCCTATGTTCGAGCGCGAGTTCGATTTGCCATGTGCGAATCGCGCGACACCTGTGTTGTTGGGAATAATCAGAATCGAGGACCTCCTCACCACAAATCCGGGCGACTCCGCTGCTCCACCAGCAGGGCAATCACATCGCGGACGCGTTCGTGTCCTGGTAGCGCGGGCCCGTCTGACCCTTTACACTGTGAGACACGACAAAAGGGGAGGGCTTGGCACTCCCTCCCGCAACTGAGATGTTGAGTGGGTGCTTCCAGGCACTCCTGTTCCCAGGTTACAGCTCCTTGGGGCGCGGCAAAGCGCGCACCGCAAGAGGGTATTCTAAACCGGGTGGGGGTGTTCTGTCAAATTGTTGTATGGGATCACGACATTATGAGGCAGGCGCAGGAATCGTCGTCAGAACCCGCTACTAGCCGGGCAACCTTGTTGGCATCTATAATCTTCTGGCTGTTCGACGACCTGCCCAGGTGGCGAAACTGGCAGACGCGCTAGCTTGAGGGGCTAGTGCCCGATTAGGGCGTGGGGGTTCAAATCCCTTCCTGGGCACCGGAGACAGTCAGCAGAGGGCGATTAGCTCAGCTGGTCAGAGCGCCACGTTTACACCGTGGAAGTCAGAGGTTCGAACCCTCTATCGCCCACCAGCGCCGCCCCTGTGCGGTTTACCTGCCAAGGTAGCTCAGTTGGTAGAGCTCACGACTGAAAATCGTGCGGTCCGCGGTTCGAGTCCGCGCCTTGGCACCAGTCACTATCAGGCACCTCAGGCAAACACTATCGCCATTTAGCGTTCGGGAAGATCTTGTCGGAATGTTTCGCCCCTTCATTGGTGAGCAGAACGCCAAGCAGCTGATTGTGAGTGTTGGTCGGTAGACAGACAGATGGGAATGTCCAGTTGATTCGCTGGTCGGCGAATCAACTGGACTTCCTCAACTGATCGCGGCA
Source organism: uncultured Sphaerobacteraceae bacterium (assembly GCA_964461025.1). GTDB lineage: Bacteria > Chloroflexota > Chloroflexia > Thermomicrobiales > UBA6265 > JAHBVL01. The sequence goes on along the minus strand of CAYWSE010000047.1, from coordinate 10,477 downwards.
GCTAATTGAGATTGAGCACCACTCGACCAGCGATCTTGCCATGCTCCAGTCGCTCGAAGACATCGTTGATCGCTTCCAGTGGCTGCTCCTCAATAACGCTGCGAATCTGACCAGCGGCGGCGAAGTCAAGCGCTTCCTTCAGATCGGCGCGAGTCCCGACGATCGATCCACGAATGGTCAGCCGCTTGAGGACCACATCAAAGATCGGCGTTTCGAACGAACCGGGGGGCAAACCAACCAAAGCGCAGGTTCCACCACGTCGCAGCATGCCGATCGCCTGTTTGAACGCGACCGGCGACACAGCCGTGACCAGCGCGCCGTGCACGCCGCCGATGAGTTTCTCGACTTCGGCGGCCGGCTCGATGACCGTGGGATTAATGGCGATCTCCGCGCCGAGGTCGGTGGCCTCCTTCAGCTTCTGATCGCTGATGTCGACCGCCACGACATGCATGCCCATCGACTTGGCGTACTGCACCGCAGCCTGACCGAGTCCACCAACGCCGCTGATCGCCACCCACTCGCCGGGCCGCACGTCCGTTTCCTTGAGTCCCTTGTAGGTCGTCACACCGGCGCACAGAATCGGCGCTGCGTTGACGAAACCAATCGCATCAGGGAGGGGCGTGGCGAACGCCGCGGGCGCGAGAACATACTCGGCATATCCGCCATCAACCGAATAACCGGTGTTCTGCTGGTGCGGGCAGAGCGTTTCCCAACCGGTGAGACAGTACTCGCATACGCCACATGCGCTGTGAAGCCAGGGCACGCCAACCCGGTCGCCTTCCTTGAGGATCGTCACCTGCGGTCCGACCTGAGCAACGACGCCGGCGGCCTCATGCCCGGGGATAAACGGAAGCTTCGGCTTGACCGGCCAGTCGCCGTTGGCCGCATGAAGATCGGTATGGCAAACACCTGAAGCCATCACCCGGACGAGCACCTGTCCAGGGCCAGGCTCCGGAACCGCGATCGAATCGAGGATGAGGGGTTTGCCGAATTCGTGAACAACTGCCGCGCGCATCTTCATCGTCATACCTGCCTTTCCGCACAACAATCCGTGTTGTCTTTCTGAAGCATGTATCCCGAAGCATTGAAATGGCGCGTCCGTGTATTGGACGGTGTTTCAGCAACGCAACAGTTGTGGGGACCTACTCGACTCCCGTCTCCACCGGCAATTCAGGACGTTCCGACCACTCATTCCAGGAGCCGTCGTAGTTGGCCCAGTTGCTGTATCCGGCCCGGTCGAGCGCGAAAAGGACCGCGGTGGCGGTGACGCCGCCATTGCAGTAGGCGATGACCTTGTCGCCGTTGGTCAGCCCGTTGTCGGCGAGGATTTCTTTCAGCTGCCCAGAGGGTCGCCAGAAACCATCGTCGTCGAGAAACTGGCCGACCGGCGCGTTGGCAGCGCCGGCGATGTGGCCCCGCCGTGCGCCGCGATAGGTCTCTCCTGAAAAGACTTTGGCGTCTCTCGCGTCGACGATTGTCGTCCCCTGCCGCCCGATTGCAGCGAGAACGTCCTCCGCCGAGGCGATGATCTCGGGTCGGACGCGCGGCGTAAACGTTGCAGCGGCACTCGTTGGCGCATCTGTTGACAATGGGAGCCCGTCAGCTGTCCAGGCCTTGTAGCCACCATCCAAAATGGCCGCATTGTCGTGACTGTAGTACTTGAGCGCCCACCAGAGGCGCGTGGCAAAGTGTCCACCGGAGTGATCGGCGATGACGACAGCGGTATCGTCGCCGATGCCCCGCTCTTCCATCGCCGCCGCGAATCGCTCGGGTGGCGCGATCTGGGCCGGCACCGGATTGTCCGGATCGACGATGTCCTTCGTCCAGTCGACGAAGACGGCGCCCGGAATGTGACCAGCGGCGTATTCGTCGGGAGCGCCTGTGTAGGTGGCGACCTGATGACCGTCAGCATCCGGCGGGCTGGAGTTCACGTAACCGCGAATATCGACCACCACCAGTGCCGGTATTCCCTGGTTGCCCGCCAACCATGCCGTCGACACCAACGTTCCCGGCAATTCGACACGTTCGTTCATTACCTCATCCCGTTCATTGTCGAGTGACTCACATTCGCCCGCGCGATCCAAACACGCCCAAGAAACCCGCATTCGCGACGCCCCGGCGACCATATCCGAATCGCCGCTACACACTACCATTCGCGACATGATGAACGCTGGCAGGCGCCGGCGCCCGCGAGGCGGGATCTCACAACCACCGCATGGAGTCTGCCGTGCCCCTTACCTATCAGGAACGAAGCCTGGAACGTCTGCAACGCCGTATCGAGGAGCTCCGGTCGTGGCGAAACGCCCGGGAGTTTCCGATTCCCGAATGGGTGCTCGTGACGTCAGACGGCACGCCACGTCCGGTGCGACTTGGCGATCAGTGGCCGGTCATCGAGGAACCAGTACATCTGACCGCGACGACGCCACTGCCGGAAGGGTGGGAAGGTGCCGAAGTCGAGCTGGAACTGGCGCTCGGCGGTGAGGGACTGGTCAAGCTTTCGACGGGATATCAGTCGGGGCTGAACCCCTTTCATCATCGCTTCCCGGTCTGGTCGGCAGCCGCAGCCGGAGACCTCCTGACGATCGACGCCGAGGTGATGCCAAAGGGATTGATGGGGAGTCACATCAACCGCCCGACGATCGACCGGGCGATGCTCGTCATCCCACATCCGGAGATTCGCGCATTCGAACGCGACCTGACAATGCTACGAGAAGCCGTGATTCAGTTGAGCGATCATCCCGTTGCCCCTCTCCTGCTCGAAGCGGCTGCAGGGGCGCTGTCCGAGCTAACTGACGGCTGGCCGTCCAACAGCGAGATGCTGGTCAGCCGGTATGTGCTTGGCTACGAGGACGGGATCGGCGGCGACATTTCCTTCGAAGAGGACGACGATTGGATTCCGGAGGCGTCCGACATCCGGCGGCCCAAACGGCGCACCTGGAGCTATCCGCAGACAGATCCTCTGGCTCCGATGCCCGCCGAAGGAATCGCCGCGGTCGAGCGTGCACGGATTTCGCTCCAGGGGTCTCTCGGCAAGATCAGTGAAACGTACCCGTCCGTCGGGAGTCTCTGCCTGACGGGTCATGCGCACATCGATCTGGCCTGGTTGTGGCCACTTGCCGAAACGCGCCGCAAGACGAGGCGAACATTTTCGTCAGTTCTCGATCTGATGGAACGTTATGACGACTTCACGTTCAACCAGTCGTCGGCTCAGGTCTACGAGTGGATCGCCGAAGACGATCCTGCTGTGTACGAGCGGATCCTCAAGCGGATTGCGGAAGGCCGCTGGGAGTTCATCGGCGGCATGTGGGTGGAGTCGGACGCCAACATCCCGAGCGGAGAGTCGTTCGCCCGGCAGCTCATTTATGGGCAGCGATTTTTCGATAAGCATTTTGGCGGGCGCAACAAAACAGTCTGGCTGCCGGATGTGTTCGGTTATTCCGCCGGTCTTCCCCAGATCATGCGTGGCGCCGGAATCACCGGGTTTTTCACCACGAAGCTCAACTGGAGCGAGACGAACGCCTTCCCCTACGATCTCTTCACCTGGGAGGGGATCGACGGCACCACGATCACAGTGCATACCTTTTTCAATCCCGGCCATGGCTACAACGGCAACATCGCGCCACTCGACACGCTCGGAACCTGGGAGAACTTTCGCGGCAAGACACTGCACGACGAGAGCCTGCTCTCATTCGGTTGGGGTGACGGCGCGGGCGGACCGTCGGAGAAAATGCTGGAGAACTACCAGCGGATCAAGGACTTTCCGGTACTGCCCAAGCTCCACATGGGCAGCATCGAGCAGTATTTCGCGTCTCTGCCGGATTCTGGATTGCCGCGGTGGGTCGGCGAGCTCTACCTGGAGCTTCACCGCGGCACGCTGACCTCGCAGGCGCGCACGAAGCAGTTGAACAGGCACACGGAGCACAGGCTTCTTGAGGCAGAACTCTTCGGCGCAGTCGCGAAGCTGCATGGTTTTGATTATCCGAACGACGCTATCGAAAGAGCCTGGAAAGACCTTCTGCTCAACCAGTTCCACGATATCCTGCCCGGTTCATCGATCAACGAGGTCTATCAGGATACGCACCGCATGCTCGAAGCATCGGAAGCGACCGCGATCGCTGCACGCGACGACGCTCTCCGCTCGATGCCGGCCACTGGCGCCGCAGCTGGCTGGATCGTCGCAAACGCGTCTCTTCAGTCGAGGCCGCTGCACGTGCTCTTGCCTCAAGCGACTGACACATCGCTTGCCGATGACGCCGGCAACCAATTGGTGTCGCAAGTTGTCGACAGCGGGCTGCTGGTGGCGGCCGACGACGCAAGCGTGCCCGCGACGGGCTGGGCCGCGATCAACGGAAGCGAGACCAATGCCACGTCGAATCTCAGCGATCCGGTGTCGGCGTCCAGGCTCAAGTCAGGAACGCTGGCGCTGGAAAACGAAGCGCTTCGCGTCGACATCGCAGCCGACGGCACGATTGCCCAGATCGTGGATAAGGAAGCGCAACGCGATGTCCTTGCCGGTCCGGGCAATCAACTCTGGCTCTTTATTGACCGGCCCTACACCTACGATGCGTGGGACGTCGACGAAACCTACGAACGCGATGGCTGGCAGCTGACCGATGTCGATTCCATTGAAGTGATCGAAGAAGGACCGGTCCGCGCTTCGATTCGCGTCTTGCGATCGGTCGAGGGCTCGACGATCGAGCAAATCTACCGGTTGTGGACGGGATCACGCCGTCTCGACATCGAGACACACATTGATTGGCATCAGCGCCAGTTGCTGCTCAAAGCACGCATGCCGCTTGCTGTGCACGCGCACGAAGCAACCTACGAAACGATGTACGGCGCGATCCGCAGACCGACGCATCGCAACACCTCGTGGGACGCCGCGAAGTTTGAAGTGTGCGGTCACCGCTGGGCGGACATGTCCGAACCGGGGTACGGCGTGGCGCTGCTGAACGACGCTAAGTATGGATACGAGGCCAAAGATAATGTGTTGTCGCTGACCCTGCTTCGGAGCCCGCTCTTCCCCGATCCGCTCGCCGACGAAGGCGAACATCGCTTCACATACAGCATCTACCCGCATCAGGGTGACTGGACAGCTTCCCAGGTAGTCGAAGAGGCGTTCGCGCTCAACAGCCCTCTCGTCCCGATACCTGTCGATCACGTCCCGGCACGGCAGTCGTTCGTCGAAGCGACAGGACTTCCGGTCAATATCGGAGCGCTGAAACCGGCGTTCGACAGCGACGGCGTTGTCCTCCGCATCTACGAACCACATGGATCGCGGGGCAGATCGCGCCTCACGTTTGGCAGCGTTGTCAGCTCATTCGAGATCGTCAATCTGCTCGAGGAGGGGGACACGACAAGGGATTCGATCGAACAGGTCAGCCCGGTCAGCCTCGATGTCGATATGCTGCCATTCGAGATCGTATCGCTCAGACTTCACTTCGGCGCGGAGTGACGCCTGGCGCTCATTCGTATGGCGGGAGAAATCCGTGTATCGCGAGCATGCGCTGCACCGGCTCACTCGTCAGCATGTCGAGGACCGTCATCGCGGCCGGGAGTTGGGGTCGTTCGCCTGCGACCACCCCGGCGGTGAAAAGAATGCTGTCACGCAGGTCGAATTCGGGCGAGAGCCCGACGACCTCGAACTGATGGAGCATTTTGTCGAGTGTGCGATAGGCGATGAGCACATCGAGCGAATCGTCTTCGAGAATCGACTGCATCGTCTGACCAGCCTGGCCGGCGACGATCAGTTGACCGGCCGCCCGCTTGTCGGCGAATCGATCGGTCATTCCGGCTCGCTCGATGAGTTCCACCGTGTATGCGCCGCCCGGGTCTTTGTCGGGAGGCATCACCAGAACTGAGACATCGTCGCGCAACAGATCATGGAGCGACTGGATTTTCCATCTGGACGCCGGCCGGACAAAGAGCGCCAGCCGGTTGCGTGCGAACGGCTTCCATGCTTCGATCCTTCCGGCTTCCACCAGCTGCGCCATGTACTGCTCGCTCGCCGAGAGCAGGATGTCGGCATCGGCGCCAGAGAGGATTTCTTCGACGAGGAGACCGGTCATCGAAACACGGTCGGCGCGCAGTTCGATCTCCGGCTCGCTCTCAGCGACGAGTTTCGCCAGGTCGGGTACGAATTGCTGACATGATCCCGCGAGAAACATGGAGAGTGTTACCGGCATTGTGTGTACTTCCTCTTCTGCTCTCAAGCGCGAAAACACCCTTTGCGGTCCCCAATCGAACAGAGTGGTCGTGGGGCTCGATCGACGCCACAGGGGGCTTACCGCTGCGGCGGCAGATTCTTCACTGCGCTCAGAATGACGCTGCTGCTCCAGCTCTTTTCGAGAACTCGATCATCGTTGCTGACAGGCGTGGTTATGGTGGGCACAGGGCGCCACCGCTTCGGCTCGGCGGTGATATCCCACCCGAATCTCATGACGTGACCTACCTCAACCATCTGCTGAATAATCGCGGGATTTGACGAAGACACGAACAAGGATCAGCACAACAAAAGAGACGACCAACAGGATGCTCGACATCGCCAGCGCGGTGGGCAGATCGCCTGACTCGTAGTGGCTGTATATCGCCAGTGGCATCGTTCTCGTTCGACCCGGGAAATTGCCGGCAAAGAGAATCGTTGCCCCGAACTCACCAACCGCTCGCGTCCAGGCCAGCACTGCGCCAGCGGAGAGCGCCGGCAACGCCAATGGCAGCGTGACGTCCAGCGCGACCCGGGCGCGGCTGGCGCCGTCGACAGCGGCAGCTTCCTCCGCCGCCAGATGAAATGAAGAAAACCCAGCTTTGGCCGTCCGGATGTAGAACGGCGCCGCCACAAAGCATTGCGCCAGAACGACCGCGATCGTTGTGAAACTGATGCGGATCCCGGCATCCACCAGGTACTCGCCGAGTAGGCCTCTTCGCCCGAACGCCATCAGCAGGGCGAGACCAGCGACAGACGGTGGCAAGACGACGGGCACGTCCACGAGCGCATCAACGAGCCTTGAACCCCTGAACTGAAACCGGGCAAGCAAATACGCAAGCGGCGTGCCCAGCAGGAGGATGAACACGAGGCTTGTTGCGGTGGTTGTCAGGGTGAGGCGAAGCGCCTGCCAGGCAGTGTGACGCGAAGATGCGTCGATTTCCGGCAAATAATCGATGGTTCGGACGAAGAGCGCGACGAGTGGCAGCGTGAAAAACGCAATGACCAGCGCCGAACTGGCAAGGAAGAGAATCCCGACCAGCGACATCGAGAGCAAGCGCCTCGAACCATACGGTTGCGCCGCCGCGGATTGCGGCGGCGCATCAAACGGGTGCACGGTTGAAATGGAGAGACGCTATTCAGGCTTCGGGAGGAACCCGAAAGCTCCAAGCGTCGCCTGTCCCTCAGAGCTCAACACGTAGTCGACAAATGCTCCACCGAGCGCTGAATCCCCGCCCTCGACCAGAGCAATCGGGTACTCGGCATAGACGTTGAACTGTGGCTCGATCGGGATAACGATGACCGAATCGGCCACGTCGGCGGTGACGTCAGTTTCGTAGACGATGCCGGCGTCGGCCTCGCCCAGAGAGACTTTGGTGACGATAGCGGTGACGTTCTCTTCTTCCGAGACGATGTTGCCGGCAAAGTCTTCGACGAATGTGTCGCCAAAGTTGTCTGTGTCCTCACCCATCGCGCAAACAGACTGCCGGGTGTACTGCCCGATTGGCACGTCTGGCAGCGCAGTAACGAAATCGACGCCCTCGTTGTCGAGATCAGCCGCCGTCGTGATTCCAGCGGGATTGTCGGCCGGAACAATGATGACGAGCTGATTCTGGGCAAAGATTTCTCCGTCGTCCGGAACAACTCCCGCCTCGAGCGCCGCGTTCATCTGAGACAGGTTGGCCGAAGCAAAGACGTCAGCTTCCGCGCCCTCTGTGAGTTGTGTGACCAATGCCTGAGAGCCCGCAAAGTTGAACGTGATCGAAATGTCAGGATTGGCTTCCTGGATATCGGCAGCCATCTGCTCGAAGACAGCTGTGAGTGACGCTGCGGCGAAGATGGTCATCTCTCCACCTTCGGCGGGGAACTCAACCGGAGTCTCGGCCGTTGCTTCTGCCGCCTCAGGCGTCGCGTCAGTCTCGGCCGCAGGAGCAGGCATGGGGAACTCCGCGCAGTCGATCGAAACCTGTGCCAACGCGGTGTTGCCGCCGCCAAGCCCAGTCAGGAGCGACAGCGCGGCCACCGCAGCCAGCAACGAAGTGACATACCACCGTTGAAGCGCCACTTTGGACCTCCTCCAGTTGCTATTTAGCGCAACTTGTGAATAATCAAGAATTGACTAACCAGTCGCAAGTCTAGGGACGGAACAAAGACTCTGTCAAGTGGATTTCACCGGGAGGAGATCGAGTGGAAATCAGCGCGAGAAACCAGCTGACCGGTACGGTGACCAACATCGTGCTCGGCGGCGTGATGGCGGAAGTAACCATTCAATTGCCCGGCGGGCAGGAGGTGGTTGCGGCAATTACGCGATCGTCCGTGGAACGGATGGGAATCAGCGTCGGTGATGAGGTTACGGCCTTCATCAAAGCCACTGAGGTGATGATCGGGAAGTGACATGGCGTAGCGGCGGCGCCGAGCGCGCATTGAGCGAGTCACGACCTCTCAGGCTTTTTATGCCTGGCGCATTCGCTGGTCTGCCGGACAAGCTCCGGCAGACTTTCGGTGCTCTCCGCCCCGGTGTCGAGCTCGATTTTCACGAATTCGTGCCATCGGGAATGCTGGCCGATGAGTTGCTGCAGGGCGCCGAAACCGACATCTTCGTGTCGGCCAACACTCGGTACATGACCGATCTCTGGAATGCGGGCAGAGTGCCGAGCCCGAGACTCCTGGCCGGAAACCGGCTCTGCATCATTGTCGATCCTGCTTACAAGGATCGAGTCGGCAATCTGGAAGACCTGCTCCAGGCAGGTCTCGTCGTCGTCACGCCACAGCCGCAGACTGACCCCTGCGGTCAGTACATCGCGCAGATGTGGAAGCGCGCCGGCATGGAAGAAGCGAACGCCGCCAAGACCGGGCGCGGCGAACTGGTGCATAGCCGGGGCTCAGGAGACTTGCCTGGGTTTTTGGCGGACGGCCGGGCGCAGGCGGGCGTCTTCTATGCGTCGGAGGCGAGAAGTCTCGGCTCCAAAGTCATCGAAGTGCCAATTCCGGAGAGTCTCGATGCGCATGAGCAGATTGCGTTCACAATCGGCGCAGTGCGCTCCGTCGATGATGAGCCACGAGAGGCCGCGGGGGATTTTGTCGATTTCATGACTGGGCCAGCCGGTCAGGCGCTGCTCGTCGAACATGGTTTCGCGCCCGCCTCGCACGTCGATCCGGTCCACGCGCAGGTTTGGCAGAATTGAGTCGTGGGTCTGCAACGCGATCTGGTCAGAGTGCATGTCGAATCGAGCGCAGGAAAGCCAGATCACTCCTCTCCCCGATGAGCAACCGGGCGCGTATGCGTTGCTCGGTCTGATCGAGGTCGCCGGGGGAAGCTCGCACGGCTACTCGCTTCTGCAGGAATTCACCCCGGGAAGACCGCTGGCGGACATCGTTCAGCTCAATCCTTCGATGCTCTATCACCTGCTGAAACGACTTTCCGCGCGTGGGTGGATCGAGTTGGAACGTCGCGAGGGCGGACCGCCCCGCACCCGGCAGCTCTGCCGAATCACTCCGGAGGGAAAGCAGGAGCTCTTCCGCTGGTATCGGTCGCCAGTGCTCCACACGCGTGAGCTGCGACTGGAGTTCCTGCTCAAACTCGCTCTGGCGCGGATGATGGGCGCCGATGCGATTCCAACGCTGCTGGAAGCGCAAATCGACCTGTGCCATGAGTGGCGCGATTCGATGATCGAGGAGCTGAAGCTTCTCGACGAAGCCTCATTTAAGTCGATGGTGCTCTCGTTGCGTCTTAATCAGACGGAAGCGGCGTGCCGTTGGCTCGAGAACACTGCAACCTCTGATGGTTCAGGGCCGTAGCGTGAATCAATTACGGCGCCATCAGTCACCTGTTTTCGTTCGTTCCAGGTGCACGATCAGCCTAGCAGGCTGCTGAAAAACCACCTGACACTGAACCGGGCACACAACATCTAGTAGTTGGACGTACGGAAGAAATACGACATGTTGATCTTCGGACTTTCAGAATCACCTTAGCAGCCTGCTAGGCACTACACCCGAGATCGACGATGGGTGTTCCTGAAACAAGCATCACGTAGCTGGCGCCATCGGCGGACATCACCTTCAGCTCGTAGTTGCCAACGTTGGAGCGTCCTGGCCACAGCGACGCGATCCGCCCGTCCGGCAACGCGCACGAGAGGTATTCCCCGCCAAACGCCGGACCGACGAGCTCCGGCCCCATCCCATCCGCGCCGAGCCGCCAGACGAACGCGCCGTTCCAGTCAGTGGTGAAGATGATCTCGCCATCCGGTCCGTAGTCCGGGTGCCGGAGCGCCGCGG
>CAYWSE010000046.1:0-28739 GCA_964461025.1 uncultured Sphaerobacteraceae bacterium | reverse complement strand
CATTGGTCTCCTCCTGACCGATCTGCGGCTAGTCAAGAGTGCCAAAGTTCAGGGCGCACGCCGTGCGCAGCTACACCCCAAACGCGCAACCTCCCGGCATCTGCCTTTGCCCTTTGCCTTTTGCCTAATAAATCTCAAACCCCTTGTACCCGACCAGATCCCCGTCCTGCACCTCGAAGCGGTCGACAACCGAGCGCGGCGGTCCCTTCTCGCACCAGGCGATGAAGTCGGCCATCGCCTCTTCGGCGCCTTCCGCTTCGATCCACACTGACTCGTCCGGCATATTGCGCGCGAAACCGGTCACCCCGAGCCGCACAGCCTCACGTTGGGCCGCCCGCCGGTAATTCACACCCTGCACTCGTCCAAAAACCCGCAACACGGCACGGCGTTTCATAGACTCCCCCTGACCTCTTGACACCAGAAGCTGCCGCACCCTCCCGAGCCGATCCAGGCGGCATGTCGCACCGGCCCCAAGCTGATCGACCCATCGGCCAGAGGCAGGCCCATCGAGACCACCGATGCCACATCGTTCGCCCACCTCTGCATCTCGAATGCTGCTCCTTCCTTATTGTCATTATCCTTCAAAACGCCCATTCCCAACGATGTCGCGCGTTCATTGCTCCCGTCGCCACACATTCGCCCTGCCGAGGCTCACCCCGAGTTGCCGAAAAGACGCGCCATGGTGCATGCTGCCTGCGTGAAATCTGCCCGCTCCCCCCGGTCCTCGAACTCCGGAACAAAACCTCTTCCCGGCCACGTAACGATCATCATTCTCCTCGGCGCGCTCAGTGCCTTCGGGCCTCTTTCCCTCGATACCTACCTTCCCGCCCTTCCCGAACTGCAGGCTGAATTCGGCACGTCGACCACCCTCGCCCAGCTCACACTCAGTTTCTGCCTGCTCGGTCTGGCCAGCGGACAGATCATCGCCGGTTCTCTCAGCGACAGATTTGGCCGCCACTGGCCGTTGCTGATCGGACTTGCTACCTACGCAGTCGCATCGTTTCTCTGCGCGATCGCCCCCTCGATCTGGATTCTCCTCTTCGCCCGCTACATCCAGGGTGTCGCCGGTGGCGCGGGCGTCGTCATCGCTCGCGCCACCGTGCGCGATCTGCATGAAGGCACCGCTGCCGCGGTGTTTTTCTCCCGCCTGATGCTGGTGAGCGGACTCGCGCCGATTCTGGCCCCCATACTCGGCGGCCAGCTCTTGCGATTCATGGACTGGCGTGGCATTTTCGTTGTTCTTGGCCTGATCGGGATCGCCTTGCTGATAGCGGTGCTGATCCTGCTTCCCGAGACGTTACCGCCGCACAGAAAGCAGAGCGGCGGTCTCCGCCAAACACTTTCGACCTTTGGCGTTCTTCTCTCCGATCGCGTCTTTCTCGGCTTCGCACTCACGATGGGATGCGCAGGCGCGGCGCTTTTCGGCTACATCGCCAGCTCACCCTTCGTTCTCCAGGAAATCCACGGACTCTCCGAGCAGGAGTTCAGTTTGGTGTTCGGGAGCATCGCGGCGGGGTTCATCATCTCCAGTCAGATCAACGGGCGGCTCGTCGGTCGCATCCCGCTGGCGACGTTGCTGCAACGCGGCCTGATGGCATTCGCGATCTGCGGCGCCGCGCTGTTCCTGGCCGTATTGGTGGAGGCGCCACTTCCGCTCTTTCTGCTGCCACTCTACGCGATGATGTGGACGATGGGTTTCATCTTTCCGAACTCCACCGCCCTTGCTCTCACCAACTACCCGCACGCCGCCGGCAGCGCATCGGCACTGCTCGGTCTGGCCCAGTTCGCGACAGGCGCCATCGCCGCCCCACTGGTGGGCATCGCCGGCGAAGACTCCGCGGTGCCAATGGCGTTGATCATCGCCCTGGCCTCGAGCAGTGCACTGCTTGCTTACACCCGACTCTCCAAATCGGGTGCAGCGTCACTGTGAACGCTCCTCTGCACACAACCTATCCGTAGCCTCGCCATGTATGGCGCGTTCTCGTCGAACGGTGCAGACACGCTTCGACGACCGTCTACGACTCCTTCGACAAAAATCATTGGAAAGAGAGAATGAGACCGTCGTAGTCGTAGTAGTGTGGAAAGCGTGGATAAGCCCGATAATCGTCGGACCGACACGAAAAGCGATGTGGAAAGGCGGTGGACGAGTTATCCCCGACCAGCACGTTATGTGGATAACTCGGGTGCGCCGGTCAGGAACATCCACAAACCATCCACACAGGTGGTAATCACACCCACGACGGCGCGCGGGGATTTCCCATGTCCGTACGGGAGCTTGTCCCCAAAATCCCCGACTTATCCACACTTTTCCGCCACTTGTCCACTTTACCAGTGGAAAGAGCGGACAGAACGGCCGTTCCAAGCGGTCACAGCAGGGTGCGTACGAACAGGAATACTACGAAAAATCAGTTTGTCCCCATGGTCAGATTTTGTGGATAAGTCGCGATCGGTGACAGCTTGAGATCGAGCCGCGTCAGCGCGATCAAGGCAGCGTTGTTCGCACCATCAGGACCGTTGCCAATGCTATACTTCCCTATAGAACGAACGTTCGTATTCTGACCGAAACAGTCGGTATTCCCCGGGCCTGAGAGAAATTTCCGTGAGAACCGAAACGCCCGAATCGCTTGACACCGAAGGCCGCACATCGACCGTCTCTTACGTCCCCGACAACGTTGCAGCAGAAGAGTCTCCCAACTCCAGCATCCGCCGGATCGCCCAGCAGGATGACAGCGAATCGTGGTGGGAGCGCTGGCGGCTCGCTGTCGCGGCAGTCGGGTGCTGGAGCTTTCTCGTCGCGGCGATCGTCGCCCGCCACCTGCTCGATGCTCCGGAATCGGTCGTCACCGCGCTCTTCATCGGCGCGTATCTCGCTGGCGGCACCTTCGCCGCAATCGCGGCGGTCACCGACCTCCTGCACCGGCGCGTCAACGTCGATCTTCTGATGGTCACAGCCGCGATCGGCGCCGCAATTGTCGGACATTGGTCGGAAGGTGCGGTCCTTCTCGGTCTCTTCTCGACATCGACCGCCCTCGAACGCTACGCCCTCGGCCGCACCCATCGCGCAGTGCGCTCGTTGATGGATCTTGCACCCGAGGAAGCGACGCTCATCGAAGACACCGCTTCTGGCGGGGAGCGGGTTGTCCCGGTGGCGGCGCTCCGGGTTGGGGACCTTGTGCGCATCCGCCCAGGTGAGCGGATTGCCGTCGACGGTCAGGTCGTCAGTGGTGCGTCTGCGGTTGATCAGGCGGCGATCACTGGCGAATCGGTGCCGGTCGAGCGACAGCCTGGCGACGTCGTTTTCGCCGGAACGATGAATACGACCGGCGCTCTCGATGTCGTCGTCACCCGTCCCCAGGAAGAAAGCACCCTCTCCCGCATCGTTCACTTCGTCGACGAAGCGCGCGAACAAAAGAGCAGCACCCAGCGCTTTACCGACCGCTTTGAGGGTCGCTACACGGTGCTGGTGATCGTCGGTTCTGTGCTCGCCTTTCTCGGATTCTGGCTGCTCGGCGACATGACCCGCGGTGACGCCTTCTACCGCGCGATCACCCTCCTGGTCGTCGCGTCCCCCTGCGCGCTGGTCATCTCAACGCCGGCTTCGACCCTTTCCGGACTGGCTAACGCCGCCCGCAACGGCGTGCTGTTTAAAGGAAGCGGGCATCTCGAGGACCTCGGTCTGGTCCACACCGTGGCGTTCGATAAGACAGGCACCCTTACCTTCGGGAAACCGGTTGTCACCGACATCGTCGTCACCGGCGACAACTGGACGGAACTGAGGTTGCTGAAGAACGCAGCCAGTGCCGAGCACCTCTCCGAACACCCGCTGGCCCTCGCGATCACCGACGAAGCCCGTCAGCGAGGGCTCGAGTTGGGAGATGTGGACGACTTCCGCGCCGTGCCCGGCAAGGGATTGGTCGCCACTGTCGATGGCCACCAGGTGGCGATCGGCACCCCCAGGTTGATGCGCGACCTCGGTTTCGATACTACCGTGGCGAACCGCACCGCCGGAGCACTGCGAACGCAAGGAAAAACCGCCATGCTGATCGCCGGCGACAAGAACGTCGAGGGGGTCATCGCCGTCGCCGACACCCTGCGCCCCAGCGCGAAGGGCGTGGTCGGTGAGCTGAAGTCCCTCGGCGTGGAGAAAACGATCATGCTCTCCGGCGATCACGACGCCGTGGCGAAAGCCATCGCTGCCCAGGTTGATATCGACGAGGTCGAAGCAGAGCTCCTCCCGGAAGAAAAGCTGGTCGCCATTCGCAGACTCCAGCAAGACGGTCCAGTGACCATGGTTGGCGATGGCGTCAACGATGCCCCGGCACTGGCCACCGCGACCGTCGGCGTGGCGATGGGCGGCGCCGGCTCGGATGTCGCTCTCGAAACCGCCGATGTCGTCCTCATCGCCGACGACCTGACGAAGCTCCCCTACGCCGTCTCCCTCAGCCAGCGCACGCGCCGCACCATCATCCAGAACCTCGCCTTCTCGCTGGCGGTCATTGTCGTCCTCGTCACCGCCTCGCTCACCGTCGGCATCCCCCTCCCCCTCGGCGTCATCGGCCACGAAGGCAGCACCATCATCGTCGTCCTCAACGGCCTCCGCCTCCTCCGCAACCCTTCATAACCGATAGAGAACGCCGTTCCGCCGCTGTCGACCCTCGGCGGCCATCATCCCGCCGGCGGAATATTGTTGTTCGCCCGGAAGAGATTGTCGGGATCGTAGCGCCGCTTGATCTGCACGAGCCGCTCCCAGTTCTGACCGAACCCGCGCCGGGTCAACGCGCGCTTGTCTTCGTCGTCACCACTGACGAAATTCAGGAAAGCGCCTCCCAGCGCCGCCGGCGCTACGGCGCCATGGACGGTTCGCGCCCAGTGAATGGCTCCGTTCTGCTCCTCGGTTCGATCGAAGGCCCCAACGGCCACCATCTGATACTCGGCGGAACGATTGGCAAAGGCCGTCGCATCAGCCGGCACCCGGTTCATCGCGCCCCGATACCATTCGATCTCCATCTTGCACTGAGGCGTCGGCAGCTCCGCTG
Source organism: uncultured Sphaerobacteraceae bacterium (assembly GCA_964461025.1). GTDB lineage: Bacteria > Chloroflexota > Chloroflexia > Thermomicrobiales > UBA6265 > JAHBVL01. The sequence continues at coordinate 23,703 of CAYWSE010000046.1, read as the reverse complement.
CAGTGGCGACGATGCCATCGATCGCGCCATCGGCGAGGCGCTCCATCAACGCGCTCTTCCAGTAGTAGCAGCGTCCGTGCGGAAATTCCTCGTCGAAGGCCTGCTGCCAGTCGGCGTACGGCATCACCTCGAGCATGTCCGCCAGCAGCGTGCCATAGCCGGATAACGGCGCAAGAAGCGCTCTCCCCTCCGCCGGATCGCCCGGCCAGAAGTAGGCAAGCGCGATCACCCGCGTTCCGGACTCCGGATCGGTCGTCACCTCCGCGTAGCAACCCAGATCGTCAGGAGCACGCTCCGTGAACTCACGGTACTGGTGGAGGACCTGCTCCATCTCCTCGATGGGGAAGACAACGTACCCAATCAGCACATCGCTGATCGGATGCAGCGCGAACTCGAACGAGGTTGCGATGCCGAAGTTGCCGCCGCCACCGCGCAGCGCCCAGAAGAGATCGGGGTGCGACGACTCGCTCGCGGTGACGATATCCCCCGCCGCGGTGACCACCGTAGCCGACAGCAAATTGTCGATAGTCATGCCATGCCGGCCAACGAGCCAGCCAATCCCGCCGCCGAGCGTCAGCCCCGCGACCCCGGTCGAGGAAATCACCCCGCCAGTGGTCGCCAGGCCGAATGGCGCCGTTGCCGCGTCGACATCACGCCAGAGCGACCCGCCCTGGACCTTCGCTCGCCGCGTTGCTGGATCAACCCGTACATCGCGCATCAGGGAGAGATCGATCGTGAGACCGCCATCGACGAGCGCATGCCCGGCAACATTGTGACCCCCTGCCTTGATCGAAAGCGGGATCTCCGACTCAGCGGCGAAGAGCACCGTTCGCTGCACGTCGACCTCGTCCTGTGGTTGAACGATCAGCGCCGGGCGCTTGGCGATCATCCCGTTCCAGAGCGCCTTGGCGCCGGCATAGCCACCGTCGTCCGGCAGGATCACATGTCCGGAAAGCTGCCGGCGCAACCGCTGGAGCGCATGCGAATCAAGTGTTTCGACTTCCTGGGAAGTGTCTATTGCGTGAATCATGACGGACTCCTTCGCTACCGAGCATATGGAGAACTCGGCTGACGCCTTCCGGGCGTGCACATCTTGTGCTGCAGTCACGGTAGAACCGCGGTCGGAGGACCGGCATCAGGTGAGCGACCCAATTCGCTGGCGAAGGTTATGGGGTATTCGACCCATGCTTCCGGCGCACAAGTCGATGCTCGATGGCGTAGGCGGTCGCGGCGGCGCGACCGGACAGACCGAGCTTCGCGTAGATGTTTTCCAGATGGCGGGAAACGGTTTTGGGACTGATGAACAACGCGTCCCCGATCTCACGATTGGTCAACCCCGCTGCCACCAGGGCGATGACTTCCGCCTCGCGCTCGGTCAACCGGTTGGGGAGCGCCGCCGCACGGCGCCCTGGGCCAGGCAGGAGATCGGGGAAAGGAAGATCGAGTTCGGCAAAGGCGGTCTCCGCCGCCTGGTGCTCACGCTTGGCCGCCGGTGAGTCACCCAATCCCTGCAAAGCCAGACCGAGCAACGCCCGGCATGTTGCTGCCTGAAGGGGGGATGCAACATCGGCCCACAACCGGCAGGCTTCCCGCAGACGCTCGGTTGCCGGCTTCCACGAACCCGTGAGCAGATAGACCGTTCCTTCGGCCTGATGCGCCACCGCCGCGAATCCGCTCGTCGCATAGCGGGCCGACAGCGCCAGAAGCTCATGGGCGGCGCGTTCGGCAAGAGAAGCGTCGCCCGCCGCCGCGGCAATCGACACGGCCGCCGCCAGCAGATGGACCTGCTGCACGGAACCCGGCGGCGCTGTCGCCAGTGCAGTTTCGATCGACATCATCGCGCCGGCTGCGTCGCCCCGGCTCAGCAGCAGCAGCGACATGCCGGGCTGTGGTACGCGTCCGAGCAGATGGGCCTCGGCAAACTCGCTTGCCGCGGCGTCGAGATCGCCGCGCAGACGGTGCAGCTCGCCCAGCTGGTACCGCGCTTCGGCGATGCTGCCGATATCGAACGCCAGGGGATCGGTCAGCACGCCACGCACGGCGGCTTCCGCCTCCTGCCACTGTCCCTGGAACCGGAGAATGCTCGACCGGTGAGCCTGACACACGCCCAGAAACGGTCCGGCGGACGACTGACCGTCGCACCACCGCAGGGTCGCTCGTGTCCATTCCGCGGCGCGGCGCAGATCGAGGATTTCCTCGCAGACGATCATCATCGCGCAGTAGATGTGCCCGGCCCAGGAAGGATCGATGTCGTCGGTGATGGCCGAGAGCATCGCTTCGTCGAGCAGGGCGAAGCCGGGCTGGACTTCGCCCGACCGGATGAGCAACCGGCCCTCGGCCAGAATCGAGAGCGCCCGAAGCCCCGCATCGTAGAAACGTCTGCTCAGCTCGCGGAGCCGGTCGAGCGCCGTGCTCGCTGTGGAGAGGTCCTCTTCGCCGAGCGCCTGGTCGAACTCGACAAAGCAGAGGTACCCGCGTTCGACACAGTCGGGCTCATCTTCCAGATGGCGATAGGCGCGCTGGATCCAGGCCGGTGCGGACGCGACCTCTCCCCGGATTGCGAGGGTCATTCCGATGTAGAGCGCGCAAAGCGAAGCCTCACGCGACCGGGATGCGTCGAGAAAGTGCCGGTACGCCTGCTCGAAGGCGGCGAGCGATTCATCGAGACGACCGAGCCACCATGCGGCGTCGCCGAAGGCATAGAGATCGTCTGCCGCGAGAGAAGTCCCAGCTCGAGCCGCCTGGTAGGCGTCGTACGCCGTCAGCCAGTCGCGGCCTGCAATCGCGGCGCGGGCCTTCTCGAGGGTATGGAGATCGCCTGATTCACGCATCAGCGTTCTCGCGACGAAGGAGCCTCGAACAGCGCTGGTTCGTCAAATCGTAGCCCCGGACCCCCGTGTCCGCCAATCCCTGTGGATGCGAACGCTTCAAGCGCTACACTCTCCTGATAGAGCAAGAACAAGGGCGACGACATGACAACCGTAACCATCGAACCAGAGAGCAAACTTGCAGAAGCACTGCGAGAGGCCGCCGAAACCGGCCACGTCTTGGTCATCCGCGCCGGCGACACGTCCTACACGATGAACATCAAGGGCGGGTCCGTGCAAAGCGACGATCGCAAACCAATCCCGGAAGAGGGCGAGGCCTTCAGAGCGGCCCTGGATGCAGCATTCGGCACGTGGGACGATGCCCGCGCAGAAGAATTCAAGGCGTACATTCGGGAGCGACGAAAGTCAGGCAGCCGACCTTCGGTAAAACTTTGAGCGTGTATCTGGTCGATACGGACGTCATCATCGACGTGCTCCGGGGCGACGAGCGTGCGCGCGACGTGCTTAAGGGGCTGTCATTGCGTGATGAGAATCTCGCTGTGTCCGTGATCACAGTCGGAGAATTGCACGAGGGCGCTTACTACAGCCGTAACTCGTTCCTTGAACTCGAATCCCTCCAAGCGCTTCTCGATACCTTTGCCGAGATCATCGATGTCTCCCGCCCGGTAGCAGATCGGTTTGCAGTAGTGAGAGGAAGTCTGCCCCGACAGATTCGTAACCAGCTGGGCGATCTCGACTTGCTCATTGCCGCCACAGCGTTGGAGCAGGGTCGCATCCTGGTGACAGGCAACATACGGGACTTCCGGCATATCTCGGGTCTGCAGATCGCCAATTTTCGCGAAATGTAGGGCATACCGCGGAGGACTCTCAGATCCCCTCCATAAACGGCGACGCGACCCCGATCTTCCCCTCTGCGAATCCCTCCGGCCACCAGTGCTCCATCAGCACCCGGCCGGCCCGGCCATTGGCGATCTCACCCTCGGTTTCGGCGGTGAAGCCGCCATCCTTGCTGTCGGCGGTCATCACGCCAAACGCGATGAGCTGGTCAGGAATCGAAACGATGCCCATGTCGGCGCGGACGCCCGTGACGCCGCCCGTTTTGTTCGCCGTCCAGAAGTGCTGCTCCTCGCCGAGCTGCGCAGCATAGGCATTGGCGCCAAGAAAACGGGGAAACTGGGCGGTGTAGTGCTGCCGTTTCATGATCGCCAGCATTCCTGCCGAGGCCTCTGGCGAAACAGCCTCACCCGACGCGATCATCGCCGCCAGTCGCATTTCGTCGAATGGTGTCGACTCCGCCAGCCACTGCGGGTCGGTAACTTTCAGGTTGAAGTTGATCTTGCGGTAGAGGGTCGTGTTCTCCAGACCAATCAACCGCATCGTCGCGTTCACTGGATCGGGTCCGCCCACCAGATCGATCAGCATGTTGGTGGCGGTGTTGTCGCTGACGATGATCATCAACATCGCCAGATCGTGCACGGTAGGCTGCAAGCCCGCCGTGATATCCCGCAACACCCCGGAGCCCTCAACGATGTCGCTGGCCTTCAGCTCGATGCGGTCGTCGAGCCGGAGCTGCCCTGCTTCGGCCTGCCGGTAGACCTCGTAGAGTACCGCGGTCTTGATCGTGCTGGCGGTTGGGAATTGCTGATCGTGATCGAGCAGGAACTCCTCGCCGGTGGTCAGATTCCGGGCGGCGATGCCCATCCGGCCGGAGAATTGCGCTTGAATCTTGCGGAGCCGTTCGCTGGTACGCTCACGCGTGGGAGGTGCGGTCATGGGTGGTGTCCTCGCAACGAAAACCGGAAGCAACATTCCCGGCAGCATACCAGCGGCCACCGACGAGCGAGGCAGGCCTCGCCGCCACAGCAATGGCGCACATGTAGCGACAACGCAGGCATTGCCCGCTGGAATCCGTGGATAGGAGATCATTGTGGCCGATCGTTTCACACTTGCTGATGTCTACCGGGCCAGATCGGTGGTCGCTCGCTACCTGCCGCCGACGCCTCTGCTGCGTAGCCGCACGCTGAGCGAACAGCTCGGTTGCGATCTCTGGGTGAAATATGAGAATTGCACACCGATTCGCTCGTTCAAGGGACGGGGCGGCATCTACCGGGCCAGCACGCTCGCGGCGGATGTCGCCGGCATGGCCACGGCATCCACTGGCAATCATGGTCAGGGCATCGCCTGGGGCGCCGCCCTCTTTGGCAAGCGCGCGGTTGTTGTTGCCCCGGTCGGCGCCAATCCGGTCAAGCTGGCCGCCATGCGGGCTCTCGGCGCCGAGGTGATCGAACAGGGGGCATCTCTCGCCGAGTCGAACGACATCGCCAAAGCGATCGCCGCCGACGAGAGCCTGCTCTATGTCGAAGATGGAGAAGACCCAGACGTGATGCTGGGCTGCGCCACACTGGCGCTGGAAATCGTCGAGCAACTGCCGGGCCTCGATGACCTCGCGATCCAGGTCGGTGGGGGAAATCTGATCGGCGCCTGCAGCCTGGTGATCGAGAGCGCCGCGCCGCGGGTACGCATCTGCGGCGTCCAGTCGGATGCGGCGCCGGCATCGTACACCTCATGGTTGAAAGGCGAACCCGTCTTCGATCCCTATTGCGAAACCTTCGCCGGCGGCATCGCCACCAGCTTTCCCGGCCACTTCACCTTCGATTACTGGAAGGGGAGGGTGGATCACATGCACCTCGTCTCCGACGACGACATCCGCGCCGCAGCGGTGCGCATGGCGAAAGAAACCGGCCACATTCCCGAAGGCGCCGGCGCCACCGCACTGGCCGGCGTGCTCGCCGATCCCGTCCGCTACCGAGACCGCACGGTGGTCGTGCTCCTCTCCGGCGGTAATGCCGAACCGATCATCTGGGAGCGGATTCAGGGCCAGGGTCTCCAGCCATCGTAGCCTCTGCTTCCGTCCGGGAAGAATGGCATGCAGGGCAACAACCCGTGGCCAACCAGACACGCGTTGGCGGATGCCCGTTGTCGACCTTCGGCCGACCGCTCCGGCTGAGCGCCGGAGCCTACGTTCAGGTGGATGGTAGATAGTAAATGAAGAGTCGCGTGACGTGGATCGTGGCACTTTTGCCTATTGCCCAGTGCCCAGCGCCCAGTGCCCCCCGCCTTGACAATCCCCCCGCTCCGCCGATAATGCCCGCGTAACTCCGTGCAATGGCGCATGTCGATGAATTTCCGACGCAAAACGTCTGCATCGTCATGTCCCGTGCGGAGTAACTCGGTCCAATTGGCTTCGGTACGCCGGTTCGGAGAGGAGTTCGGAGTGGTTCAGAAATCTCGGGAAGACATGCATGAGTTCGAGCGCAAGGTTTATGACTACACGCGCGAGTGGGCGCTGAATCGCCGCAACCTGCTGAAGGGCGCCGGAGCCGCCGGAGCCGCCGCAGCAGGTCTCGGAACCGGACTGCGACCCCACGCTGCACGCGCCCAGGCGGGGACGTCGGTCAAGATCGCCCGCGGCCAGGTGTCGGACACGCTCGACCCACAAACGACTTCCGGTCTGCTCGTCGCTCACGAGGTCATGTGGCAGATCTACGACTCGCTGATCTACCTGCATGAAGACGGCACCGTCCATCCCGGTCTGGCGACTGAATGGGTGATCGCCGAAGACGGACTGACCGTCACGTACACGCTGCGCGAAGGCGTCAATTTCCACGACGGCACGCCATTCAACGCTCAGGCAGTGGCCGACACCGTGGCCCGTCACCAGGATCCCGCTCTCGCCTCGCCGACGGTCTCCTACCTCGGCCCCCTCACCGAGGTGCGGGTCGACGACGAGTACACCGTCACCTATGTCTACAGTGAGCCGTTCGTGCCGATGTTCGTCGGTCTCGGCTATTCCTATTGCGCACCGATCAGCATCGCCGCGGTCGAGCAATTCGGCGATCAATATGGCCGCAACCCGGTCGGCACCGGACCCTACAAGTTCGTCGAATGGACAGCTGACGACACGATCGTGCTCGAAATCAACCCCGAGCACACCTGGTCGACGACGTTCTACGAAACGCAACAAGCCCCAATGATCGAGCGGGCCGAGTTCGTCGTCATCCCGGAAGACGCGACTCGCCTGGCAGCTCTCGAAGCGGGGGAGGTCGATGTCGTGGCCGGCACCGATGCGGTGCCGCTGGACAAGGTCAATGCGCTCTCCCAGACACCGGGTTTGACCGTCTATCAGCGACCGATGGTCGGCGTCTACTACGCCTACTTCAACCAGCTGATCGAGCCGTTCAACGATGTGCGGGTTCGCCAGGCGATTCAGCACGCCGTCGATCTCGAGGCAATCGTCGGTCTGGTGCTCGATGGACTGGGCACTCCGGCCACCAGCACCCTGGCTTCGGCGTTTGCGTCGACCTACAACCCGGATATTCCGCAGTATCCGTACGATCCAGATGCTGCCGCGGCGTTGCTCGCCGAAGCCGGATATGCCGATGGCTTCGAGTTCACGTATCTGAACATCGCCTCGCCTGCGTATCAGCGCGTGGCGGAAGTCATTCAGGAGAATCTGTCAGCGGTCGGCATCACGATGAACGTCGAGTCGTACCCGGTTGGCGAGTTGATCGCCAAGGCGAACACCGACGAGTTCGCGATGACCTTCTTCTATTACACATACAGCGATCCGGATATTCTTCACCTGATTCTGCGCACCGGCGGTCCGTTCGACTGGTGTAATCACGGAGATGCGGAGTTCGACGGCTGGCTCGATGAGCAGCGGGTCACGGTGGATCCCGAGGCACGCAAGGAGATTCTCTTCAATATCCAGCAGCGGGCGAACGAAAACGCTCTCGTGCTCCTCCTCTGGGAGGGGATCTACGCCGCCGCCATGCAGGAGAAGGTTCAGGGCCTGGCGATCGATCTGGTCGGATTCATCCACCTGCAGGAGATGTCGATCGCCGAGTAGCGCCATAACTGCACCCAACAAACCCCTCTCCCGCGGTCGGGAGAGGGGCAGGGGTGAGGGACATCTCACGATCGGGAGACTGGCGCTGAAACCTCTCGAGCGACTCCAGGACACTCATTTCTATGGGCGCTTTTCTCATTCGCCGGTTGATCCACATGGCGGCCGTGCTGGCCGCTGTGCTGGTGATCGTCTCGCTTCTCCTCCGGCTGATTCCTGGCGATCCGGTCGACGCGATGATGTCCGGCAATCCCGGCATGACCCAGGAAAACATGGACATGGTTCGGGAGCAGCTCGGCCTGAACGATCCGGTGCTGGAACAAATCTGGCGCTATGCGAGCGGTTTGCTTCAAGGCGATCTCGGCACATCACTACGTTTTCGGACGCCCGTGCTGCCGCTGATCACGGAAAAACTGGGTCCAACCATCGAGCTCACCGGGTTTGCTTTGATCATCGCTATTCTGATCGCTTTGCCGCTGGGGATGATCACAGCGCTGCATCGCGACCGGCCGGCCGACTACATCGGATCGATCGTCGCCGTGCTGGGCATCTCCATTCCGGCGTTTTTGCTGGGCATCCTGTTCATTCTTCTCTTCTCTATTGAATGGCGCATCTTTCCGCCCGCAGGTTACGGTGGTTCGATCACCGACGGAATCAGGGCAATCATCACCGATGGCGACTTCGGGCCATTGAGAAACAGTCTGCGCTATCTCTTCCTGCCCGGGCTCACGCTCGGCATCACTATCGCCGCCTACAACGCGCGCATGGTGCGATCGTCGATGATCGAGGTCCTCCGGCAGGACTACATCCGCGCGGCGCGAGCCAAAGGTCTGAAGCATTCCACCGTCGTCATGAAGCACGCCTTCCGCAACGCGCTGATCCCGGTGATCACCATTCTTGGCTTGCAGATGGGCTACCTGCTGAGCGGCGCCTTCGTCATCGAGAACGTCTTCGCCTGGCCGGGCATCGGCCGGTTTTCGGTACAGGCGTTGCAGTGGCGCGACTACCCGACGATTCAGGGCGTGGTGATGATCACCGCGCTCATCTTCCTGACAATCAATCTACTGGTCGATCTCCTGTATGCGTTCATCGACCCAAGGATCAGGGTTCATTGATTTCTGAGACGGCAAGTCGGCGAGACGGCAAGACGGCAAGATTCCTTCGTCATTCCGACCGAAGTGGAGGAATCTCTCGTTCGGGCCCCGCGACGCTCAGGCGATGTCGGGCCACAGGTGCCCGAACTACGCGTTCCTATTGCCTGTTGCCTATTGCCCTTTGCCCTTTGCCTCGTATGGACAAGTCATGAGTCAGGTGCAGACGGCAGCCGTTCCCGGCACAGAGGGACCGACGACGTTCATCGTCCCGGCCTCGCCGACGGGCTGGCGACGGATGCTGCGCGAGCTCCGTCGCAGCGCCAAAGGCATGACCGGGGCGATCCTCGTAAGTCTGGCAATTCTGGCAGCGCTGTCGGCTCCACTGATTGCTCCCCACGACCCAACCTCGCAGGCAGTTCGCGGCCGGTTCGCGGATCCGTTTTTCGTCGATTCGGGCACCGACTATCTGCTCGGCGGCGACAACCTGGGCAGAGACATCCTCAGCCGCGTGCTCTACGGAGCGCGGGCGTCGCTGGCGATCTGCTTTCTGGTGACCGTCGTGGCCGCAACAATCGGATCGGTGCTGGGGGCGATCGCGGGGTTCAAGGGTGGCATCATCGACACCATCGTCATGCGCACGGTCGACCTGCAGCTGTCGATCCCCTTCATCTTGCTGGCGATGATCGTCCTGGCGGTGCTCGGACCGGGATTCTGGAGCGTCTTCGTGGCGCTCTCACTCGCGCTGTGGGTGAACTACGCGCGTCTTGTGCGAGGCGAGACGTTGCGGATCAGAGAGATGGAGTACGTTCTCTCGGCCAAGACGATCGGGGTCGATGAGCGCCGCCTGATGACTCGGCATATCCTGCCGAATATGCTGCACTCGATTCTGGTGCTGGCCACGCTCGATATGGCCTTCGTGATCATCTTCGAAGCCTCGCTCACCTTTCTCGGTCTGGGCATCCAGCCACCGACTCCGACCTGGGGCTACATGCTGAGCGAAGGCCGCAACTACTTGCAGGAGAGTCCGTGGATGACGGTGTTCCCGGGTGGCGCGATCATACTGACCGTCGTGGGCATCAATCTCCTTGGCGACTGGCTGCGGGATACATTCGATCCGAGTTTGAGGAATAGGTAGGCAATGGCAAGAGGCAATGGGCAAAGGGCAAAAGGCAAAGGGCAAAGGAACTCTCCCCTTTCCCGCGGTCGGGAGAGGGGTCGGGGGTGAGGGAAATGCCGCTGGGGACGAGGGACGATGACAACTGAAGCCACCGCAGCCGTCCTGACCGAGATCGATGCCATGCGCGACGACATTCTCGAAACGCTGGCGACGGTGGTCCGCATTCCGAGCATTACGCCGAAGTACCCGGGACTCGACTACGACGAGGTCGTCGGTGGAGAATCGCGAGCCAATCAGGCATTGGTCACGACCTATGAAGCCGCCGGCTGCGAGATCGACATGTGGGCCGAGGAACCGGGTCGCGACAATCTTGTCGGCGTGGTCAGAGGCTCCGGCGGCGGACGGTCGCTGATCTTCAACGGGCATATCGACACTGTGCCGCCGGGCGATCCAGCCACCTGGAATTGGGGCGATCCCTGGAGCGGTCGCATCGAAAACGGCAAACTCTACGGGCTCGGCTCGACTGACATGAAAGCCGGCATTGTGGCGATGGCCAAAGCCGCCGAAGCGCTGAAGCGAGCCGGAGTGAGGTTGGCCGGCGACCTGATCCTGGAGAGCGTCGTCGGTGAGGAATCGATGGACCACGAGCGGGGCGTCACCGCGACGGTGCGTCGTGGGTACACTGCCGATGCGGCGATCGTCACCGAGCCGACCGGATTCAGCGGTCCGCCGGCGATCGCTCCCTGCTCGGCCGGCGTTTTCTGGTTGCGGGTCGTCGTACCGGGCAAAGCGACGCATGTGATGGTGCGCGGCAACCTGATCTGGCCGGGCGGCGCCGGGGAGCGTTACGGCGTCAATGCCATCGACAAAGGCTTCTACGTCTACGAAGCAATGAAGAAGCTGGAGGCTGATTGGGGAATGAGCCGGAATCATCCCCTCTTCCCGGCAGGACATTTCAATCTCGGCGTGAATCTCCTTTCGGGTTATCCGCCAGGGCCGCCGGTGCCGTTCATCGTGCCGCATGAGTGTGTGCTCGATTATGTGGTGATCTACCGTCCAAACGACGATCCAGACGAGATCAAAGCCGAGGTCGAGGAGTACCTGAACCGGGTCTACGATCTCGATCCCTGGCTGCGAGAGCACCGCCCCTCGATGACCTGGATGCATCAATGGCCGGCTTACGACACCGCGGTCGATCACCCGATCTGCACCGCGCTCGCGGCGTCACATGAGCGAGCGCTCGACCGGGTTGCACCGTGGGAAGGGTTCCCCGCAGTCGATGATGCGACCTATCTCGAACGAGGCGGCATCCCTTCGATCAGCTTCGGCCCGGGGAATGTGATGGACGCCCACACGGTGAACGAATCGATCTCCTGCGATGAGGTGATTGATGCCTGCAAGGTTTTTGCGGTAACGGCAATGCAATGGTGTGGGATGGTTTAGGCAAAGGGCAAAGGGCAAAGGGCAATAGGCAAAGAATATCTCCCCTCTCCTGCGGTCGGGACAGGGGCCGGGGTGAGGGAAGTTCCCGGAGCGCGGTTGAAAGGAGCAAGGAAATTCATGACGAAAACTTTCGTACATCCATACATCCCCAATAGCGCGCCGGTCGCGCGGGAGGAGATGCTTCGGGCAGTCGGTGTCGCGTCTCCGGAGGAGCTGTATGACGCCATCCCGGATTCACTCAAGCTCAAGCGCGAGCTGAACCTGCCCGAGCCGTTGCTCTCCGAGCGCGATCTGAAGCGACATGTCCGCGGTCTGCTGGAGCAAAACACGCCGGCAACCGACGTCATCAGCTTCCTCGGCGGCGGCTGCTGGCAGCACGACATCCCGGCCGTTTGCGACGAGATCAACAGTCGCGCCGAGTTTCTCTCCGCATATGGCGGCGACACCTATGCCGATCTCGGCAAATACCAGGCCGTTTTCGAGTTCCAGTCGATGATCGGCGAGCTCGTCGGGATGGAGATGGTCGCCGCGCCCGTCTACGACTGGACCGCGGCGATGACCAGTGGTCTGATGATGGCAGCCCGCGTCACCGGCAAGAAGCGAACCCTGATCACCGGGTCGCTTACGTCCGAGAAGTGGTCGTATCTGAACAACACGGCCGGTCCATGGCTGACGACCGAGCGAATCGAGATGGAGCCGAACACCGGTCTGATCCAGCTCGACGACCTGAAGGCTCGTCTTGGCGACGACGTCTCCGCGGTCTATGTCGAAATCCCGTCCTATCTTGGCGTGATCGAGCATCGCGTCAAGGAGATCGGGCGTCTCGCGCATGAGGCCGGAGCGTTGTTGGTAGTCGGCGTCGACGCCATCTCGCTTGGCGTGCTGGCGGCCCCGGCCGACTACGGCGCCGATCTGATCGTCGGCGAGGCCCAGGCGCTGGGGATACACATGATGTACAGCGGCGGGCTGGTCGGATTCATCGCCTCGCGCGACGAACCGGAGTATGTCGCTGAATATCCGAACATGATGGTCTCGATCGCCCCCGGTCGCTACGACGATCGCTGGGGCTACGGCTGGGCGGCCATGGAACGGACATCGTATGACAGGCGTGAGGGTTCGCCGGATTACACCGGCACCACGCAATGGCTCTGGGGCATTACCGCCGCGGTCTACCTCTCGCTTCTCGGTCCACAGGGACTGCGCGAAGTCGGCGAGGGGATCCTGCAGCGCTCGCACTATGCGATGAAGACGCTCGATGCGATCGAGGGCGTGAAGGCGCCTCTGCTGGAAGCGCCGCATTTCAAGGAGTTCGTGGTCAACTTCGATGGCGCCGGCAAAACCGTCGCCGCCATCAATACAGCACTCCGGAAGCAGGGCATCTTCGGCGGCCACGACCTCTCGGAGGAGTTTCCCGAACTTGGCCAAAGCGCGCTCTACTGCGTCACCGAAGTTCACACAAAGGCAGATATCGACCGTCTCGCCGCGGCGATCAAGGAGGCAACCGCATGAGCACGCTTCGTGATTTTCACGTCGCGCAGTGGGACGAACCACTCATCTTCGAAAAGGGAACGCCCGGCGAGCGCGGATACATTCCTCCCGCCGTCGAACCCGAAATCGCTGAATCGATCGGCAATCCCTGGGCGCTCATTCCAGAAGAAGTGCGCCGCAGCGAACCGCCGGTTCTGCCGGAGCTTGCCCAGCTGCAGGTGATGCGGCACTACCTCCGCCTCTCCCAGATGACCCTCGGCTGCCACATCACGCCGGACGCCAGTCTCGGCACCTGTACGATGAAGTACAGCCCGATGGCCCACGAGCACCTCGTGCGCACTCCGGAGATGAGCGACCTGCACCCGTTGCAGGATGACGACACCGCGCAGGGCATTCTGAAGATCATCTATGACTTCGAGCAGATGCTCTGCGAGATTTCCGGCATGGATGCCTTCACCTTCCAGCCGGCCGGTGGATCGGCGGCGATTTTCGCTAACGCCTGCATGATTCGCGCCTACCATCGCGACCGGGGCGAGCTCGAACAGCGCAACGAGATCATCTCCACCGCGTTTTCTCATCCGATCGACTGCGCGGCGCCGGCGGTGGCTGGATTCCGCGTCATCACCCTGATGCCCGGACCAAACGGATTCCCGGAGCTCGACGCCCTGAAAGCGGTCGTCTCCGAGCGGACCGCCGGTCTGATGATGACCAATCCGGAGGACACGGGCGTCTTCAACCCGCACGCCGAAGCGTTCACCCGCATCGTGCACGAAGCCGGCGGTCTTTGCGCCTACGATCAGGCCAACGCCAATGGCATTCTCGGCGTGACCCGGGCGCGGGATAACGGGTTCGATCTTTGCCAGTTCAATCTGCACAAGACCTTCTCAGTGCCGCACGGTTCGATGGGCGGCGCCTGCGGGGCGGGCGGCGTCACTGCGGAGCTGGAGAAGTACCTGCCGAAACCACGCGTTGTTCTCGACGGCACGCGCTACGCCTGGGACCACGACCGGCCGGATTCGATCGGCAAAACCCGCTCGTTCCATGGCAACGTGCAGGCGGTGCTCCGCTCTTACGCCTGGGTGATGGCCCACGGCGCCGAGGGGCTGAAAACCGCCGCCCAGACCGCGGTGCTGAACAACAACTACCTCCAGTCGATGCTCGAGCAGATTCCGGGCGTCAAGATCTATTACGAATCGCTCGGTCATCGCCTGCAGGAGGTTCGCTACAGCTGGGAACCGTTGCTGGAGGAGACTGGCGTCGGCACCGAAGATGTCCGCCGCAGGATGGTCGACTTCGGCTTGCAGGGCTATTTCACCAGTCATCATCCGGTGATCGTGCCCGAGCCGTTCACCCTGGAGCCGTCTGAATCTCTCTCGAAGTCCGAGCTCGAGGAGTATGGCGCGGTGCTCTCGCATATCGACCAGGAAGCTCGCACCGACCCGGAGAAGGTCACGTCCTCACCGCACGCGGCGCCGATCCGGCGCATCCACGAGGAGGCGATCGACACGCCCGCACAGTGGGCGATGACCTGGCGCGGCTGGAAGCGGAAGTATGGGGAGACGGCAAGGCGGCCAGTCGGCGAGTCGGCAAGTTAGGGTGGGTCGAAGGAAGGGCGTTGGTGCATGGTGCGTAGCAGTAGTCACCTATCATCGCACCATGCACCATCTACCATCCACCAGGAACCATCTATGAAGCGCGTCGGATTGATTGTCAACCCGATCGCCGGGATGGGCGGGCGGGTCGGATTGAAGGGAACAGACGGGCCGGATGCCGTCGAGCGGGCGCGGGCGCTTGGCGCGACGCCGCTCTCCGGTGAACGCGCCGCCGCCGCGCTTGCGGTTCTCAGGGAACGACTCGGCGACGACCTGACGATCGTCACCCCATCCGGTCCCATGGGTGGCGACATCGCGGGAGCCCTGGGTATGGCGATCGTCATCCCGAGCACGGTCGAGGGATCTCTCGTAAGGGGCCAACATGGTTCTCTCCAGGACGCGGCGCAGTCCTCGACGAGAGATTCCTCCACTTCGGTCGGAATGACGGAGGTGGCGGCCGGAATGGCGGTGGATGAGGCCCTCACCCCCTACCCCTCTCCCGACCGCGGGCGAGGGGAGATCACCACCGCCGATGACACCCAGCGGGCCGCCAGGGCGATCGTCGAGTCTGGCGTCGATCTCCTGCTTTTCGCCGGCGGTGATGGCACCGCCCGTGATGTGTTCGAAGCGGTCGGCAATGGTCCACCGGTGCTTGGTATCCCGACTGGCGTGAAGATGCATTCCGCCGTCTATGCGACCACCCCCCGCGCCGCCGGCGAAGCGGCTGCTGGCTTCCTCGCCGCGCCGAACCCATCGCTCCGCGAGTCGGAGGTGATGGATATCGACGAGGAGGCGTTTCGGAATGGGCGAGTTTCCGCCCGGTTGTTCGGCTATCTCAATGTGCCTCATCAACGGAGTCTGATGCAGGGACTCAAGTCGGGGAGCAGCGCCGGTGGTGATGCGGACTTCGGCGGCATCGCCGCGGACATCGTCGAGCGAATGGCGGACGGAGCGCTCTGGATTCTCGGCCCGGGAACGACCACCCGCGCCATCGCGCAAAGGCTGGGAGTGAACAAGACCCTTCTCGGCGTCGATCTCGTTTCGCGCGGTGAGATCGTGGCCACCGATGTGACCGAACAGGCCATGCTCAAGCATCTCGACGGCGTCCCGGCGCGGATCGTGGTCACCCCGATCGGCGGTCAGGGGTATCTCTTTGGCCGGGGCAATCAGCAGATCAGCCCGGAAGTCATTCGCAGGGTCGGCAGGCAGAACATCATCGTCGTGGCGACGACGGCTAAGCTGACCGGACTGGCCGGCGAGCCGTTGCGCGTCGATACCGGCGACGCCGATCTCGATGCCGAATTCTCCGGCTATATCCGGGTGGTGACTGGGTACCGGCAGGAGTCGGTGCAGCGGGTTGCATGAGCTGGCAGTCGGCAGCTGGCAGCACGACGAGGAAGATCAAGCACTTGCGGCTGGCGGCTTCTGACAACACGTGGCCGAGACAGGAGGAACCCAGGCAAATGTTCAGATTCGTCGCCGACTATCGACTGCCGGCCCGCCTCCGCTCACTGCCTGCTGCTCGCTGCTTGCTGCCCGCTTCATGAACATCACCTCCATCGACACCTATCTCGTCGACATCCCCTTCCGGGAGCCGTTTGTGGTGTGGAGAGGGTCGATTCCCTCCAAGCAGTTCGTGCTGGTGCGGATCACGACCGATGACGGGCTGACCGGGTGGGGCGAAGCGGCTCCCTTCCTCTTCTATGCACCGGAAACGGCGCAAGACGTGCTTTCCATGGTGCGCGATGTGATGACCGGCGAGCTGATCGGTCGCGATCCACGCGACATCCGGGCCATCGCCCAGCATTTCGCCATGCTCGACGGGCACGAGTTCGCCAAGGCCGCGGTGGAAACGGCGTTGTGGGACCTTCTCGGCAAGGCGCACGGCTTGCCGGTCTATCGTCTTCTCGGTGGACCGGTGAGGGAGAGCGTGCCGCTGCTCACCGTTCTGCATACGAGCCAACCGGCCGAAATGGCGGAGGAAGCGCGGCATTGGGTCGATCGCGGCGTGCGGCACCTGAAGGTGAAGATCGGATTTGGCCTCGAGCGGGACGAGGAAATGGTCGCCGCGGTGCGAGAGGCGGTCGGCCCGGGCGTGCTGGTGCGGGCCGATGCCGAGGAGCACTACGAGCGAAAAGAAGCGCTGAAGGTTGGTCGCCGCCTGGAAAAGTACGATCTCGAGCTGATCAGTCAGCCGGTGACACGAACCGACTGGGAGGGGATGGCCTTTCTGCGGCAGTCATTGGCCATCCCGGTGCTGGCCGATGAGGGGATTCTCAGTCTGCACGATGTGATGACGTGCGTGAGCCATGGCGCCGCTGACATGATCAACATCAAGGTGCTCAAGAGCGGCGGCGCGATCGACTCGCTGGCCATGGCGGCGATTGCCGAGGCGGCGCATCTGCCCGTGGTGATCGGCAGTATGATCGAAGCAGGCATCGGTACCCTGATGAGCGCGCATGTGGCGACGGCCCTGCCAGGCGTCTTCTCCACCGAGCTGTGCGGTCCCTTCCTGATGATCGATCACCTCCTCGACACGCCGCTGCGCATTGAAGAGGGTCAGCTTCATCTCAGCGACGCGCCAGGCCTCGGCGCGTCTGTCGATCTGGAACGGCTGGAACGATATCGGGTTGGGTGATGCAAAGTGCAATGCAGATTGGCTACGGCCGGTCAAGCGCGTTGCTCCCACACAGCCCTTCAATCGTGAGGGACCAGAGCCTGGCGATTTCGATCAGGTCGGCATCATCAGGAAAGATCGATTCGGGCAATCCTGGCATACCCGGCGAGTGGCGGATTCGGTCGGCGAACAATGCCCAGCATTCCCATTCTAGGTTTAGTCGCGACGTGTATCGAAGCCCGGCAAACGCGGTTCGATCGCTGGGCTCGCCGTATTCGTAGAAATAGCGGGCGATCGCCTGCGTGAACTCTCTGGCTGGTCCTAATACTGCCGATTCGTCGATATCCGAGATGCCAAGATCGCGTGCCTGAGTAGCCATCGGCTCCCTCAGATGCTCGATTGTTTCAATTGCCGCGAGATCGACGAAACGCAACGATGGATCGAGCAGCGTATGGCAGACCACTCGCTGTGCGCGCCAATCTGCGCCAACGAGCATGCGATCGGGATGCTCTGCGTCGATAGCGCCGGAAAGGCTCTGTTCCAGCGGTTCGTCATCCTCGATCTCAGACAACTGCGCAAGAAGCGAGAGAGGAGCACGGAACCGCGCCAGGGTTTCTCCAAACGCGCAGATTCGCTGAGTGGCACAGTAGATGACACGAAAGCACTGATCCCGTGGAAGGGACAGCGTTTCTGGATCGTCGAAGCGATTTCCAAATGTTCCATCGATTGGATCGGCACGTTGCCAGTCGGGCGGAAGAAACGAACCTCGTCCCCGATGAGACAGCCGAAAGAGTCCGAGTTCGGGTGGAGAAACGGATCGTGGCTCGATCCTCAAGTGGCGTTAGCCTCCAACGCTGAACGCACGAGCCGCGCTCAGCGCCTGTTTGAGACTGCCTTCACGGATTGCTTCGGCCGGCGACGTGTCGTCGAGCTGTGGATTCAGTCCTATGAACCAGGCCTTGACTGTTTGCGGTGAATCCTGAGTCAACAGCAGCGTGCTGATTTCATAGGCAACTCGCAGCCGTTGTTCGACTTCATGATCGCGAATCTCGCTCACTTCGCCAGTCGACCATCTCGACACCGTCTTTCCGTCCTGAACACCTGCAATATAAGCAGTCAGCCGCCGGGAGAGAATCTCCTGAAGCAATGCTGCCAGTTCCTGGACGGTTGCCTGTGTCGCTTGCCGGTGCACGGCGGAAGCGACCGGCTCTCCCACAGTTTGTGGGCTCATCACTTCCGCTCCTCTCCGAAACCGCCCCGGCATACAAACATTGCATGTCCGAGCAATGGGCGTTGAATGTCCTCATTGTGGTGCCTCTATGCATAGCTGTCAATCGCCGTTGCCCTCGCTAGCCCCGGTATGCCGAGAACTGACAGGCATCCCGGTAGTCACAGCTGCGGCAGAGGTCTGGGCGAGCATTATGGAGGGAGGGATCGGCCTGACGCATCGTGGTGGCGCCGGCGATGACGCGCTGGCGGACGGCGTCGAGCTCGGCAGGCGTCCACTGCACTTCAGTTCGCACATTGTGGCGGAGATTGAAGAGGACAGCGCGTTCCGGCGGCGGCTGGATTTCCGGAAAGAGCTCCTGACAGGCGATCAGATAGATCGGCAGTTGCAGTCCTCTCCTGATTTCCTCAGGTTTGCTGGAGTAGCGGTTTGTTTTGTAATCGACGACCTCGGCGGTGCCGTCGGGAAGCCGGTGCACGCGATCGATCACGCCATGTATCACGATGCCATCGCCAAAGCGGAGCGCGAATCCCTGCTCGCGCAGCAGGACTTCGGCCGCGGCGTCCGGTGAGTGGAACCACGCATCGATCGGATCGATCGCGCCGCTGGAAGCCAGACGCCTCTCGCTGATGTTCGATGCGCTGTCTGGATCGCGAGCGACCGCGGCGCGCAGTTCGTCGGCTGTCGAAGGCGGCAAACCAATCTGGCGACGAGCAGATTCGGCTTCCAGCGCCCGGTGAACAGCCGATCCGTAACCGGTCGCCCACCGTCTGGGCGCACCGGGGAGTTGCCGGACATAGCGCAGGTAATAGAGATGCGGGCATCGCTCCCAGCTGTCCAGCTGGCTGAAGGAGAGAACGAATGGGGCCTCATCTCGCTGCTCTGGCCGCTGCGATGCCGCTTCGGCGATTGCCAGTTCGGCAATCTGCGACTGCATGAGCTGGTCGGCCTTCTGAAACTGCTGCCAGGCGTCCTCGAGCACGGCCACAGGCAGGGAGAACTCCGTCGCCGCCATTTGGAGCGTCGCGGCAACCTGCTCGGCGGAAGGAGTCTGGGCGTCGTTGCCTGGCAGCAACGGCGCAAGCAGCGTCATTAGCTGGGGGGCGATGGTCTTCAATCGGTTGGACACTCCACGCGTCTCGGCGGGCGGAGCATCTATCCTCTCGAACAAGTCTGCAGCATCAACCAGTGCCGGGTGAAGATCTGTCTGACCCTTGCGCGACGGCGTGTTCCTGGCCCACGAGACGAAAAGCCGCTCCTTCGCCCGCGTCAACGCCACATAGAGTGCGCGGAATTCCTCTTCCCGGACGACCGCTTTTTGCCATGCATGGAGCGCTTTGGCGTATGCTGTTTGGCCTTTTGGATCGGAGGCGAAATCTTCGGGCAGGGGCCGGCCAGGTTCCTCATGCGTGAGCTCCAGCGGCAGCAGTCCCTGCTCGACCCTCCCCTGACTGAAGAAGTCGTGGAAATTGCAGAAGGCGACAAAGACAACTGGCCACTCGAGCCCTTTGGCGGCGTGTGCGGTGATGATGCTGACCCGGTTGGCCAAACCTGGGGTGAAATCGGTGGCTGCTTCGTCGTCGGCTCCGGCAATGAGGAGAAGTTCGAGCCAGGCGAGGAACTCCTGAAGATCTGGAGTCGCCAGGCGCGAGCTTGTGAAACCGCGCACGATTTCGGCAAAACGCTCGATGTTGTCTGCTTCGAGAGGATCGGATGCACCCTCGCGCAGTCCGATGATCTCATCGAGCAACGGTTCGATGCCGGCGTAGCTCCGTTGAACGAGATGCGCCAGCGACCCGATCAATCCGGTCAGCTCGTCGGAGGCATCGCCGTCGAGAACGAGGCGGCGGGCGGTTTCGAGGAGCGATTCCTCTCCTGTCCGATGTTGGGCAATGTCGTACAGCGCGCGCTCATCCAGACCGCATCGTTCGGACAGGAGCACGTACGCGAAAGCAGCATCATGCCGGTGATTTGCGACAAGGCGCAGCCAGGAGATGATTTCCCGCACTTCTGGCGTGTCGTAGATTGAACCTATGCCAATCATTTCCGCCGGGATTCCGTGGTCGCGGAGCGTCGCGAAAACGCGCCGGTTCACTTTCTTTTTGCGGGCGATGACGGCGATGTCGCGGTATTGGTATTGCCGTGTTTCGACGAGGTCTGCGATCTTTGCGGCGATCCATGCCAGTTCATCAGCGTCTTCTTCCGCTTCCACAAGCAGTGGTCTTGGCCCGAACGCCTTGCGGCCGGTGCGCAGATTGCCGCGATATGGATCGCTGCCCTCTGGCCAGATGCTGTTGGCGAGATCGAGGATCTCCTGGGTCGAGCGGTAGTTGTCGCTCAGGGTGAGCGTCACGGCGTCCGGAAACGTCTCATTGGCAAAGCGTTCGAGATTGTCCGGCGCTGCGCCACGGAATGCGTAGATCGCCTGGTTGGGATCGCCGACGACGCAGATGTTGCGATGCGCGGCGGCCACGAGCCGTTGCACCATGATGCTTTGCGCGTAGTTGGTGTCCTGAAACTCATCGACCATCACGTAGCGATACCGCTGGCCAACGATGTCCGCGACTTCCGGTTCGGCGAGGAGCTGACAGGCCAGAGCGATCTGGTCGCCAAAATCGATGGCGCCAAGTTCGCGTTTCCGTTGTTGATACCAGGCGAGCGCGCGGGCAGCATCACTGAGGGACTCGAAGCGTTTCCGATCGGTGGCCGTGTGTAACCAGGCTTCGACATCGTCGAGCGTTTTCAGCTCGTCATTGAGCCGGCTCCCGATGGCGATCATCCGAAGAAGCGGGCTCTTTCCGTAAAAACCCTGAAGGTCGCCGAAATCGGTGTACTCGAGTTCCATCTCATCGAGTCCGCGCCAGAGGAGAATCCAGCTTTCGGCCTGGGTCAGCACAACCGGGTCGGCCGGGAGTCCCATCCGCGATCCAAATTCATTGACGATGCGCGCCCCAAATGCGTGGTAGGTGTCGACATCGACGCGCTCGCCACCCGTTGCCAAGGATTTCGTCTCGTCCTCGACGCGTGAACGGAGCTCATCGACTGCCTTGTTCGTGAACGTCAGAGCGAGTATCTGGGATGGCCGTGCCAATCCTCGATCGATGAGATGCAGGATGCGTTTGGTAAGGGTCGAGGTTTTTCCAGTCCCTGCTCCCGCCATGATGCGCAAGGGACCCTCGGTCAGCTCGATTGCCGCCTGCTGGGCCGGGTTTTCTACGGTGCCGCTCTTCATGCCGGGAGCATACAGCAGCCCCGTCACGCAGCGGGACCAATGAGAACGCCTCCCGAATCTCGAGAGGCGTGCTCATTGCTGGTATCGCTTGTCGTCCTAGAGCTTCGATTTGGCGTCGGCGACGGCCTTGTCGACCTCTGCGTTGAGCTTGTCGAGGTTGGCCTGCGCCTTCTCGACCTCTGCATCAGCGTCGGCTTTGGCGTCCCCCGTTGCGCTGTCTGCCTTCGATCGCAATTCAGCGATTTCACCTTCGAGCTTGGCGCGAGCGCTATCGAGCTGCGTTTTCGCTTCCTCGGTCAAATTGCCAGCTTCGTCGAAGGCCTTTTCGACCCACTGGTCGAGCTTGCCACGTAGTTCATCGAATCGATCTTTCAAACTGTCCATCGTCTGCTCCTTCTCGTCAGCACTGACCGATCCTTCGCACAATGTGTGCCACCGGCGCGACTACCAATCGGCACCTGTCACATTATGCATGAGGAGTCCGAATCAGGCTGGTTCTGGCTGGTAGGCATTGGCAGGACTCGTCCAGACGTGGAGCATCCGCCGCAACCACACCGTGGCAACAATCACGCCGAAAAAGCATATGAAGGCAACCCAGAGCGGCAGTGCCGGAGCGACTGAGTAGAGCGCGCCTGCTGCGAAGCCCGATAGCATCAGACCGGCGCCATTGGACACTTCGAGCGTCGCAAACGTACGCGTGCGGAGGTGGTTCGGCGTAACTTCGCCGAGCGGACCATAGAACGCCTGCTGGGAAACGGTGGCCACTCCAATGAACAGATAGGCAACGCCTACAGTGACGGCATGGCGGCCATCGATCATCAACAGGAAGGCGACTGGAAAGAAAATCATCGTCGCGAGCGCGCCGTTCAGCGACTGGCTGGTCCATGTGCCTCTTGTCAGTGCCATTCCGGCAGTGATGTTGCCGACCGCGACGAGGGCGCCAAAGGCCCCGATCATCCCGAATGAGATATCGCGTTCGTTGTGAAGGTAGTTCGGCACGAGGGTCAGCGCCAGGTAGGCAGTGAACATCGAGCACATCGACAGTATGCAGAGCGAACCAGTTGGCCGGTGGCGAAGCACTGCCATATAGCCGGCACCCTGCGTGCGCGGATGCAGCGGCCCCGGTTCGACCTTTGTGAAGAAAACCGATGCAATGGTGATGACGACCAGAAGAACGACAAAGACTGAGCGCAGTCCGAACTCTTCGGCCAGCACGGCGCCCATCAGCGGCGCGATCAACAGCGCGACGCCGGGACCGATCGTGTAGATGAGCAGAAAACGGCGTCCGCGATTCGCTTCGTCTCCAGACTCATCGATCACCCGGGATACCGAAGGCCAGGCCAGGTTCGCTCCCGCCTGGGCGACGAATGCCGGTATCAGCATCCACCAGTGAGTGGCAAAGAGAAAAAAGAGGGCATTGACGACCGTGAGCCAGCGCGTGCCGATCAGGATTCTGGGGGAGATGCGGTCGCTGAGTGGTCCGGCGGCGATCAGAAATACGAGTCGGATTGCCTCACCGAGACCAAGCAATAACCCGACCAGCGCAGGTGTTGCGCCGAGTGACTCGATATAGAGCGTTTTGAAGCGGTCAGAGGTGCCGAACGCCAGTTGAGAAAAGAGCATTGCCCAGAAGAGCAAGGCAGCATTGCGCTGCAATCCGAAGCTGAGACGTCCTGTCAGGGACACCGGCGTGCGTTTTCTCTCTATGGTGTGAACGGACGAAGCACAGAAATCCTGGCGCGGAGAATATCAGGATCGCAGCGAGGAAGCGAGTGGTGAATCGTGGATGGTTCATGGTCGATAGCGAATAGTCGATGGTAGATGGTTCGTGCTCATCTTCCATGCACGATGCACCATCCACGATCCACGGTCTACGAACCTCGGACTCCGGACACCTCCGCCCCGGACGTAGGCTCCGGCGCTCTGCCGGAGCGATCGGCCGCAGGCCGATAACAGACGTCACCTACGGCCTTGGTTGTGCTCAGGGAGCGCCCTGCATGTTGCGGCCCTGCGGGCCGACCTCCGGCAGAGCGCCGGAGGCTACGGAATGCAGGCAACGGCTTACGACCTACGACCTACGACCCACGACCTACGATCTATGACCTACGACCTACGAGGCTCCGGCGCTCAAATCATCACCCCCGGATGTAGGCTCCGG
>CAYWSE010000045.1:16073-28811 GCA_964461025.1 uncultured Sphaerobacteraceae bacterium | reverse complement strand
CACTATAGCCAACATCCCACGGAATAGTGAACCGAATTTAGATGCGTAAGCCCTGTTGCTGCAGTGAAGACCTATTGACATCTGCGCTCAATGGTGGTATCTGTAAACATGAGCACTCGCCACTGGTGGAAGACGCCAAACGTCGAGGTGGCGCAGATGAAAAGCGCCGCTCGGAGTCTTGGCATCCACCGCGAAACAGCGAGGCTCGGAGGATTTTAGCCATGCGATGCAATCGCGTCCTCTGGGGAGTGTGGCAAGTCGACAGGTCAGGCCCCGTTGACCTGGTTGGCGGGGCGGACGAAGGAGCGACCTCGACTGGCGCATAACGGCGCCGCGGAGGGAGCTGGCGCACCCGGCGGGTGACGCAAGCCAGAAAGGTCGACTCGAAGACAACCACATTCAAGCTCATCTACATGATCATTGAATGGTCGCGGGCCGGGGATTCACAACCTCCGGCCTGTGTATGTGTTCCGTGAAAAGCAGCTCAGATTTGTTGCCGGTTCGCCAGCCAGACGCAAATCAGCGTGACGATTACCATGATCGTAACCACGATGACGAGCACGATTAATCCGCGTCGCAGATCGAAACTCGGATCGGCGCCCTGCTCCGAATCGTCACGCGTCAGCTGTGGTCGTTCCTCACTCACGGCGTGTGGTCGCCCCTGAGCAGTGTGGAAATCTCGCCTTCTGTGTCGATCGTGATCGCCATATCCGCCATTCCGATGAACAACCCGTGATCGACAACGCCCGTCGTCGCCTTGAGATGCGCGGCGAGCGCGGCGGGGTTATCCAGCGGCAGCGTCTGGCAGTCGAGTATCAAATGGCCTCCATCGGTCAGAAAAGGATCGCCTGAAGCAGTCGTTCGCAAGTGAGGTTCGAGTCCGATCTCCCGGATCGCTCTCGCCGTTTGCTCCCAGCCAAATGGAACGACCTCGACCGGCAATGGAATACGCGACCCAAGCCGCTCGACGAGTTTTTCCGACGACGCGACGATCACCCATCGCTGGCAGGCGTCAGCGACGATCTTCTCGTAGAGGAGCGCCCCTCCCCGCCCTTTGACCAGATTGACGGAAGGATCGATCTCGTCAGCGCCGTCAACTCCCAGGTCGAGCACGGGCGCTTCGGCGAGCGATACCAGTTCGACGCCGAATTCAACGGCCCTCCGTGTGGTGCGCTCGGAGGTCGAGACTGCGCGCACCTGAAGTCCACCGGCGACGCGCTCGCCAAGTGCCGCGACGAATGCCTCGGCGGTCGAACCAGAGCCGAGACCAACGTTCATGCCATCTTCGACCATATCTGCAACGTAGCTGGTCAGTTTGGCCAACCGGTCGGCGTCATTCATGATTCGAATCCTTCCGGCCAGAGCGACGCGGCGAATTCCAGAGCTTCGCGATAGACAGTGTCAATTCGAAGTCGCCGCAGTTTTGCGGCGAGAATCACGCGATCGGGCGGACAATCGGAATGGACCAGGCGCGTCATATCGGCCATGTGCGGCGCGCTGCTGAAGGTGGTGATGGCCGATTCGCCGACGCGCTCCACGCTGAATGTCGAGGGCTGCGGTCCGCCAGCGACCATCGTGACGCGCTCGAGCGACGAGCAGGAATACTCCGATTCGCCTTCTGAGATGTGGAGCAGCACTTCCCTGCTCTTGCCGCGACCACCGGCGCGAAGCGTCAAACGGTAGCCATGATCGGCCGGAATCAGCTCTCCTGGCGTTCTCCAGCCGAGCCGGGAACCGAGCCAACCCGCAATGAGGAGCGCCGCCGTCAGCCCAGAGCGTCCATCGTCATGTCTCTTGCCGTAAACGATCTGGACATCGCTGATGTGATCGAGACTGCCCAGGGCGGTCGGTTGATCGTAGAACTGCGCGATCAGGTCGCGCCAGGTTCGGAGACGCGTCCAGACCATATCTCCCAGTCCGAGTGCATTGCGGATCGTCGAAGCACGCCTCAACGACTCCAGCGTCGAACCCACATCGCCCGACGCCACAGTGTCGACCAGAATACCGTCCACGCCCTCGAAAAGTCCGAGCATCAACTGGCTCTCTGTCACCGGTCCACCCGGCAGGTAGAGGACATCGGGCAAGTCGGGCACCAGAAGAGTCGAGGCGATCGATGCGAGGATTTCGTCGCTGCCAACCGGCCCCGAGAGCGTGATCACTTCGATTCTGGTCGGCGAGCTGGAGCGATGCAGCACCCGTTCATCGATCGTCAGGTCGACGGCGAAGGGAGGTTCCTGCGATTGAGGACTGCGGGTCAGCACGATGCTGCGAGAAGGCGAATAATCGGGCAAGTCGATCAGCAGCTCGGCCGTAGCCGCCGCTCTGGATGCCGATTCCGCCACGGCGATGACGTTGACAGTCGATGGCCGCATATACACCGGGTCCCGGTCCGAGATAATGCTCTCCCCGACCGCCGTGCCGTATCGCATCAGCCATTCGCGCCACAGGGAATCGAGCTCGGCTCGAATGCGCGGAACCTCGATCGAATCAGCCCGCCAGTGTGTGGAAAGCCGCTCGGTCGCTTTTCGGTTGACAGTCTGTGCGTCAGGCACGATCGTCAGTTCCCGTAAGTGCACATCTCGAACTCGTTTTCCCGGACATCATGGCCGTCGCCAGGTCCGGCCGTCGCGATTAATCAGCAAGTCCGATTTCTCCGGTCCCCAGGTTCCTGATTCGTAGAGCGGCAAACCCGTCACTTCCTCGGCCTGCCATGCTGCGAGCACCGGATCGATGATGCTCCAGGCGGTTTCTACCTCGTCGCGACGGGCGAAGAGAGTCTGATCGCCGGTCATCGCGTCAACGAGCAACCGTTCGTAGGCATCGGCCCCGGCGCTGCCAAATGACGCTCCGTAAGCAAAATCCATGCGGACGGTGCGCAACTCCATCGTCGTACCGGGAATCTTGGCGGCAAAGCGAAGACTGATCCCTTCATCGGGCTGAATGCGCAACGTCAGCAAATTGGGCTCGACATCCGGCGTCCCAGCCGCCTGAAACATCAGGTGCGGCACCCGCTGAAACTGGATGGCGATCTCGGTCACCCGGCGCGGCATCCGTTTTCCGGTGCGGAGATAGAAAGGCACATCTGCCCAGCGCCAGTTGTCGACGGTCAGCTTCATGGCCACAAACGACTCCGTCGTCGAGGTCGGACTGACGTCTTTCTCCTGCCGGAAACCGGGAACGACCTTCCCTTCGATGAATCCAGCCGCGTACTGCCCCCGAGCCGTCAGCTCACGGACAGCGTCGCCGCTCGGCGGAATCACCGAACGCAGTACCTTGACCTTCTCGTCGCGAACGGCGTTGCCGCGAAAAACCGCTGGCGGTTCCATGGCCACGATCGAGAGGAGCTGGAGCATGTGGCTCTGCACCATGTCGCGGACCGCGCCCGCTTCTTCGTAGTAGCTGCCCCGATTTTCGACACCGAGCGATTCCGCTACGGTGATTTGCATGTGATCGACATAGTGCCTGTTCCAGACCGGCTCGAAGAGCACATTGGCGAAACGGAAAGCCATCGCATTCTGGACCGTTTCCTTGCCGAGGTAGTGATCGATGCGATAGATCTGGCTCTCGGAAACGACTTCGCTCATGGCGTGGTTGAGGGCGCGAGCGCTGTTCAGATCGTTGCCGATCGGTTTCTCCACGACGAGACGCATCCAGCCAGTCTTCGGCGCGCTGTAGAAATCCTGCCGGTCCACGAGTTCATGGGCGCCGAGCGAATTGATGATGGTGATGTAGAAACTCGGCGGCGTCGCCAGATAGAAGAGCCGATTGCCGTCGGTGCGGCGTTCCTGATCGACTTCTCGCAACCTGGTCCCGAGCGTCTCGTACATCGACTGATCGTCAAAGTTGCCGGCGACATAAAAGAGCCCACTGGCAAAGGATTCCCAGCGATCCTGCGTAACCGGCGTTCGGGCATGCGCTTCGACCGCAGCACGCATTTCGTCTCTGAATTGCTCGTCACTCCACTGCCGCCTGGAGACCCCGATGATCGAAAAGCCCTCCGCCAGGCGCGACGTCATCGCCAGGTCATAGAGCGACGGCATGAGTTTGCGCGCGGTCAGATCGCCGGAGACGCCGAAGATGACCATCACGCACGGCGGCGCCGTGGCGATTTGCGTCATCCCCTCGCGAAGTGGATTGGCGAGCGCCTCGATCAACGCATCGGGCGCGTCGTGCAAGTCGTGATCGGACGTTGCCGGGATGTCGAGTCGCTCGTGCGTATCGACCGTAGTGGAGGCATCGGTCATGCCAATTCCTCCGTTTCACCGCTCGCCCAGTTCGTGTGATAGACGCCGTCACGATCGAGTCTGCGGTAGGTATGAGCGCCGAAATTGTCGCGCAAAGCCTGCAGCAGGTTGGCCGGCAAACGGGGCGTTCTCCACGTGTCGACGTAGGTCAGCGAAGCCGACAGCGCAGGCACGGGGATGCCCATCTGGACCGCTGTGGAGATCGCCTGCCTGATGTATGGCGCGTTGTCATTGATCGCGGTGGAGAAGAAAGGAGCAAGCAGAAGGTTCTGCAAGCCGGGTTGCTCGGTGTACGCTGCGCGGATCGGATCGAGGAGCGCGGCCCGGATGATGCAGCCGCCTTTCCAGATACGGGCGACCTCAGCCAGGTCGAGCCCCCATCCGTACTCTGCCGACGCGGCTTGCAGCAACGCCATGCCCTGAGCGTAGGACGAGATCTTGGCATAGTAGAGGGCGTTTTCGAGCGCGTCGATGGTCGATTGGCGATTGGCGTTGGTCGCCAGAATCGCGCTGACCGGTCCGGTCAGCACCTGACTTGACGCCTCGCGCTCTTTCTTGCGCGAAGACATCGAACGGGCGAATACGGCAGCATCGATGGCCGGAATCGGCGAGCCAAGGTCGAGTGCGCTTTGGCTCGTCCAGCGACCGGTTCCCTTCTGCTCGGCTGTGTCGAGGATGACATCGACCAACGGGCTGCCGGTCAGGCGGTCGACGGTCGAGAGTACTTCGGCGGTGATTTCGACCAGATAGGACGCCAACCGGCCTTCGTTCCATCGTGCGAAAACCTCGCCGATCTCCGGCGCTGTCAAACCCAGGGCTCGGCCGAGCAGGTCATATGTTTCAGCGATGAGCTGCATGTCGGCATATTCGATGCCGTTGTGCACCATTTTCACGTAGTGCCCGGCGCCGCCGGGTCCGATGTAGGTAACGCAGGGACCGGCTTCCGTCTTCGCCGAAATCGCCACCAGCATCGGTTCGACGATGTCGTAGGCGTCGCGCGGTCCGCCCGGCATTAGGCTGGGGCCGTTCAGCGCCCCCTCTTCCCCCCCGGAGATTCCCATGCCCATGAACCGAAACGCGCCCTCGGTCTCGACTGTGCGGCGGGCGGTGTCGATGAAGAGCGAGTTGCCGCCGTCGATGACGATGTCGTCTGGATCGAGATAGGGCCGCAACTCGGCGAGAACCGCGTCGACGGGCGGGCCGGCTTTGACCATGATGATGATGCGCCGGGGTCGTTCGATCAGTCCGACGAATTCCTCGAATGTTGAGGCTCCCACAATGTCGCGACCGGCGGCCCGCTCCGCGAGAAACTCCTCGGTCCGGGAGGTCGTCCGGTTATAGACTGCGAGTGGAAAGCCGTTGCGCTCGATATTCAGGGCGAGATTCTCGCCCATGACGGCCAGGCCGATGAGCCCTGTGTGCCGAACTGCCGCTCCTGTCATTCCCTGCCCCTGATCGAACCGCACGCGACGCAACTCCGCCGCAAACGATTGTAGTCGGTTCTCCCTGAGAGGCGGTGCAAATGGCAAGGTGTGTATCTATCGGGGTCGAGAGGCGAGAGCGGCCCACGATACCGCTCTGTCATTTCGAGCTTGCCGAAAAATCTCTCGTTCGAGGCGCGTATGTCAAATTTGAGCGCACGCTCCCCAACGAGAGATTCCTCCACGCGGGTCGGAATGACACGGCTTTTGCTTAGATGATGGGCTCGAAACGGCAAACCTTCGGATCAGCGACGCCCTAATCAGCGGCCGTGGCCAACGCCGCTCGCTTCTCCTCGACGCCCGCCAGCAGGTTTTCGAACGACTTCACAAAGAGGTCGATGCCTTCGTTTTCCAGGCGATCGGTGATGGCGTCGAAGTCGATGCCTACCGCCGCCAGATCGGCCATCAGCTTCCGGGCTTCATCGACATCCTCATCAACGGTGCGGCGAACATCGCCATGATCGAGAAACGCCTGAATCGTGCTGCGCGGCATCGTGTTGACAGTATGCGGTCCGATCAGGGTCGTGACATAGAGCACATCGCTGTAGGCGGGATTTTTCGTTCCTGTGCTCGCCCAGAGCGGTCGCTGCGGTCGCGCTCCATGCGCCTTCAGCTTGTCGAACCGCTCGCTGTTGAAGAGTTCCTTGAACGAGCCATAGGCCAGCTTGGCGTTGGCGACGGCGGCCTTCCCTTTCAGCCCTTCGAGCTTTGTCCTTTCATCGTCGCTCGACGCCGCGGCAATCTTGCCATCGAGCTCCTTGTCGACGGCCGTATCGACCCGGCTGACGAAGAAGGACGCGACAGACGCAACGCGATCGATGGGGCGAACGAGATCGTTTCGCCGTTTTTCGAGCGCCTCGATATAGGCGTTTGCGACTCGATCGTATGCCTCGATAGAAAAAAGAAGCGTGACATTAATGTTGATGCCCTCGGTGAGCATCTCGCCGATCACCGGAGCGCCTTCGATGGTGCCGGGAATCTTCACCATCAGGTTTGGCCGATCGACTGATGACCAGAGATGACGCACCTGGTCGCGCGTGAGATCGGCATCGCGGGCGAGATCGGGCGAAACCTCGATCGAGACAAAGCCATCGGCTCCATCCGAAGCGTCGTAGAGCGGCCGGAAGAGATCGCAGGCGCCGCGAATATCCGCGACGGCGGTTTTTTCGAAGATCGTGGTGGCGTCAAGTCCGTCGGCGGCGAGACGGCGGATTTGTTCGTCGTACTCCGACCCGGCGGCGATCGCTTTCTCGAAAATCGATGGATTCGAGGTAACGCCGCGGATGCCGACGTCGTCGATCATCGACTGCAGGCTGCCTGATGTGAGCATCGACCGGGCGATGTCGTCCTGCCAGATGCTTTGACCCTGTTCGAGGAGTGCTGCGACGCGTGCGTTCATGATGTCCTCCAGATGCGATCAGGAGTGTCCCTGATGGCCTTGTGCTTCCTTGCCGGCGGTTTCGCCATTGCTCGCTTCGACCGCGCGAGCTTCGGCGTCGCGGTTCAAGAGATGAAGCGCCGCCGCCGCCACATGCTCCTTCGTAAATCCGAAATGCTCGAGCACCTGTGCGCCCGGACCCGACGCGCCGAATCGGTCGATGCCGACGCTGGCACCATGACTTCCAGTGTACCGCTGCCATCCGGTTGTGACGCCGGCTTCGACTGAGAGGCGATGCGTTCCGTCCGGTCCGAGCACCGATTCGCGGTAATGCTCGGGTTGCCGATCGAAGAGCTCCCAGCTCGGCATGCTGACGACGCGGGCAGCGATGTCGTGATCGGCGAGCAACCCTGCCGCCTTGACCGCCAACTCGACTTCCGAACCGGTGCCGATCAGGACGATGTCCGGCCGGCGCTCCGGCTCCTGCAGGATGTATCCACCCTCATCGAGCGACCCGCGTGCGCCGGACTGGTCTAGGATGGCGAGATCCTGTCGCGAAAAGACGAGCACGACCGGACCGTCGCGATGCTCGATCGCGACTTTCCACGCCTCTGCGGTCTCATTGGCATCTGCTGGCCGGATGACGGTGAGACCGGGGATGAGCCGCAATGACATCAGCTGCTCGACTGGTTCGTGGGTTGGACCGTCTTCGCCGACCGCGATGCTGTCGTGGGTGAAGACGAAGATCGACCGGTAGTGGGACAGCGCCGCCAGACGGATTGGCGGTCGCATGTAGTCCGCGAAGACGAGGAAGGTCGCCGAAAAGGGCAGCACACCGCCGTGCGCGGCCATGCCGTTGACCGCGCTGCCCATCGCATGCTCGCGGATGCCCCAGTGGATATTGCGGCCGTCGTAGTTCCAGCCACCGCCGAGCGCGCCCTGAATGTCGGCTGGATCGGGATCGGGTTGCGGTCCGAAGTCTCCCCCGCCCTTCATACCGGTGTTTGTGGACGGATTGAGGTCGGCGGAACCGCCGATGAAACCGGGCACATGCGGGAAAAAGGACTGAATCACCGCTTCGGAGGCTTTGCGAGTGGAGATCGCCTTGTCGCCGACGGACCAGGAAGGCAGATCGCTGTCCCAACCGGATGGAATGTCTCCATCTAGCGCCTGACGCAGCTCGGTCGCCAGCTCGGGGAACTCGCCGGCATAGGCATCGAACGCTGCCTGCCAGTTCGCCTCGGCGTCTGCGCCGCGCTCGATGGCTTCGCGAAAGTGCGCGAGGGTGTCTTCCGGAATGAAAAACGCCGGTTCGACTGGCCAGCCAAGGTTCTCCTTGGTGGCTTTGACCTCGTCGGGACCGAGCGGCGAGCCATGTACGCCGGATGTGCCGGCCTTCTTCGGAGAACCGAACCCGATGACGGTGCGGGCGACGATCAATGATGGCTGATCGAGGTTCGTGCGGGCCGCTTCGAGCGCTTCACGCACGGCATGGGTGTCCATGCCATCGATCGTCTGGACGTGCCATCCCTGGGCTTCGAACCGGGCCGCGGTTGCTTCGGTCATGGAAACATTGGCGGTGCCGGCGAGGGTGATGTCGTTCGCGTCGTAGAGATAGATCAGCTTGCCAAGGTGAAGGTGACCGGCGATCGACGCCGCTTCCATCGCCACGCCCTCAACGATATCGCCATCGGAAACGATGCCGTAGGTGAAGTGGTCGATGACCGTGTGGCCAGGCCGGTTGTAGCGGGCGCCGAGATACGCCTCCGCGATCGCCATGCCGACACCGTTTGCAAACCCCTGACCGAGTGGTCCCGTGGTCACTTCGACGCCGGGCGTCATGAAGTTCTCGGGATGCCCGGGTGTCTTCGAGCCGAGTTGCCGGAAGTTCTTGACTTCTTCGAGCGGCAGGTCGTAACCGGTGAGATGGAGCAGTGAATAGACCAGCGCCGATCCATGACCGGCGGACAGAACGAAGCGATCACGATCGGCCCAGCCTGGATTCCGAGGGTTGTATTCAAGAAACTCCGTCCAGAGGACAAATGCCATGGCGGCGGCGCCCATCGGCAAACCGGGATGCCCGGAATTCGCCTGCTGCACGGCATCGACGGAAAGCATGCGGATCGTATTGATGGCGCGTTCTTCGAGCGCGCGGTCGATGGTTCGTGTCAAGAGTGAACTCCTTTGTTCGCGTCGCAGGGGCGGCATGCGGCGAGCCGTCCAAATTACTGGGTTCATTATGCTATGTACGCGCAGTAGGGTCTGGAGTCTGGGGTCCGAAGTCCGCGGCGGGGAACCGTGAGTCGCACGCTGTATGGCGTAGAACCCGGCCCTGTGCCGGCCGTGAACTCACAATCTTCAGACTTCGGACTCCGGACTACGAACGTGGTTCCTCCGCTCGTGGAACCTTGACTGGATCGTCGCCGGTGATGCGATGCCGCTCGTCCCAGCTATAGAGCACAAGCCCGACCAGCGACGGGAGCAGGAAGTCGAAGAACCGAAAGAGCAAAGTGGCGCCGATTGCGATGTCGGCTGGCACGCCACCTTGCCGCAGTGCGACTGTGAGTGAACCTTCCACCGCACCCATGCCATACATGAAGGGCACCAGCCGTCCGGCAACGAACGACAACACGTAGGCCATGAAGACGGTATAGAGATCGGGTTTGTGGCCGAGCGCCATGACACACGCGTAGATCAGCGAGATGGTCGCCGTCCGCGTGATGAGCGTCGTGCCGATCGTTCCGAGCAGCTCCAGAGGGGTCAGATTGTGACCTTTGAACCGCTCGACCGCTTCCGCCACACGTTCGGCGTACTTGGCTGGGAGTTTCTTCGACCAGCGGAGGATCGTTTTCCAGTCGCCCTGACCCTGTCTGGCAACCACCCACGTCGCGACCATCGCCGCAATCATCAGCGCCACCGAGCCGGCGATCAGGAGCGGCCGGCCGCTCAAACCCGCTGTGATGACAAGGACAACGACGGTCGCGCCCCAAACGCTCGCGGTACGGATCGCCAGTGTCAGGAAGGAGTCCTCTGGCGGCACACCATAGCGACCCAACCGGTCGAGGAAGACATATCCGGTGAGTGGCCCGCCGAAGGGAGCAGCGAAGTTCACGCCGGCTCGCTGCAGATGGAGGTTGGTCAGGTAACGCGTGGTGATCGAGTGCCCCAGTCGCCTCAGCGTGATCTTGAAAGTCCAGGCGACAGACGTGATGCCGGCGAACTCCGCGACGAGCGCGATTGCCAGCCATTGCCGGTCCGCGTTTTTCAGCGTTGTCCAGATGTCGCGAAGCTCGTCGCGCTGGTTTCGGAGCAGCCAGACCGCCAACACCACCAATACGATGATCCAGCTGAGGATGAAGATGCGCTGAAGTCGCAGCCGCTGATCGGGCGTCAGTGAGGCAAACCAGTTGCGAGCGCGATGCAACCCCGATCTCAGCATTCGTCACTTGGCCCCGCCGGCGCGTCCCGAATGCTGAGTTCGGACTTTTCCGGTGAAACGCCTTCCGGCATGATCGCCGGAAGCTCGGATTTTGCGTGCAGAAGCAAACCTATCGCCACCGGAATCCAGAGATCGATCAGGCGCCACAGCAGCGTGGCCCCGATGGCGATGTCAGACGGAATCCCCGCTTGCTTGAGCGTGACGATGGAAACGGCCTCGACTGCTCCCGCGCCGCCAAAAACGGGGATGATGGTCGAAGCGAGGAGCGTGGCGAAATAGGTGTTCAGCATCGTCTCGAGTCCGGGATCGACACCGAGCGCCTTGAGTGATGCCCACAACACACCCATCACGCAGATGCGGACGAGCAGCGCCAGAATCATCGGCGGCATCAGGTCGAGCGGACGCAGCCCGTGATCCCGGAAGTTAATGATGAACTGTTGGACTCTCGACTTCGCCCAGCTGGGCAGCCGCTCAGACCAGCGCAATGGCGTTTGCCAGCCGTCTCTCTCGCCTTTGAAGAGAGCGACGCCGATCAGGATGATGCCGACGATCAGGACACCTGCGATGACGCCGCCGGCGATGCTCTCGCCAATCAGTGCGGCCGGAATCAGCGCGGCGATGAATGTCACGGTCGCGCTCGCAGATCGGACCCCGATCGTCAAGAGTCCATCGGTCGCCGGGACGCCCCGCTGACCGACATAGCGGACGAACATGAAGACCGATGCCGGACCGCCGGCCGGTGTGACGACCGAAATAGCCGAGCGCTGTAAGTGCGCATCGAGCAACTGGTAGAGCGGCAGCCGGTGGCCAAGTCGCCGCAGAACAACGGAATACGTCAGAGCGGCGAAAATCAGCAAGACGACCTGAATGACGATCGCCGCCAAAACCCAGCGCAGTTGCGACGTTCGTAGTTCGTGGTATGTGTCGACGAGCTCGTCACGCCCCTGGAACACGACCCACGCAGCAGCCACCGCGATGATCAGCAGCCAGAGAATCGTGCCGTAACGGTTCAGTTTGCCTCGGAGCTCGGAGGAATCCCTGATCTGCTGGTAATAGCCCCTGAGACCGGAACTCGGCTTCAGAGGCGCGTCCATCAAAACTACTGGGTCGTCGGGACTATCGCTCATCGATTCGGGTCGGCTGAAGCGGCGGCAGTGTCAGACGGCATGTGATGCTCTCAGACTGGCGATTGCCTCGGTGTCGAATCCAATGTCGCGGAGTATGGCATCAGTGTCGGCCCCGACGTCCGGAATGGGCCCCATTCCCAGTTCGGTGTCCTCCATAGTCCATGGTGGTGCGATCGCTTTGATCTGTCCAACTGGAGAATCGACCTCGCGCCAACGGTCCCGCTCGCTCAACTGTGGATGATCGAGAAACTGATGGATGTCGTTGAGATCGGAAAATGGGATGTCGGCCTGCTCGAGACGCCGATTCACTTCCGCTCGATCCAACGAGCCAAATGCCGCTTCGATCGCCGGTTCGAGGATGTTGCGGTGGACCCGACGGTTGGGCGGCGAATCGAAGCGTGGATCGTCGACCCACTCCGGATGCTCGGCGACCATTGTGCAGAACGATCGCCATTGTTGATCGGTCTGCACGGCGAAGAGCACCTGTTGCCCATCGCCACACCGGTAGGCGCCGTACGGAATGACGGTAGCGTGACGAACACCGGCCCGGGCGGGCGGCGTGCCGCCGTACAGGGTGTAATACGCCGGATAACCCATGAACTCCGCCAGCGCATCGAAGAGGGAAGTCTCGACGATCTTGCCCCGGCCGGTGGTTTGACGTTCAAAGAGGGCGGCCAGCACGCCCATCGCGCCGTAGACGCCAGCGCCGATATCGCCGACCGAGATGCCAAGTTTGGCCATCGCATCGCCGTCTCCGGTCGTGGCGATTACGCCCGTTTCGCCCTGCAGGAGGAGATCGAACGCCTTGCGATTGACGTATGGGCCAGAGGAACCGTAGCCGGAAATGCCGCAAACAACGAGCGATGGGAAGCGCTCCCGCAGCGAAGCGGGTGAATAGCCGAGACGGTCGATGGCGCCGGGTCCGAGATTCTGGACGAGCACATCTGATCGCTCGATGAGCCGGTCGAGGATTTCGGTGGCGGACGGGTGTTTGAGATCGAGCGACAACGAGCGCTTGCCGCGGTTCAGCCAGACGAAATACGATGAGAGGCCATACACCGTGCGGTCA
>CAYWSE010000045.1:0-16063 GCA_964461025.1 uncultured Sphaerobacteraceae bacterium | reverse complement strand
CGAAATCGCCTCCGCCCGGCCGCTCGATCTTGATCACCTCTGCGCCGAGATCAGCGAGGTGCCGCGTACAGAGTGGACCGGCAACTGCCTGCTCAAGCGCAAGAACGCGGATTCCTTGAAGGGGCGTCACCCGGCGACCTCCGACAGCCTCAAAGCAGCGCGTAGCCAACTGAGTTGTTGACCAGCGCAAGGATGATAGCGCAGGAGCGACCACATATCCCTGGACACGACCTTGATTCCACTCAGCCGGGGTCCACAGCGACCATTCGAGCATTCGTGAAACACCCCGAAATCAGTATTTCTTACCGATGCGGCGGCAAGTAGCTGCAGAGAGACTCGAATGCAGCCCGAGGGCAGGCGAGCCGGCCCCTCTGTCTTGGCCGGCCAGGCATCAAGTTCAAGGAGCGACCCCAATGCGGCGATCTTCGTATTTTTCTCTCTTCGCAATCGCTATTCTCCTTGCCTCCATGATGGCGCTTGCCGTCGGGTCTTTTTCCGCTGGCGTCAATGCTCAGGAAGATGCAGCATCGGGGCTGGCGCGATTGCCGGCCACTCCCGATCCGGAGCTCTGCCAGATCGAGCCCCGTACCGTCGAAGAGATGGAGGCATTCGTCGACACGCCGCGTGTCGAGGTCTTTGAACCCGTGGTGATCACTGTGGGAACCCCTGCCAATGAGGAGGTGGTGAACGCGGTGATCGACACGATTCTTGAGAGTCAGGCGTGCATCAATGCCGGCAAGTTTTTTCATCTCGAAGGTCTGTACACCGAGGCAGGTTTTGTCGCCGCGTCCACAGGAGTCGTCGACCAGGAATTGATTGACTTCTATCTCTCGATAACAGAGCCATTCCTCGAGGAAGAGCATCGCTCGTCTGTCCATTCCGTCTGGGCCGTTCAGGTGCTGGCCGATGGCCGAGTCGCGGCATTCGTGCAGTTCCAGACCGACGGCGCCGGCGGCATCGACCTGATGATCTTCGCCGAAGAAAACGGCCGCTACCTGATCGACGATTGGGTCGACGAACCGTATGACGTGCAACCCGACTGGGAAGCGATCGAAGGGGGCGATGAAGCAACGCCTGAGGCGTGATCGGACGCCTGGCAAAACCTTTCGAGGGTCCCGGGGATTATCTCCGGGACCCTTTTGTTGTGAAGGCAGTCAATAACCGCATTGAGCAAGGCTTGGCATTTTTCACAGATGCCTGCTTTGACGCCGGTAGGCACACTCACAGTCAGCGTGGTGTGAGTAGAATGACCGCGGCATGAATCCGGCGACCTGGAGCACACAATGAGCAATGACGGTCGGCACAACGCGGCAGTTGCTGCAGCGCTGAAAGCGTTGTCGCCGGTTCGGTTCGGGTTCCGGACGCATTTGCACGGCTGGCTGCGCGACTTTCCGGGCGTGGGTAGCGTGGCATTCGCACCCCTTGCCTGGCCGCACAACCAGGTTCATGCCTACGACGAGGATGCCAGTGGCATCGTCAATACGAACGCACTGTCGCTCCTCGTCCCGCTCCAGCAACGCGTCTGGGGGTTTCCGCTCGAGGAAGTCGTTCCAGTGAACGTGCTTTCCATTCTGGAAGACACTGGCGGCGGGGTTGTCGTGGCATATGACGAAGCGAAAGGTTTCAACGCGGAGGGCTGGCTCGGCTTCGCGATCGGCATGGGCACGCGTTCGGGTGTGCTCTATTCACACATGCTTGGCGTTCGTGAGGATGTCCGTGGGGTTGGAAGTCTCGGCTGGTGCCTGAAAATCCTGCAGGGGTACCTCGCTGTCGAATCCGGACACCATGCGATGACCTGGACGTTCGATCCCCTGCGTGGCGCCAATGCCCGGCTCAATCTCGAGAAACTCGGCTCCCAGATGATCAATCTGACGATCGATAAGTACGGATTGATGCGGAGCTCACTTTATGGCGACGTGCCGACCGATCGATTTACCGCCTATTGGGATTTGCTCGATCCGCTGACACATGAGCGTCTCGTTGCGGTGCGCGACGGTCGGCACCCGCCAATCAACCGGGTCGATTTGGAGGCGATTCCGGAGGCGACAATTGACTCGCTCGACGAGCTGGCCAGTCTCCAACCCGAAGCAGTGCGTTATCGCATTCCGGGCAGCATCGACGACTTGATGCGTCACGACCCTGCTCGGGCGGTCGCCTGGAGACAGGAAATGCGGCACGTGCTCGGCGCGTTTATGACCGTCCGCCGGGCGGAACTCCATCCCGAAACAATGCAGGAAGGTCCGATTGGCGTCACCATTGGCATCGAACCGGGCGACTATCTCGTCGATGGATTCGCCACGTGGATCGAACCGGACAACGACGAACGCGTGAGCTACTACATTTTGAGGAAGGGAGAGCAGCCGTGAGACTGACCCGCATCGACGTTCACCAGGTCCGGCTGACATTACGCGCGCCATTCACCACGTCGTTCGGCACCTACCGGGAGCTCGACCGGCCATTCGTGGTGATCTACACCGACGATGGTTTGACTGGCATCGGTGAAGCGCCCACGCTGAGCGACCCCGGGTATAAGGCCGAGTGCGATCCGCCATCGGTGCTGACCTCGCTGAAGGAGTTCGTACTGCCGGCGGTGGCGAAACGGCAGCAGGAGATCGGGTCGATCGGCACGATCGAGGACTTGCGCGCGTCGTATGCCTGGATCAAGGGAGCGAACTTCGCCAAGAGCGCTGTCGAAGCGGCGCTGTGGGACATCGAAGCGCAACGTGGCGGGCAGTCGCTGGCGTCGTTCTGGGGCGGCAAGCGGACGTCCTTCCCAGTTGGCGTCAGCATCGGCGGCACAACGATCGACGACGTGCTGACTCGCGCCGCGAAGGCGGTGGATCTCGGTTACTCACGCCTGAAGGTCAAGATCTGGCCCGGTTTCGACGTGCAGGTCGCCATTGCGTTGCGTGAAGCCCACCCCGACATCATGCTGCAGGTCGACGCGAATTCGGCCTACGATCTCTCGACCTGGGAGACATTGAAGGGACTCGACGATCTTGAACTTCTTCTCATCGAGCAGCCGCTGTTCGACGATGACATCGTGCTGCACAGCGAGATTTCGAAGGAACTGAAAACGCCAGTCTGTCTCGATGAGAGCATTCACTCATTGCGCGACGCACAGGCTGCGATGCACCTCTGGACCTGCAATGGCATTCTCGACCGGTTGATTGTCAATGTGAAACCGCCGCGAGTCTCTGGATTCAGCGAATCGATCGAGATCATCGAGGCGTGTCACGATCACGGCGTCAAGACGTGGATCGGCGGCATGCTCGATTCCGGTTGGGGCAAGGCGATGAACCTCAATCTGAACGCCCTGGAATCGATCGAATTGCCGGGCGATCACTTCTCGCCTGGAGGAGCGTACTTTGAACAGGATCTGATTCCGGAACCGCTGGCGGCTACCGGTGGGATTTACACCCTGAGTGACGGAGTATCCGCAGGGGTTTCTTTCGACTGGGACGCGTTCGAGCAACTCGGCAGCAAGCTCTTCTCCATCGAACTCAACTGATTGCGAGGCTCCAATGTCCGTTCAGGAATGTTCGCATCTCGACCAGATTCAGCCGGTGGCGCCAAGCGCACAGGGATGCGAAGAGTGCCTGAAGCTTGGCGACAGGTGGCTGCATTTGCGTCTTTGCCTGCTCTGCGGGCATGTCGGATGTTGCGACAACTCCAGGAACAAACATGCCACCAAACACTTCCAAAGCACCGGGCATCCCATTATCCAGTCGTTCGAACCGGGAGAAAATTGGAAGTGGTGCTACGTGGATGAGATATATATCGGGTAGTGGATGGTAGATGGTGAAAGGTAGATGGTGAAGGCACCATCTACTATCTACCATTAACTATCCACCATTGACTATGCACATGAAAAGACCGCGGGTGCTGGTCAAGCAACCCGCGGTCTACGAATCACGATCTACGGCCTACGATTAACGATCCACGTCGCTACTGCGGAATCTCCTCAGTCTCGCCGTGCTGGAGTCCAGGAGAGACGACGAACCAACGGCCGCCCCGCTCCTGACCATTGGTGTCGCCCGGTGCTTCGTCGCCAGCAAAGTAATAGAGCGGAATGCCGTTGTAGGCGACTTGCGTTTCGCCGTCGGCCCGCTCGATGAGTGTCAACTCACCCTCGACACCTTCTGGCAGCGTCAGTGGCTCCTCTGCCTGGAAGAGCGGCCAGTTCGTTACGCAATCGCCTTCGCAAGCGCTGACGCCGATTTCGGTGTCGTTGGTGAAGAGATACAGCGTGTTGCCTGCGCCGTCTGTGAAGATCGGACCAAGCTCAGCGTGCTCCACCACAACGATCGTCGTTTCGGCCATGGCGACCGGTGACGCTTCTGGTGATGCAGCTGCAGCAGCCGCGGCCACCGCCGCGTCGCCGAATTGCTCACCTGGAGCAACGACAAACCAGACGTCGCCGACACCCTGACCACTGGTGTCGCCGGGGTTCATGTCGGCCTGCCAGAAATAGAGCGGGATGCCGTTATAGGCAACCTGGGTTGTGCCGTCGGTGCGCTCGATGAGCGTTAGCTCTCCATCAACGCCGTCAGGTAACTTCAGTGGCTCTTCCGCCGTGAAGACCGGCCAGGCAGTGGCGCAATCACCGTAGCAATTGCTGACGCCTTCTTCCGTATCCATCGTAAAGAGATAGAGCGTCATGCCATTGGCGTCGGTCAAAAACTGCCCCAGGTCTTCCGACTCCGCGACCAACACCGTGGTGGCGTCGTCCTGCGCCACGACTCCTGCGCCGGGCGTGATAACCGCCACTGCTGCAAGCAGGAGTGCAACCAGAAGTCCGAATGCGCGATTCATCGATCCCTCCTCGAGAAGAGACGTTGCCTGCCGGTTGAGCGGAACCGGGACCGGTGGTGTGGCCTCGGGATGAAGGGTTTGGATTTCAGCCATAGAGTTGGCGGCTGACAAATCAGTTTTCGAGGCATGCCACTGGTCTTACCTTACGGAGCGGCATTAGGGGAGTCAAGCGACCGGAATCAGGCCGGCATGTTAGTCGCAAAGCCGGGGAGAATCATGGTGGGGAGGGGACAGATTGCCACGCAGTCGAGATTTGATTGACGTGCGTACGTACGCTTGCAATGGCGCATCGAGAGATTCGAACAGTCCAGGTCGTTTGCTTCGCCGGACAACGAACAGAGGAGCCTGAGCCAAACTCGACTCGACCAGCCCAGTTCTGCGATTGGCCCGGTCGTCGATGACCCAGCGCCCGGCCACTTGGAGGTGAACGAGCCGGGGAATATGGTTCAGAGCAAACGTAATAATTGTCAGAGAAACGTGATTTTGAAACGTCAATTGTGACAATTACCATCGCCTGGGTTGCATTGCCATGCGGGGTTACGAAGGCTCCCGGGATGGTCGAGAGCCGGCGAAGAGTCTGATGTTCCAGGCAAAGAAGATGAGCGCGACGACTCCAACGCCTCCCGCCACCGCCATCAGCGTCTCTGCGTACCCGACAGGAGCCCATCCAGCGGCCGGAAGCACCCTGAGGAGGGTAGCGAGATTGCACAGGACCAGGGTGAGCCAGAGCACACTCGTGTTTCTGGCGGTTTGTCGGGCAAAACCTGGCAGGAGCGACTGTCCCACGCCGACGATCAATACCGTGATGAATCCGGCGCCGAAACTGTGTCGCTGCACGGCCGGAGAAAGCGTGCTTGTGACGATTCCGAGCTGATCGAACGCCGTGATCAGCGAGGCAACTATCGCTACGGCCATCCAGAAATACGCCGAGGCAACAAACCACTGAAGGGGTTCGAATACGACACTCCAGGATTGTCGCGGCAATTGGCGCCGCTCTCCCAATATTCCCAGCGCCACGAGCGCCGCGACGGCAGCGGCGGCAATCGCGAAGGAACCGAGGGCCTGCGGAGCGTCATGTTCAGTTGCCGATCCAATGCCTCCGGCCACGACACCGGTCGCCAACAGCGTCGCAATGCCCCTGAGACTGCGGTCGTCCGCGGGTCGGGTGCGGATGTACAACGGGAACAGCCGGGCCGACATCGCGATCGCAATCGGCAGGAGGAATCCGTACTGGGCAACAAAGACCGCCACTTCGGTCATCGTCTCATCGAGTAGAACGTGGTCGGACGAGACGAGACCTGCCGCATTGACGACATCGATGGTCAGAGACGTGATCAGCGAGAGCATCGCCAGGATTCCCAGCGGCGCGATCGCGGCAAAGGCTGAACCCCTGTTCGAATTCCCGGAGCGAAGAGCCATGACAAGCGCTCGGACCGCGAGCAGCACACCAGTCAGCTCGAGAGCGACGCTTCCAAGCACCAACCAGCGCAGCTCGTCGGCAAACGCTGCATTGTTTCGAGTTGCCAGCAAGGTGGTGGTGAGGGTGCGTGCAACGATGCCGGCGAAGATCAACG
Organism: uncultured Sphaerobacteraceae bacterium; assembly: GCA_964461025.1. Lineage (GTDB taxonomy): Bacteria > Chloroflexota > Chloroflexia > Thermomicrobiales > UBA6265 > JAHBVL01. The sequence goes on along the minus strand of CAYWSE010000045.1, from coordinate 9,674 downwards.
CCAATGCCGTCAACGCGCTGCGCCGCGAAACGGCCTGCGCGTGCGCCAGGCGTGGCAGGAAGTGCATGCCGACGCCGAGCACCAGCAGTCCCGCCCAGCCATAGAGCTGGACGTGACCGTGCGCCTGAGCGGAAACGAGCCAGCCGAGGCCGGCGGCCCGGTCGTCCGCCCGCCAGGTGAAGAGCCCTGCACCGAGACCAAAGCCGAGGACGATCGAAAGAAGGATCGAGGATTGCGCGTAGGGCCGCCAGAATGCGCGGCTGGCGGACGGATTGGGTTCGGGCGGTGCCATGAGGTTGGTCAGTAGCTCCTCGGCATGCCGAGCACGTATTGGGCGATATGTGCGAGCACCAGGTTGTTGCTGACCGGGGCGACCTGATAGAGGCGTGTTTCACGGAACTTGCGTTCGACGTCATATTCGTCGACGAAGCCATAGCCGCCGAACGTGTCGAGACAGACATTCGCCGCTTGCCAGCTCGCTTCTGAGGCGAGAAGCTTGGCCGTGATTGCTTCGGCGCCGCATGGCTCACCAGTGTCGAACCTGCGCGCCGCCAGAGAGCGCATTTCGTCCGCGGCGCGAATGGCAGTCCAGGCTCGGGCGATCGGAAATTGCACACCCTGGTATGCCCCGATCGGTCGGCCGAACACATGCCGGGAGGTCGCCCGTTCACTCGCCTTCTCGATGAACCAGTAGCCGTCGCCGATCGCTTCAGAGGCGAGGAGGATGCGCTCAGCGTTCATGCCGTCGAGTGCGTGCCGAAGCCCCTGTCCTTCCGTGCCGATCAGATTCCTTGACGGCACGCGCAGGTTGCTATAGGTGATCTGGTAGGTCGCATAGTTCAGCATCGTGTGCACGGGCGTGACTTCGATCGCGTCCTGGTTGCGAGCATCGGCCAGTTCGACCACAAAGAGACTCAGCCCCTCGCCACGTCGCGCGACCTTTTCCTGAGGCGTCGTTCTCGCCAGCAGGAGGAGGAGATCCGACTGCTCGACCCTGCTGGTCCAGCTTTTGTGCCCATTGACGATGTAGGCATCGCCGTTGCGCACGGCTTCGGTGGCGATTGCAGTGGTGTCAGAACCGGCCTGGTCTTCGGTAACGGAAAATGCCTGCATGCGAAGCTCGCCGGAAGCGATCCGCGGCAACCAACGCGCGTGTTGTTCCGGCGAACCGTGCCGAAGGAGGGCGCCCATCACATACATCTGGGCGTGACAGGCGGCGGCATTGCCGCCCGAGCGGTTGATCTCTTCCAGAATGGCGCACGATTCTGCCAATGTGAGACCCAAACCACCGAACTGTTCGGGTATCAACGCCGCGAGAAGCCGGGACGAGGTCATGGCATCGACGAATGCCTGAGGATAGGCGCGGTCACGATCGCAGGAACGCCAGTATTCGGCGGGGAAGTCCAGGCAGAGCTCACGGACGCGCGCCCGAAGCTCCGGATACGATTGCGCTCCGGCGAGCTGGTCGTTCACGTGTCTTCCCTCTCTCCGATCTGGCCGGACCATTCAACCTGCAAGGATTCTGACAGGAACGATGATTTCGCGACGTAGCAGCACCGCGTATGGCATGGCGCTCCTCGTCGGCACAGGTGTGCTCTGGGGAACGATCGGACCGGTTTCAAAAGAAATCACCCTTCACAGCTCACTCGATGCCGTGTCGATCACCTGGCTGCGCACGCTGATCGCCAGTCCGATTTGTCTCCTGGCGGCGTGGCAGGCTCTCGGTTCCCGCATGTTCTCCGCCGCGCGGGCCGATCAGGTTCGGATGATCGCGCTCGGCGCCGTGCTCATTTTCTACCAATGGAGTTATCTGGCATCGATCGACCGGATCGGGGTTTCGGCGGCGACGTTAATCTCGCTCTGTGGAGCGCCGGTGATCGTCGCCGTGGCGTCGGGGTTTCTGCTCGGCGAGCAACTGACGCGACGGGTGTGGTTGGCACTGGCGGGAGCGATCGCCGGGTCGATCCTGATCATCGGTCGTCCGGAGACCGGGGATGGGGTCAACACCGCCGCGGGAGTTGCCCTGGCGATTGCCTGTGCCGCCGGCATCGCCACGCACGCGATGGGGTTGCGCTCGATCGCAAATCGCGTTCATCCGTTGCAACCGCTGGCGTATGGATTCCCCGTCGGCGCGATACTCTTCGCGCCAGTGGCGCTGAGTCTTGGTGTTTCGTTCGACCAGTCGGCGAGAACGTGGTTGCTCTTGCTTTTCCTGGGATTGGTTCCGTCGTCGATCGCGTATCTCTTCTATCAGCGGGGTTTGCAGGCGGTTCCGGCGTCGGTGGCCAGCATCGTGACGATGATCGAGCCATTGATCGCCGCGGTGCTTGCCTGGATCATGTTCGACGAACGGCTCGGCTTCCTCGGGTGGATCGGCGGCGCGATCTTGCTGGCCTCGATCTGGTTGCTCTCGAGGCGACGCTGACGCGGCGCTCAGGTCGGTCCCCCTGAATCATCGTCGGCGCCCCCATCGCTTCTGTTGGACTGCAGGGCCATCATGACAACACCCAGCGCAGTCCCGATGGCGATGCCAACGCCGATGTTGTCGAGAGCCACTCCGAACGCGACGCCAAGTCCTGCGCCGATGCCAATCCATCCACCAGCGGGCATTTTGTCGTGTTTGTCCATTGGTTGTCCTCCCGAAATCTCGATCTGCTGATCGATAAGCTGAAGACGGCTGTGGCGATGAGATCTGATCCCCCGACGAACCGGGGCAAGCGCCACAGATGGCGAGGCTACGTCTCTTCTGCACATCGTTTTTTGACGGAGGGGCAGGACTACTGTGACTGGACCAACGCTCGGGCGATGATCGCTTCGACCACGGCGGTCTTTTCGTCAGCATACTCCTGAACGAACTCCCAGTCGCGGCCGGCGAGCTCGCGTTTGGTCTGTGCGTAGAAGTTGCGATCGTCGGGGTGTGCGCGGAGCCAGTCGCGAAAGAGGAGCATGCGATCGATTTCCGGGCAGTCTCGCGAGAAGACATGGACGTTGACCTGGACGTCCGGTCGCTTGAACACCCGGTGTTCGAACCAATCGGGTTCGCGGATGGCCAGCTCGTAGCCGGCCGCTTCCATTGGCGGGACATAGGACGATTCATCGCTGGAGTCTGGAACGACGAGCACAATATCGATGCGCGGCTTCGCCGCCAGCCCCGGCACCGATGTCGAGCCGGCGTGCTCGATCATGAGCGCCTGTTCGCCCAGAGCCCGCACGATTTTTTCGCGATGACGTTCGAACTCGAGAGGCCACGACGGATCGTAGTCCACGATCTCAATCCGCCCGGAAAGGCGGACTGGTTCGGCGACATGCACCTTGCGCAGTTGCTCGAGCATCGATTCTGGCTGCTTGAGGTCCTCGGTCACGCCTCGACTCCCGGCGGTCCTACTCCCGGCTCATGGACGCAAATGGACTGAGTCCGATCCAGTCGTACACGCTCATGCGCAATGCCGCCGAACCATCGAATTCGACGCGGCGGCTACGCAGGGCCGTGTCCAGCGGCAGATCGCCCATCCAGACTCTGGCCAGCGTTTCGACGTCGGTGCTGATCGTCAGGTCGACGTCGAAACCGGGGTCCTCAGTACAAAGATCGAGGAGGGATTCGCGAGAATCCTTCACGAACCAGTAGGTCCGGTTCCGTTTTTGCACGTCGAGCAGATTGATCATGATCACCGCCCGTTCCGTGGGAAAGTGCTCGGGGCGGATCCAGCGTTTCATGTCCCACATCAGGAGCGACGGATCGAGATTCTCCTCGGCGAACGTATTGCGCATGTACTTCAGACCCCAGACGCCGATTCCTTCGACGATCGGTCGCAGGGCTTTGCCGGCATCGGTGAGGTAATACGAGTTTCCGCGCTGCCCTTCGTCCGGCACGCGATCGATCAGCCCCCACGATTCCAGACTACGCAACCGCTGCGACAGCAGTGACCCGGACATCAGCGGCACACCGCGATGCAGATCGTTGAAGCGATGACTGCCGCAGAGCAGCTCGCGCAGGATGAGCAGATTCCACTTTTCGGCGAGCACTTCTGAGGCCACCGAGACGGGACAGAACTGTCCGTAACCACTTTTTCGACCGGCGACTTCTCTTTCTGAAGTTTCCATCTGGCGATCCCCTGCTGCTGCATCGAACGCGAATTGAACGAAAGAGTATTGGTTGATCGGCTCGATGGCTGATTGCGCCACATGCGACAACCAGCAGCGTCGATGGTATCACGGCCTTAGGTACACATTCTGTACTTGTATTGCCCGAAATCGCTGGCAGAATGTTTTCCGCGAGCTCGTCATGATCGTTTCGTATTTGCAACAGGAGTAAGTACCAAATGCCTACAGTAATGGAGTCGAGGGTGGGTCGTTCAGCCGCAGCCGAGAGATCGATGGCGGTGTTGTCTTCACGCATGCAGGGAGCCCTGCTGTTCGACGGTGATCCCGGCTACGACGAATCGAGAGCAATCTGGAACGGCATGTTCGACCGCAGACCGGCCGCAGTGGCAATGGTCGAGTCGGCCAACGATGTTGCCGCTGCGATTTCGTTCGCACGCGACCATGACATTCCCTTCTCCGTCCGCGGATGCGGACACAACGTCGCGGGTACCGCCGTTGTCGACGGTGGTCTGATGATCGATCTTGCCCGGATGAACGGCATCGCGATCGACCCATCGACCCGGCGGGTCACCGTCGGCCCCGGATGTAACTGGAACATGGTCGACGTGGCAACCGAATCACACGGCTTGGTCGTGCCGGGCGGCATTGTCTCCACCACCGGCGTGGCCGGATTCACCGTCGGCGGCGGATTCGGCTGGCTGACACGGAAGGCCGGTTACACATCCGATCTGCTGCGCCGGGCGACGGTGGTGACGGCCGACGGGCAAGTCCGCGAAGCGAGCGCGGAGTCGGAACCAGAGCTCTTCTGGGCAATTCGTGGTGGCGGCGGGAACTTCGGCATCGTCACCCAATTCGAGTTCGAGGCGCTGGGGCTCGGTCCCGAAATCGCTGGTGGGCTGGTCTTATGGCCGATGGAGAAGGCAGGCGACGTCATCGAGCTGTTCAGAGAGGTGACCGCAACCGCTCCACCAGAGCTGATGCACGTGCTGGTGCTGCGAGTCGCTCCACCGGCGCCATTCCTGCCGGAATCGGTGCATGGCAAGCCGGTGGTGGGCATCGCCGGATTCTACGGCGGAAGTGCGGAAGAAGGTCTGGCGAAGCTGGCCCCGGTTAAGACCTACGGTCAACCGCTCGCCGATACGATCAAGCCGAAACCGTTCAAGGAACACCAGGCGTTTCTCGATTCGGGTCAACCGTACGGGCGCCGCTACTACTGGAAATCGCACTACTTGCCGCCATTCACCGACGGTATGCGCGATTCGCTGCTCGACAAAGCAACCTCGTTCCGCTCGCCCTTCTCTTCCGTGTTGCTGCCTCATCTGGCCGGGACGCCCGCCCAGCCGGGGGACAAGCTGTCAGCCGTTGGCTTCAGGGACGCTTCGTACATCGTCAATTACCAGTCGTCGTGGATTGATCCCGTCGAGGATGAAACGCAGATTGCGTGGGCGCGCGAGAACTTCGAATCGATGAAACCGCACGCCATGGGTCAGTATGTGAACTTCATGACCGAGGAGGAGCTCGCCGACCGAAGTCGAGTCGCATACGAGGATGCTGCGTTGCAGCGGCTCAAAGCCGCCAAGCGCATATACGATCCTGAGAACATCTTCCGCTTCAACAAGAACATCACGCCCGCGTAACCCGGATCAGTTGCGATCAGAGCGCCGCGTCCGGTCAGGGCGCGGCGCCTTCGTGTCTGTACAATCAGATGTCGGCAAGCTTGCTCGTCGGTCAGATCAATGCGCGAATGAGAGGAGAGGCATCCATGAGCGTCCTGATGCGCGATGAGGACGACGGTGTCGTCCTCCTGACGCTCAACCGGCCCGAGGCCCGCAATGCGCTCAACAGCGAACTGATTGCGGCGCTGAGCTCCGAACTCGCCGGGCTCGCTGACGATCCTGCAATCCGCTGCCTTGTGCTCACCGGCGCCGGCGACAAAGCCTTCTGCGCCGGCGCTGACCTCAAGGAGCGACTCGCGCTCTCACCAGACGAGTTGACCGACCACACGCGCCGGATCAATGCCATTGGTGACGCACTGGCGACGTTCCCGGTACCGGTCATCGTGGCAATCAGAGGATTCGCGTTGGCCGGCGGAGCGGAATTGGCGGTTGCCTGCGACCTCCGCGTCATGGCCGAAGACGCCGTTTTCGGTTTGCCAGAGGTCAGGATCGGTGTCTTTCCAGGAGCAGGAGCGACTGTCAGGTTGCCGGGACTGATCGGCGCGGGCCGGGCGCGCGACCTCCTATTCACCGGTCGTCGCATCGATGCGGGCGAGGCATATCATCTCGGACTGGCAGATCGCGTCGTTCCTTCCGCGGAGGTGCTTCCAACGGCGATGGAGCTGGCCCGGGAGATCGCCGCGGGCGCCCCTCTTGCCGTGCGAGCGCTGAAATTGGCTCTCGACCAAACCGCCGGTCTCCCACCGGTAGAGGCAGCGCGAATCGTATCTCGCCACCGGATACCGCTCGATGGGACTGAAGACTATGCCGAAGGTTTGCGAGCCTTTGCCGAGCGGCGAACCCCGCGTTTTTCCGGCCATTGATAGCGGCCATTCGATCCAACTGAACACATGACCCAACTCGCGCAAATTCGCCGCTTTACTTCCGTTCAACCGGCTGATAGTGTGTGATCGTCAACCTGAACTCTCGGCGCTGACGGAGTCCGAGATTCGGAGGCTCGCATGGATCGTTCGACCGAAGCCTTAGCCGCTCCTTCGGGAGCCGGATCGGAGCAACCTCGCGCTCTTCGAGCTCAGTTCGGTTCGGACAATCAGTGCGTGCTCGACATCAGCGGGACTGCGGAACTCGGCCCACAGGCCGGTCAATCCTTCCACGGGAGTCTTTCGTTCACACTCGGACCAAACGGCGACGTCGATGCAGCAACAATCGAATTCGCCGATGGCACGATTTTGCCGGTCGTTGGCCAGGCCGCGGGTCGCTCCATTCGGTTCCGCATTGGATCCAATCCTGATCGCGTGTTGACGCTGACGGGAGCCGGGGAATACGCCCTGGAGCAATGCGCCGGTTCACTGACCGGCATGTACGCCGGCCCGGGAGTACAGGACATTGGCGTCTGGTCCGCCGTTGCCCATCACGGAGAATAGCCAGGTGAAGGATTCGCAGTTCGACGCCTGGACCCGATTATGGACACGTCGGACCGCCCGGCGCGGACTCCTGGGATGGTCTCTCGCCGGCAGTGTCGCTGCCGCGCTCTCTCGCGTATCCCCCGCGGATGCGCAGTTTGGCGACGACGGTCACTGTTCCTACGCCGTTACGCTGACATCGACGATCACTCCCGGCGCTGAGGTCGGCGGCACACTCGAGTTCGAGACTGGCCAGGATGGGGCGATCGATACCGGATCGCTGATACTGGGCGGGCAGCCTCCGGCACAGGTCGTGGGACAAGCATCCGGATCGATGGTGAATCTTCTGGTCCGGCTCGGCGATGGAACGCTTCTTGAATTGTCGGGAATGGTTGCTTCCGACCGGTTCGAGTGTGCCGGTGCGATTCAGGGCTACCTGAGCAACCCCGGATCATCCCAACTCGGTACCTGGATCGCGCAACCAACCAACGCAGCGAGCGACCATCAGCCGACGCCGACACCTATCACGCAGGCGGGCCAGACGGAAACGGGAAGCGCCTGCCCGCCGACCAGCTGCGGCAACGCCTTCGTTCTCGATCCACAATCATGTCAGTGCGTCTGCAGCGCGGGCACTATCTCCTGCGGGCCGAATTGTTGCCCAGGCGGTTCGGCTTGCCTCGATGCGTCGAGCGGCGTGTGCGGATGCCCGGAAGGCTCGGTCCAGTGCGGAACACGCTGCGTCGCTGAATGCTCGGGAAGTCAAATCCTCGATCTTGACTCCTGCAGGTGCGTCGACAATGCCGGTCCGGCGTGCATCGATCTCGGCGGGCAATGCGCCAATGGCGGTCAGTGCTGCAGCGGTTTCTGCAGCAGCGGAACGTGCTCCAGCTGCGCCTTCCGTGTCTGCAACGACGTCTGTGTCGACACCTCCGCCGACAGCAACAACTGCGGCAACTGCAACAACATCTGTATTGCCCCGAAATTCTGCGCATCGGGAGCGTGTCAGTGATGACCCAACATCTGGCCAGGTGTGGCGCGCATGGATGAGCGGCGCTTCGACAACTGGACTCGCGAGCTTGGCCGGCGGGTTTCCCGTCGCGAGGCGCTGAAGGCGGCTGGGATCGGTGGAGCCGCAGCAGCGTTCTCACGGGTCGCGTCGGTGGCGGAAGCGCAAGGTGCCTGCACGCTGACGATCCATGCCGAAACGATCGGTGGTCCGTCGGCGCCGGTTGTTTTTGACGGCGTGCTGCAATTCGCAGTTGCGAGCGACGGATTGCTGACGCAAGCCGCGTATATGCCAGGCGGCGGGAACGCGGTCAGTGCAAATGGTTTCTCGATGGGCCGGTCGATCGACTTCGAGATCTTGCTGGCGCCGAATCAGGTCCTTGTGTACTCGGGACTGGGTGATGACGCTGTGGCGCTGTGCCAGGGAGCCTTTGCTGGGATCTTCAGCGGACCACGACCGGGCGATCTCGGCGCCTGGCTGGCAAGTGCTTCCTCTTCGAACGACGGCACGACCGCAACGTGTCCTGCCGGACAGCTTCTCTGCGGCCACGCGTGTGTCGCGGGATGCCCTTCGGGTCAAACACTCAACCCACAGACGTGCGCCTGTGCGCCGAACCAACCCGACTGCACGCCAGACCAGAGTCCATGCGAGTTCGACTATGAATGTTGCGGAACGTTTTGCAGTAGTGGCGCCTGCGGGACGTGTCCGGGTCTCGTCTGTGGCGATATGGGGTGCGTCGATCAGTTCACCGATCCATTCAATTGTGGCAGTTGCCGCAACACCTGCACCGGAAATACACCCAAGTGCTCGAATGGCATGTGCACGTGTATTCCGGATGGCGAACCGGTCGGGAACTCTTCCAGCACCTGTTGCTCGGCAGGCAACGTCAAGCCGGACGGCACATGCGGTTGCTCGCATATTGGCGAGTTGTGCTCGAGCGTCGGCCAGTGTTGCGAGAACCCTTCCGGCGCGGTCTGCGTTCAGGATCCGCCGATCTGTTGCTGGAACTCCATCGGTGCTTCCTGCACCATGGATGGCGACTGCTGCTTCAACCTGAAATGTACCGCCGGCGCCTGTGCGAATCCGTGAGATGGTGAATGGCGAGCAGTTGATGATCGATGGTTCATTGTGGATCGGGCGAGGCAGGAGAGCCCTCACCCGCGGTCGGGAGAGGGCAGGGTAAGGGAATCATATCCGCGCAATGCAGGCCGGATTGTCAACCGACGACATTCAGAGTATTGTTTCGCGGCTCCAGACGCTGCTGGACGAGTTCGGTGACACTGCCGAGTGCCGGCGGACCCTAGCCGAATGGCAGCCAATTCTCCTCCTCGCCTTTCCGCCTCTCCGCCTCATGCTTAGCACTCTCACTTGCAGAGTGCTAAGGGATCGGGTATCGTTCCTCCGTTGAATCGCGCTGGCGCTGCCTCCCCGGCGGCGCCGCAGTCTGTATCAGGAGGTTGCCAGCAATGGCCAAAGGAAATGGATCGG
>CAYWSE010000044.1:9124-29565 GCA_964461025.1 uncultured Sphaerobacteraceae bacterium | reverse complement strand
GCCCAGTGCCCAGTGCCCAGTGCCCAGTGCCTATTGCCTCCGTTACAACGCCCACTTCCCATCCTTGACGATGTACTGCCCCGTGTCCTCGACGAGAAGGGAGGCGTTCAGGCAGTTGCCGTCGAGGTGGAGTTTGCTAACGTTTTTGCCGCCGGGATAGGCGTTGTGGTTGTCGCCGAGCGCGAAGTGAACGGTGCCGAGCAGGCCCTTTTCGGACGGTGATCCGGTCGGAGATTTCTCGCTGGTGCCGAAGGCGAATTCGCCGATGACGGTCGCGCCGTCGACGCCTTCGATCACCTGTTTCAGCCGCTCTGCTTCCTCGCCCCCTTCGATAGCGACCGCCTTGCCGCCTTCGACGCGCCACTCGATCGGGTTCGGCGTCTGCCCAGGCAGTCCGATGCCGAGCATGATGCCGTCGACGACGATCCGGCCCTCGGTTTTGTCCTCGACCGCCGCGAAGGCGACCTCCGCCCAGAGGGGGATCGGTCCCATCATCTGACCGCGCTTCTTGATCGGCGTGACTTCGAGAGCGGGGCGGCCTTCGATGCAAACGCGGACATCGGTGCCTGCCGGCGAGGTGACCCGGCACCACTTGGCGCCTTCCATCGCCGCGATCGCCGCCCTGGCCCGGTCGGTGGCGTCGATGATGTCGGCTTTGGTCATGTTCCAGGAACCGATCCCCTCTTCGACCGAGGCGATCTTAGCGTTGTTGTCGCACGACTCTCGCACCGCCGAGACGTGCGCGAAGCGGTTTGCCCACTCCAGGTTGGTGATGATGATGATCTCGTCCGACGTGACCATCGCCTGATGCAGATTGCGCGGCGGGGCCATAGGGAAGGTCATGTCGGCGATCGCCCGCTTGACCTGATATTCGTTGTTGCAGACGACCGGAAAGCCGCCATGCTCGACAACGATCTGGGCCAACGCGTCGGCCTCGGTTGTGTGATCGTTGTCGGTGATGATGGTGACGACGTCGTCCTTCTCGACCGACATGCAGACGCCGACGATCAGTTCGGCGTCGGTTCGGAGGTTTGTGGGTAGTTCAGACATTTCATATCTCCTCTACAAAGCGATTTCGCAGAACCCGGCCCTGTGCCGGCCGTAGGGGCAGGTCCCCGTGCCTGCCCTTGTGCCCAGCCGCAACGTTCGAATCCATGGGCGATCGCCGAGTCCGGTAAGAAGGGCAACCACAGGGGGATTGCCCCTACTGGGAGGTGGCGAACGCCGGAAGAACCTCCTTTGCAAACCTCTCCACTTGGCCAAATTGATCTAACGACCCAAAGCGACAGATGAAGTAGTCGACACCCACTGCCGAAAACGTCTTGATCCATTCGATGATGTCGTCGGGGGTGCCGATGGGACCCCATTCGAGGAGATCCATCGCTTTGCTCAGCTCGGGGTAGTACTGGCTGATGTACGAATTGATCCCGGCGTGCGCTTCCTCACGCGTGTCGGCGATGTTCATCGTCACCTGATAGGACATTACGTACTCGGAGCGGTCGCGACCGGTTTCGGCGATGGCGTCGTCGACCTGGGCCAGCTGCGCGGCGAACTCCTCCGGATGGCGGGCCCGGCAGCAGGTCATCCAGCCGTCGCCATATCTGGCGATGCGGCGAGCGGCCTTGCTGATCACCTTCTCGGTTTTGTCTTCCTGTTTCGTGCCGACCGTCAGGCGGGGGTTGCTCACCACCCAGATCGGCGGTGGCGACTGGACCGGCATCAGCGGTCCCATCTCGGTGCCGGAATAGAAGGAAATGTCGTCGTACTTGAAGAACTCGGTGTCAAGATTGACTTTGCCCGTCGTCCAGAGCTGGCGGAGGGCTTCCATCCCATCTTCGAAAATGCGGGCGCGCTTCTCGAAATCGAGTCGCACCGCAGCGTATTCGCGACGGACTCCTTCTTCCGGATTGCCCATACCGGTGCCGAGAATCGTTCTTCCATTGGAAAGGTGATCGAGGGTCGTCCATTCGAGCGCGAGGTAGAGCGGATCGCGGGTGCCGGAGACCATGCAAGCCGTGCCGAGTTTGACCTTTTTCGTCCGCTGGGAAAGGGCGGCGAGGGTGGAGATTGGTTCGTATCGAGGCTTGGAGAAGAGACTGTCACCCACCCAGACCGAGTCGAACCCTTCGCGCTCCACGACTTCAGACAGATCGAGGAGATCGGTCAACGAGTAGTCGGGCGCGATCAGCGGCTCCCGGTTGTTCAAATTGACGCCGAATGTCGGATTCCCCACGGTTGCCCTCTCTAACGGGTGCGGAGCTCGATCGCTCCTTCCTCTTCCAGGATCTTCTGCGGAACGTGAATGTGCGCGGCGACCAGCCTGGACGCTTCCTCCGTGTCGCCGGTCTTGATCGCCGCCACGATCGCTTCGTGCTCCTCCACCGACCGGGCCAGACCGCCGCGCAGATCGATCGACGGCCAGCGATAGCGGCGCATCTTGTCGATCAGCGAGTCGTAGATCGCCTTCAGATCGTCGTTGTCGGCTTTGCGGATCAGGAGTTGATGGAACGCAGCGTTGGACGCGAAAAAGGCGATGGTGTCCTCCGCCGCGGCGTGCTCGTGCATTTCGGCATTGAGTGTCTCGAGCTCGGCGAGATCGTCCTCGGTCAGGTTCGGCATCGCCAGCCGGATCGCCAGCGTTTCCAGGGCTTCGCGCACGCGGTAGGCATCGAGGAACTGCTTGGGTGAGAGGGAGGAAACCGTCGCTCCTTGCCGGGGGGTGAGGGTCACCAGACCGTCAGCGGCGAGATGGCGCAGCGCTTCGCGAACGGGAACCCGGGAGACCGAAAAGCGCGCCGCGACCGTTTCCTCAGGGAGCGACGTGCCGGGCGGATAGTCGTTGGCGAGAATGCCTTGCCGCAGGTGCTCGTAGACCTGATCGGCGAGGGTAGTCGTGGTCAACGCCGGTTGTGAGGACGCGCCGTCTAGCGGAATCTGCACGCTTCGCTCCTTGCCCCGAGTCTATCTGTATACAGTATACGTGAGTTGGCAGCTGCACCGCAGCATCCACAGGAGATTCCCAGGACATCTTAACCAATAGCCTGCGAAGCTCGCCCGTGCGTTGCTCGTGTTGGTGGTTCAAGAAGCAGCAAAACGCTGGGGAGAATCGCAACCTTTGCTGTTGAATGGTCGTCCTGGAAGGAGTGTCGCGATGTCTGGCCGCAAAGCACTACCGGTGAGCCTGGCGCCATTCAACCCGCCACGCTCACCGGTAGTCACGAAACTCAATGGAAAGGTGCGATCAGTAAACCTCTTCCGGGTAGTAGCAGAACTTTTCGATACAAAAGACGCCGCTCTGGGGCGGGCATTCGCAGACCATGCCGGGACAGCACGCTCGCCGCGGAGTAAGCGGGTTTTCGCAGAGAATCACGCCGCTCTGGAAGAGCTCGCCGCTGCAAGTGCCGTCGCCATTGCATGTCCCCTCACTCAGCCGGTTTTCCTCACACCGGGACAACTTTGAGTATTCACAGAAGTTGCGATTCGGCAATATCTGCTGGGAGCAACCACCGTTCGAAGCGCAGACCCACCCCTCGCGGCATTCCGTTATGCCGCGGTCGCAGGACTCACCTGTCCGCACTGGCGTGTACGAGCACAACCCATCGAGACATGTTCCCAAGTTGCACCCTTGCGGTTTCTCATCACATACCGTGCCATTCGGGAGGCGCTGATTGACACAGTTGCCTCCGCGACAGGTACCGTTGGCCCTGTGGCATTTCGCGGGATTGGGGCCGATACAGGAATCACCTTCGTTCGTGGCTTCTGAAGCGCAAATCCCGTCGCGGCATACACGTCGATGGCAGTTGTTGTTGGCCGTGCCGCATGCCGCTCCTTCATTCAACGGAGTGGTGAGACACTGCCCGTCCAGGCATGTCCCGTTCCCTTGTGCTGAGCAGAAATTGGGCTGGGCCTGAGTCACGCTGCAAGCCGTGCCGTTGGCCCGGTTCGTTCGTTTGCATGCGCCGTCGGCCGCATCGCAGACGAATTGCTCGCATCCTTCGACGAGAATCGTGCAGGTTTTGCTCGTCCAGCTCGTCCGCGAGATGACTGGTTCGCAGATCTGGCAGAGATTCGCCGGATTCGCTGCATTGACTGGGTAGAACGTGCCTCCGATGTTGCAGCCATATTCACAAGCGCCTTCGATGCAATAGCGCTGATTCTGGCCGCAACTGGTGAACTCCGCTTTGTTGACTTCTCCACACGTGCCATCCGCATTGCAGACGGAAGTCACGCACTCGCTCGACGCGGCGGGACAGGAAACAGGATCGCTGTCGCAGCACTCCTGGCACACACCCTGGCAGCAGACTTCGCCGGCGTCGCAATCGCCATCCCCATCGCAGGCGCAGGCATTTCCCTGGCAGACAAATCCTTGCGGACAGACGTTCCCACAGGCGCCGCAGTTCTCCTCATCTTTTGGCAGGCAGTTGCCGTTGCAGCAAATGCCGCCGATGCCGCAGTCCTGGCCATCGGGAACGGCGTCGCCCTCGACGCACCCGCGTACCGGATCGCACGTGATGGGTCGACATGTTGGGAACAGGCCGATGTTGCAGATGACGATCTGGGAAGCTACGCAACGCCCAGCCTGGCAAGCGTAGGTTGTGCATGCGTCGTTGGGGCAGGTCGAGGCGTCGGTCCCTTCGCATTCGGTGACGCAGAACCCATGCTCATCGCAGGCGCCGTCCTGCCCAATACAGGGCTGGCGGTTGGTCAGGAGTCTGGCGGTGCAGACGCCGTTCTGACACTGGCCGACTTCACAGCCTCCGGTCAGAAACGCGCAATCAATGTCGCCATTGCAGCGGCATTCTCCGCCGGAGCAGACAAAACCGGCCGGACAGCTTTGGCCGCAGAAGCCACAGTTGTCGACGTCACTGGAGATGCAGGAACCATCGCAGCAGAAATCACCCGGTGCGCCGCAGGCCATGTCGTCGCCCAGGTACTGGCGGCCAACGCACAGGCCAGTGGCGGGATCGCAGCTTCCGGCATCGAGGCAGTCGCCAACTGTGGGCGGCGAGCAGGTGAATGTGGCGGCCAGCAGGCAGGCGCCGGCATTGCAGGTCCATGTCTCGCATTTGTTGTCGCCGCAGTTCGACACGTTGTCGCCACAGCAAGGCTGGCAGACGTGATCGCAGCAAAGGAGCCCCGACCCGCAATCGCTGTCTTCATCACAGCGGCAGGCGCCATCGATACAGGCGAAGCCACCCGTGCAGGCGTCGTCGCAGGCGGCGCAGTGATCGTCGGTACCGAGTGTGGTGCAACCGGCAGCGCAACAGACCTGACCCGATCCGCACGCGTTGTCGCAGCTGAGGCAGTGTGTGGTGGTGCCGAGCTCGATGCAGGCGCCTCCGCAGCAGGTTGTTCCGGGCTGATCGGCACAGGGATCGGTCAGCGCGCAACTGCTCGAGTTGAGATCGCAGTAGCCTGCCTGGCAGGTCGCTGGGCTGTCCTGGCATTCGTCATCGCCGCAGCATTGCCCTGCTTCGATGCAGACGTCATGGCAGCAGCGCTGCCCTGGGCCGTTGCAGCAGATGCCGCCGCACATTTGCTCGAAGGGACAACAGTACCCATTGCCGATGCAGACGGAGCCGTCTGGACAGCATTCCCTATCGCAGCACTGGGCAGCAGTGGCGCAGCACTCAAAGCCGCAGGGCGCCTGCCCACTGTCAGGGTTGCAGCAGATGTCGGAGTTGCCGGAGCGGGCGCAGGAGGCGTTGGCTGGGCAGCAGGTGGAGCCGCAGACCTTCTGGCCATCACTACAGGGGATGCCCGAGCTCGTGCACTGCGATTCGGGCCAGCATCGATCGCCGCACCAGGTGTGGGTCGGCGACGAGCAGCAGTGATTTGACTTGCAGAGACCGGGACCGCAACATTCGCCGCCGCACAGCTGGTTGGGAAGCTGACAGCCCGATGGCTGCTGTGCGGGCGGGACGGTGGGACGGGCGCCGATGACGCGGGCGTCGGCCTGGTCGGCGACAACCGAACCGGAGACAGCGGCGCCGCCGGCGCCGAGGAGACCCTTGAGGATGGTGCGGCGGGAGGTTCCAGTCGCCAACGCCCTCGTCAGCCGGTCGAATCGCTGTCCGTCCATGTCCGGAGCCTCTCCGCCTATGACCGCCACAACACACTGCACCGTTGCAGCGCATTGAGATACGCACCGTTCGCGTGATGCCAGAACAATATGGAAACGCCAGGCTGGCGAACAGAACCAGCACCGGCACATGACCGGCACATCGGCGGCACGTCGGACTCCAGCATGGTATTCTTAACGAGTTATAAGAATTGTTCAGGAATCAAGGGTTCGTTTCAGCGGTGCAACCTTCATTCGGGAATCTGTTGCGCCGCTACCGGCTGACCGCCGGACTCACCCAGGAGGAGCTTGCCAGCCGCTCCGGCGTTTCCGTGCGGGCCATTCGGAGTCATGAAATCGGGCAACGACGGGGCCCCCGCTCCGCCACCCTGCGACTCCTCTGCCAGGCGCTCGACCTCGACCGATCCGCGACAGCGGAGCTCTTCCACGCCGCCCGGCCGGAGCTCGATGCCTGGCCGGATGCTTCACAGGCTCTCAGCAATGGCGAAGCATCGCTGCTGCGATCTCCCATGTTGACGCCGCCACCGCTGCCACTGACGTCGTTGGTCGGTCGCGCCTGGGAGATCGAAGCCATCACCGAAGCGCTGGAACAGGGCGTCACGCGCTTGTTGACCGTCACGGGACCGCCCGGGATCGGCAAAACCCGGATCGCCACCGAAGTCGCCATGGCGCTGCGATCACACTTCGCGGATCGTGTGGCTTTCGTTTCGCTGGCGCCTGTCACGTCGGCGGCGCTGGTGGTCCCGCAGGTCTTCGAAGATCTGGGCGTTTCACTCAGCGGCGGAGCTGGCGAAATGCGAGACCTGGCGGCGACGATCGGCGACGCCAGATTGCTGCTTGTGCTGGACAACATGGAACATCTGCTCACTGCCGCCATCCAACTCCCTGAATTGCTCCGCTCCTGTCCGAACCTGGCCATCCTGGCGACGAGCCGGGCGCCGCTGCGGGTAACGGGCGAGCGGAGGTTTCAGCTTTCGGCAATGTCTCTGGCGCCAGCCGGTGAAGCGGAACAACTCTTTCTGGCCAGAGCCCGAGACGCCGATGTGGAGATCGCCTCCAGCGCGGACATGACCGTACTGAGCTCGATCTGCCAACGACTGGATGGACTCCCGCTCGCAATCGAGCTGGCCGCGGCACAGCTCGGCACACGATCGCTCTCCGAGCTGGCCACGGAGATCGAGAATATCCTGCCTGAACTGATGGGAGGACCGCGCGACCAGCCCGAACGGTTGCAGACGATGATCCAGTCGCTCGAGTGGAGTCATTCGCTGCTCTCCCCGGACGAACAACGCTTGCTGCGGCGCCTGTCGGTCTTTCGCGGCAGGTTCGGGTTCGACGCTGTCGAGGCTGTCTGCTCAGAGACATCGCGCCAACCGGAGGGCACACGCCAGGTGCTCGCCAGTCTGGTGGAGAAGAACCTCGTGGCGCTCGTTCGCGAACGAGAGGATCGCGCCGATTATGCCCTGCTGGAGCTGATTGCCGAGTTTGCCGCCGCCCGGCTGGAGGAAGCCGGTGAGTCCGCTGCATTGCGCCAGGCGCACGCGCAGTTTTTCGCGGACCTGGTTTCACGGCATGCGATTGCCTACTGGCAACCGGGCGACGACGCGCTTCCCCACGGCTTTGCCCAGGCACTCCCGAACTTTCGGCAGGCGATGAGCTTCTTCGAGGCAAGCGGCGATGGTGATGCTCTGCTGCGCATAGCCAGTGATCTCCTCTGGTTCTGGACAACGACCACGCACGCCCGCGAAGGACAGGAGTGGCTGGAGCGAGCGCTGGCAATTGGCGAGAGTGCACCAGCATGCGCTCGGGCCAATGCATTGCTGGCCCTGGGACAGGTGCGGAGCTACACCGGCGATCATGAGCGATCGCAAACAGCCTATGCGTTGGCGCTCGACGAGTCGAATGCGTCAGGAGATCCCTTCCGATCTGCCTGGGCGTGTCTGGCCAATGCCTCGGTGGCGATCGTCAATGATGACTACGCCGGCGGGAAGGCATTGTGCGATCGGGCGCTCGAAGCGATTGACCGGATCGGTGATGCCTCGCTGCGAAATGCCATCGCCCTCTGGGCGCCGGGCACACGGAGCAGAGCAGACCACGGACTGGGGAATCTGGATGCCGCAGAGGACCAGATTCGGGAAGCGTTGCGGATCAATCTGGCCTTCGGTCAGCAACGCGGCGCGGCCCGTATCTATCTCTCCTGGGGAACCCTTGCATTCGACAGGGATGATCCGGAGCAGGCGCTCCGGCACTATCTGGAAGCGGCGACCATCGCATACGACAGCGGCGACGAGGTCTATGCCGCGACCTGTCTACGCATTGCCGCCGCAGCCTTCGCGATCAGCGGGAACGCCGCTATGGCGGCACGGTTGACCGGCGCCACCGATGTTTTCGAATCGCGATCCGGCAAGATGGTGATGTGGACGGCGATGGATCGCCGCGTGCTCCAGAAAGGTGACGAGCGGACGCGGCAGGCGCTCGCTCCGGAAGCGCTCGCGCGTGAGACCGCTTCCGGCAGGCAGCTGACCCTCGCCGAGGCGCTGGCCATGTCCGTTGCATCCTGATCGATCGCGGGGCCAGATGATCACGCGCTGTGTACGTGACCGGAGGTTGTGCTACGCGGTCGGAGTCGCCGGGGGAGGCGCCAACGGCGAGTTCAACACAACCCTGGTGAAACCGGTGTAGATCGTAGCGCCTCCATGGATCATCGCATACCCGGAGGCCGGACTGCTCTCCAGCACGCAGTAAGCCGTGGCGGTCAGCTCATTGAAGACAATCGTTCCATCACCGTTGTCACCCGTCGTTCCTGAGGCAACGGGATTGCCCCCGTCAACCTCGGCGCACGTCCCAGCATAGAGATCAAAGTCTGCCCCATTGATTGGTTCGCCGGTCACCCTATCCTGCAAAACAACAGTGATCGGTCCTTCACCGTGCGGTGGCGGTGTCGAAGAAGGTTCGTTCGCCACATCGATTGTGGTGGATGTGTGTGCGGATATGCCCTTGCTGACGCCGGTGTACCCGAACGGCGGCTGGGTTTCGACGATGCAGTACGAGGCGCCTTCGGTAAGACCGGAGAAGACCAACGTCCCTTCGCCATCCTGACCCGTTCCCCCATTCGCCACTGGCGTGGCGTTCGCCAGCTGGTCGCACGATCCGTCGTAGAGCGCGAACTCCGCGTCGTTCAGGAGCGCTCCATTGTTGGTTACATCCTGCTTGCGAACCGTGATTGTCCCGTCCGACTGTTGCGCGAAGGAACCAAGCTGCGAGATCGCAACGATTGCCAGAATCGTCACGAACGCGGTGGCAAGAATGACGGTGCGGCGTGGCATGACTGTTGCTCCCATTGATGTTTTGGCTGGGAATCGCTGCCAGCAATGTTACACGCACTCCGATGACATCAACCGGGTACCTCCACTCTCTCCGTCAACGCCGCAGGTCCCCCAAGACGAGAAGGCGGAATCGATGGTGCTGGCTCCTGTTGAGCGCCGGGGCCAGGCTGCTCATTGCCCGTGTAATCAGGACCCTGCCTCACCTGATGATGGTCGCGTATGACGTCGCCGTCGAACGCGGTTGCCCGGCCTCCAATACGGACGGCAGCGCATGCATGGAAAACATGGTAGCGTAACGCATCATTTCAGATACATGATTTTTGTTGAAGAAACGAGATGGAGGCGCCGTGTGAGCCGCTATGTCGAGACATATGTAAACACCGACAATCTGGGCTTCTATGCCACCACCCTTATCGTGATGGTGTTGCTGGCCACGCTCGACTTCACCAGCGCAATTTTCGCCAAGGAATGGACGTTGCGTAACAACTACGTGTTCTTCGTTGTCGGCGCTGCGACCTCGTTGTTCCTCTTCTTGGTCTATGCGCACGTTCTGAAAACGGCTGAGCTTTCCATAGTGACGATCGGCTGGGTGGTCTTTCTGCAAGTGGGTCTGGTGCTGGTCGATCGCTTTCGTTACGGAGTCGACTTCCACACGACGCAGTGGCTGGCCGTAGGCGCCATTCTCCTGTTGCAGGTCTACCTGATAGTTGGCCCGCGTGGAAGCTGACATCAGCGATTGTCACCTTCCATTCGCACCACTTGGGCTAGATCGCGATAGCGGGGCTGTGCGCTCCGCGAGCGTACGAATGCTGTGCAGTCCCTTTCGAGCGAGCGTGGCGGCAGCCGGGTAATATGCCGATCGGGATTGCGATCCGATGCCACCGGTTGAAAGCATGCACATGAAAGCCCTCGTCAAAAGCCGTCCGGAACCAGGACTCTGGTTGGAAAACGTTCCAGCTCCCGAGTTCGGCATCAATGACGTGCTGATCAAGGTCTTGCGGACCGGAGTTTGCGGCACCGATCTTCATATCTATAGCTGGGATGCCTGGGCCAGTAAAACAGTGCCGACCCCGATGGTGATCGGACACGAGTTCGTCGGCGAGATCGTGGAGATGGGATCCAACGTCGCCGACTTTGCGATTGGCGACATCGTCAGCGGCGAAGGGCACCTGGTGTGCGGACGCTGCCGCAATTGCATGGCGGGCCGGCGGCATCTCTGCGCGCATACGCAGGGCGTGGGGGTGAACCGGCCGGGAGCGTTTGCCGAGTACATCGCCCTGCCAGTCACGAACATCTGGAAACATTCACCGGGGATCGATCTCGACGTCGCGGCGATTTTCGATCCGTTTGGCAATGCCGTGCATACAGCGCTGGCTTTTCCGGTGCTCGGCGAGGATGTGCTCGTCACCGGCGCCGGACCCATCGGCATCATGGCCGCTGCGGTGGCGAAGCACGCCGGTGCGCGGCATGTGGTGATCACTGACGTCAACGAGTACCGGCTAGACCTGGCGCGGCGATTGGGGGTGACGCGGGCGGTCGATGTGCGGGAATCGAGCATCCGGGCGGTTCAGGACGAGTTGGGCATGCTCGAGGGCTTCGATGTGGCGATGGAGATGTCCGGCAACCCTGACGCCTTCCACGAAATGCTCGAGAACATGTCGCATGGCGGTCGCATTGCCATGCTCGGCATCCCCGCCGAGGACATCGCCATCGACTGGAACACGGTCGTCTTCAACATGCTGACGATCAAAGGCATCTATGGCCGGGAGATGTACGAGACGTGGTACATGATGACAGTCATGCTGCAATCCGGCCTCGACATCTCCCCCGTGATCACCCATCGCTTCGACGTTGCCGACTTCGAGGAGGGCTTTGCCACTGCAAAGAGCGGCAGCGCCGGGAAGGTCGTGTTGCGATGGAATTGAGCTTCTCAGGCAGGACTAATCGCATCCATGGCAGCTGCGCAAGGTGTACGCGACATACATCACATTCGTAGTGCTTTGGTCATTCAAGTGGAGAACAGAGTTATGGAGACAGGTCTGTTGATACATTTTGCAGGGTAGCGACTGTAGTTGACTAGCTCGAACACTGATACTGGTAAAGGAACGAACTTGTGAAGGTCATGTACTTGGATGAGGCTGGCGATCACTCACTTACTGTCATTGATCCTAAGTTCCCCGTTTTCGTACTCGGCGGGGTTATTGTCGATAGGAACTATCTTCAAGAAGTGGTCGACCCAGCGATTCGTGAGTTGAAGAGAGCTTTCTTTCATCGCAGTGACTTCTGCTTACATACCGCAGAAATCATCCGAGCCACCGGCCCGTTTCAGAGTCTGAAAGATCCTCTTTTGAAGGCAGAGTTTCTCGATGCGCTGACACTAATGATGCAGGAGTTGGAATACAAGGTAGTCGCGTGTGCGATCAAGAAGCCCGAGCACTTGTTGAAGTATGGTGAACATGCGGTAGACCCCTACTCCTTCAGCCTCGAGGTGTTAGTCGAACGTTTCTGTCACGAAATCGGGACCAAAGAACTTGGCGGAATCATCTATGCCGAGCGAAGGCGACCCGATCTCGACCGTGCGCTCGAAGTTGCCTGGGAGAGACTGAAGGTGACTGGAACAGATTTTGTGAGCGACGAGGACATCTCGACTCGAGTCTTAGATCTCGTACTGAAGGACAAGAGCGTAAATAGTGCCGGCTTGCAGCTTGCAGATCTGGTTGTCTCGCCAATTGGGCGAGCGGTTATTGGATACCCAACTCGTCAAGATTGGAATGTTGTGGAGAGTAAGTTCCGCCGGCGAGGGAATACGTATAAAGGGTATGGACTCGTTGTCTTGCCAAGATAGGTCAAAAAAAGAGAGGCCGAGGACCGCAATGCAGTGCTCAAGCCTCTCGCGGGGACCGCAATGCAGCGCCCGCTGTAAGAACAATAGTACTCAAATCATGGAGCTTGTCAAATTCGAGTGACCTGTCGACCTGTCAGTCTGGGTTCGATTCCGATTTTCTCGGTGCGAATGGCTCTCGATCGTGGAAATCGTCCCACGAAGAAGCGACATATACAATTCTTATGTAGTTCCCTGGTTCAGAAACCGCCCCGCCCGCAAAAACCCAATCCGCTGCTCCGTGTCGCCGTCGAGGGCAAGATCGGCGAGGATTTCGCCGATGACGGGCGCGAATTTGTAGCCATGTCCGGAGAACCCGCAGCCAAAGACGACCTGCTCGTGCTCCGGATGCTGGTCGATGATGAAGTGCTTGTCCGGGGTCATGGTGTAGAGGCAGGTGAGGGTGTCGATCACCGGACCGTTCGCGCCGGGCAGGTATCTGCCAAGCAGGTTCTGGAACATGGCGATCTCGGCGTCGGACACGGCCGGCTGGACGACATCGGGATCGACCGTCGGCAGGCTGTCGTGCCGGCCGATCTTGAAACCGATCTCCTTCGATCCGGGAATCGCGTAGAAATGACCTTCGGGCATCAATAGCGAGAAGACCGGCGCCGTGGCGCCGTCGAACTGGTCGTGCCGCACTGACCGGAAATGGGCGTTCGGCACACGCTGGACGGTCAGTGGCAATCCCAGATCAGCCAATACCTTGCCGCTCCAGGGTCCCGCCGCGATCACCAGCCGCTCGGCCCGATAGGTTGCGCCACCGGTTTCGACCCACACGCTCTGCCCCTCGACACCCCAGCGAACGACCTGCTCCGCGAACCGCAGCGTCGCGCCATGCTGCTTCGCCAGGTCCTGAAAGACCTTCACCCCCTCCGAGGCGAGAAGGTATCCGGCATTCGGCTCCAGCACCGCCATCAGATCGTCGGGCAACGTGACGCCCGGATAGCGTTTGCCAACTTCGCGGGCCGACAGCGGCTCGTATGGCAGACCGTAGAGCTCACCGCTGCGCATCGTGCCCTGCACGGTTCGCCCGTCCGGCGCCCCGACGATCAATCCGCCATTCACAAAGAGCAACTGGGTTCCCGCTTCGGATTCGACCTCCCGCCACTGGTCGTATGCTCGCCGGATCAGCGGCACGTAGTCGGGCGCTTCGTGATAGGCCTGCCGGATGATCCGGCTCTCGCCATGCGACGAACCCCGTATATGGCCGGGTTCGTACCCGTCGATCCCCAGCACCTTCTGCCCGCGTTTCGCCAGCTGATACGCGGCCGCGCTGCCCATCACTCCCAACCCGACGACGATCACATCAGGGTTTGTTTGCACTGCTTACTCCTCGGTTCTTTCTCGATCGCTCGACCAATCATCGACCACTTTGCTCCACGTTTTGCGGAAAAACGGCTGTCCAGCAACGTCGATCTCCGCTGACGCCCGGACGGCGAATGGCGTCAACGAGCTCTGCACACGGACCCGAATATCGCCGGCGCCGCGCTTGAGCACGTACGACGAATCGGATTGCAGATTCGTTTCCCAGGGCCGGTCCGCATTCGTCGTCACCACCGAATGATGATCGCCGAGCAGCTCACCACCCCCGTCGATGACGCATCTGCTGGTTTTCCGTGTATCGAAGGCAGTCACCCGCTGGCCAAGGTGGTGATGCACGACATGGAGATCGACTCCGGCCGATGGATCCGGCGGCTGGAGCGAAGCATCCGCCGGCTGCAGGACCGGATCGAGTAGAGAAGTCTCTTGCGGCGGCACAACCGGAAGCTCGATCCAGGAACCGGGCTCTCCGTAGTGAACGGTGAGATCGTACGGAAATGGCGTGGGCCAGAGCGTGGGAAAGTCGGCTCCGGCGATGCACATTCGCAAACGATCTCCGGCCCGAATGATCGACGAGGTGGGATGCATCGGAATCGCGACCGATCGCACCTCCCCAGGCTGCAGCGGCATCAGCGTGGCGTGTGCATCCAGTCGCGCCGGGTTCCGGTTTCCTTCGGAAATAACCCGGGAGCGCCCATCGGAACTCACCGCACAGAGCTTGACGACCAGGGTCAGCTCTGCAGTATTCGCGGAGAGAGAAATGTGAGCAACAGGCGTTCCCGTGATCTCGATCTCATGCTGAAGCGGCTCGGTGGTGTAGGTCAGTGACAAAAGATCGTCAGCACTCTGGTCGGTGGGAATGGCCAGGTTCTTGCGGTGCCCGTTGTAGCCGATCGACCCGGTCCCGACCCGCGCGTCGTAGGCATACACGTCTGTTCCCGCTTGGTTCGGCACGGCGTCTCCGAGATGGTTGCCAGGTTGGGTGTGAAGCCCGGTCGCAACGGTCCGGGCGATCGGCCATTCCGACTCGTGACGCCAGCGTTCCTCCTCCATCACATAGATCGTTACCGGCGGCTCGTCTTCAACGCCATTCTCGATGCCTTTCAGCCAGCGGTCCCACCACCGGTCCATCTCATGCGCACCGCCGATCGGATGCACCGGAGAAATGTCGGCCAGCGAGTGTTTCCACGGACCGATCAGCACGCGCTTTGGCGCTTTGACTGCCTCGAAGACTGTGAAGGTCGGCGCCGTGTAGGCGTCGTACCAGCCGCAGATGCCGAAGGTCGGGACGTCGATCTGCTCGAACGGAATCTTCCGTCGGACCCAGAAATCAGGGTCGGGAGGCGTTCCGTGCCAGTCGAAAAACCAGGGGTGCGCCGCTTCCAGTCGCTCCTGCCAGCGTTGTTCCCAGCGTCCTTCCTGATCCTGCCGAACAGGGGGCAGCAGGTTGGAGACGACCATTGCCGTTCCCCAGTCGACGTCGCCAAGCAGAAGCCCGCGGCAACCATGATTGCGATGCAGCCATTCGTAGTTGTCCATCGTGGCGTGAATCGGCACGATGGCGCGAAGATGCGGCGGCCGGGTCGAGGCGATGGAGAGCGAGGTGATGCCGCTATAGGAAATGCCCCAGATGCCGATATCTCCGGTGCACCATGGTTGAGCGGCCATCCATTCGACGATGTTGTGGCCGTCTTCGCGTTCCTGCGGGTCGAACGGATGGGGATTGATCCCTTCCGAGTTGCCGGTGCCGCGAAAATCGACATGCAGTACCGCGTATCCACGACTGGCAAAGTGCCGGTGGTGCGGTTCGTGGGCCTGGCCGCCGTAGCCATCCTTGATATAGGGATTGAACGAGAGAATGCCGGGCCAGGGTCCTGGCTCGATCGGCATGAACAGATTGCCGGCCAGCCGAATGCCGTCCGGCATCGGGATCATCACATCGCGAATCAGCTCGATCTCGTATCGCTTCTCGTCCATGCCGCTCCTCTGCGTTCCGCTGCCGACCGCTTCGGCATTGTGAGGGCAATGCGCAAATCGGACATGGAGACCGCGTGAGCACGGAACATCGAGACTGGCGATAATCTCCCCAGACTACGGACTACGGACTACGAACCACCGAGGAACACAATGGCCGCCGAATCACTCCTCACCCACCTCCGAACCGAGCTTTCTTCCATTGAAGAGGCGGGGATGTACAAGCGCGAAACCGAGATCACCTCGCCGCAGGGTTCGGGCATTACAACCGAGCGGGGCGCGATGGTCAACTTCTGCGCCAACAACTACCTCGGATTGGCTAATGATCCCGAGATCGTCGCATCGGCGATCGGCGGCATGCACTCGCACGGGTTCGGAATGGCCTCGGTCCGCTTCATCTGCGGCACCCAGGATTTGCACAAGGAGCTCGAACGGCGCATCTCGAGTTTTCTGGGAACCGAGGACACGATTCTCTACAACTCCTGTTTCGATGCGAACGGCGGACTCTTCGAGACGATCCTCGGGCCCGAAGATGTGATCATCAGCGACGCCCTGAACCACGCTTCGATCATCGACGGCGTCCGCCTGGCCAAGGCCCAGCGCAAGGTCTACCAGCATGTCGACATGGCCGACCTGAAAGCCAAGCTTGAAGAGTCGAAAGAGAACCGTTTCCGGCTGATCGTCACCGACGGCGCCTTTTCGATGCATGGCGACCTCGCGCCGCTCGATCAGCTCTGCGATCTCGCTGACGCTTATGACGCTATCGTCGTCGTCGACGATTCGCATGCCACCGGCTTCATGGGCGAAAACGGCAGGGGCACGCCCGAGCACTTTGGCGTCATGGATCGCGTCGACGTGATCACCAGCACACTCGGCAAAGCGCTTGGCGGCGCGGCGGGTGGGTTCACGAGTGGTCGCCAGGAGATCATCGACATCCTCCGGCAGCGCTCGCGCCCCTATCTCTTCTCGAACGCCTTGCCGCCGCCGATTGCCGCGGCGACCATGACGGCGTTAGATATCGTCGAGAACCGGCCCGAGCTGCGGCAGCGATTGAAGGAAAACACCGCCCACTTCCGCGAGCAGATTCAGGCGAAGGGCTTCACCATCCTGCAGAGCGTTCACCCGATCGTGCCGATCGTTCTCGGCGATGAAAAACGCACCGTCGAGATGGCCCGCCAGATGAACGAGCGCGGCTTCTTCGTCGTTGGCTTCAGCTATCCGGTTGTCCCCAAAGGACAGGCCCGCGTCCGCGTCCAGCTCTCCGCCGCCCACACCCGCGAGCAGATCGACGCCGTCATCGAGGCATTCGCCGAAGTGGGGAAGGGATTGGGAGCAATATAGGCAATGATCGTAGTGGAAGTGCAGGGACCTGTGCTCTGCCGTCGGGCCACAGGTGCCCGAACCACGGTCCACGACATCCGAGGATGTAGGCTCCGGCGCTCTGCCGGAGCGATCGACCGGAGGTCGATAACTGCGGCGACCTGCAACCAGCATTGTGCTGGCAATGAAGTCACACTGTTCAGCCGGAATCCGGCTTACGATCTACGGACTACGGAACAACAATGCCCGATATCGAAAACTTCACCGGCAAAACAGCGCTCGTGACCGGCTCCGGACAGGGGATGGGGCGGGCGATCGCCGTCGCCCTGGCTCAGCGGGGCGCGAGCGTGGTCATCAATGATGTGAATGGCGAGCAGGCCGAGGCGACGGCGCGTGATCTGGCTGAGGTCTACGGAATAGAGACGATGGCCGCCGCCGCAAGCGTAATCGACCGGGCCGCCGTGCACGCCATGATCGAATCGATCACCGACCGCTTCGGTGGTCTGCACATCCTCGTCAACAACGCCGGAGTGCTGCGGCCGACGAAGGCGATCGACATTCCAGAAGAGGAGTGGGACTGGGTCGTCGACGTCAACCTCAAAGGAACCTTCCTTGTTTCGCAGGCGGTCTTGCCGGTCATGCGACAGCAAGCGTGGGGCCGGATCGTCAACATCTCCTCATCGGCCGGACGCAGTGTAAGCACCGTCGGCGGCGCGCATTACACGGCGGCCAAAGCAGGGGTGCTCGGGTTCAGCCGTCACCTGGCCAAGGAGGAAGCGGGCCACGGCATTACCGTCAATGCGATCTGCCCCGGTCTCTTCGACACCGAAATGGTCCGGCAGACCATCGACGACGCCCGCACCGAGGCGTACGCGAAGAGCTTCCCCATTCAGCGGCTGGGCCTGCCGGAAGAGGTCGCCGAGCTGGTCGCCTTCCTGGCCTCCGACCGCGCCGCCTATATCACTGGCGCCTCGCTCGACATCAACGGCGGCGATCTGATGGTCTGAGGATGAGCTGCCCGCCAGCGACCGTCTCCGCCGTCAGGCACACCCGTTCAACATGCTGCACGAGCCGGAGCAGCACTCCGAACCGACCATGCAGCCGGCGCCGGGAGCCCCGCAGCACTGCTCCGCGACGCACATCTGCCCCTCGCCACATCCGCCGCACTCCAGGATGTCGCCGCAGAGCCCGGCAATGGGACCGCAGCGGCCGAGACAGTATTCCGCCGCTGAAAGCGGCCGGCAACAGAGGCCAAAAGCGCAGACTCGACCGGATGCCGCGCAATTGTCACCACAGTCGATCGTTCCTCCGCAGTCGTCCGACCGCGTTCCGCAGCTGTCGCCCACGCACTCCTGCTCCTTCGTGCGTGGAACGCACGCCGGGTTCTGGGTTGCGGTCGGTGAGGGGAGGGCTTCACTGCCGGCCGGGGTCGTCTCGCTAACCAGTGCCGCCGGAGCGGAAATCGCCAGGGCATGCCAGTCGCCGAGGTCACCATCACCGGGACCAACCAGCGAGCCGTCGAACCGGCCCTCGCACGTGGCAACGGGATGCCCGCCAACGCCCTGCAACACGAGCGAGCGCTCGGCATCGAGCTCGATACGGAGACCGATCTGGTGACCGACCGCCGACCCGGAGACTGGCAACCGCGAACCATCCGCGATCTCGAATACGGCATTCGCGAGTGCGCCGTCAGCGGCGATGGTCACCTGCAGGTCGCCGTCCAGATGTCCCGGTTCGGTCGCCCCGCTGCTCAACAGCGCCCCGGCCGACGGTCCGAGTCGAACAGCGGCCCGGACCTGCAGCGTGCAGGGAATATCCTCCGCTGCCGTCCTCCGGACGCCAAACGCCGCCGCGACTGCCGCCATGAAACCACCAGCACCCCACCAGCGGACAATCTGGCGACGGTCGGCCGCCGACCGGGCGAGCAAATCGAAACGGTCTCCGTCCATGCCTCACCTCGCAGGGGAACTCGCGGCGCCGAGGTTCTTTGAAAAGGAAGTCGTCGTTCGAGAATGGCTGTCTACCCGATGTCAGCCAAACTACACGTCGAGAACCGGCAGGTCAACCACCGGACCGTGGGGATGGTGGCGCGGAGGAGCTATTCCACTTCGACCAAGTGGTCCTCCAGCCGGTTCAGGAGTCTGTGCCAGCGGTTCGCCGGCAGCTCTGGATGCAGCAAGGAAACGCCGAATGCGAACTTGCCGGCCTTCACCGGACGGAATCCTTGCGTCCAGAGATAACGGTCCGTCGGTAATGGAGACCCCCCCGCTCTTCGTTTCGATCGTCAGCCACCCCGGCAATGCGAGTTGAAGGCCGTCCAGTCCCACGATCTGAGATCGCGGTCGACCGTCATTCGTCCCCTGCCCTCGGGAGAGACGATCGTCGTCCGCTGGTAGAAGGTCGAGAGGCAGGGTTCGAGATGATCGGCATGAGCGCCGATCTGCGGACAAACAAGTCCAGAAGTCATCCGCCGACGCGGCTTTCCGACGTAGATGAAGCACCCGGCTATTCAGCGAAGTTGTTAGCCACGATCCAGGACCTGCAGTTTTGGCGCCTCAGATTGGTCACTATTTCCGTACGCAGATCGTCGACCACCTTCAACTGAAGTGATCGCCAGCCCATTTAACAGAACGTCCAGGTCCTCAGCAGCCAGACGAAGATTCTGGGCCACGAGTCTCTTGCTGATTCCGTGCACGATCGCTAGCAGTCAGCTGTCAGCCATCACCAGTCGGTCATCAGAGGTTTTCGAGGACCCGCCCGTCAGGTTCCCCCCAGCCGCTCCATCATCCACTCTGCAGGTGGCAGAATCCATCCTCGCCGCAGATTTCTCCCGCGGTTCTGCAAGGGCAATTCATCGTGCCCATGCAGAAGTCATCGACCGCCTCCCCGCATTCCTGCCCGGAACCACCGTACCCGCCCGTTTCGCAGGTTTCCGGCGTGCAGCATCCGCCGATTGCGGCGATGCTGGCTTCGACGGTCGATCCGTCGATGCACACCGCTCCAATGGTGCAGCAGGTGCCAAAGCAGCAAATGCCTCCTGCAAAGCAATTCGAGTGATTTGGCGCCTCAGTGCAGGTGCTGCCTGCGCACGTCCAGCAGGCCGCATCCCCTTCGTGCTCCGCTGCGCAGCCTTCGGGCGTGCAGAGCGGCGGCGGGTCGGTCGTCGAGGTGGACATCGGGGTATTTCGCACCGTCTGGATAGTGGTGGTGATGACTTCGACATTGATTGGACCGCTGGCGGTGAAGTTTGGCGGCGCCTGATATTCCTCCAGGCAGTAGTCGCCGGGCGGCAAATTGGGAAACAACGCGGTGCCGAGCTCGGTGCCGCCTGTCCCATCGCCAACACACTGATCGGCCAGGGGACTGCCGGTGGGACCGCAGACGCCGGTGTAGAGGCGGAAGCAGGCGCCAGCGAGGGGCGTCGGTTCGGCTTGGTCATCCCACTTGACCACGCTCAGCAAGTACGTTGGGGTGTTCCGGACCGTCTGGATAGTGGTGGTGATGACTTCGACATTGATTGGACCGCTGGCGGTGA
>CAYWSE010000044.1:0-9024 GCA_964461025.1 uncultured Sphaerobacteraceae bacterium | reverse complement strand
AGTTTGGCGGCGCCTGATATTCCTCCAGGCAGTAGTCGCCGGGCGGCAGATTGGGAAACAACGCGGTGCCGAGTTCGGTGCCGCCTGTCCCATCGCCAACACACTGATCGGCCAGGGGATCGCCGGTGGGACCGCAGACGCCGGTGTAGAGGCGGAAGCAGGCGCCAGCGAGGGGAGTCGGTTCGGCTTGGTCATCCCACTTGACCACGCTCAGCAAGAAGGTCTCGGGGGAGGCCGTCGTCGTCGTTGTCGGGCATGTACTACAGGCACCATTGGCGCAGCACGACCCGCTCTCGCTGCCGCCGCAGAAGTGGCCATTTGCCTGCGCGTCGGCGACGCAGCGTTGGGACGCATCGCACATCCGACACTCCGGGCACCCACCCGTCTCGCCTGCTGGCACAGCCGCACACGTGTTGCCGGCGCAGGTCCAGCAGGCGGTTTCTCCTCTTTCTTCAATGGCCGGACAGTCAGCGGCAGAACAACACTGGGCGGTCGGATCGACACAACTCCGGCTGCCATCCGGGTTGTCGCACACCGCAAATCCAGCTGGGCAGCAGCTGTGCGCGGGATTGAGTGAATCGATCTCGCCAGCGGGAGTGATCGCTCCCTCCGGGTCGTAACACTCTCCAGTGCAGCATTGACCTGCACACGCCAGCTCCCGCGGACAGCAGATCTCTTCCCTGACCTGCCCAAGCTCGCCAGCGAAGACCCGCGCCAGACAGACCGCATCGTTCCCGCAACATTCACGGTCGCAGCACTGCAGCGGATCGCCGCAACATTCCATCCCACACGGAGAGCCGCCGTTCGCTGGATCGCAACAGGTGTCGTGATTTCCTTCGCGGGCGCACGAGGCGGACGCAGGGCAACAGGTACTGCCGCAGACCTGTTCGTCCTCATCACAGCAATCGCCCGATGATGTGCAGAGCCCGCTCTGACAACAGTCGCTGCCACACCACACATCCGTCGTTCTGGGGCAACAGTGATTGCTCTTGCACTTGCCTGTTTCGCAGCACTCACCGCCGCACAGCTGTTTGGGCAGTTGGCAAGCCGGTGCGGCAGGTGGCGGGATCGTTGGACGAGTCCCGACCGTACGTGCGTCAGCTGCGGACCCGGCAGATCCTCCCGCCGCGCCCAGACCAATACCGAAAAGACCTCTCAGCAGTGTGCGACGGGACGCCCCGGCCGCGAACAGCCGAGCCAGACGGTCGAATTGACGGTCTTCCACCAGACACTCCTACACCGAACCATGGTCAAGCGATCTGCCGGCTTCCGTACAAGCCGAGTTCAGGTATCTGATCTTTCAGCGGGACTCTTCGCTACCTCACGATCTTAGAGAACGAATGATCATTCTGCAATAGTAGTGTTGGGAGTGGTTAACAGGCGGAAATGAGCCGGGAATTTCGGCCGGTCGAATCAGTGATGCCGATGATGTTGCACAATGACGCGCAGCGATTCGAGGGATTGCGAGTCGCTCAGGCAGAGAGGGCAGAAACATGAGCATTGCGCAGCTGGATGCGCCGTCGGCAGAACATCTCCGCACCGTCGTTGGCAAAAAATGGTCGACCTACCCCGATTGCATCGGCGCCTGGGTCGCCGAGATGGATTTCGGCACCGCTCCCCCAATCAAGGAGGAACTTCGCCGGATCGTCGATGACGGCTTCTTCGGCTACACGAATGACGATCACATTGCGATGATGCGGGAGTCGGTTGCCGGATGGTACGCAAAGGAATATGGCTGGCAACTGCCGCCTGAGCGCATTCATCCGCTTCCTGATGTGGTGAGCGGTCTGATCGCCGCGATCCGGCATTTCACACCGGACGGCGCCAGCGTGATCGTTCCGACTCCCGCCTATATGCCGTTCCTGATGATTCCCAACATTCTCGGGCGGGAGCAGGTGGAAGTGCCGATGAGCGCGGACTCCGGCGCCTGGGAGTTTGACTATCAGGCGATCGACGAAGCGCTCGCCGGAAATCCCCGCGGTTCGCTTCTGATCCTGTGCAATCCCTGCAACCCGATCGGCAGAGTTTTCCGGCGGGAGGAGCTGGAGCGGATCGCTGCGATCGTCGACAAGCATGGCGGCAAGGTCTTTTCCGACGAGATTCACTGTCCGCTGACCTTTCCAGGTCACCGGCACATCCCGTACGCATCGATCTCGGATGTCGCGGCAGGTCACACCGTCACCGCGGTCTCGGCATCGAAAGCATGGAACCTGCCGGGCCTCAAATGTGCGCAAATCATCATGTCCAACGATGCCGACGCCGCTCACTGGAACGACGTCGGTGTCATGGCCGGTTTCGGCGCGTCGAGCATTGGCATTGTTGCCAACGCCGTCGCGTTCCGTGATGGCAAGCCCTGGTTGAATGACGTCATGCGCCATTTGGAGCTGAACCGGGATCGGCTCGGCGCGTTGCTGGCGGAGCGGCTCCCGGAGGTGCGATACATCCCGCCGGAAGGGACCTATCTCGCCTGGCTCGATTTCAGCGCCTACGATCTGCCGTGCGATCTGGCCACGTTTTTCTGCGACGAGGCGAAGGTTTCGATCGTCAATGGCACGTCATGCGGGCAGTCGGGCAACTGCTGCATCCGGTTCAACTTCGCGATGTCGCGCGACAACCTGGAGCGGGCTATCGATCAGATGGCCAATGCCATCGCACGACACAAGGACTCCGTTCGCGGCGCCGCCTAGCGCAGCTCCAGCACTTTCCACGGGTCCGGCATTGGGCCGACGGGCACCTCGATCAGGGTGGGCTCGTCGGCCCGGATCGACTCACGCAGCGCAACCCGGAGCTGGTCGGCTGTCTCCGCATAGCGGCCCGTGATGCCGTATGCCCGGGCAAGCAGCTGATAGTCCGGATTGAATAATTCCGACCCGATGACCCGGCCGCCAAAATCATCCCTCTGGAGCCGGAGAACGTTGCCGTAGGCGTTGTCATTGAAGACGATTGTGATCAGATGGATGTCGTGCTTCACGATCGTCGCCAGCTCCGCCATGCCAAATCCGAAACCACCGTCGCCGTTGATGGAAACGACAGGAACATCGGGTTTGCCGACCTTCGCGCCGATGGCCGTGGGAAATCCATAACCAAGGGTGCCCTGATACCCGGGCGTCAGAAAGGTGTTGGGTTGATAGACGGGCAATGCGGCAAAGGACCAGTATCCGACTTGCGTGAATTCGGAAACGATCACGCCGTCGTCCGGAACCTCGGCGCGAATCGCCAGCGCCAGATCGGCTTGGGGATTGACGCTCCGGAAGAGGGCGTCGTTCCTCGCCTTCGATGCCCTGAACTCGTCCTCGCGCGAAGGTCGTATTCGCTGCAGCGCCGCGACGCGATCAACCAGAGCGGCCAAACCTGCCTGAGCATCGGCCTCGATGCCGATCGTCACCGGCGTGTTGCGACCGATCTCTACTGGGTCGATGTCGAGCTGGATTACCGTCTTCCCTGCAGGAATCCGGTCGGGTCGTGGCCGGAACTCGCAGAAACGGGTGCCAACCAGCAGGATCACATCTGCCGATGGCAGGTATTCATCTTCCGCCAGGGTTGACTGAGCGTAGGGGCTGCGATCGGAGAGGGCGCCTCGCCCGTTATGGCTGACGATCACCGGCGCTTGCAGAAGCGACGCGAGCTCCTCCAGCTCTTTTCCGGCCTCCGATCGTTCGATGCCGCCACCAGCGAAAATAACCGGTGACACTGCCGCGCCAAGCGCACGCGCCGCTTGCTCGATCAGATCAGGATCGCCGGCCGAACGGACCCGGGCCGGATATTCGGGCAGCGGATCGACCTCGCCCGAGGCGAAGAGGACATCAGGGGCCGCTTCGATTTCGACGGGCCGCGCCCGCCCCGTGCGCAGCTGCTCGAATGCTCTGCCGACGACACCAGGAATGTCCGAAACGGTTTCCGCCCGCTCGGCATGCTTTGTCACCGAGCGAATCATTGTCAGCTGATCCTTGATTTCGTGCAGCGCGCCCTGCTCTTTGCCGATCTGGTCGGAATGAATCTGACCCGTTACGCAAAGCACCGGCACATTGGCCGAATAGGCGGTGGAAAGTCCCGCCGCGGCATTCAGCAGTCCCGGACCGGGCACGACAACGCAGACGCCCTCCCTGCCAGTGACGCGCGCGTAGCCGTCGGCCATGTACGCGGTTGTCTGTTCGTGACGGGGGTGGATGACGCGGAGCTCGTCACGTCTGTCCCAGACGGCATTGAAAAATCCGTCGAGCTGAATGCCTGGAATCGCAAAGAGGGTGTCGACGCCTCCATTGATGAGCGACGCGGCCAGCGCTTCTCCACCCGTCAGCGTCTGCGGCGACGGCTTGGCGGCGTCAGAAGCGGCTGGTTTTTCGATGTCGGTGATAGTCAAGGCAATCTGGTCCTTCCGATTCAGAGGATGTTGAGGCCCTTCCCGACCCGCAGCACCCCTCGTAGGGAGACGGCTTGTCCCATGTAGTCCAACAATTTGCGATTCGTATCAGAAACTGTGAGTCGTAGCGGGAAGACCTGACTGGGTTTTGCGCTCCGACTCCCTCCTTTGAACCTCTCTTGACTCCATCTGGAGGCACGATTGGACGCTAAGGTTCGGATTTTGGTGCTCAACCCGACTATTTCCAGGGAACTTTGACACGAATTTGCCCTAGGATTCGGTGCATTGTACGCACTTACTATCAATAAGTTGGTCTACATGGGCTTGTCCGTCTCCATCTCATCGCCAACCCCTTTCCCCATCATGGTAGCCGTTCAGAAGGAGGCGCACGAGGCGCCTCCCTACGGCAAACGACGGTGGATTCGTCGAGAACCGTGACGGCGCGGGCGCCACGCGCATCGCGTTTTCACGGCAGCTTGCGAAGCATCTCTCGCCGCAACGGAATGCTCGCGAACACACGGTCGGAGACGTCAGGAGCGAACGGGTTGCGTCGCAGCTTGCCTGACGGGTGGTTCTGTTGGCAAGCCCAGCGCGGTCTTGCCGATCAACGTCAGCGCCACGTCTTCCATCGGCGGGTGGCCAGTGGCGGTTCGCGCATCGCGAAAGAATCGCTGGAGCGGCGATCCGCTGTCCAGCGCCGCGGAGCCCGCCACACTGAGCGCAATCTCCGTGACCCGGATGACATGCCTCGTCACGGTTAGTTTTGCGGCAGCCAGCTTCCAGGCAATCTCGGCGCGCTTCTCGGGGCAGGCAATCCATTCCTCAGCGGTCTGGTAGAGGAGGGTTCGCGCCTGCAGCAGCAGAAGCTCCATTTCGCCGATTTTGTGCTGGATCATCTGTAGCTCGGCGATCGGTCCGGGCATGCCATTCGGGATCCGCGCTCTGGCGTATGCCGCTGCCGCATCTCGTGCCGCGAGTCCGATGCCCAGGTAGACCGCGCCGCCCGGAATACTCCACCAGGCTTGCCCGTCGCCGGGAGCACTCGAACCCTCCGACGGCAGCAGCGCATCCAGTCCCACCTCGACGTTCTCGAACAGGAGATCGTGACTTGCCGTGCCGCGCATGCCGAGGTTGTCCCAGGTCTCGATCACCGAAACACCGGACGCACTCATCGGAATCAGCATGTTGCCGCGACGCGGGGGCTGACCCTCTTCCTGGACGCAGACCAGGCTGTACACCCAGCTCAGCGCCGGCGCCAGCGATGCCCACCGTTTGCGGCCATTGATGCGCCACCCGGTGGGCGTTCGCACGGCGGTCGTGCTCGGCAGAGCGCCGCGACTCGGACTGCCGAGATCAGGCTCGCTATTCGCCGCGTTGATCAGGGCGCCATTGGCGATCACATCACGCGCGACCCGGCCATAGACGTCGTCTGGCCAGAGTCGCGTCTCTCCAAGTCTTCCGAGCAGCGACAGATGCATCGTCGAGGCCAGACCGGTCGATCCGCACGCATGGGCGATTCGCTCCTGAGCGAGGCCGAATTCGAGAGGATCGGCGCCCCTGCCCCCAAACGCCTCGGGGATCGTCAGCTCCAGATACCCGGCGTCGTGCAGCTCGCGGAACGATTCATAGGGAAACTGACTGGCGCGATCGACCTGTTCCGCCCGTTCAGCAATTGGTCCGGCGAGATCGTTGGCCAGCTGAACAAACGCATGCTGGCGAGCAGTGCGGGGAACGCTCATCGCCGGTTTCCAGGCACAGGGTCGAACGTGACGACCCGCTCGACTGGAATACGCTCGACCGGACGCGGATGCTCGGCGGCATAGCCGAACGGCATTTCCGCCATCAATTGATAGCGATCGCGCGGCAATCCGGTGAACTCGGCGACATGGTCCTCGATCAACCATTCCCAGTGCTGCAGGGATGTCACCAGATCGACCTGGGTCATGGTCAGCCAAAGCGACAGCTGAACCATGCCCAGCCCCTGCTGAACAAAGGCATGCGCCTGCGCGTCCGTCAGGCTCCAGGCTTCCTTGAGCACAGGAAAGACCGCCCGGTCCTCGAAGACCAGCGCCACACCCACGCCTGAGCGAAAGCCCTCCAAGCGGTCGAGATAGCGATCCAGCCGCTCACCTTCCAGGCCCTGCCTGAAGCACGTTTCGATCATCGACCAGAACGGCTGCTTTTCGCGGTGAATGATGACGACGTGCCATGGCGGCGTGTTGTAGGCCGATGGCGTCAGACGCACCGCGTCGGCCAGCTGAGCGGCCACCTCGGATGGAAATGGCCCGTCGTCCAGACAGCGAATCGAGCGTCGCCGTTCGAGAAGCTCGACCAACTCGAGTGGCGAGTCGATTGTTGCCGTTGTTGGCATCACGCGCAGACCCTCAGTCATGGCTTCCCCGCTCACCGGCGCCTCCCGGTGCGTCAATCCGCGTTGGCCAGCACGGGGGTCTCGAGCACACGCGCCACGCGTTCGGCGTCGCGCCGGGCGACTTCGGCTTTCACCAGCGGCACGATTTCGCACCCGTAGTCGATGGCGTCTTCCAGGGGGCGGAAACCGCGAATCAGGATGGATGTGACGCCGAGGTCGTAGTACTTCAGAATCGCTTCCGCTACCTGTTCGGGCGTGCCGACCAGGGCGGTCGTATTTCCGCCGGCCCCGGTCGCCGCGGCAATTGGCATCCAGAGCCGTTCGTCGAAGACCTCCTGCTGGCCGGCGAACTCCAGGAGTCGTTTCGACCCCGTCGCCGGCGCCGCAGCCTGGTCGACCTGGCGCTGACCACCTCGAAGCGACACGATGCGCTCGAGGTAGTCATGCGCTTTTTCCCAGGCCCCTGCCTCTGTTGGCGCAATAATTGGCCGGAGCGACACACTGAACTCCGGCGAGCGGCCGGGCGGCGTCGCTGCCCGTACCTCGGCAATCCTCTCGGCAACCGCGGCGAGAGGTTCTCCCCACAGCATGTACACGTCTGCGTGTTTTGCTCCAACCGGCACGGCCGCGGCGGATGCGCCGCCAAAGTAAAGTGGAATCGATGGCTTCTGAACCGGTTTCACTTCGGAAAAGGCGCCTGCGATCTTGTAGAACTCCCCGTCGAAATCGACCGGCTCCTCGCTCGACCACACCGCCTTGAGAATCGTCAGATATTCATCGGTGCGTCGGTAGCGATCGTCTTTCTTCGACCAGTCTCCGTCTTTCGCCTGATCGGCGTCGCTGCCGCCCGTCACGATATTGAAGGAAAAACGACCATTGGTGAGGTGATCGTGGGTGATGGCCGCCCGCGCCGCCACGGGCGGCGCCACGAACCCAGGACGGTGCGCCACCAGCATATGGAGACGCTCGGTATGGGCGGCGGCATGACCGGCAATGGCCCAGCCATCCGGGCTGGTTGTGTGGTAGCCGATCAGGATTCGGTCGAACCCGCCCTCCTCATGCGCCCGGGCGAACTGCGCCACAAATCCGGGGTCGATCGATTGCTCGATCGTCACTGCGGAACTGTCGATCTCGGAGACATTGTCGGTCCGGATCATTCCGATGAACTGAATCGGCATGGCAAGGTCCTCGTTCCACCGGCAACGCGGCGAGGTTCATCAACCAACCGGCCGCGCCTCGCTCCACACCAACTGGAGCAACCGCATTGTAGATTAGTGTATCTAGAAGTCAACAATGGCGCAATTCGGACCGGCCGGAAGAGAACGCGACGTCCAGGACTGCCCCCTCTCAGGAGATTGCTGCCAGAGACGCCGCGCTTTGCGTACCGTTTGGCCGGAGCGACCTTCATACGTTCTGCCCGCAAACAAGTGGCGGTCATTCCGTGCCGGGAACCAGAGCAGCATGAACAGCACCTGTCATCCTGAGCGGAACGGAGCGACAGCGGAGTGACGTCGAATGATCTCCCGCCGCAGCGGGAAGCTACCTGCAACGTTGGTCGAACATCGAGCAGCACGATACTCGTACACGCCGCGCAGGAGGGCCAGGTGCCAATGACCAGATTCATACTCCCCTACCAGCCGATCCGCTACGACAATCCCGCTGACGCCTTCCGGCAGTACGATCCGCGCTTTCCGGAAATTGCCGCCGCATTGATCGGCCGGATGCGGGAAACGCTGCCCGATGATGTGATCGAGCATGTCGGCAGCACGGCGATTCCCGGTTGCGCCGGCAAGGGCGTCGTCGATGTGATGCTCGTATACGGGGCGCGTGACTTCGAGCGGGTGTTGTCTGCTGTCGAGGCGATGGGTTTTTGCGTTTTCCGGTCGCGGGAGCCTTTTCCCGAGGAGCGGCCCGTGCTCGTCGGCATATACGCATTCGAAGGAGAGGTGTTTCGGGTGCATCTCCATCTGATTCCGGCCGACGACGAGGAAGTTGGCGTGCAACGTCGCTTCCGCGACCGGCTCCGCGCCGATCCCGCCCTCGTCGAGGCATACGTCGCCGCCAAGCAGGCCTCCCTCGCCGCCTCCCCCACCGACAGCACCGACTACAACGCCGGCAAGGAGGCGTTTATTCAGGGAGTGATCCGGGGGATGTAGATTGTGGTCCGGGGTCCGGGGTCCGGGGTCCGGGGTCCGAGGTCCGAAGTCCGGGGGGCCCGCCGTCTTCAGACGGGATAGGCGAAGGGCTTGGGTGACGACTGGAATGGGATGGCAAAACGGTTCCAGCCGTTGAT
>CAYWSE010000043.1:0-29745 GCA_964461025.1 uncultured Sphaerobacteraceae bacterium | reverse complement strand
ATGGCATCGCGCAGCGTCCGCTGCCGCTCCGGCAGGTCCCGGGCTCCCCCGGTCAACAGTGGCAACCGCTGCTCCAACCGGCTCAACATCGCTTCCGGAGCGAGCAACGATGATCGTGCCGCCGCCAGCTCGATGGCCAGCGGCAACCCATCCAGCCGCCGGCAAATCTCCATCACCGCGCCGGCGTTCGCCGGCGTCAGCGCGAATCCAGGCTTGGCCGCGGTAGCCCGGTCCACGAAGAGCGCCACCGCGGGAAGGGTCGCGGTGTCCTCGATCGTCGACGGGTTCTGTCTGTCGACCACCATCAATGGGGCGACATCGATCGAGCGCTCGGCCCGCAGCCGCAGCGGCTCACGGCTGGTGGCGAGGATCGTCAGGTCGGGCAAACCCCGCATCAGTTCGCCGATGTCGCCAGACGCCTCCAGCACCTGTTCGCAGTTGTCGAGCACCAGCAGCACAGGCTGACTCCGCAGGGCGCTGTGCAGTCTCGCCATCAGCGACTCCTGGCCCGCATCGCTCAGTCCGGCAGCCGCCGCAATCTCCGGCAGCACCAGCGCCGGGTCTCGCACCGGCGCCAGATCGACGAATGTGATCGCCCCCTCAAACGTCTCCCGCAATCGCCAGCCAACTGCCAGCGCCAGTCGCGTCTTGCCCACCCCGCCCGGACCGGTCAGGGTCACCATCCGGGTCTCCCGCTCGCCCAGCAATGCGCAGACGGCGGCGATCTCCTCGTCACGTCCGATGATCGCCGATGGCGGCACCGGTAGATTCGTTGCCACCGGCACGGGCGCTGGGGGAGCAGGAGGAGCGGCTGTCACCGGCGCCGGCACGTTCTCGTGCGACAGAATCGCCCGGTACTCGGTGTGGTCCAGAGCTCTGACGACACGATCGATCCAATCGGCATCGCCGGATGCGTCGACCTCGATCCACTGCCGACCTTGCAGGAAATAGGCGATCTCATCGGGGAACCGCACCGGCTCCAGCAGCAACGGCACGATCGGCCGGTCGTGATCCCACGCCAGTTGCACCTCTTGCCGGACATTGCGTGACTGGACCGAAGCCGCAGTGCACACCAGGAGGACGGTCGTGCACGACCGAATCGCCGCCGTGATTTCCGCCGCCCACAGCTCGCCGCCCCCAATGCCCCGACGATCGATCCAGACCGGCACTCCGGCCTGCTCCAACGCATCGGCTATCGCCAGCGCTCGACCCCGGTCGGCCGAGGCATAGCTCACGAAGAGATGGGCGCCCCGGTGAGTCTCCGTGTCCCCTGGCAAGTCCAGCATCGCTTGCTTCCGTAAAGCTTCGGAGTTCGATTGTAGAGAACGATATTTGGTCTGGCAGACCGATAGCGTCAGCGTAGCATAAAGGTGAATCGAGGCGTCTTAACCTTCGGTTTCAACCGTCGGGCGCGTTGACACACAACGCGCTGCCGCTGTCATCTTTATCCAACCCATAGGAGGCCAGAACCTCTGCTGTCGGCGACGGCGTAGCCATCTCCACACTCCACTCCTCGATCGACACCAGCCAGAACAGCGCAGGGGCTTCTCCCTCCGGCCGGTACGCCATCGACGTTCCGGGATTTCCCCGAATCCCTTCTCCCGCCTGGACAACCTGATCGTTCAGTACGACAGCAAGACGACCGTCACCCGGATACCACACCGCGGGGTCCCCGAACACCGCAACATTGATGCTCCCTGACACCACCGACACGAGCTCGCTCCTGCTCACCTCGTGACTCGGTACCGACGAGCCAGGCGGCAGAGCCATGAGACCTACAGAGACCCGGTAGCCACCGTTCTGCACCGGAGCGACTGGTCCGCCCTGACTCACCAGTTCTTCGTGATGAAATCCACGAGAAGCCTTCCCGGCCTGCACCGCGACCGGAGCATTCAACATCGACCGAATCGCGATCTGAACCAATGTGGACGGGGCAAGACTCACGTTTTGAAGCCGGACAGGCATTCCACCCGGCACCATCAACGACGTCACCTGGGGAAGATTCCGGGCGCCTTCACCCGAATAGTCAGGAGCCGAAAGCAACACCCATTCGTCCGGATCGGCCGATCCCTCCCCTACGGTGACCGCTCCCGTTTCGGCAACCAGCAGAAACGGACGCTCTTCCTTGTATTCGGCGCGTGCTCCGTCATCAAATGTCCAGCGCTGCAGCGAAACCACCAGTTCGCCCTGGGTGTCAATCGGCACGCAGGTGTGCGTCACGCTCTTGACGAGCGGCGGCATCGACGCGTTTGACCACCGTTCCGCCACCCGGTCATTCTCGATTCGCAGAAACTCGTACTTCCCACCGTCATTGTCCGCGTCGATCGCAATGTCGCCGAACGCTCCGGTCATCCCCGTCAGCGCGATATCGACCGCCACCGTGTCAAACTGTCCGAAGAGTTCGATCACCCGCATTTGCAGGCGTGGGAACGTTTCCCTCAGTGTGCCCAGATAGCGGATGAGCTCGTCGCCGGTCTCACCCTCATCCTGGTAGTGGACATGACCCTGATATTCCTTCGCCAGCAATTCGGAGAGCCTGCCGCTGTCTCCCGTCGCCAGAAAGAAGTTGACTGCTTGGTAGAACGCCTCGGCAATGGGCGCCGCCTGACTCTCCGGTCGCCGCGACGACATTGTCCCGGCCGGCTGACTCGAAATCGCTGCCAGCTGCCCAAGCACGAGTCCCGTCAGCAGCATCAGCGGTAATGCGAAGTACGCAGCACGTCGCGGCATAGCGCTTCCCCGCTTTCACCTGACTGTGTCATTCCGAGCCACCATACCGGCGCCCCGACGCCAGCGCGCCATGAAAACCAACCGTAGCCTCGCCATTTATGGCGCTTGCCATGTGCCGCGTACGTACATACTCTTCCCAGCAACCACCATACCGGCGCCACACAAAAACGCTGTCATGCTGAGCGGAACGGAGCGCAGCGAAGTGCAGTCGAAGCATCTCCCGCCGCAGCGGAAAGCCAGCGAGAGGACGTTCTGAACCCAGAGCGCAATTCCGTGACAGCGCATTGCCTCGCTATGTGCTCGTATCTGACGAATCGTCATAGGACCACAGAATCGTCGTCAAAACGAGCGTCTCCTCATCCCCGGCTCTGAATTGCCACTCCAGCCCCGGCCGGACTGGCCGCGTTTCGCGCGTAGACAGCGTCGACATAGGACCCGGCTTCCGCGTCACCTGATTCACCACCTCGTCCCCATCCTCACCGGATGACGCGTCCACTTCGGTATCGATCAGCACGCCCTCCAGCGTTCCTGCCTCGACTCCGGTCACGCCGAAGATGCTCGTTGCCCCCGGCGTCAGGCCAAGTTGCTGCGTGAGCCCCGCATCGATGACTGCCCCCGGCTCGATGACCGCCTGCATGATGGTCACAATCAGCGGCCTCGACGGGTCGAATGCCAAACCAACTGTCGAGTCGTGCCAAATGAAGTCCGGATTGGATGGAATCCCCTCGCAGCTCCCATCCAGCGCCCAGTCGGTCTGATAGGCGACCATGTCGACCTCACCCGGATTCCACTTCTGCACGTTGGTCTCGGTCCGGTCGGCGAAATAGGTCCAGCTATCTCCCGCCCCCAGATCTGCCCGCTCACCCGCGGCAATCGCCTCCACACGTCCGTCCGCACGTCTGATCTCGAACGGCCCCGCATTGATCATCGCCAGCGTGCCCGACTGCACCTGACCGACCACGATCTGCCGGGCCAGTGGGCACGCAATCGGTTTGTCCCGCCAGTGCTCACCCGGTTCGAGCGCGAATTTGAAATTCGCAATCCAGTAGCTTGGACTCTCCGGCG
Organism: uncultured Sphaerobacteraceae bacterium; assembly: GCA_964461025.1. Taxonomy (GTDB): domain Bacteria; phylum Chloroflexota; class Chloroflexia; order Thermomicrobiales; family UBA6265; genus JAHBVL01. The sequence continues at coordinate 25,950 of CAYWSE010000043.1, read as the reverse complement.
CGCTACCCGCCGGGATCGGTTGCTCGACGAGTGTGCGAACGACGACGCCATCCTCCGTCACCTCGCTTCTGAGAGGGGCGATCTGATTGTCTTCGCTCTCGCCGGCTTTCCAGATCGACGCAGTGGCCAGCGACATCAGGATTGCGAGCGTCGCCAGAGCCGTAAACAGCATCGACCTGCGCCGCATCACCCGCCGGCGGCTCACAGCGTCGCGATCGGTCTCTCGCCTCAGCCCATCCAATCGAGACGACGAAGCGGGCTCCACGATCCGGGCCTCCGCCTGCGGGGAGATTCCTGAACCACCCATCAACTGCTCGAAAAGCGAACGGGCAAATTCGGCGTCCGGCAAAGGCGCGCTATCGTCCTGGTTGAGTCGCTCGATAACTGCCGCGAAGTCTTGACCGAGTCCCGATCGGGCCATCCCCTCTCGATCGCCAAGCACCTGGGCATCCCAGTAGGTGCTGACGGCGGCAATCGATCGTTCGGTCTCGACTGGAAATCGGCGGTTCATTGACGTGCTTTCTGTTCTGTTTTGACAACGCCCATGATCGTGCGCAGCTGTCCCAGCGCCCGATACTGAACGACATCCACCGAGCGTGGTTTACAGCCGATAATCGCGCCGATTTCGGCGCTGGTCAGTCCGGCCATCCGCAGCTCCACCACCTGCCGCTGTCGTTCGGGCAACATCGCAACCGCATCCCGTATCTGGCGCTGCGACTCGGCCCGTTCGGCGTGTTCTTCCGGCGAAAGCTGACCGTCGGCGATGTTGAGCAACCGCTCTTCCGGCGCCATCGGCCTCGAGCCCCGAAACTCATCGACTACCACGTTATGGGCAATCGAGAAGAGCCAGCTGCGAAACGAACCTCGGTCGTTCGAAAATCGCGGCAAGCCCGTCATCGCCTTGAGAAAGATCTGGCTGGTGGCGTCTTCCGCCGCGCTGCGAGCTCCCAGCCGGCGATAGCAGTACTGATAGACACGATCGAGATAACGCACGTACAACTGCGCGAACGCCTGTTGATCGCGCTGGGCAAGCAGCACAAGCTCGCTGTCGCTCGCCTCGCGGTTGACGGCGCCCGGGTCTGTTCCCGCCTGTGAAACGAACAGCGGAACGCTCACGATCGGCTCCAAGCTCAGGCTGCTCTTCTGGTCAGGTAAACGTCGCTGGCAGACAAATAACTACAGCGTGAGGATCATCACTACTCTAAACCGAGCCTGGTCTGATCGAATCGCCCCGGGGGCAACAAAGGAGCATCGCCATTCATGGCGACATCTCATCAAACGCATCTTCGCTCATACTTATCATTCACAGCAGTCCACATGCCTCGCATCGGGCGTCCCCACCGCACAAAAAAGACACTGTCATTCCGAGCGAAACGACGCGAAACGGAGTGCAGTCGAGGAATCTCCCGCCGCAGCGGCAAGCCTCCTGCCGTGCCGTTCGATTCGCCGGAGCGATTGCTTGCGAGAACATCCCTGCAAACAGTTTCGCCGCAGCGCCAGTAACGAATCACCGGCATACTTCGACACCTATCCGCATTCGCGGCTAGGCTCACCGGAAGGGAATGACACATGCAAATGGGCTTCGCTTCACTGGTTGGTCTCGACCCAATGCCTCTTCCCGACCTCCTGGCCTGGGCGGCCCGTCATCACTTCGACTCGATCGAAGTCAACACCGGTCCTGGCTATCCGGTCATCGCCGGCGCAACATATCCTGGGCATCTCGACATCGCCTCGATCGTTGCCGAAGGTCCAGACTCGACGCTCGCCCTCTTCGCGACCCACGGCATCACGATCGGCGCACTCGCGCCGATGCTCAACCTCCTGACTCGCGACGCAACGCTGCAGCGACAACGCTTCGCCGAGATGGAGTTGACCATCGAAGCTGCCGCCGCGCTTGGCTGCTCGCGCGTCGTTACATTCACCGGCTCAGCCGACGGCATGCACTTCTACGGCTTGCCCGGCGTTGGCGACTATCACCCCTCCAACCGAGTCCGCGACAACCTCGCGCGCTTCGCGGCGGTCTATGGCCCGCTTGCCGAACACGCCGAGTCACGTGGTGTGCGCATTGCCTTCGAGACAGCCGGTCGTGGCGGCGGCGAGGGCAACATCGCCCACAACCCCGAGCTCTGGGACGCCATGTTCGAAGCCGTCCCCTCACCCGCCATCGGACTCAGTTTCGACCCATCGCATTTGATCTGGCTGCAGATTCCGGAGATCACTGGACTGATCCGCCACTACGCCGATCGCATTCATCATGTCGACGGCAAGGACTGCGAAATCCTCCCAGATCGCCTCGCCCGCCAGGGCATCCTCGGCTCAGATTGGTGGCGCTACCGCCTCCCCGGCCACGGCGCCGTCGACTGGCCCGCCGTCATCGCCACCCTCAATGACATCGGCTACGACGGCCCCATCACCATCGAGCAGGAAGATCCCGTAATCCCAGGATTCGACGGCGTCGCATTGGCCGGAGAGTACCTCCGCTCGTTAATTGGTCTCACCTGACCACAACAACAACGTCGTCTGGGCGAGATCGCTGAATCCGACCTCTCATTCCACGCTCGCGCCGGCGAACGCGGGTTCACGAGTCCGGATTCACCCACCGTTCCAGACCGTGTCTCGCCTCTGAAACCGCGGCCGGCAAACTGATTCGCTGACCATCACTCCACGCCGCATCGAAAACCTGATCGCCGAGTTTCTGGCGGAGTGCGGCTCGTGAAACGCTCCGCACGTCGACCTCTCCTTCAAGCGTCACGGATCCTGTCTGAAGAAACTCGGCAGCGGCGGCTGAGTGCAGCCGTACGGCCAGCGCCGGATCACCGCCAACCCCCAGCAACACGGCAGCCACGGCAACCAGCCCCTCGGTTGCGTTGCGATGACTCAGGTGTGACTGACTCTCCAGCGCCTCTCTGAGCAACGGCACCGCCTCCTCATAGCGACCAAGCTCGGCGAGCAACTCAGATTGATTCATCAGAAAGAGTGTCTTGCCAATGTCGTTTCCCTGTCGCCGGGCGATGGCGATTGCTTCATCGAACAGTGCCAACGCGTCGGCGTTCCACTCCCGAATCGCCACATTGTTCGCAATCAGCGCCACGTAGTGGTCATCATTAATGATCCGGGCTCGTTTCAATGCTTCGTTCAGGAGCCGGGTGCGAACCCGGGACTCATCTTCGGAGATAAATGACGAGCCGAACGCCGCCATTGCTCGCATAACCCCTTGTTCATCTCCAAACGCCTGGAACAGCGCGAGCGCCCGTTCCGCATGCTGGCGGCTTAGTCCCGCATTTCCGGTTCGGTACGCGAGGCGAGCCGCACTCAAAGAAGCGGCAGCGACCAGCTCAGGATCGCCTTCAGTCGCAGACCCGAGTGCCCGCTCACACCAGATCACCCCTTCCTGATGGGCGCTCATCGAAACCCAGAACTCCACCAGCTCGGCGGAAAATCGCAGTCCCATTTCTGGTTGATGTTCGATCGACCAACTGAGCGCCGCCCGCAGATTGTCCTGCTCCGTCCGCAGTCTCTCGAACCAGAGACCATGATCAGGTCCGGTCAATCTCGTTTCAGTACTCTCCGCCATTGCCAGATACCAGGCGGCATGACGCTCGTTGGCTTCGTCCAATTCTTCGGCTTCCTGGAGGCGCTCGAGCGCGAACTCCCGGATCGTTTCCAGCATCCAGAACCGGGTTTCCCCATCGGGCGCCGACTCCGCTCTGAGCAGGCTGTGCGAAATCAGTCTCTCCAGTGCCTGAAACACATCGCTTTCGTTCGCAAATCGACTGGGAATCGCAGTGACCGCGATCGCCGATTCGAGCGAGCACCCGCCAACGAACACAGCTAATCGCCGGAACACCGCCTGCTCCTCGGGACTCAGAAGCTCTTCGCTCCAGGCGATCGTATTGCGCAGCGTCCGCTGACGTTCCGGCAAATCGCGTGCTCCCCCTGTCAGGAGAGGCAAGCGCTTGTCCATCCGCTGCAACATCATCTCGGGGTTGAGCACTGCCACACGCGAAGCGGCCAGTTCGATCGCCAGTGGCAATCCATCCAGACGCCGGCAAATCTCAGCAACCGCACCCGCGTTGCGTGCCGTCAGGACGAAGCGCGGATTCGCCACACGCGCTCGCGCTTCGAACAACTCGACAGCAGGATTCCGCGAAATAGTCGCGACGTCATCGACTTCGCCCGGTTTAGGCAACGCCAACGGGCGAACATCGACGATGTGTTCCGCCCGTAGCCGCAACGGTTCCCGGCTCGTTGCGATTATTTGGAGTCCGGCAAGAGATGCCAGAAGCTCACTCACGAAACCGGCCGCAGCGATGACCTGCTCGAAGTTGTCCAGCACCAGAAGCAATTGCTGATCCCGCAGTGCTGCCTTGAGCTGCTGGATGAAGTGCTCTTCGTTCTCCGCGTTCATGCCGAACACAGCCGCAACTGTCGGCAGCACCAGGTTCGCCTCTCTCACAGACGCCAGTCCGACAAACACGACTGGGATCTGGCCTTCGTCCCGAATCCGCCACGCGGCTTCCAGAGCTATGCGGGTCTTGCCGACACCACCCGGGCCCACCAGCGTGATCAGCCTGCTCTGCCGCTGAAGCAACATCTCCGCGAGCTCGGCGATTTGCGTCTCGCGACCCACGATCTCCGCCGGAGGAATCGGCAGATTGCTTTCCACCCGGATTGAACGGTTAGGCTTGGCCCCGACGTGATTTGACCCTGTCGAGGCAACGGCTCGCGCAATGGAGGCAATCCAGTCCTGTTCGCCTTGCCCGCCCAGCTCAACCCACTGCCGGCCCTGCAGGAAGTAGGCGATCTCGTCGGGAAACTCCATCGGATGCGGCACGATCGGCACAATCGCCCGTTCGTGATCCCAGGCAAGCTGGAGCTCCTGACGAACATTTCTCGAGCCCAGCGACGATTCTGTACAAAGCAGTGCGAACGCGAAACAACTTCGGATCGCGGAGGTAATCTCCGCTGCCCACATGTCGCCGCTGGTAATGTCTCGCCGGTCGATCCAGACCGTCATACCCGCCGTCTCGAGCGCATCAGAGAGCTCGAATGCAAGCGATCGGTCCGCGGATGCATAGCTGAGAAAGAGATGCCCGCTCACAGGCGCGGATTGCTCGTCTATTACGTCCATAAGCGCCCGACATTGGTGGCACGACGCGGTGCCGCGCTTGGTCTCGAAACGACGTACATGTCTCATCGATTGACTGGCAGCGTATCACAGCCCTCAATCGATGGCGCCTTCTCCAATGCGCTCCAATCACGGGATTCGGCACATCGAGACAACAACAGCCTCAGCAATGCTCGCGTTGGCCACGTTGTCATGTCACGGCCCGCTGCTCAACCCAGACTGCGCTGCTATTCTGTCGCAGATGTGTTGTCACTCACGCGAACAGGATGAGTCGTGCCTTCAATCTCTCGCCGGCTCAAAACCGGCATCGTCGGCTGCGGCAATATCGCCCCGGCTCACGCCCAGGCGCTGGCAACACTGCCGCAGTCCGAGTTCTGGGCCTGCTGCGACACCGATGCCGCAAGAGTGAACGCCCTCGCCGCGACCTATAGCGTGCCCAATGTTCTCACCGATCTCGACGCCTTCCTCGCCAGCGGCGTCGAAGCAGTCATGGTCTGCACGCCGCACAAGTCACACGAAGCGATCGTCACTCGCGCCGCCGAAGCCGGCGTTCACGTCCTGTGCGAGAAACCGGTCGCCGTCGAGCTCGATCAAGCTGATCACATGATCGCCGCCGCCGGTGCCGCTGGCATCACCTTCGGCGTCGTCTTCATGCGCCGCTTCTGGCCTGCATCCCAGCGCATCCACCAAGCCATCGCATCCGGCCAGATCGGCATCCCCACGATGGGAATGTGCCAATCGCTCCTCTGGCGCCCCGAGTCCTACTTCGCCCAGGCCGATTGGCGCGGCACCTGGACGGGCGAAGGCGGCGGCGTGCTGATGAATCAGGCCGTCCATGCCATTGACCTGCTGCAGTGGTTCATGGGACCGGTCACGGAGGTTTATGGCAAGTACGCCACGCTCGTGCATGGCGACTACATCGACGTCGAGGACACCGTCTCCGCCACACTGACTTTTGCCAGCGGTGGTCTCGGCATCGTCCAGGCCATCACCACAGCCGATCCACCGTTCGGCTACCGCGTTTCCGTGCACGGTTCCAAAGGCGCATCCCTCAGCGTCTGGGAAAGTCCGGAAGGCGAACAGGGATTCAACGACATCTGGACACTCGACCCTACCGGCGAGCAACGCGCCCAATGGGAAACCGAGGAGCGCGGCAAACCCGGCTTCCCCGGTTTCCATACCCTCCAGATTGAAGACTTCCTGCAGGCGATCATCGAGGAGCGAGAACCAGCCGTCACCGGCGCCGAAGCTCGCAAATCCCTGGCCATCATCCAGGCGATCTACGAGTCCTCACGTTCAGGTCAGCCCGTCAAATTCGCGTGACCCCACGGCGCCCGCTGAAGACTCGCCTCCTGTCGTTGTCACTGGGCTCAGACCTCCGTCACACATCGTTCCGGCATAGAGAACGAGCCGGAAGGGACGTAGCGGTGGCGCCCTGTGCCCACCGGTGGCGGAGCGGGACGGCGCGAACAGCGTGAAGCGCCGTTCCGCGGAGCCACAACCACGCTTGTTAACAACCGCCACCGCACTTACTCAGTGCTTGATCACTGCATTTGCCAATCGCGTCCGCCGCCAGACTCAGAGCCCCCGCTCCTCGATCTCATCCACCAGCCGCAACACGAGTTCAATCGCTTCATCCATGCTCATCTTCTGACCGTCCATCTCGACCGCAGCATATGCCTCATCACCAAGTTGCCGGCGAGCGGTCTCCTTCGCCTCCAGCGTCCAGCGGTCATCCTCGCCGCGCGCGCCGAAGTACGCATTCTGCCCTGCGTGTGCGCCGAACAAAGTGGCCGAGACAGCCATCTCTCCCACCGTCGCGGCCAGCACCGCTGCCTCGTCGAGAAAACTATCTGCACCGATGTTTCCCGCCGATCGCCACAACTCCACCGACCGGCGAAGCGTCGACGCGGCCTGAATCCGGTCGCCTCGCCGCGTGAACGCGGCCGCCAGCAGACTCGCGGAATGGAACGCAAAGGAGTTGACGCCAAATGCCAGACTGCGCTCGAGCGCAATCGTCAAATACTCGACAGCCGCATCCTGATCGTCCATCAGCTGGGCCAGTTTCCCCAGAGCGAAAGTCGTCAGAGGCTGAATCGAACGGCTATCGGTTGACTCGGCCAGCCTCTCCGCCTCCCTGGCAAACGGAAGAGCGTCGCCGTATCGGCCCTGATCGCGGATGGCCATTACGAGGGCACAGAGCGCGCAGATCACGTCCTCTGGAGAATCCGCGTGATCTCTCGCGATGTCGAGAGCCTCACGCGCTTGTCGCTCAGCGCTTTCCCCATCATAGAGCGTGTTCCACAAGGTTGAGAGTGATCCGAGCGCCACGCCACGCAGTCGTTCGGGAATTGGATGAACCTCCGCCAGCGCCAGCCCGGCGTTGCCGCGCTCTGTCGCCTCGCGGAACCATCCACGAAGATAGAAATAGTCTTTCGTTCCCACAAACAAGCGAACGTGCGATTCTGCATCATGTCGATCTGCTGCGATCTGAAAGCCCAGCCTCAGGTTGTCAACCTCCTCGTCGAGCTCCCTCAGATTCTCTCCGCCCATCAACCACGCCTCGAGGTCGGCTTTTCCGCCATCCGCCAGAGCCAGACTCCACGCGAGCACCGCGTCGCGACCGGCGTCCACTTCGCCTGCAACAGCGATCATCTCGCCGGCGAACTCACGGATTGTCTCCAGCATGAAGAACCTTGGTTGGTTGTTCGGATCTGTCCGCTCCCTGACCAGACTCTTCTCCATCAGCGACGTCAGCCCGGCCACCAAATCGACTTCCAGTTCGTCGGCGACCGTGGCGAAGAGATCAAGCGCGTCGAGCGTCGCCCCACCGGGAAACGCACCCACCCGCCGAAATAATGCCTGCTCATCCGGCGTTAGCAGGTCGTAACTCCACGAGATCGTGTTGCGAAGCGTCTGCTGGCGCCCCGGTGCATCCCGCTTTCCGCCAGTCAGCACCGGCAATCGCCGGTCCAGACGCTCCAACAGCACACCCGGTGGAAAGTGTTTCACCCGGCTGGCGGCCAGCTCGATCGCCAGCGGCAAACCATCCAGCTTCCGGCAAATCTCCACGATATCTCCGGCACTCCCGGCCGTGAGCGCGAATCCTGGCGACGTTGCCGCCGCGGCATCGACGAAAAGCCGCACCGCCTCGCACTCCGCCAGCGCCTCCGGATCATCGACCGCCCCCGGAGGCAGTGCCAGAGGCTCGACTACGATCTCCTGCTCCTCCCGGATTCGCAGCACCTCCCGGCTTGTCACCAGAACCTGCAGCCCGTGAGCTGCCGCGATCAAATCGCCGATCTGCGGAGCGGCATCGATAACCTGCTCGAAGTTGTCTAGCACCAGCAGGAGCTTCCTGTGACGAAGCGCAATGAGCAACGAATCCTGAATCGACTGACCACCCGACTCGTGCACGCCCAGCGCTTGAGCGATCGCGGAAAGCACGATTTTGTGATCGGAAATGGACGAAAGATCGACGAACACGGCCGCCACCGAGGCATCGTCGATCGCCCTCCCGGCTATCTCGAGCGCGATTCGCGTTTTGCCGACGCCGCCAGGACCCGTCAGCGTCAGGAGTTTCGCGCCAGACCCCAGCCGATCGAGAGCATCGCCCACCTCGGCGCGTCGTCCGATCAGCGCTGACCGCGGTCGCGGCAGCGAGTTCGTTGCTCTTCTGACCTCAGGTTGAGGCGTAGGCTGGAGCAAGTCGGGCCGGGCCGCCGCAAGAAGCGCATCTCGATCCTCAGGACCCAGCTCCAGCGCGTCTCCGAGCATCCGCAATGTTTCCGGGCGGGGCTGCGTCCGCAACCCACGCTCCAGATCGCTGACCGCTCGCGCGCTCAGTCCCGAACGCTCGGCCAGCTGTTCCTGACTCAGACCGTTGGCCACGCGAAACCGGCGAATCAGCGGGCCAGGTTGTACAGGCTCGGAGATGGTCATCGGACATCCTCATAGCCATCGCAAACATCCCGAAAAGGGCGCGTCAATCGTAGCACCGGCAAAACTCCCGGATTCGGTGAGATTTCGGTGAGGTCTCGTCCTGTCTCGTTCTCTCTCCACGCGGCATCCTCGAATCAGGCACACAGCACGGGCAACCAGCCCGCATCGAGGAGCAGTGATCGTGGATATGTTCCAAGCCACCGCAGCAACCGAATGGGCTGAGCAGACTCATCAGGCGCAGCTCCGCCAGGCCGATCTCGACCGTCTGGCCGCTCGGTCTCAGAACCCGGTTCCATCCAGCAACAGTGATTCGGCCACGACGGTTCCGCCAACTTGGCTCGCCGCCGCGATCGTGCTGGTCGTGGCCACGCTCCTGCTCGCGTCCGTCGCGGTGTGAACATCGAAAACGATCATGGCCCGCACACTCGTTGTGCGGCCCACGAACTTCAGACAACGATCTTCGGACTCCTAACCCCAGACCTCGGACCCCGTCCTACCGCGACGGCGGTGGATCACCTCCCGGACCGCCGCCCTGTTGTCCACCGCCGCCACCATTCCCACCATCATTGTTGACCGCCGCCGGATCGACCCCGAGCGAGATCGTCCCGATGAATCCGTCGGCCAGCGAGCCCTCCACAATCGGAATCAGATCGAGCATGAATCCCGGCTCGTCGCCATGGTCCCCCAGAATGTTGTCGTCGCTGTTTCGCGTCCGCTGCGTATTGTCACGACCCACATATGCCTCACCCATGGCATAGACCTGATCGGAAACGTCGTCGTCGAAGAAAAGCTGGCCCGTATGCGCCGTATTTCCGCCGATGTACTCGTCGCCGGCTTCGCCTCCGACATACACCTTCATATGAATATGGACCGTGCGTCCGGTGTACCAACCGGGATAAAGCGAAACGAACTCGGCATTTCCCTCGTCATCGGTCAACTGCACGCCTCGCAGAAAGGTCTGCGTCGCGACCTTGTTGGCCGTCTCCTGGTCCGACCCCGGTCCCGGGTTGTTGGACGCCACGCCCGAGTAGTACCCCTGCGCATCACAATGCCAGATATCGACCGCGGCGCCCGCCAGCGGTGCGCAGGCCGTCGCGTCCTGCACGTTGATCTTCAGGAGAAGAGGCACACCAGGTTTGCCTTCCGTGACATCGGATCGGACGAGATCGCCTTCCAGGTAATACGGACCTTCTGTCATTTCCGCGACCAGCATGCAAACCGGCGCCACCTCGACCTCATCGAGCGAAACAGCATCGTCGTCCTGCGCTAATGCGGCCATCTTCTTTGCCGCGAGTCCCGCCGCGGCGACACTTGCCGACGTTGCCAGCACGACCCGCCGGTTCACCGGTTGACCCAGCGAAAATTGATCGTCCACCGCGGACGTCAGCCGGTTCGTTTTCGCATTCATCTCCCAAATCCTCATCGTTGTCGCCTGCGAACAGATCAATTCGCAGCTGGGCAGATCGCCACAACCCAACGATGAACGCACTGGCTGGACACCCCCTTTGACCCTTCCGGGAGTTTCCTGTGAAAGCTTGCGATGCTCGTCGCACAGGCCGGCAGTAATGGTTGCACTCGATCTGCTACGCTGGATAGCATTCAGATCAGCTCAGCAACACAGTCTGATCGGTGGAGCGCATCCTAATGGTGACAACAAAGCTACTGACCGCAACCGACCTCTGGAACCTGCAAACCGACGAACTCCAGGATTTCGAGTTGTTCGAAGGAGAATTGATTCCTATGTCGCCAACCGGCGGGGAACATGGCGAGCTCCAGATGGCAATCGGGTCGCTGTTGAGAGCCTTTGTCATGAACCGCAATGCAGGCAAAGTATTCTCGGAGACTGGGTTCGTTCTCGACTCGGGGCAACACACCGTCTTTGCGCCGGATGTTTCATTCGTTGCCGCATCGCGCTTGCCAGACGACCGAAAGGGCTATCTTCAGCTTGCCCCCGATCTCGCCGTCGAAGTCATCTCTCCGAGCAACAACCCCGGCGAAATCGAGCGCAAAATCGCCACCTACCTACTAGCCGGAGTCAGGTTGATCTGGGTTGTCTACCCGGATCAGAAGCAAGTCGTTGCGCACGCCCCCGGCGACGCTCCACGCGTCTTCGGTCTCGCTGACACCGTTCCAGGTGACGACGTCCTGCCCGGACTCGCCATCCCAGTCGCGGACATCTTCTCCTGAGCCAACACGCCGGGGGGCCCGGCACCGGCACGGCATAAAAGCCACGCGTAGCCTCGCCATTTATGGCGCTTGTCCGACGGAGCGTCATGAAAGCGCCGCTGTCATGCTGAGCGGAACGGAGCGCAGCGGAGTGCAGTCGAAGCATCTCCCGCCGCAGCGGCAAGCAGTCCACAGCATCGATCGAATCACTGAAGCGATGTCTCAGGATGAGCAACTATACGGACTGTTTCAGGGCTGCTATCTGAATCTCTTCAGCCAAGCTTGCGAAAGAGATGAGCCGCAATCCGCTTCGCACTGCGCATCTTCGCAAACTCGCGATCGCGCAAAAGAAACCACGCAGCAAACACAGCCGGTCCCAGAATGAACCGCAATCGCGTCGGCGGCACCACCGCGATCCCATAGAGCGCCACCCAAATCCACGGATTGCGGCCATGCCGCGCCGCGTCCCGCCACAACCAGTACCCCGGTCCGAGCAGCAGCACCGAGATCGTCACAATGACTACGGCCGTCTGCCAATCCATAGCGCTTCTCTCGTCACTCCAATGCACAACCAACGCCAACAATTCACAATACGAGTATGAATCACGCCGACCACGTACGACTCATTGCCGGGGGAATCGCGACGCCGGGCGGCGTCTGGGCAGATATGGGGTCAGGCGATGGCGCCTTCACCCTCGCGCTGCGCGACATCGCCGGCCCCGACGTCCGCATCTACGCCATCGACTCGAACCAGGGTGTTCTCCGCCAGCTGATCGATCAGGTCAGTCGCATTTTTCCGGACACGAATCTCATCGTGCAGGCAAACGACATGACTGGCCAGCTCGATCTCCCGCCACTCGACGGCATCATCGCCGCCAACTCACTCCATTTTGTCGATCCCCGCAAACAGACCAGCCTCTTGCGCGAATGGCGCTCACTCCTCAAACCGGAGGGCCGCGTCATCATCGTCGAATACGACGCCGATCAGGGCAATCGCTGGGTGCCGCACCCCTTCACGTTCCGAGTCCTGCAACGCATGGCTGCCAATGCCGGCTACCAACCACCCAAACTGATCGGCTCCCGCGATTCCCACTTCCTCGGCGGCATCTACGCCGCCCTCCTGACCCCCGTCCAGCGAACCATCGAGCCCACCGATCGCGACGCGCCCCCAGTTCACCGTACCGGCTGACCTGAGCCTGCCCTGAGCGAAGTCGAATGGGTGTCAGCCCGTCGCGACGCGCCCCCAGTTCACCGTACCGGCTGACCTGCGTGTCAGCCGGTGGCGGAGCGGTACGGCGCGAACGCAGTGAAGCACCGTGCCGCGCAGCCACAACTGCCTTCACCAGCAACCACGTTCCCGCTAAATCACCCCACGAGCCCTCAGCTCCGCAATCCTCGCGTCACTCAAACCCAGCATCGACCGCAATACCTCCTCCGTGTCCGCTCCCAACGCCGACGCCGCCCGATGCTCCAAACCCGCATCCGGAAACCGCACCGCCGACGCCGTCTCCCGGATCGTTCCGAACGCTGGGTGCTCGACTTCGACGATCATCTCCCGCGCAAGCACCTGCTCGTCGTTCAACGCTTCCTCGACCGTCTGCACCGGCGCTACCGGCGCCTTTCCCCGCAAAACGTCGAGCCAGTACGCCGTCGGCTCTTCCAGAAAACGCTGCTGCAGCGCTGTCTCCATCTCCTCTCGATGCTGGAATCGGTCGGCAAAGGTCCGGAACCGGGGATCGCTCGCCAGCTCCGGCAGACCCATCGCCGTCACCAGATTGACCCAGAACTTCTCCTTGGCGCACATCACCACCAGATAGCCATCGCTCGTCTGAAAGACCTGCGATGGGTAGAGGGTTGGGTGAGACGAATTGGGCATCCGCTGGGGCCGGTAACCCGAGTTGAGCGTCCACACCGCCAGATAGTTGAGCAGACTGATCGCCGCGTCGAGCAACCCGACATCGACATCGCATCCCTCACCTGTCACGCGTGCCTGATGCACACCGGCGATCAACCCCAACGCCGCCGCCATGCCGCCGGCAAAATCAACCATCGAAACTCCGGCTCGTTCCGGAGGACCATCCGGCGCCCCGGTCAGGGACATCAGTCCGGCATACGCCTGCAACAGATAGTCGTATCCCGGCTCCGCAGCCCTCGGACCAGTCAGTCCAAAGCCGCTCAGCGACACACAGACGATCGCTGGATTGATCTCCTTCAGATCGTCGTACATCAGTCCGAGTGCGGCTGGCTGATCTCCCCGCAGGTTGTTGAATACGGCGTCGGCATGCTTCACCAGCTCGCGAAAGACCGCCATTCCGTCCGGATGACGGAGATTCAGCGTCACGCTTTTCGTGTTTCGGTTGAACGACTGGTAATAGAGACTGTCGCCGCCAATCGCGCCCGGCTCCACCCAGCGGCCGATGTCGCCGCCTGTCGCCGGATCCTCGATCTTGATCATCTCAGCGCCAAGGTCAGCCAGCTGCATCATCCCAAACGGACCCGCCCCGAACTGCGAAATCGCCAGAACGCGGATGTCGCTGAGTGGACCCTTCACAACGAGATGCCGACCGCCGTGGCAGGACCGAACGGCGTCACGCCGCCTCGCAAAATGCCGGTTTCCGGATCGACCATGATCGCATTGGGTCGGGAGAAACTCGACTGCACCGGCGACTCGACGCGCGGAATCAGCTCATGCCCGCGCGCACGCAGTCCATCCAGCACCGCTTCGGGCAATCGCGTATCGACATCGACTTTCGATCCTTCACAATGCACTCTGGGTTCGCCGATCGCCTCTCCGGGCCCCATGCCATACTCCATGATGTTCAGCATGCACTGAAACACACCGGAGATCACACGACGACCTCCCGGCGCGCCGATCGCCAGGAACGGTTTCCCATTCCGGAGCGCCAGCACGGGAGTTCCAGCGGTCATGATGCGCTTGCCTGGTCCCACGGAGACAATTGAGCCTGGTTCCGGATCGAACCACATCACGCCATTGTTCAACACCACGCCAACTCCTGGCGGAACCACTCCGGACCCAAAATAGTAACCAAGCGTCGAGACGCACGACACCATATTGCGTTGGTCGTCGATCACAGTGAAGTGCGTGGTGTTTCCCTCACCCCCTGGCGCCGATCGCAGCGCATCGGGCGAAGACGTCGCTTCGGTAAACGCCCACGGGTCTCCCGCCACAGCATCCGGCGTTGCGTTGCGCACATCGATCGTGGCTCTTCGCGTCTCGGCGAACGGCTTCGACGCCACAACCGCTGTCGGTGACGGAGCGAACGCCGGATCACCCAGGTACGCAAAGCGATCGAGAAACGCCCGTCGTTGTGCTTCGATGTTCAGGTGCAACGCGCCAGTGGTGTTGTGTCCCCACTCCGAGAGTCCGAACCCCTCGACGATGTTCAGCATCTCGAAAGTGGTCGGCGCCCCATTCGTTTCGGGCGAGGCGATCAACTGGTAGTCGCCGTACGACCCCTGCAACGTCTGATCGAACACGCGAACCTGATACGTTGCAAGGTCTTCCTCGGTCAACAGCCCACCGTTCTCCCGCATGTCGGCAGCGATGAGCTTCGCAGTCTCTCCTCGATAGAAGCCATCGGCCCCAAACCGCGCGATGCGTTGCAGCGTTTCCGCCAGCCAGGGCTGCACCACCACATCCGCCGCGTTCAGAAAACTCTCGGGCACGCGCGGCGACCCATCTTCTTTGAAGAATGTTTGCTTCGAACCTGGGAACTGGTGTAATCGCGCTTGGTGCATGGCCGTGACATGCGCCACATTCCAGTCGATCGGATACCCCTCTCCCGCCAGTCGAATTGCCGGGGCCATGACGTCGGCGAGAGCCAATCGTCCAAACCGCTCGTGCGCGGCGCACAACGTTGCAGGCATTCCCGGCACGGCGACTGACCGATGGCCGGTGTTGTTGGCGTCGTTCTTTACGGCTCGCCACTGGTAGACGCCGGAGCGCTCTGTGTCGTCGACAAGTTCGAACACACCTGGATGCATCGCTGCCGGCAATGGCGCTGTGCCGTCGAATGCGATCGATTCGCCTCGTTCCGCGTCGTAGTAGACGAGCACGGCGATGCCGCCCAGCCCGCTGTTGTACGGCTCGACCACGCCAACCGCAAACCCTGTCGCCACTGCGGCGTCGATCGCATTTCCACCTCGTTCGAGAATCTCGGCCCCTGCTTCCGCCGCCAGCGGGTGCATCGCCGCAACCATGCCCTGCCTCGATACCGCTTCTGTTTTTCGGTAGTCGAATTCCGTTCGATTGGACACGTCTCTTCTCCGTTGTCAACCAGATCACACGCTTGACGCAGCTCGTGTACCTTGTCGCCGAACGCGACCGATCCGTCAATGCCCTCAGCGGTCCGCCAGCAAATTCACGCCCGTTGCCATCGATTCACCTCTGGCAATGTCGGACGTGTTCGTGATTGTCATTCAGATCCGTGTGTTTTGTTGCAGATAGCCGGTCCACTTCATGAGGTCCGTTTAACGTCGTATTCTGTGGCCTGTCTGCAATCGCGCAATGCGGCGCATACAGGGAACCATCGAGCTCCCTGCCTGGAGCATCCTGAATGTCAACGTCCAAGACAGCATCGTTTCGCGACCTGAATAAGAACGGCAAGCTCGATCCGTACGAAGACCCAGGCCTCCCGATCGAGGAACGCATCGACGATCTCCTCAGCCAGATGATCATCGAGGAAAAGGCTGGCCAGATGTTCTATCCGGTCACCTTCGTCAATCCACCCTTCCCGCTCACCGATGAACAACAGCCCCAATCGATCATCCAGCAGACATTGATGACCCATATCACCGTTTTCGGCGGCGGCGACCCTCGCGAGATTGCCGAATGGACCAACCAGCTCCAAAGCTGGGCGGAAGACACGCGGCTCGGTATTCCGCTTTCGATGGGCACCGACCCACGTCATGCCGTAACCACAGAGGTGGGTGGCATGCTCCATACGCGCGGTCTCTCCCAGTGGCCCGATCCGGTCGGCCTGGCGGCGACAGGCGACAGCGCTCTCGTCGAGCAGTATGCCGATATCGCCCGCCAGGAACTGAGGGCCCTCGGTTTCAACGTCGTCTTCGGACCTCAGGCGGATCTGGCAACGGAACCTCGCTGGGGCCGCATCAACGGCACATTTGGGGAAGACGCCGACCTAGTCTCTGAGATGACCGCGGCGTTCATTCGCGGCATGCAAGGTCCCCAGCTCGGCCCGGAGAGCGTCGCCTGCCTGGTCAAGCACTTTCCAGGCGGCGGCCCGCAGCGCGATGGCGAAGACCCGCACTTTCCCTATGGGCGCGAGCAGGTCTACCCGGCGGGAATGTTCGACTACCACCTGAAGCCATTCGAAGCGGCATTCGCCGCCGGCGCCAGCCAGATCATGCCCTACTACGGTATGCCGGTCGGCACGGAGTTCGAAGAAGTCGGCTTCTCATTCAACCGCCAGATCATCACCGAACTCTTGCGCGAGCACTATGGCTTCGATGGCGTCGTCTGCGCCGATTGGGGAATCCTCACCGACTCATTCATTATGGGCAAGCACCTTCCTGCGCGAGCCTGGGGCGTCGAACACCTCTCGATCCCCGAACGGGCAGCGAAAGCGCTCGATGTTGGCGTCGACATGTTCGGCGGTGAAGCATGCCCTGAAGTGATCGTCGCCCTGGTGGAGTCAGGTCGCATCGACGAAGAACGGATTGATCGCTCAGTCCGCCGCCTGCTCCGCGAAAAGTTCCGCCTGGGTCTTTTCGACAATCCATACGTCGACGTCGATGCGGTCGATAGCCGCGCCGGCGTTCCGGCCTTTGTCGCCGCAGGATTCGAAGCTCAGCGACGATCGATCGTGTTGCTGAAGACCGACAACGCGCTCTTGCCGCTCGCGCCCGATGCCCGAGTATGGCTTGACGGCATCGATCCGGACACCGCGTCTACCTACGCGACCGTTGCCGGCGATCTGGAGAACGCGGATGTAGCCATTGTTCGGCTGCAAGCGCCATTCGAACCGCGAGATCAATATCCGCTCGAGTCGCTGTTCCACTCCGGTTCTCTCGCATTCGATCCGGTCACAATCGCACGGATCGAAAAGATTGCAGCGCAGAAGCCCCTCATCGTCGATGTCTATCTCGAGCGACCGGCCGTCATGCCCGAAATCGCCGCCGCGGCGACGGTCCTGCTCGGCTCGTTCGGCGCCTCCGACAACGCCCTGCTCGACATCATCTTCGGCAACTCGACCCCGGCAGCCCGCCTCCCCTTCGAACTGCCGTCATCTCTCGCCGCCGTCGAGGCCCAACTCCCCGATGCCCCCCGCGACAGCGCCGATCCACTGTTTCAGTACGGTCACCATGTGTCGGTGGAGCAGAACACATAAAGAGTCCAAGCGGAGATTCACTCCGCCTTTGCACTACGAGCCCGAGAGTGGAATGAGCGTTACGGCGCCCTGGCCAGCGATGAGGTTCGCCGGTATCCGTCGATCGAAGGTCGCCAGCTTGCCGCCATGATGTCTCGCCAGACCAACCAGGTACAGATCTGTTACATGCTTATGCAAGACGAGCGAATGAGGATTCAGCAGTTCACCGATCCGAACATCGGCGGGCCAGAAGACATGATTCGGATCGCCACAGAATCGTTCAAGCCTGGTGGTAACTTCGGCCGCGTTGCCTGGCTGGGTTGGATACGTAGGACTACTGCTGATCCTCACAAACCCATTCTCAGTCAGGGGGCAGGTCGCCCATCCGCCTTCAACATGTTGCTCGAACCAGCTATGTGCGTCGATATGTTGGGAATGATAAGGGTCGAATAGGGCAAGAAGGACATTGACGTCCAGAAGATGAATGGCCACTACTCCTCGTCTCGCAGCTTGTTCACCAACTCCATCGTTACTACCTTGCCGTTCGATCGCCTGGGGAAAATCGGAACGCCATTCTTGACTTCATCCGTCGACTCAGTCAAAAGCGCCTTGCGCGTCAGTTCGGAAACAACCTTCCCAGCACTCGTTCCGCGCGACATCGCAATTTCCTTTACGGTGATCAGGACATCCTCGTCAATATCGATTGTTGTCCGCATTTTGGTTACCTCAGCTCATCGATCCAGCATATTCACTGTGATGTTACCACATCAACGCCAGGATGCGACCGCATCAACCGGGCAACAAGAAAGCCCCTCTCCCGCGCGGGAGAGGGGCGCGACGTGAGGGTTCTTCCCTAGAACTCGACCGGATACCCCGGTCCGAGCGGAATCCCCAGCAAGAACCACAGAATGAAGAAGAGAATCCAGACGATTCCCATGATCACCGCATACGGAATCATCAGCGCGATCACAGAACCGATGCCGGATTCCTTCCTGTATCGCTGGGCGACGATCACGATGAACGGGAAGTACACCATCAGCGGAGTCAGCGTGTTGACCGGCGAGTCGCCGATTCTGTATGCCGCCAACAGCGTCTGCGGAGCGACATCGAGCCGGAAGAATACCGGGACAAAGACCGGCGCGAAAATCGCCCAGGCCGGTACCGCTCCGGGAATGATGAAGTCGAGCAGGAAGATCACCAGGATGAAGGCGACCAGCAAGAAGAGCGCCGAGACGTCGGCCTTCTCCAGGAATCCGGCCAGCTTTACCCCAATGTAATCTGGCAGGTTCGAGTAATTGAAATGGGCGATGAACTGGGAGATCATCAGAAACATGAAGACCAGGCCGCCCAATCCATTGAACGTCTTCGTGATCGAAGCGATGACGTCGTTGGCGCTCGTTACCGTTCCAGCTCCGATACCGTAGGCCACACCGGAAACCAGAAACGCCAGCGCGATCAGGAAGAGCAGGCTGTCCATGAACGGAGTCCTGCCCAGAATGTCGCCATTCACCGGGTCCCGCAACGGGGCGCCAGATGGCGCGGTCATCAGCACGATCACCACCAGCACACCGAGGAATCCGAACAGCGCGTACCGCAGACCCTTTGCATCGGCTGTTTCTTCGATTTTCGGTTCGTCGGCCACCGGACCATCACTCACCGGCATCATCGAGTCGTTCCACGGGCCAAGCCGCGGCTCGATCATCTTCTCTGTGATGAACGTCGCGACCACGCACATCAGCAGCATCGACGCGACACCAAAGTAGTAGCCGTTCAGAATGCTCATCGGCTCACCGCCGACAAGAGCAATCGACTCGTTGGCGATCTCGGTCAACATGGCGTCGGTTGGCTGCGGAATGACATTCACGGCAAATGTCGCCGCCACGCCGGCGAAGCCAGCCGCCATCCCGGCGAGTGGATGCCTCCCGAGTGAGTGGAAGGCAACAGCCGCCAGCGGAATCAGAATCAGGTATCCGGCGTCCGACGCGACGCTGGAAAGCGCGCCCACCAGCACGATCAGAAATGTGATCAACCGCTTCGGCGCCGACTTGACGAGCTTGCGGATCAGTGCATCCATGAGACCGGCGCCCTCGGCCGCACCCGCGCCGAGCATGGCGATGAAGGCCACCGCGACGACGCCAAAGCCCTGAAAGTTCGAGACGAACGATGCGAAAATGAACCGGATTCCGTCAACCGTAATCAGACCCCGAATCGGGATCGTGACTTCTTCGATGTTGAAATCAGGGTCGTACATTGCATAATCAGTCGCCTCGACATCGTACACTGGCGCGGTCGTATCTTCGTAGTATTCCGGAGTGATCGTCACGGGAGCAGGCACTGCCACAGTGTCGGTAACGCTGACGTCGAAGAGGTCGAGGACGGTTGAAACGATCATTACACCAATGATCAGATAGAGGAACATCAGCACCGGATGCGGCACCTTGTTTCCTACCCGCTCCACTCCGTCCAGAAGACGCTGCATAAAGGAACTACTGGCCTCGGGGTCTGCGGCTCCACCGGCGGGCGCCGCCGTGTTGCTCGCCATGTCTTTCACCTCATTCCTGCTGAACGACGGTATTCCCGTTATGAGCCGTGTCTAGTTCGAGACTTCACCTCCCCACAATTCCGCCAGCCTGATGCAAAGCTCAGTCGCGCGCGACATATCCTGCACGCTCTGGTATTCGAGCGGTCCGTGGATTTCCTGCATGCCGGTGAACAGATTCGGCGTCGGCACACCCAGCTCGGTCAGGCGAGACCCGTCCGTTCCGCCCCGGGTAGGCGTCGAGAAATGCTCGATGCCGAGATCCTCCGCCGCTCTTCTGGCCAGATCGACCGGTCGCATGTCTTCCTCGAGCCAGTACCGCATGTTCCGGTACTGCGGCGTGATCGTGCAGGTGATCTTCGCTCGCGGTTCGCCTGCCTGAATCGCGTCGCACACCTTCTGCAACAGCCCGCCCAGGTCCGCCAGCCCTTCGCGCTCGAAGTCTCTGACAATGAACCGTAGATCGACCGTCGCCGAATTGCCCGACATCTGATAGACGTGAAGAAAACCCTCCCGGTCCGTCGTCGTTTCCGGCGTCCGAGTCACATGCGGCAGGGAATCGATGATCTTCGCCGCCAGATGTAGCGCATTGACCATTGCGTCCTTGGCCTGACCCGGATGGATCGACACGCCTTCGACATGCACCACAGCCAGATCGGCGGAAAACGTCTCATAAACGACTTCGCCGAGCCCGGCCCCATCCAGCGTGTAACCGACGACCGCCTTCAGGTCCTTGGGCAAATCCTTGTGCACGCCCCGTCCAATTTCCTCGTCAGGCGTGAAGCAAACCCGGATCGTGCCATGCTCGATCTCCGGATGCGCGACAAGATGACCCGCCATCGCCATCACGATCGCCACACCCGCTTTGTCATCGGCGCCGAGCAGTGTCAGCCCGCTGGCCGTGACGATATCGTCCCCGACCTTGCCGGCGAGATAGGCATCATGTTCTGGCGAAAGCACCAGTTCAGCATTGTCCGGAAAGCGAATCTCGCCGCCGTTGTACTTCCGGTGCACGACCGGCTTGACATTGGCTCCCGGAAACGCCGCGGTCGTATCGACGTGCGCCAAAAACGCCACCACCGGCACATCGGCCTTCACCGTCGCCGGGATCGTTCCCAGCACCGCGCCATAGCTCGTCAGCTCAACATCCTGG
Source organism: uncultured Sphaerobacteraceae bacterium (assembly GCA_964461025.1). GTDB lineage: Bacteria > Chloroflexota > Chloroflexia > Thermomicrobiales > UBA6265 > JAHBVL01. The sequence continues at coordinate 4,672 of CAYWSE010000043.1, read as the reverse complement.
ACGCCGATTGCCTTCAACTCTTCAACCAGCAGATTCAGCAAGTCGAACTGCCGCTCCGTGCTCGGCGTCGTTGGCGAATGCTCGTCGCTCGTCGTATCGATCTGCACGTAGCGGAGTAGCCGTTCCTCGACCTCTCTGTCGAACTGCCCACTCATGCTGTATGCCCCTCACTTCCAGACAACCGCGCTTCCGGCGCGGACACAAAGAGCGAAAGTCCCAATCGTTCTGAGAGAAATCGGGCCACCAGCTGGCCTCTCACACTGTTGCCTGCAGCGTCGAGCAGAGGTGAAAAAACACCGAGACTCCCCTTGCCGGGCGACACCATCACGATGCCGCCGCCAATGCCGCTCTTGCCCGGCAACCCCACTTCATACAGCCAGTCGCCCGAAGTCTCATACATACCACTCGTGGCCATGACCGCCAGCACCGGCGCGCAGACTTCTTCCGCCACCACTCGTTCCCCGGTAACCGGATTGATTCCACCATTCGCCAGTGTCGCGCCCATCACGCCTAAATCGTTCGCGGTGACGTCCAGCGAGCACTGCCGGGTGTACAGATCGGTCGTCTCCATCGGATCGGCGTACAAACGCTCGTATCCGTGCAATAAACTGGCGATGCCCCGATTGCGGTGATTCGTCACTGAGGCTGACGCGTAGACCTCGTCGTTCAACGTCAATTCGCGACCGGCGAATCGCGACAAGCCTTCATGAATGAACGCCCACTTTTCTTCCGTGCTCGAGCCAGGTGCGAGGCTTGTCGTCGCCAGGGCGCCCGAATTGACCATCGGATTCGTCACACGCTGAGGATTGAGTTCGAAACTGATGACCGAATTGAACGAGAACCCGGTGGCGTTGACGCCAAGCTTCTCCCGGCTCGCCTCGACGCCTTCCTCCTGGCAGATCAGCGCGAAAACAAACGGTTTGGACACACTCATGATGGTGAAAGAGCTCAAAGCGTCCCCCACCGAATACTCGGCGCCGTCGGTTCCTCGCAAACTGATGCCGAACAATTCCGGGTTTGTCCGTTGCAACGCCGGATAGACCGTCGAAACCGCCCCGCCGTCGACCGACTTGAATCGTTCGAATGCTTCGCGAATCAGCTCACGGATATATTCCGGCAGGGGTAGATGACCCGTGGAGACGGCAGATGACGTTGACTCGGGTGTGAGATGCGCCAGGAGTCCGTTCGAAACCATTCGGCTCCCTATTGCGTGACCTGCGACAGCTCTTCCAGATAGACAATGGCTGTTTCGATGCCACGAGCGAACATCTCCAGGCTGTAATGCTCATTTGGCGAATGAAGACCGTCGCTGTCGAGTCCATACCCCATCATGACAACGGGAATACCCATCATGTCGGCGATATCCGCCACGATCGGGATGCTCCCGCCGCCGCGGGTAAAGACCGGCGTATGCCCCCAGCCGCGCTCATACGCACGCACCGCCGCCTGCATTGCCGGCAAATCCGCCGGGAAGAGCGCCGGCCGTCCCGTCGAAAGCAGCGAAACTGACACCTTCACGGTCGGCGGCGCGATCGACTCGATGTAGCTCTTCAGCAATTCCCAGATACGCTGAGGGTCCTGATTGCCAACCAGCCGGCAGCTAATCTTCGCTCCGGCCGACTGCGGAATGATCGTTTTCGGACCAGGACCGGTGTACCCGCTCCACATGCCGTTGAGCTCAAGCGTTGGCCGCGCCGAAACCCGTTCCTTGATCGAAAAGCTCTTGTCGCCCCATACCGCGGGAACCCCGGTGGCCGTCTTGAACTCCGCGTCCGAGATCGCCGTTTTCTCGATCATCGCCCGGTCGGCATCAGAGAGTGGCGCCACATCGTCGTAGAACCCCGGCACCGCGATCGAATTGTCCTCGTTGAACAGCTTCGTGATGATCTCCGCCAGCGCCAGCGCCGGATTGTGTGTGGCTCCACCGAAGAAACCGCTGTGCAAATCCTCCCGCGGCCCCTGCACATCGACCTCGATGTAGGTCATCCCGCGCAGACTATGAGTAATTGCCGGCTCTTCGATCCGCGTCATCGACGAGTCGCTGATAACGCAAACATCGGCACGCAGCAGCTCCAGATGCTCTTTGATGAATGGGGCGAGATTGGGCGACGAAACCTCTTCCTCGCCCTCGAGCAGAAACTTCACATTGATCGGCGCGCTTCCGTTCGTCGCCAGCCACGCCTCCAGCGCCTTCACATGAATGAAGAGTTGCCCCTTGTCGTCGGTCGACCCGCGAGCATAGACCTTGCCGTCGATCACCACCGGCTCGAACGGATCGGTATTCCATCCATCCTCCATCACCGCCGGCACGACGTCGTAATGCCCGTAGACCAGAAGCGTCGGTGCGTCGGCGCCGGCTCCCAGCCACTCTCCATACACGACCGGATGCCCGGCCGTCTCCATGACCGACACATTCGCCAGTCCCAGCGAAGCCATGTGACTGGCCAGCCAGTCGGCCATCCGCCGCACATCGCCGGCGAATGCCGGGTCCCCGCTCAAACTCGGAATCCGCAGCATCTCGAAAAGCTCGGATTGAAAACGCTCACTTTGCTGACGGGACCATTCCCGCGCGGCGTCACTCACGGCCATCGCGACGAACCCTTCCTCTTTGCTTGTTCGAGATGTACTCTCGGACAGTAAATATCAGTCCCTCTGCGGCAATTCTAACCACTCTCGCCCTTCTCGTCCGCCTGGCGGCGGCGATACCAGCGACGAATGCTTGCTGACGCCTTGAATGAACAGGATTCTGAGTCAACATGCCGGACACCGGCGCCGGCACGGCATAATCACATCGCGCAGCCTCGCCATTCATCGCGCATCCTTCGGACCTACACGCACATGATTCCCACAGAAAATTGAACATCAACGTCGTCGCATACAACAACATTCCGTTATTACAACTGAGCGGCGATCTCCGCCGCGATACTCGCCCTGCGTAGCCTCGCCATTTATGGCGCTCTCGCTCTGGACACCGCATATCTCTGTTGCAGACTACGGTTTATCGACCGAAGCAACGCGCGAACAAGGGGCCACAGTGGCGGGCATCGATCCAGCCGCAAAGCCGTCCGGAAGCGGTTGCCAGGAATGTCTGGCCACTGGCGCCTGGTGGGTCCACTTACGCCGCTGTGCCGAACGCGGTCACATCGGATGCTGCGACACCTCTCCCATCCAGCACGCGACCAGGCACTTCCACGCCACCGGGCATCCGATCATCAGTAGCCTCGAACCGGGCGAGTCGTGGTTCTGGAATTTCGAGACCCATGCCGAGGTCAGGGGTGAGCCGCTGGTCATCCCCAATCATCATGTCGAACGCTCGCACCAGCGCAGAATGAGAAAGACGCCGTCATGCTGAGCGGAACGGAGCTTAGCGACGTGCAGTCGAAGCATCTCCCGCCGCAGCAGAAAGCAGCCTGCAGCGTCGATCGGATCACTGAAGCGATGTCGGGGATTCCATCCCCGGGCGGACTGTGACGCCAGTCACGAACCTTCAGGAGCAGCCGGAGCGCTCGTATCCAGTGGCTCAGGTTCGTCCGTGGCCGGAATCTCGGTCGGCAGTTCCGCCGTTTCTACAGGCGCCTGGGTCACCGGAACCGTCGGCCCGGACTCTTCCTCTTCGTCCGCGGCGCGCGCGCCCGCAGCGAGGAACTCTCCCGCGACCCACCCCGGATCGAAGCCGGTCAACGTCACTGGGTACCAGTCGTACCCACCGAGAATGACCGGGAATCCCGTCACTGTGCCATTCGTTCCAAACGGCGCCTGCCCGATCACGCTCGAACTCGTTCCCGGACTCGACCGAACATTCAGCGAAACCGCATCCACATGCACCAGCGCCCCCGGCGCAAATCCGCCCGGAATCGTTGTTGGCGTCCTGGTCGGCGTCGGTCCGGTCGATGTCTTCACCAGCAACGAACCAGCGATGTATCCAGCCTGGAAGCCATTCATGGAAACCGGGTACCAGGTGTAACCGTTCGCCGCCGTCGGGAATCCGGTAACCATTCCCGACGTATTTGTCGGCACAACGTCGAGTACAGTCTGCCCGGTGCCAGCTCCTGCTCGCAGATTCGTGTACGCCGTCGTCCGCACCTGATCGCCTGGCGCAAATCCGCCCGGAATCACCGTCGGTGTACGTGTTGGCGTTCTCGTCGGCGTGCGGGTCGCTGTCTGGCTCGGACCAGCCGTCGGCGAAAGCGTCGGCGTGCGTGTCAGCGTTGCCGTTCCCGTCGCAGTCACGGTCCTCGTCGGCGTGAACGTCGCGACAGGCGTGAATCTCGTCATCAATGACCCTGCGATCCATCCAGCCGAAAAGCCGCTCATCTGGACCGGATACCAGGTGTATCCATTCGCGGCGATCGGGAAGCCAGTCACCAGACCCGCCGTGCCGCTCGGCACCACGCTAACTACCGAAAACCCCGTTCCCGCGCCAGCCCGGAGATTCGCGTTCACATTCGTGCGCACATAGTCGCCTGGTGCGAACCCACCGGGGATCGTCGTCGGTGTTCTCGTTGGCGTCGAGGTCGCGGTTGGCGTCCTGGTCGGCGTCGCGGTGCTCGTCGGCGTGAACGTGTGCGTTGCCGTCAGCACTGGCGACATCTGCGGCACCGGCGTGTTCGTCGCGGTTGCCGTCGGCGTGCGGGTTGTCGTCGCGGTCGCCGTCGGTGTCGGGGTCGCCGCC
>CAYWSE010000042.1:0-30561 GCA_964461025.1 uncultured Sphaerobacteraceae bacterium | reverse complement strand
CGCAACCTTGACGGTGATCGAATCCTGCATCCAACACCGCTCCGTAGCCGCGCGCAGCGTGCGCAGCTACGGCATTCAGATGCCCAGTGCCCGGTACTTTGGTGATTCTTCCCGCAGAGTACACTGGAAAGAACATGTGCGGCCCTTGCCGCCACCTCGTTTCATCTTGAAGAAGGAATCTGAACAATGGAGCAATCGTCGGACGAAAACCGGCGAACACCGCGACGAAACCGACGTCGCCGCAAGCCCTCAACATCTCAGCCTCAATCGCAGACCCAGACAACACCCGCTCCCCAGGCAGCTCGAACGAACCCTTCGGCCGGGCAACCTGGGCAGAAAAGCGGCAAGGGCAACCGCCGCAAGGGGCCGGCACAGGCGCCTCAGAGCGGCGGGGACTCCGGTCCACGCGGCAAGGTTCGCATCATTCCAATGGGCGGCGTCGGCGAAGTCGGCAAGAATGCGACGGTCGTGGAATTCGAGAACGAGCTGGTTCTCCTCGACGCCGGCGGCAAATTCCCGGAAGAAGACCAGCATGCCATCGATCTCGTCGTGCCTGACGTTTCGTATGTCCGGGAGCGAATCAACAACCTGAAGGCAATTCTGATCACGCATGGCCATGAAGACCATATCGGCGGCCTGCCGTTCGTGCTCCATCAGCTGAAAACGAACCGCAAGATCCCCGTCTATGGGTCACCGCTGGCTATCGGCCTGATCGACGCCAAACTCCGCGAGCATCGCTGCGAAAAGATGGTCGAGTTGAAGGTGGTGAAAGATGGCCAGCGAGTCAACTTCGGCAAGCTTTCGGCGGAGTTCGTGCACGTCACCCATTCGATCCCCGATACGAATGCGATCGCGATTCACACGCCGATCGGCACGATCGTCGATACGGCCGACTTCAAATTTGACCCGACGCCCGTGATGGGGAAACCGACCGACGAGCGACGTCTGGAGCGGATTGGCAATGAGGGCGTTCTCGTGCTCATGTCGGACACGGTACGAGTCGAAAGCGAAGGATCGACCCCATCTGAACGCGTGGTTTACGAGAAAATTCTGAATGTCGTGAAGCAGGCCAGAGGACAGGTCATCCTGGCCAGCTTTGCATCGAACATCAGCCGGCTCAAGATGGCGCTCGATGCCGCCGACGCAAACGGTAGAGTCGTGGCAGTCTCCGGCCGCAGCATGGAGCAGAGTGCTGAAGTCGCCCGAGAGCTCGAATACCTGAAACCGAGACCGGGACTCCTTGTACCGCTGGACGATGCGATGAAACTGCCGCCGAACCGGCGGCTGCTGGTGGTCACCGGTAGTCAGGGTGAACCGGCCGCGGCGCTTTCCCGCATCGCCATGAACGAGCATCCGAAGATTCGCGTGTCTGCGAATGACGTTGTGATCGTTTCCGCGACGCCGGTGCCAGGCAATGAGGAGACGGTGTCGCGCACGATCGACAATCTCTTTCGCCGGGGCGCCAAGGTCGTCTACAGCGGAATTGACCGGGGCGTCCATGTTTCCGGTCACGCCGCACGCGATGAACTGGAGAAGATGATCAGGCTCGTTAAACCCCGTTTCGTTGTTCCGATCCATGGCGAATATCGCCATATGTCGCTGTATCGCGATCTCGCGGGCAAAGCAGGCATTCCCGCGGAGCGGGTCTTCTTCCCGGAGATCGGTGGTGTGCTCGAATTCACGAAGGACCGCGTCACGCAGCCGCGAAGGGTCAAGTCAGGTTCTGTTCTGGTCGACCGGCTCGGCGACCGTGCCGCCGGGAGGTTCGTCATTCGCGATCCAGAAAATCTTGAAGAGCAGGGGCTGGTGATCGTGAGTTTTGTCGTTCGCAGTGACACCAGTGAGCTCATCGCTGGGCCTGATCTGACCGGAAAGCTCCTCGACCGGGAAATCGACCGCGCCGCGCTCGATGCGGCAGCGGCCGAGCTGAAAAGAGCACTCGAGCGTCAAACCAAATCGACGGCCGAATATGGCTATCTGGCCCGGCGGGCACGAGAGGTCGTTGGTCGATCGCTCTACCGGAAATCGCGAAGTCGTCCGCTCATTCTGCCGGCGTTGACGGTGATCTAGATCCGCAGAACGCTCTGCACGTGTCTGCACGTACGCAACGGATGCCTCGTCACTCTGAATAGCGCGTCCAACGTTAGGTGCCCTGTCAGCGCACCAAGTACAATGTCATTCTGAGCGACAGCGAAGAATCCCTTGTTCGGGGCAGGAGACCGTGCTGCCGGTGGCTCACCGTTGCGGCGGGAGATTCCTCGACTCCACTTCGCTGCGCTCCGTTTCGCTCGGAATGACAGCCCCTGTTCATGCGGCATTGGGGCCAGCGCCTGGCATGTTGAACTCAGAGCGACCGCTCGCTCAGGTGGTCGTGAGGCTGGGCTGGAGAGAGTCGGTGGACTCGTCGACGCCGTCCTGGTTGGCCAGCCACTTGTGGGCCCATTGACCGATATCATCCATCACCTGACCGAGGTCACGACCCTTGTCAGTGAGACAGTACTCGATTCGCACCGGAGTATCCGGGTAAACCGTGCGGATCACGATTCCCTCGAGCTCAAGCTCTTTGAGTCGCTCCGATAGCAGACGATCGCTGAGTCCCGGCACCGCCGCGGCGATGTCAGAGAAACGATGCGTGCCATCGAAGATGACGCGAAGAATCGCGCCAGTCCATCGCCGGCCGATGAGCTCGACGGCGTGGTGGTAGTGAGGGCAGAAGGTTGCAGAGGCCTCCAATTCGTCGTTCATGAGGAAGATTCTAACACTTCGTAAGCACCTTGACAATCACTAGCCACTTTTGTTACAGTAGCTCACATAGCGTAAGTGACTACGCTGACATAAGTTTTAGGACGTTTCGTAAGGTCAGTTGCCTGCGAAACAGGAAGGTTTCGAGAGTCGATCGAAACCAAGGGAGTGAGAGATGTCGGCCACGGCCACCGCAACGAGCGTTTGGACAATTGATGCATCGCACAGTCATGCCGAGTTTTCGGTCAAGCACATGATGATCTCGACGGTCAAGGGATCGTTTGCTGATCTTTCTGGCCAGATCACGCTCGACGAATCCAACTTCGCCAATTCATCCGTTCAGGTTGAAATCCGCACTGACTCTGTTCACACCCGCGACGAGAAGCGAGACGCTCACCTGCGCTCGGCCGACTTCCTGGATAGCGACAACTTTCCAGTCATGACCTTTACCAGCAGGTCGGTCGTCCCGGGCATCGGAGACTCATTCACTCTCATCGGTGACTTGACGATTCAAAACACCACGAATCAAGTTGAAATCAGGGCCGAGAAGACTGGCGAGGGTGTATCACCCTGGGGCACCTCGATCATCGGCTTCGAAGGCGATACCAGGATCAATCGCAAGGATTTCGGGCTCGGCTGGAACGTCGCACTGGAAACGGGCGGCATTTTGGTCGGCGAAGACCTGAAAATCCACCTCGATATCCAGGCGATCAAGCAGTAGCTCGCTCGATCGGTCACTACCCTCTCCCCCTGAGCCGCCTGTCGAGTCGACAGGCGGCTCAGTTTTTCTCTGTTCAGTTCAGTCGCGAGAATATGTCGGGCAAGTTTACGTCGGCGCCCCACGGCAATTCAGCGCGCTTATAGTGGTTGTAGCGGACAAACTTCTCTTCGAGATGCGGCGGCAACCAATCAAACGGGTCGCCGGCGCCAAACTGTGACGCGTGACACATGAGCGCTTCGAGAATGCGGTCTTTGTAGGCGTGAACATCAACGACATGCGTGAGCTCGTCAGCTGGAACACCCATCTTCGCCAGGAATTCGGGTGGCATTTCGGCAAACGGATTTCCCTCAATCGTTCCGAGCTCGACGAACCATTCACGTGGTGGAGTCGCGTAGAGCAGCGCATCCGGTCGGTGGTGTCCCGCTTCCCTGTCAGTAAGTTCGAGTGCCTTGAAGACGCCCTTGTGGGCAGCGATGTGATCGGGATGCAGATACACGCCTTCAGGCCCGAATCCGATCACCAGATCAGGTCTGAATTCGTCGATTACCGCCAGCATCCGGCGCCCAACCTCGTCCACCGGCACCCGCATAAACGCATCGGCCGCGTTGTTGGTGTCGGTTCCATCCATGCCGGAATCTCGGTAGTCGAGGAACCGTATATCCTCGACACCAAGCACTTCCATCGCCGCCCGTAGCTCGCCCTCGCGAAACTCGCCGAGACTCTCCCTCGTCGCCGGAACGCCTTCAGCGATCTCACCCTCTTCTCCTCGCGTTGCGGAGACGACGGCGACGTGTGAGCCGGTGTCTTTCAGCGCGAGCATAGTTCCGGCGGAGAGGAATGTCTCATCGTCAGGATGGGCAAACACAAACAAGACATTCGGATTCAAACGCATATCGATCGATCTCTCTACCGTGCAACGCTCCCCGTTCCGGGGCCAATTTCCGAGTCTAGCACCCGATTGCCGAAATTCAACTGTCCCACGAACCGCCTTGCGGATAGAGGAGTCTTTGCAAACGCACCTGCCGCTCCCGCTCGATGGCGTATACCGTCGACTCGTGCGTAACTGGATGCACTATTCGCGCCAGGGCGGACAATTCTTCGACATCGTCGAGGGCCTCAATAGCGCCCACACTCTGGAGGGCGCAGATCGCCGCGCCTCGCGCGGATGCCTCGAGATCAGCAGGCAGCGTTCGGACGTCATGCTCGAGCGAACTGGCCAGAATCTGTTGCCACCCTTCTGATTTGAGCAGCGCAGCGCCATTCGCGAGGACCATGTGCTGCTGTTCGACGGCGGGCGTCAGAAGGTCGTAGATCAGGCGCATGCGATGACCAACGCTCTCGAATCCCGCTCGCATGATCTCCGCCGGCGTCGTCTGCGGATTGAGGCCGGCGATTACCGCGCGCGCCCGGTCGTTCCAGATGGGAGCTCGCTCACCAGCCAGAAACGGCAGAATGGTCAGACCATGTTCGGCCGGAGGCAGCACGAAGGCATCGTCGAAAACCTGCATATCGCCGTTGCTCAACGTCTCCAGCAGGAAATCGGTCCAAATGCCGCCGTTGGTGATCGCAGCGCCGCGAACGATCGATCGACGGTCGAGCCGGTAGACCCACAAACCGTCGATCGGTTCGACAGCTTCGCCGGGACGCTGCTCCTGCAGCACGCGAACGGCGCCCGTGGTGCCCAGCGTCAAGGCAATCCGATCTTGCCGCACAGCTCCTGAACCGACGTTCGCACAGGCGCCATCGCCAAGTGGTGGAAACCAGGGTACGCCAGCTAACGCGGGCCAGCGCGCCGCGTAGGGTCCTGGAAGCTCGCTCGCCTCGTCGCGATCGACCAGCGGGGCAAGCCGCTCGATCTCCACATTTGCCAGGGCCGCGATCTCACGGCTCCATTCGCAGTCAGTGATATCGAGCATTCCGGTGCCGGATGCCATGCAGACGGAGGTCGTTCGCACGCCAGTCAGGCAGCGCATCAAGTAGTCCGCGCCGGATGTCCATTGCCGCACATGCCGAACCAGCTCAGGCTCTGCCTGTTGCAGCCAGAGCAGTTTTGCCGGCCAGTAACTGGAATGAAAGACGGTGCCGCCGATCGCCCGGAAGTCGTCCTCGTCGTGATCCCGCCTGAGGTCATCGACGATATCGGCCGAGCGACTGTCGGCAAGATGGTAGATGGGCGTTACTGGAACGCCGTCGTAATCGAGACCGATCAGGCTGTGCCAGAAACATGAGACGCCGACCGCGCTGAATTGAGTGCCAGGAAAACTGGCTGCGAGCACCTCATCGATACACGCCTCGACGAGATCAACCAACACGCGTGGATCGAGCGTGACTCCACCGTCCGCCGAAATGTCAAGGTCGTACGAAATTTGCGCCGCGTGCCCGGGCAAAGCACGCGCGGCGGTATCGAAAACCATCGCGCGCACTGAGGACGATCCGATGTCGATCGCCAATACCAATACTTCGCCGTGGTTCCCCGGTTTGCTCATTGGCGCGTTTCCAGTGTGTCGTGGCCGGGCGGTCGGCCCACCCAAACGTGATTCTCCGTCAGGATGGTATTGTCTCAGCACTGTGAAGGGCATTGACGCCCAATGTCATGGTGAAGCAAAACACATGGAGCAACGGACTGTGCAGTTGAGTCAAGAGATCAGGGCATTCCTCGATGAGCCTCGGTTTGCCGTGCTGGCCACAACGAATCCCGATGGGACGATCCATCAGACGGTGATGTGGTACCGGCGTGATGGCGACGCCATCATCATGAACACGCGAAAGGGCCGGCGCAAACCGCTCAATCTCGAACAGGACAACCGGGCTTCGTTTTGCATCGAGGACGGTCAGCGGTATCTGTCAATCACGGGTCGGATCGACATAGACTTCGACAAGGAAAAGGGCATCGCCGACATGCTGGTGATGACGGAACGGTATGAAGGACCTGAGAAAGCCAGCGAACTGATGCGAGACGAATTCGCCAAACAGCATCGCATCGTGATGACCTTCATTCCCGAATCGATCATTGCCAACGGCTTCAACTAGCGCAGGCAGACAAATTGTGGGCATGAGCATCGTCTCTTTGGCCGGCGGCGTTGGCGGAGCGAAACTCGCGGAAGGATTCGCGGCGATCGTCGAATCCGGCGACTATACGATCGTGGTCAACACCGCCGATGACTTCGACCATCTGGGTCTGCGGATTTGTCCGGACCTCGATACCGTCGTCTACACCTTGGGCGGCATCGCGAATCCGGCGACTGGTTGGGGCATCGTCGGCGATACGACGAACGTGCTCGATGCCATACGCAACCGCGGCGGCGAGAGCTGGTTTCTCCTCGGAGACCAGGATTTCGCTACCCACATCATGCGCACTGCGGGATTGACGCATGGACGTACCCTGACTGACGTGACCAGCGAATTGTGTAATGCCCTCGCGGTCGGCCCGGTGGTGATGCCGATGACCGACGATCCCGTCGCGACGTTGGTGCAGACCATCGATGGCACCCTGGCGTTTCAGGACTACTTCGTTCGCCGCCAGCAGCAGGATGACGTTCTCGGCGTCACGTTCCAGGGCGCTGCGGAGGCGACCGCTAACCCGCCGGCATTGGAAGCAATCGCACATGCCTCGTTGCTGGTCATCAATCCATCGAATCCAATCGTCAGCATTGGTCCGATAATCGCTGTTCCGGGGTATGGGGATGCGCTCCGTACGACACCGGCGATCCGGGTGGCAGTGAGTCCGATCATTGGCGGCAAAGCGCTAAAGGGTCCAGCTGACCGTATGCTGACATCGCTTGGTCACGAGTCTTCGGCACTCGGGGTGGCCAGAATCTATGCAGAATTCATCGACGGCATGGTGATCGACCACGCAGATCGCGACATCGCCGCTGAGATAAGCGAACTTGGCATCGATGTCCTTGTCACGGATACCATCATGAGCAATGTCGCCGATCGCGCCAGGTTGGCGGGTGAGGTCATCGAGTTCGCATCAACAATTGATCGAGCCCCTGCATGAGTTCAGAAGCCATCATCATTCCATTTCGGTCGCTGAGAGACGGCAAATCCCGGCTCTCGACCGTGCTCGAACCACTGGACCGTTCGGCACTGAACCACCGGATGCTCTTTGGCGTCGTCCGGGCCGCGCTCGAGGTTCGTTCGGCTCCCAGGGTGATCGTGATCACACCAGACGACGATGCTATCGCCGAGTTGGAGGGGACGTTCGATGGCAAACTCACGCTGTTGCGACAGCCTGATCGGGAACGCGGCCTCAATGCAGCGTTGTCGCAAGCAACAACATTCGCGCTCGGCCGCAGGTCGCGAACAATCGTCGTGATTCCCGCCGACCTGCCACTGTTGCGGGCGAATGACATCGAGAATCTCTTGCGGCGCGACGCCCCCGTAGTCGTGGCGCCCGACCGGCACCGAAGCGGCACGAATGGACTGATGCAGCGTATCGACGCGACGCACGGAGAGTTCGTCTATCACTTTGGCCCGGACAGTTTCCGCTTGCATCTCAACGAAGCGCACAGACTTGGTCTCGATGCCGCAACTGCAGTCGCCATGGGGATCTCCTTCGATCTCGACACCCCGTCCGATCTCAGCGATTTGCGGCTGATCGATTCACGCGACCTAGTCGGAGAGCGAGGCGTCGTTGCCTGCCGATGATGCCGTGAACACGTCCGAAGTTCGACTGGTCGGACTCCCCCGCCTGCCGGAAGTCGTCGCCGGTGACGACCTGGCCCGCCTGATCGGCGATGCCATCGATGCTTCAGCGCTCGGACTGCACGAGGACGACATCCTCGTCGTGACGCACAAAGTTGTCTCCAAAGCAGAGGGCCGGCTCGTTCCACTCGATTCGTTTGCGCCATCTGATCTCGCCCGGCGTTTCGCGGAGGCTTCCAACAAGGACCCTCGCCAAGTCGAAGCGGCATTGCAGGAGTCCTCCCGCATCGTGCGCATGGATCGCGGTGTGCTCATCGCGGAAACCCGCCACGGCTTCATCTGCGCCAACGCCGGCGTCGATGCCTCAAATGCTGCTGAGGCGATGGTCTGTCTTCTGCCAGTCGATCCGGATGCGTCAGCTGCGAGCCTCCGGGCGCGCCTTGCCGAGCGCTTCGGCGTCGAAGCAGGCGTCATCATTTCCGATTCGTTCGGACGTCCCTGGCGCAATGGCATCGTCAATGTGGCGATTGGTGTCGCCGGAATCGCCCCACTGGCCGATTATCGCGGACACCAGGACCATGCCGGATACGAGCTTCATGTCACCGTCGTGGCGGTCGCGGATGAGCTGGCGTCGGCGGCGGAGCTCGTGCAGCACAAGCTGGAGAAACGGCCGGTTACGTTGATCCGTGGGTATCGTCCGCCAACGGCGTCGCTCCATGGAACCGGACATGATCTGGTGATGCCGCCGGAGCGAAATTTCTTCCCCTGAACCTTGATCTATCGCGAGATGTGTGGCCGTTTGGTAGGCTGAACGCAGCGGGTCAACTGATCATTGAAAGGAATCTCCATTGGGCAGTGTTGGTTACGCGGCAAGTTTTGAACAGTTTCATCCGACCGATCTCCTCACGTATGCCAAACTCGCGGAAGTGAACGGGTTCGAGTCGGTCATGGCGTCCGACCACTTTCATCCCTGGGTGCCGTCGCAAGGGCATTCGGCGTTCGTCTGGACCTGGATGGGCGCGCTCGGCATCGAGACCAAACTTCGCTTTGGCACCGGGGTGACGCCCCCTGGGTACCGGTATCATCCGGCAGTTCTGGCCCAGGCCGCGGCAACAGTCGAAGCAATGTTCCCGGGCCGCTTCTATCTCGGACTCGGGGCCGGTGAAGCGCTGAACGAGCACATCACGGGCGAGTACTGGCCGGAAGCGCCGGTTCGCCTGGAGCGATTAGCCGAGTCGATCGAGATCATTCAGAAGCTTTTCACGGGCAAGGTCGTGAAGTACCGCTCAGAGCACTTTCGGGTCGAGAGCGCGAAGATCTACACCATGCCGGAGAATCCCCCACCGATCTATGTGGCGACCGCGGGACCGATTCAGTCGTACCGGACCGGCAAAATGACCGACGGCCTGATCACGGTTGGCGCGGCGGATGAAAAGCTGAAAATGCTGATGGAACGCTTCGAGAAGGGCGCGACTGAGGCGGGCAAGGATATTTCCGCCTTGCCCAAGATCATTCAGCTGAAGGTCTCGTTCGCCGCGTCGGATGACGAGGCAATCGAATCGGCGGTGCGTGACTGGCCGAACGGCGGTATGGCCTTTCCGAAGGGGGACATACGCAACCCAGAAGATTTCGAAGCGATGGCCAAGCTCGTCGAACCGAAGCATTTCAAGAATCGCGTGCTGATGACCGCCGATCTCGACAAACATCGCGACTACGTTCAGCACTTCATCGACCTCGGCTTCACCGAGGTGATCATCCACAACGTCAATCGCGACCAGGAAGCCTTCATCGAGGCGTACGGGAAGCAGGTGATCCCGGCGCTCAAGTGGGCGTAGGCGGAGCGAGTGTGTATTGGATTTGTCGATCGTGTTTAGGGGATTGTGTCGTTCTGCATATTGACGCCTGAGCCGCGATTGGCTAACCTCTTGGTCAATAAGCCTTCGGGGTTTGGGTGAGGCCACGCACTATGTTGGCCAAGTCCCGACCGGCGGTGAGAGCCCGCGAGCGGCCAGAAGTCTCTGGTTGCACGATCCGGTGAAATTCCGGAGCCGACGGTAGAGTCCGGATGGGAGAAGGCGTGTGAACCGGCAGTCGGGGATTGCCGTGTTCGTGCGTTCGCATTCCGAATAACGCTACCCGAAGGTCGCAACCTTCGGGTTTTTTGTTGTCTTGGATTCGGACGCCGGAATGTTTGCACGAATTCTCTACCAGCTCGCATCGATGGCCGCCGTGCTCCTCGCGGTGGTCACGATCGTGTTTGCCATGCTGCACGTGGCAGGCGATCCCGCCGATGCACTGGTTCCGCCCGGTAGCGATCCCGCCGATGTCGCCGCGCTGCGCGAACGGTATGGACTGGACGAACCTGTCGGGCGCCAGTACGCACATTTCGTCTCCAACGCCGTGCAGGGGGATTTCGGCGTTTCCTGGCGATACGATCAACCGGCGCGGGAGGTCGTGTTCGACCGCTTGCCCGCGACGCTCGAGCTTGTCTCGCTTGCTCTGCTGGTGGCTGTTGTCGTTGCGTCGACACTCGGCGTGTTGGCCGGAACGCGTCCGGGCGGCGTATTCGATGCACTTTCCCATCTGGTCTCGCTGGCAGGACAGGCGATTCCCGCTTTCTGGCTCGGCACGTTGCTGATCATGATCGTTTCCGTTCGTCTCGGCTGGACGCCCTCTTCCGGACGAGAGGGCGCTCTCTCGATGGTTCTGCCGGTGCTAACGCTGGCCGCTTACCCGACTGCCGTGCTTCTTCGGATGATTCGGGCCTCGATCGAAGAGGCATACGCGCAGGATTTCGTCCGCACCACGCGGGCGAAAGGACTTGCCGAGTCAGCCGTGCTCGTTTCGCATGTCACGAAAAACGCCGCGGTCGCGCCGATTGCCTACGCCGGGGTACTCGCCGGGTTCCTGCTCGGCGGGTCGGTTGTTGTGGAGTCAGTTTTCGCGTATCCGGGTGCAGGTCAACTCGCCTTGCAGTCGGTCTCCAATCGCGATCTGCCGGTTGTGCTGATGTTCGTCACGTGCACCGCCTTTTTCATCGTGCTGGCGAATCTGGCCGCGGACATGTTGGCCCTCGCGGTCGATCCGCGGTTGCGGCAGACCAATACACATGCAGGGGCACGGTGATGGTTGCCACGATGGTTAAAGAGTCTGTGCGTGCCTATCCATTGTTCCGTCATTCTGAGCGCAGCGAAGAATCTCTTGTTCGGGGTGGAGGCGACGTTGCCGGGGACCTTCCGCTGCGGCGGGAGATTCCTCGACTGCACTCCGCTGCGCTCCGTTCCGCTCGGAATGACAGCACTTTTTCAGGTCGGCGACAGCGGTCGCGCCGTCGGTGGTCTGCTGCGTTGGGCTGTGGTCTGTTGCTGATTGCGCTGCTCATCCTCTTTGCGCTCATTGGTCCGTTACTGGTCGATGCGGACGCTCAGCAACAGAATCTTTCAGCGCGTTTCGCGCCGCCGTTGCTGTTTGGAGGGACGCTCGATCATCCATTTGGGACCGATCAGCTCGGCCGGGACATCTTCGTGCGGATGGCGGTCGGCATGCGGTATTCGCTGGCGATCGGCATCGCCGTCACGCTGATCGCGGGCATTTCCGGCGTGATCCTCGGAGTCTTGTCAGCCACATCTGGACCGCTGTTCGACCGGCTGGTTACGTTTTTGGTGAATGTGCAAATCGCCGTTCCTTCGATCATTTTGGCGATAGCGGCAGCAGCAATCTTCGATCCGGGCGTCGGCGTGGTGATCGGTGTTCTCGCATGCACCGGCTGGACCGCCTACCAGCGAGTCGTCAGACTGACGACTCGTACGCTCTTGAATGCGCCCTTTGTCGATTCCAGCCGATCGATCGGCGGCGGGCGTTTGTGGATCGCCCGCAAGCACCTGCTGCCAAACGCCAGCGGTCCGGTCATTGTGATCGCCACACAGCAAATTGCGGCCGTGATCCTGTTTGAAGCAGCGCTGAGCTATCTGGGTCTCGGTGTTCCGAATGAAACGATCACCCTGGGAGGAATGGTCTCCCAAGGTAGAGAAGCGATGCTCGCTGCATGGTGGGTTCCAGCTTTGCCCGGATTGGCGATTGCCCTGACTGTTCTTGCGCTCAATCTGACTGGCGACGGACTGCGTCGCCAGCTCGATCCTCGCGTTCGCGACTCGCGCCTGTGATCTGGCGTAGAAAGTGACATTCGTTATGCGTCAAATGTTGCCCGGAACGGGACTCACTCGAAGGTCGTTGCTGGCCACGGGAGCAGGAATGAGCGCCGCGCTGGCGTTGGCCAAACTCCCCGTGACGTTCGCCCAGGAAGAGCGAACCGAATCACTTGTCATCGATCTGGGGACGGAACCCGCAACGCTCGATCCGGCCAGAACTTACGATGCCGATGGGTGGTCGGTAATCCACAGCATTTTCGATTCGCTGCTTCAATACGGGCCGGACGGCGCCCTCCTGCCACTGGTGGCGGAATCGTTCGAGTTGATCGATCCGCTAACGTACCAGGTGACGCTACGGCAAGGAATCACCTTTCACAACGGGGAACCACTCGACACCCGTTCGATCGAGGCGACACTGGCGCACATCACGGCCGAAGAGACGGCATCCCAGGTGGCGGCCAATTTCGCGGTCATCGAATCGGTCGAAACGATCGATGACCATACCGCCAATCTGCGCCTCTCAGCTCCTGCTCCCTGGCTTCCCGCCCAGATTGCCGCCTGGTTCTGCCTGATTCCGCCCGAGGCGTCGAAGGATGCCGACTTCTTTGCTACGCCGGTCGGTACTGGTCCGTATCAGTTCGAATCGTTGACCTCCGGCGACCGCATATCTCTGACGGCGAATCCAGACTACCCGACGGAGAGTGCCAAGGGTGTGCCGGTGGCGGGACAGGTCGACTACCGGTTCGTCGCCGACGCGACCACCCGAGTTGCGGATCTTCTCTCCGGCACGGCGCAAATCGTTCGCAATGTTCCGATCGATCAGATCAGTGCGGTCGAAGACAATGGCGACTCAGTCTTACAGACACCGATTTCTGGTTGCGCGTTCATTCGCATACCGACCGATGTCGAACCGTTCTCCGACGTTCGCGTCCGCCAGGCCCTGAACTTCGCGGTCGACGTCGAGGCGATCATCGATGCGCTGCTTGCCGGTCAGGGTGAACCGCTCGCGAACTTCTTTGTCCCTGGCGGACTCGGCTACGATCCCGGACTGGCGCCCTATGCCTATGATCCCGATATGGCCCGGCATCTTCTCTCAGAAGCTGGCTATCCGGATGGCTTCGAGACGTCGATCGACGCCACCATCACTGAACGCGCCGATATCGTCGAGGCGATCGCCGGAATGCTCACCGACGCTGGCATCCGGACCACGGTGAATCGCATCGAGCTGGCGCTCTTCAACTCAGGCGATTACTGGTTGGGTACCGATCCAGCAGCGTCGCCATTGCGCTTTGCATCGTGGCGGCCGCTCTTCGATCCGCACACGCTGCTGAGCCTCGTCGTGTCGAACACCGGATTTCTCTCCCGGCACGATAATCCGAACGTCCAGGAACTGATCGATGCCTTTGCCACCGAATCCGACCCTGATGCTCGCGCGGCGATTGGACTGGAACTTGGTCGCGTGTTGCACGATGAACCGGCCGCGATCTACCTCTACAGCCTGACGTCGGCAACTGGTCAGCAGACTGGCGTGCCGGACTGGACACAACGGGCGGACGACTACCTGATCGCGACGCTCGCGCCATGATCGACGCGCCAGCACCGGTGCTGCCAAACGAACGATCAAACGTGCTCGCCGACCTCTTGCCAGGCAGGAGATCGGTGCGCGCGTTCCTTCCCGAACCTGTACCCAGAGAGGTGATCGAGACGGCCATCCTCGCTGCAGGTTGGGCGCCCTCACCGCACGGCCGGCAACCGTGGCGAATTGCCGTGATCGAATCCGCCGATCGCCGGCGACATCTTGCCGACGCCATGGCCGCGGACTGGCGGCGGCAATTGGAACTCGATGGTCAGGACGAATGGGTCGTTCAGGTTCGGCTGGAAAAGGGAAAAGCACGACTCATCGACGCACCGGTGCTCGTGCTCGCTTGCCTCTATCTTGCCGATCTCGACGTCTATCCGGACGAGCTACGCCAACGGGCCGAGACGACGATGGCCATTCAGAGTCTGGGATCGGCAATCCAGAATCTACTCCTGTCGGTCTATGCGTCCGGCTACGATGCGGGCTGGATGTGTGCGCCGCTTTTCTGTCCCGACCTCGTTCGTGAAACGCTGGGTCTCGATCCGGAACTCATCCCTCACGCCCTGATACCCATTGGCCGCGCCGGGAAGGACCCCGTGCGCCGACCACGTCTGCCACTCGAGGCACTGGTTTCCAGCTGGCAGTAGAAGCCGAAACACCGCGTCGTATACTTCGGCGTTCGGCTACGAATCACCGCAGCCGCATCCCCAATTTCGTGTTTTCAAAAGGACCGTCCTCGTGCAGCTCACGCTTTTCGGAACAGGATATGTCGGCCTCGTCACCGGCACATGCTTCGCTGCCGCGGGCAACGAAGTCGTTTGCGTCGATATCGACGCTGACCGGGTTGCCTTGCTGCAATCGGGTGAATGTCCGATCTATGAGCCGCGTCTGAAAGAGACGATGAACGCCAATCAGCGCGCCGGGCGACTGAGCTTCACGACCGACGCAGCAACCGCGATCGCCCATGGCGAGGTCATGTTCATCTGCGTCGGCACTCCCCCACTCCCGGATGGGTCGTCCGATCTCTCCGCGGTCGAAAGCGTTGCCAGGACGATTGGCAAGCACCTTAATCACGATGCGGTGGTGGTCAACAAATCGACAGTTCCTGTGGGCACCGGAGAGCGCGTCCAGGCGCTGATCGATCGGGAGCTGGTATCTCGTGAGGTCGAGTTCGCGGTCGAGGTCGTCTCCAATCCGGAGTTCCTGAAGGAAGGTGCCGCGATGCAGGACTTCCAGAAGCCGGACCGGATAATCGTCGGATCCGACAGCGAAACGGCCATCGCCGTGATGCGTGAGCTCTATGCGCCGTTCAACCGCAATCACAATCGGTTGATGGTCATGGACCGCCGGTCGTCGGAATTCACCAAATACGCGGCGAACGCGATATTGGCCACCAAGATCAGCTTCATGAACGAGATGGCGAATATCGCAGAGCGGATTGGCGTCGATATCGAGAATGTCCGGGTCGGCATCGGGTCCGATCCGCGCATCGGTTACTCGTTCATCTATCCGGGCGCCGGATACGGTGGTTCCTGCTTTCCGAAGGATGTGCAGTCGATCGAGAGCGAGGCCCGTCGGGCTGGATACGACGCACAACTCCTTCGCGCTGTCAACGACGTAAACGAACGGCAAAAGGATCTGCTCTTTCAGAAAATCGATTCCTTCTTCGAGCATCAACTCGAGGGAACGACGATCGCGGTATGGGGACTCAGTTTCAAGCCAAACACCGATGATATGCGCGAAGCGCCCAGCCGGACACTGATGGAGTCGCTCTGGGATGCCGGTGCACGAGTCCGGGCATATGATCCGGCCGCAATGTACGAAGCAGCGCGGCTCTATCCGGCGCAACTTGCCTCAGGCCAGCTCGTCTTGACCTCAGATGCCGAGGATGCGCTTTCCGGCGCCAACGCGCTTGCCATCTGCACCGAATGGCGGGAGTTCCAGATGCCGGACTATGCTCAGATCGCCGCACAGATCAGTCACGACGTGATCTTCGACGGCCGTAACATCCTCGACCGCAATCGCGCCGCCAAAGAGGGCCTGACGTACATCGGCATTGGTCTCGGCGAGAACGGCTGGCACGCATAGCCGGCTCAACCCCGCCGAAAGCCGCCTTCTGAGTGAATGATCTGGCCGGTGATCCACTCTCCCTCTGGTGAAGCGAGAAAGGCCACGAGCCGCGCGGCATCTTCAGCGGTACTCAGCCGTCCGGCAGGGGCGTGCTTGAGAAGAGCTGCGCGCACATCGTCCGACATCCAGCCGTTGTCGGTCGGACCTGGATTGATGGCGTTGATCGTGATGCCGCGCGACATCAGCGCCGGAGCCAGAGACGTCGTGAGCACCTCAACCGCGCCCTTCGATGCGGCATAGGCCAGCTCGCCGGCCATCGGACCGAGCGATTGCCCGGATGTCAGATTGATGATCCGTCCGCCTGAACCACGACGGAACTGCTGCACGTACTCCTGCGTGAGCAGCAACATGCCCCGCACATTCACCGCGAAGTGACGGTCGATCGACGCAGCAGTGACCTCTCCGATCCCGCCCTGCTCAGAGACGGCGGCGTTGTTGACGAGCAGACTGATCTCCCCGAGTCGCTCGCGGCATTGCGAAACAAGCAGTGTTGGCGTTGCGATGTCGCTCAGGTCCGCCTCGATTCCCAGAGTTCGGCGACCAACAGATTCGAGCTCCGCACCGAACGTGTTTCCGAAGCGTTCGTCGTCTCCCCACGCGTTCGCGCGGTCCGCCACTCCCCACCATGTGAAGCAGACATCCCAACCGTTCCGGGCGAGCTCGCGACAGATCGCCGCGCCGATCCCTTGCCGGCGACCCACACCAGTGACAAGAGCAACTGGACGGTCATGTTGTTGAGCCATGAGAACCACTCCTTCATGCTTGCCGCTGCGGCGATATACTGCCACGTGTCACCCATCTGGAGGCGCTTTGTTCTGTGTGCGGCAGGAGATTGAGCATGCCTTTGCCAGTGAAGAAGGAGAACACCGCGACGTGAGCAAACTGGCGACTCGCGATGATTTTCTTCTCGATCCGGCAGTCACATTTCTCAACCATGGCTCCTTCGGAGCCTGTCCCAAACCCGTTTTTGAGGCGTACCAGGCGTTTCAGCTCGAGCTCGAACGACAGCCGGTCGAATTTCTCGGCAGACGCGTCGATTCGATGCTGGAGCATGTCCGGGAAGAGCTTGGCGCATATCTGAACGCGCCGGCCGACTCATTAGCCCTGGTGATGAACGCCACCTGGGGCATCAATGTCGTGATTCGCTCACTCGACCTCGAACCGGGCGACGAAGTCCTCACCACAAATCACGAATACGGCGCCAACACGATGGCCTGGGAATGGCTGCTGGCCAAGTCGGGCGCCACCCTGGTTCAACATGTCATCGATCTGCCCGTTGAGGATTGCGGTGAGCTTGTCGATGCCCTGTGGTTGAAGGTCACCGAGCGGACCAAGGCGATCTTCATCAGCCATATCACGTCGCCGACCGCGCTCATCCTCCCAGTCAGGGAAATCTGCGCTCGCGCCCACGATCACGGTATTCTGACGATCATCGACGGCGCTCACGTACCGGGACATCTGCCTCTCGACTTGCAGGATATCGGCGCCGACATCTATGCCGGCAATCTGCACAAATGGTTCTGCGCCCCGAAGGGCGCCGGATTTCTGTATGTCAGGCCCGAGGAACAAGGCTGGGTGGAGTCGCTGATCGTGAGCTGGGGCTGGGGCAGAACTGGCACACTCGCCCCGTCCACATTCGTGTCGCGCAATGAGTGGCAGGGGACCCGCGACATTGCGGGATTTCTCGCCATTCCGGCCACCATCGCCTTTCAGAACGAACACAACTGGCCCGAGAATCAACGGCGCGGGCATGAACTCGCCTCGAAAGCGCGGGGACGCGTCGCCGAGCTCACCGGATTGCCACAGATTTGCCCCGATACGTGCCAGTGGTTCGGTCAAATGACGACATTTCCAGTTCCGGTCGAAGACCCGCTGCCGCTTAAAACACAGTTGTACGACGACTACCGCATCGAGCTGCCAAACGTCAGGTGGAACGACCAGTCGTACCTGCGGGCATCGTTTCAGGCATACAACGACGAATCAGACATTGACCGGCTAGTTGATGCGCTCCAGAAGTGTCTGTAGGTCTTTCAGGCGCTTCTAATTCGGTGACCGGAGTCGGGGATCAACGACCTGTTCCATGCCGAGTGCAAGGAGCATGAAGGCCATCGCGGTGATAATGATCAGTACTCCCGGCGGAATCACCCACCACCAATAGCCGACATAGAGCGCCCCGGTTCGGAAACCGGATTCCAGCATCTGCCCCCAGGTCGGGATCGAAGGATCACCGAGGCCGAGGAAGCTCAACGAGGCCTCGGCCAAAATCGCGCCCGGTGCAAAAAAGATCATCTGGGCCACGACGAAGGGCGCGACCTGCGGAAAGATGTGGCGCCACATGATCCGGCCGTTCGACGCGCCGAGCGCCTTCGCCGCCTCGACGAGTTGCCCTGACCGCAATTGCAGCACCATTGAGCGCACCAGAATCGTCAGGCCAGTCCAGCTGAACGCGACGAGCACCAGGATGATCAGATAGAGATTCGAGCCAACAATGAAGACGAGGAAGATCAGCAATGGCAACACGGGAACATTCGAAATAATGTCCGCCATCCGCTGAATGATCGTATCTGTCTTTCCTCCCGCATATCCACTCAGGATGCCAAGCGACGCACCGATCAACGTGGACAGCACTGACGCAAGCGCTGCAATGATCAGCGCTACCGGGAACCCGTACAGCAATCCCTCGAAGAGATCGCGTCCCAGTGAGTCGGTGCCCATCCAGCCGTACACGTTGCCGCCGTAGATCACCTCGACCTCTTCCAACGAATCCTCGGCATTCGCAACGACGAATTGCGTGCGGACGGTGTATTCACCGGGCAGCGACTCAATCGACCCATCCTCGGTTGGGATGCCGAAGAACGCGGCATTGAGCTGAGACCCCAGGTTGGCCGGCATCGGTAGGTCGGGATACTCAGTCGCGAACCATTGCTGCATCGATTGCTGGGCCGTGTCCTCCTGTGTCAGCAACACCCGTTCCGGCGTATCGAAAAATCGACGATATGGCGCTTCCTCGCCCGGCCTCGGCGCGCTCACGGCGATGTTCGCAAGACGTATCTCACCGCCATCCGGCCGAAGGAGGGTGATGATGATGACCGGCGCGCGGTCGTGATACATCACCCCCGTGATCGTGGCCGAGAGAAACTGGGGCGGAGCACTGCCCTCATGGGTGAGATAGACGTCGTAACTCCGCACTTCGGCGGCGCCGCGTGCCTCAGACGCCGTCATCTCGGTCAGGACATTGATCTGGTGCTCGACGGCGTTCTCATTCCAGAGACTCGTCCAGGTGGGAGCGACCGTTTTCGGGTTATCCGACCAGACGAGCGGATTCGACCAGCGTGCGTTGCCAAAGTCACGTGGGTAAGACGCAAGCACATACACCGAAATGGCGATCAGACCGAGAAACATCGCCACGCCGATTCGCCCTGACCAGCTCGACAACAAGATCGATCCGATGTTGCGCAGCGAAAAGACGCCGGAAACAACGTCGTCCTCGACCTCCTGGGGAGGAAGTGAAACCGGTTCCAGCACGTGGGCGGATTCAGCCATCGCCGCTCAATACCTGACGCGTGGATCGAGCAGAACGTAAAGGATATCGAGCAGAAAGCGGCAAAGGAGATAGATCAGCGTGAACACGAATGTCAGCGCCACGATCACCGCTTCATCCGGCGTGCCGGAGATGGCGTCGTAATACAGCCGGCCCATGCCGCGCCAGTTGAAGACCGTCTCGGTGAGAATCGAACCTGAGAGCGAACCGGCCAGCCCAAGAACGAGACCAGTGACAATCGGAGGCGCGGCAACCCGAAGAATGTGGCGACGTGTAACAACCGATTCCGACAGCCCCTTGGCGCGGGCCAGCTGAACGTGATCCTCCTGCGCCGCGGTCACGGTCATCGTGCGAACCGAATAGATGTACGGCCCGACACTGACCAACACAAGCGTCGAAACGGGAAGAATGGCGTGTTTGAGATTGTCCAGGATGCGGGCGAAATCCCCCTGTGGCGGAGGTGAGCTGTACATGCCCCCCGCAGGCAGCCAATCGAGCTTGAACGCGAAGATGAGGATGAACAGAATGCCCAGCCACCACGCAGGTACAGCGAACGAAATCGCCGCGAAATAGGCAACTGAACGGTCGAGCCGACTGCCAACCTGCGTTGACATCCGGACCCCGACGATCAACCCGATCACCGATGTGATCATCGATGCGGTGGTCAGCAGGATCATCGTCTTGGGTAGCCGCTCCAGCACGATGTCGCTGATGCTGCTGCTGCCGTCTGTTGTGCGAAGCGAACGCGCCTGGCCCAGATCGAGCGTGAGCACGCTCCAGATCTGGGACGGCATCCGGCGCCACCACTCTTCATCGAGACCGTAGAACTCCTCCAGCTCGGCCTTGCGCTCCGTCACCGCGGTTTCGAGCGCGGCTGGATCACGAATCGTTTGCGCCGAAGCGATGCGAAACGATCGCAGCTCTTCGTTGATCTGCGCTTCCAGGAGCCGGTCGGAATAGCCTGTGGCTCCGAGTGAGATCACAAGCAGCGTCAACACCGCCACGAGCACGCCAAAGAGCGTCAGAGCCCGAATCGCCAGTGGTTTGACGATGCTCATCATCGCTCGGTGAGGGCTCTGCCAGGGGCAGTCATGAATTGAATCCGGCGCCTAGACGCCGATATCGAGATCGATGCGCTGCTGCGCGACCTGGGCGATGTCCGAGCTCGCGGCGATCAGATACAGTTCGTAGAGCCCCGGGAAAAGCGTTGCACTGACTGCGGGATCAATGGCCACCGTAAATCCGCTGCTGCCATCTCCCGCCGCGGCGCCCGTTTCGAGGACCTGACCCGTTGCCGCATCAATAAACGTGTATTGCAACGACAGTTCGCCGGGACCAATGACGGCAACCTGGAGTGTGATGTCATCGCCGAGGGCAATCGATGGAGTCGCCACAGGTTCGATAGTCAGCGTCGGCGGCGTTCCAAACCGGAAGTCTTCGACAGTAAATGGGTACCCCCCCGGCCGGAAGGCATCGAGCTGCGCGAACTGAGCCGGTGGATCGTAGGCCGTCAGCTGATACGGACCGTTGGCCAGAACGAGCAGATTCGTGTCATCGAACCACACATCACACGCTTCATAGCGTTCAGTCGCTTCTTCCGGCGTCACCAGCGAAACGCCCCCGATGTCAAATACGCCTGCGGGAATACGGTTTTCACGCATAAACTGCTGGATCGACCGCAGGACGAGCCGCGCATCGCTCTCGGTGACCAGACTGATCCAGGGCACCGAGAAACGCGCCGCGGCGGTATCCGAATAGGCGCCTTGACGTTTCTCGAAGACGACGTCGTCCATCGCGGCGAGCAATTCCCAGGGAGTCGATACACCGGAGGGAGAAGCATACGAAGCGATGTACCCTTCTTCGAAATGCCAGTAGTCGACGTAGACCTCAACCGTCGATTCACCGAAGAGATATCCCTTGAACGTCTCATACAAAGGACGGGCAGTGATGCCCATCGCTGTTTCGATCTGCACCTTGGCTTCATCGAACGCGATCTCATAGCCTTGCGCGATCGGGTAGACCACATCTGCCATGGTGATCTGCGGTCCATGCTGCCAGGACGTCTGCAGATATTTCGAATAGTCGAAGGTCACTTTGCTTCTGGCGCTCGAACCTGGGGACACCGGAGCCCAGACATCGTTCAGGGAGTCCCACATCACGGCGCCCTCGGGGATAGGCAATACCCCTTCCGGACCGGCCGTCTCAACGGTGTATTCGGCACGGAACGGTGTTGGCAATCCTGTGAACGGGTGGTTGATCAACGGCGGGTCTACCATGTTCTTGTAGATGTCCGAGCTATAGACATCGCCGAATCCACCCACCGGATTCCACGTCGTTCGCTCGGTCCAGACCCACAGATTCCCAACTCGAATCGTGTCGCTGCCGGGAATCTCGGCTCCGCGCAAGGCGAAAGCGTTTCGTGGTCCGCTGACGAGGTCTTCGGTCAGATGCTCGATTGCCGAGCTAACCGGAAAACTCTGCAACGCAGTCACGAGCCAAACGCGGACAGACTCATCGAGCGCCGCCTTGACCATATCCTGGTAGAGCGTATCGCGTTCTTCCTTACTGCCGAACTCACCCCTGTAGAGGCGCTTGCCCATGTCGTCGAGCGCTTCATTCTGGTACTGCCAGAATCCGACTTCCTGCCAACCGGGCATGTTGCCGAGCCAGGGCGCGGCGAACTGGTTGATGCCGGCATCGTCGTAGCGAACCGGCGCTCCCCGGCCCCATCCTTCTGTATAGATGTGCCACTGAAAAGTCATCGGGTCGCTGGCGTAGACCGCAAGGGTCGCCGGACCGAACTGCTGGTAGATTGGTTGAACCTGAAAACCTGATTGCTCCAGCACAGTCCGCACGAGATCACCGATGTCGCGGC
Source organism: uncultured Sphaerobacteraceae bacterium (assembly GCA_964461025.1). Lineage (GTDB taxonomy): Bacteria > Chloroflexota > Chloroflexia > Thermomicrobiales > UBA6265 > JAHBVL01. The sequence goes on along the minus strand of CAYWSE010000042.1, from coordinate 8,178 downwards.
GCTCGTCTTCGACGCGAGTAACGATTTTGACCATCACTGGAGAACCATTGAAGGTCCACTGACCGTTCGAGAGTGTGGCGCCGTTCGCTTCCATCGCCTCGCCAATCTGCTGGTTGGCGAGATCGGGGTCATAGCGAATGTTCGCCCCGCTGACAACAGGAAAGATCGTCAGTTGATCGTAGTCGAGCTGTGAAATATTGGTGATCATCGGCAACGCGCGACCCTGATAGAGATCGTTGGCGATGAAGTCGCGATCGATCAACGATTGCATCGCGTACCGAATCTCGCGCACCGAGAATGGATTGAATGCCCCTTGCGGCGCTGGCGCCGGATTGAGAATCAGTGAGAGCGTCGATGCCGGCGCATTGATCAATCTGACGCCGTCAGCTCCTTCCAGACTCTGCGCGCCCGCAGTCTTCAGCCCGAACAGATAGAGGTCCATGTCGCCGTTCTGAATATTCAGCGGCGCCTGATCGACATTGAAGGCGGTGAAGGTCAGGATGTCGGTCGCCGCGCCAACCTGACCTGCGTCCTGGGCAAATGCGATTTCGGGCGATGCGGCGACACGAGCCAGCATGCCCGATGAAACACCGAGGGCCGCGCCCATCGAGAGAAACTGACGGCGGCTAATCCGCCCTGCGGCGACATCCTGGAGGAGTGTGCTCAAGTCGTTCAATGCTATTCCCTCCACGGGTTACGGAAATCGACCTGGGTGCCGGAGGTTAGTCCTCTGCTTCCGGCGTGCCGGCAATCGGTGGCTCCTCCGGTTCTGGAGTGACTGCCAGCTGCGCGTTGATCGAGTCGAGCGACTCCTGGAGCGAGTCGAAGCCAAACTCGGTGTAGAACGAAGCTGTCGCCACATTTCCAGTTTCGTCGTAGGCGGTGATCGCGGTCGGCCCCTCGCCAGTCAACGGCATGTAAATGCTCGTCTGGAAGAGTCCCTGGTTGTCGGTGCGCAGATACGCAGTGGCGACGCCACTCACGTAGAGCGTGATCGAGGCCTCAGGCTGGAAATTGAATCCCTGGATATCGACAATCCGGCCTGCCGACCCGGATGGTGGACTCAGGAACAGGGACGGCGGTTCAATAGCTGTCTTTCGCGCAAAACCGATCTGCTGATTGAACCCGCCAAACTCGCCAAGCCGAGTATCGGCCCACACCATGAACACATCTTCATCGGTTGCGGCGATCCCGAAGTAATCGCCGATGAACCGGCCTCCTGGGAAGCCCTTCATCGGGTTCGATGGGAAGTCGGTGACTCTGGTGTCTGGCGCGGTAAAGCTCTGCTCGGCCAGCGTGAACCCGAATGTGGCGCCCTGATCGACCGACTGGGTGTAGTAGATGTGGTAGCGCAACCGAACCGGATCGTCCCGCTGGTCGCCCCACATGATATGAATCGTGCCATCCGGTGAGACGGCGATCATCGGAAAGAACTGTCCGGCGTCGGTCCGGTCCTGGTTCACGAGCACCGGCTCGTCCCAGGTCAGACCCGCGTCGAACGACCGCATCAGATAGATATCGCTGTCGTCAGTGGCACGTTCCGTCGGCCGGCCGGCTGTCACGATATACAGTTCGCCGTTTGGTCCGGCCGCCATCGCCGGCAGCGCACCAACCCGGAATTCCGCGTTGCGGAAGCGGTAGGGCACTTCCCGGAACACCCCGGTCTGAACGGGATCGGTGAAGGTTCTGGCGCCGTCCGCCGATGTCGCCGCCATCACGGTTGCCAATCCGATATCGGAACCGTCTTCGGTGGAATCGTAGTAGCAGACCGCAAGCACGCCATCGGACATCACCGCGACCTGCGATCCCTGGACCACGCGAGTTGCCAAACCGGATTCGCCGGCCTGCGTCTGCATCGTCGGGTCCGCCGTTCCGGCCAGACCATACCCATAGAGCACCCGCGGACTCACCGGCACCGGATCGGACCAGGAGGCTCCACCATCGGCAGAGGCGACAACCTTGATTGTCGTGGCCAGCAACGGAGTTGAAAAGAAGGCGATCTCGTCTGCGTACTGCAGTGTGTAGGTAGATTCGAATTCGGTGTATGAAACGTAGATGATGTCCTGATCCGGATTGTCAGGATTCGGTCCAGTCGCGATCCATGGTTTGTCGAGGTCGGAAAACGAAACCGTCCCCCGCTCCTTGCCTCGCTCATCGACCTGACTGACGGTGGATGCCAACCCCGGTGACGCCAGTATCGTGTCCGACCAGGACATACCTCCGTCCGTCGACTTCGATACCGCAATGTTCAGCACCAGCGCGCTCGAAGCGATGGTGCCGATCTGGAAATCGCGAACGCCGGTCGAAAGCATCGTCACATACAGGTTGCCGTCGCGATCGAAGGCAAGCACCGGGTCGCCGGATCCGGCGTAGTCTCCACGAAAACGGAGCACCTGGAATGGACCCTGCCAGAACTCACCGCCGTCGAAACTGACATAGGACGACATCGTCGATCCCATGTTGTAGTCGATCAGCGCCGCAACAATGTGGTCCGGATCGAGCGGGTTGACGGCGATGTGCGGTTCGGTTTGGAACGGGGAATAGCCGAAATTCCGGGAGATCAACAGGTTACGGCTGAAAGCGGGGGCCGGATTGCGGAACGGCACCTGTTGAGCGCTGCTCGTAGCCCCGGGGTTTGCATTGGCCCCGGCCACGGAGACGTAAAAGGGATCAGGCTCTGCGAGCCGGTAAGCCATCGCCTGATCGAGCGCCATCAGCGCACCATTCGACATGAACTGATGAGAGGGATTCATCAAACCGCCCGAGCTGATTGGCGCTCCGGTGCGCGGAATCTCTTCCTCCTGCGCGTTGACCGTGATGTACGGCAAGGTGACCGAGCAACACAGCAGGAGTGAAAGCGCAATCAGGCTCGCGCGCCCACGGCGGATGAATCGTCGTCGTGCGGGAATTGCCTGGTGCATCCGGGAAGTTCCTTTCTTTGCCGCCGTCTGCATTGTCAGGTTGTTCGCTCCAGAACCTGACTGAAAGTCGTCTTCAACACAGAATAGAGCGGCACAGGTTTCATTCTCACAATAGTCTACGCTCCACGCCTTCGTATTGTTCGGCCACCGGGTTGACTTTGCCCGGCGATGCTAGACTCTCCATGATGCTGAGTCAAATGATAGCGGGACTCCGCGCAACAGCAGTCTCTTGTTTCAGATGCAAGGCAAACCGGACCTGCGAAGTCATTGACGACGGTTGTTCCAGGCCAAGGAGCACGGATTTGATGGTTCAGGCACGACAACACCGGTTATCCAGTCGAAACGCCGGAGCCCTCGGTCTGCTCCTGAGTCTTGCAGTCCTGCTTGGCGCGGCGTTTGCCCCCTTTCTTGCGCTTGCCCAGACTGATCAGTCGGTCACCGGTCAATTCGGCGTGACGATCGTGCGCGTCGATGTGGCGCCCGATCTTGCGGATGGCTACAACTATGTAGGCACCTGGATCATCGACATCAATGAGGATGGTTCGTATTCCGCCAGTCGCCGTGATGTCGGATTGCTGGTGACCGGCACATGGACTTCTTCCGGCAGCCAGATCACCTTTACCGATGAGTCGGGACTGGTTTCCTGCACAAATCCCACTGCGGTGACGATTCCAGGCGACGATATTTCGTCGGGAACGTATGAATGGACCCGCAACGGAGATGATCTCCAGCTTGTGCCGGTCGATGACGGTTGCGCCGGCAGGGTACTGCTCTTCTCGACGCGGACACTCGGGCCGTACATTCCCTGTATCGTCGAACCAATTGATCTGGGCGATGAGGTGACGGATTCCGACGAGATCGTGCCCGTTGCTTCACCTGAAGCACTCGTCGACGAGCTCCTGACGCCTGATGATCCCGTTTCCAGCACGCGCGGAGGTTCGACAGGCACGCAACCAACGGCCGAATCGACTAGCGAACCAGCCGGCGATGTCGCGGCCATTACGCAGGAAATCGACGATCTCCTCGCTCAGATGACGTCCTGCTGGTCGAACGGTGATCCCGAAGTGTGGCTCGCTCTGCTCAGCACTGAATTCCGCGATGCATTGATGGGCAACGATCCGAACTTCCTGATCACGATTCAGTCAGCAATGGCTGTCCCGATCATCTGGGAGCGGGCCGGCGAGGTCGAGCTTGACTCGGCGATTGCGGCGTCGGCCATCGTGCGGACGACGGTCGATACAGAACAGGACTTCCAGCGGTTCCTGTTCGTGCTCGAAGACGGCGAATGGCGATGGGACGGATAGCCGGCTCGAAGTGACTGAACGCGAATCGCCTGAGCTTCCGGGAGAATCACCTGCCGAGACCGGTGCGCCCCAACCGGATGTGACCAGTGATGAATCTACGGTCGGAGTCGGCACCACATTTGCGGTTGGCTGTACGCTCATTATCCTGCTGATCACGCTGGGCGGCGTCTGTTATTTCATCGCTCAGAGGGTCACCTGAGGAAACATTTCGATTGGAGGTTCGCGTAATTCAATGACCAAAACTCAGCAATACCTGAATTTCATTGGCGGCGAATGGGTTCCCGCCCGATCGGGCGAGACATTCGAAAGCCGGAGTCCGTCCGATGCAACCGTGCTGCTCGGCAGTTTTGCCGCCTCGGGAGCGGACGATGTAGCGGACGCTGTCGCCGCGGCCGACGACGCGCGAGGCTCCTGGCGACGCACCTCGCCGATCGCGCGGGCCAATATTCTGCACAAGGCCGCCGAGATTCTCGCCAGCCGGGTCAGCGACATCGGTCGCGAGCTGACGGTCGAAGAAGGCAAAACGCTCAAGGAAGGGATCGGTGAAACCGGCAGGGCTGTGCAAATCCTGCGGTATTACGCCGGCGAAGCGCAGCAACCCGACGGCGAGCACTATCCATCCGCGAATCCATCGACATTGCTCTATACGGTGCGTGAACCGATCGGCGTTGTCGGGATCATCACCCCATGGAACTTCCCGATTGCGATCCCGGCCTGGAAGATCGCGCCGGCTTTGGCTTTTGGGAACACCGTTGTCTTCAAGCCTGCTTCGTTCACTCCCCTGCTGGCTGTGCGCTTCGTCGAGGCGCTGGCTGAGGCGGGTTTGCCGCCGGGCGTGCTGAATCTGGTGACCGGTTCGGCGAGCGGGGTCGGCGACCCGCTGATCAACGATCCACGTGTCACGGCAGTCTCCTTCACCGGATCTGAACAAGTCGGCCGCGAGGTCTCAAAAGCAGTCTCGGGAAGAGGCGGCAAGGTCCAGCTGGAACTCGGTGGCAAGAACCCCGCCATCGTGCTCGCTGACGCCGATCTCGATCACGCCATCAACCATCTCGTTTCCGGCGCCATGTGGAGCTCCGGCCAGAAATGCACAGCGACGAGTCGCGCAATTCTCGATGCCTCGATCGCCGGCGAAGTGACCGAGCGCCTCGCCAGCCGGATCGAGAGTCTGGTGACCGGCGACCCGCTTGCCGATGCGACGAATGTCGGACCGGTCATCTCGGACGAAGCGGCGGAGCGCATTCTTGGCGATATCGAATCGGCTGAGAAAGAAGGCGCCAGGCTTCTGGCCGGCGGTTCGCGCCTCACCAGCGACGGCCGGCAAAACGGCTACTTTGTGGCGCCGACGCTTTTCGACAATGTCGCGCCCGATTCGCGGTTTGGTCAGGAAGAACTTTTCGGCCCCGTGCTTGGTGTCCTGACCGCCAGCGAACTCGACGAAGCGATCGAAATCGCCAATTCCGTCCGCTTTGGGCTTTCGGCTTCGATCTTCACCCGCGACCTCGGCAAAGCAATGGCCTTTATCAACGGCGTCGAAGCGGGCATCGTCCACGTCAATGCCGAAACGCCGGGCGCCGAACCGCAGGTGCCGTTCGGCGGGTTCAAGAGCTCGAGCTCGTACTCGCGCGAGCAGGGCAAGTCCGCTCGCGACTTCTACACGCAGATCAAAACCGTCTACGTCGATTTGCCGTCACCGGCATAGTTCAACGGGGGGAAATCATCATGGTCGAAAGAACAGCAGTCGCCAATTGGTCGGGCACGTTGACCGAAGGCAAAGGAGACGTCTCCAGCGGAACCGGTGTCTTGAGCAGCCAGCCAGTCACCTGGGCGGCGCGCACCGGTGAACCGGAAGGCATGACCAGTCCCGAGGAACTGATCGCCGCCGCGCACGCATCCTGCTACGCGATGGCCTTTTCCTACGTGCTGCAGAACAACAACACACCCGCCGACAGTCTTGAAGTGACCGCCGCCGTCGGTTTCGGCCCGAAAGAGGGCGGCGGCATGGAAGTCAAGCACTCGAAACTGAAGGTCGTGGGCAAGGTGCCTGGACTGGATGCTGCTCAGTTCGCCGATCTTGCCGCGCAGGGCGAGGCAGGGTGCCCGGTTTCCAATGCGCTGCGCAATAACATCGAGATCACGGTTGACGCCGAGCTTGTGTAGCGCTGTACCATCAGGGCAACGTTGAGCCGGGCTGCCGAATCGAACCAGGGGACTGTGATGGAGCGTTCTGGGACACAGCTGATCCGCGGCGCCTGCCCTCACGACTGTCCTGACACCTGCGCGACCCTTTCCGAGGTCGAGAATGGCCGGGTCGTGCGATTCGTCGCCGACCCCGACCACCCGATCACGCAGGGATGGCTATGCGCGAAGGTGCGTCCCTATCTGCAGCGGGTCTATGCGGAGGACCGGCTCCTCTATCCGCTGCGCCGAACTGGTCCGAAAGGTTCAGATCAATGGGAACGCGTCAGCTGGGACGACGCCCTCGCCGAGATCGCCGATCGCTGGACGACCATCATCCGGGAGTCGGACGGCGCGGCGATTCTGCCCTACTCCTACAGCGGCACGCTCGGTCTGGTCGAGAATCTCGTTGCGGCCACCAGATTATGGAACCGGATGGGCGCCTGCGGGCTGGAACGGTCGATCTGCGATGCCGCAGCCACGACGGCGGCGATCGCGACGATCGGCGGCAAACCGGGTCCCGATCCTCGCGATGTTCAGCACACAAAGACGCTGATCGTCTGGGGACACAACCCAGCCAGCACCAACCCGCACTTCATGCCATTTCTCCGTCAAGCGCAGCGAAATGGCACGTACGTCGTGGTGGTCGATCCTCGGCGCACGACAACCGCCCGATCGGCCGATCTGCATTTGCAGCCCAATCCGGCTACCGACGGAGCGCTGGCGCTCGGCCTGATGCACGTTATCTTCCGCGACAACCTTCATGACGAGTCGTGGCTCGAGGCCCACTCGATTGGTTGGCGGGAACTGCGCGAGCGCACGAAATTCTATCCGCCCGAGCGGGTTGCCGAAGTCACCGGTATCGACTCCGAGACGATCGAATCGCTGGCCAGACGGTTTGCGACGCAATCGCCATCGATGGTCAAGTTCTCCGATGGCGTTCAGCGTCACGAGAACGGCGGCCAGACGATAAGGGCGCTCCTCTGCCTGCCCGCTCTGACTGGTCAATTCGGCATCCTGGGCGGTGGCGCGCTCTATAGCATGAGCGGGCACATTTCCTGGAACGAGGAAGCGGTCGGCAAAGCATCCTTCTGCCCGCCGGCGCCGCGCATCGTCAACATGAACAGGTTGGGGGCGGCGCTGACGGGAGAGGTCAGCGATCCTCCGATCAGGAGTCTGTACGTCTTCGCCGCCAACCCGGTGACGTCGACGCCGAACGCCAGCCTGATCGTCGAAGGGATGCGGCGCGACGATCTCTTTACCATCGTCCATGAGCAATTCATGACCGATACCGCCAGGTACGCGGACATCGTGCTGCCGGCAACGACGCAGCTCGAACAGGTCGATCTGATGAAGCCGTACGGACATCGTCATTTGCAGTTCAATCATCAGGCGATGGAACCGCTCGGCGAGGCACGCTCCAACTGGACCGTCATGCGGAATCTGGCGGCGGCGATGGGCTACGAGGACGCATGGTTGCAGGAATCCTCGTTGGAAATCATCGACGAGGTGCTGAGCACGACTCGGGCATCGAACACGTTTCTGGACGGCATCACCCTCGACAGGTTGCAGTCTGAAGGCACGGTGCCCTACTCGATTCCGCCTGACAAGCATGTGCCATTTGCCGGCGGAGTGTTCCCAACGCCTTCCGGGCGCATCGAGCTTCGGTGCGATGCCATGCGCGATCATGGCGTCGACCCGCTCCCGGATTATGTCGCGCCGGTCGAGTTTGCGCGGCGACGTGACGACGACGACCGCCTGATTCTCATCAGTGG
>CAYWSE010000041.1:0-30736 GCA_964461025.1 uncultured Sphaerobacteraceae bacterium | reverse complement strand
GCTGATGGGTTGCGCCCGGATTGACGATGCTCTTCATCCGCGCTCGCCAGGGCACCGTGCGCCGGAACGCTTCGTCGAGATCATCGCCCAACGACACGAGCTCGTAGAACCCCGTGACATTCGCTGAGATTGTCGGTACCGGGTGGGCAGGATCAAAGGTAAAGGTGCGGGGGGCTTCAGGCGGCGACGCGGCAAGGACGGGAGGCGACAAGGATGAACCCGGATCCGCATCCCAACCATTTCCGTAGGGGTCGACCTCCGTGTCGACTCTCGGGCGGACACGGAGGTCCGCCCCTACGGGATATGGGTTGGGCGCTTCTCTGGTCAGATTACCGTCTGACCGTAAATAGAATGTTGTCGGCACCGCACGGGAAAGTGGCCATTCCTGCTCGGCGCGCCACATACCGCCGTGACTCATCTTCCCCTTGATCGTTTTCCGCCCATCACCGCCGCCCATCACAAAGAGCCACACTGGCGGACGCTCCTCCCAACCATTCTCGTGGCCTAGAAGGAAACGGTCGAAGAACTGCAATCGCAACGCGTTGTAACCGGGGTTGCCTATGCGCGACTGCGGACCGAAGTCGACGTCCCCCGCCCAGGTACGGTCGTCGCGCATCGTGTAGTGCGACCAGGGACCGAGAATCAGTCGTTGTGGCGTCGCATTCTTCGCCGCCATCGCCCGGTAGTGCTCGGAGGTCGCGACAGAAAAGGGATCGTACCATCCACTGCTGAACGTCCCCGCCACATCGGCGTGCCGGTCGAAATAGCGCTGGTAGTCGTTGAACTCCGCGCCCCACCAATCATCATACGCACCGCGCGTGTAATAGCTGAAAAAGGTTTGCTCCAGACCAGGCACCTTGGTCAGTGGGGTGAGACCGCGCTTGAAGGGCGTTTGCCAAACCCAGTCGCGCAGCCTGGCCATCTCCAGCTCGAACGCCTCCTTCGCCACCGGATCGTCCTGCAGCTCCTGTGCATCGTACGCATGTAGAAACTGAGCGCCGAAAATGTGCAGCTGCATGGCGCCGCCTTCGCGGGCGTTATGGGCATAGTTGTTGATCGGTCCGACATCCGGCCAGATTGCCGTCAAGTGAGGCGGATTCTCCAGCGCGGCAGTCGTCTGTGTCATCGCGCCGTGCGACGATCCACACATGCCGACTTTGCCGTTCGACCATGGCTGCGAGGCGATCCATTCGATCGTGTCGTAGCCGTCCTTGCCGTCGAGCGGGTTGGCGGCGTGGAAATACTGCCCCTTTCCCTCCGACTTGTACCGCCCCCGGAGGTCTTGCACGACGACGACATACCCGCGTGGCGTAAAGACATTCGCGACTGTTTCGACCCACAACCATTGGATGGTTTTGTCGTACGACGTGCGACCCAGAATCGTCGGTAATGGTCCGTCGACTCGTTCCCCATCAATCGCCGGGTAGTAGATGTCGGCGGCGAGGCGGACACCGTCGCGCATCGGGATCATCACATCTTTAGAGATGGCGATTCCATACTCGGCGGGCCGTGTTTCGGGAATCTCGAACACAGTTTCCTCCCTCAATCAACGGTCATTTCGAGCTTGTCGAGAAATCGCTCGTTAGTGACGCGCATACGTCCTGAGCAGAACATTCGCTTCGGGTACGAGAGATTCCTCCAATCCGCTGCGCTCCGGTCGGAATGACGTAGGCGCCGTGCTTCGGCCATTTCTAGCGGAACCATGGTTGTCGCCTGAAGCGGGTCAACATGGAGGTCAAGCCATACGCCATTGATCACTCCCCTGATTCTCCTATTGCCCTTTGCCTACGGAATCACCGGTAACACCATTCGTGACGGACGCTCCGCATCGCACCAGACGGAGTTCTGCGCGACGAGGGTGTGCGTGTGGCGACCCATCGGTTCGCCAGTGTTGGGATTGAGATCGAAACGGGGGAAGTTGCTGCTGGAGATATCCACCCGAATGCGGTGACCGGGCATGAAGCGGTTGCTGGTCGGGGGCAGGGTGATGGTCACCGGATAGACCTGGCCGGGCTCCATCATTACTTCGTACTCGAAGCTCTCCCGGTAGCGGCACCGGATGATCGAGTCGCAGATGTTCATGTGATACCCCTCCGGATAGTCCGGATTGGCGGGATGGACATCGATCAGCTTGGCGGTGAAATCGGTATCGACCGCTGAAGACGAGACCCAGAGATGAACCATCACCTGACCGGTCACTTCGACCGGTTGTGTCAGCGGGTCTGTCTGGAAGACGAGCACATCCGCCCGGTGTGCAAGCAATGGATAGGGTTCGCGCGCGCCGACGATGCCTTCGGCCTCCCGCTGATGGGTTGCGCCCGGATTGACGATGCTCTTCATCCGCGCTCGCCAGGGCACGACATGGCGGAAGGCTTCATCCAGATGGTCTCCCACCGGCACAAGCTCGAAAAAGCCGGTGACATTCGCCGAGATCGTCGGCACCGGGTGATCGGGATCGAAAGTGAAGGTTCGTGGTCCATTCGGCTGCAACGATGGCGGCGGTTCGACGCCGTCGACGGCGTGTTCGACATCGGTCGGCCCGGCCGTCCAGGGAGCGCTGGAATCGAACGCGTCCGGTTGTCCCGCGGTCAATTTACCGTCTGACCGTAAATACAAGGTCGTCGGCACGGCGCGAGAGAGTGGCCATTCCTCTTCGGCTCGCCAGTAGCCGCCGTGGTTCATCTTCCCCTTGATCGATTTCCGCCCGTCGCCCCCGCCCATGATGAAGATCATCACCGTGGGGCGATCTTCCCAGCCATTTTCGACGTCGAGAAGAAAACGATCGAAAAATTGCAGCCGCAATGCGTTGTAGCCGTGATAGCCGATGCTCGAATCGGCTCCCATGTCGACATCGGCGGCCCAGGTGCGATCGTCGCGCATTGTTTCATGGGTCCAGGGTCCGAGGATCAACTTCTGGGGTGTTTCGTTCTTCTCGTTCATGGCGTGAAAATGGTCAGCAGCGGCGACGGTATAGGGGTCATACCAACCAGAGCTGAACGTGCCGGCGACATCGGCGTGGCGATCGAAATAGCGCTGATAGTCGTTGAAGTCGGCGCCCCACCAGTCGTCGTAGGCGCCGCGGGTGTAGTAGTTGAAGAGCGTCTGTTCGAGTCCCGGCACCTTGACTAGAGGCGTCAGATCTTTCTTGAATGGGGTTTGCCAGACCCAGTCGCGCAGCCGAGCCATCTCTCGCTCGAAAGCCAGCTTGGAGACGGGGTCGCCCTGCAGCTCCTGCGCTTCGAAAGCGTGGAGAAACTGCGCGCCAAACATATGCAGCTGCATGGCGCCACCTTCGCGCATGTGATGGAAGTAGTTGCGAATCGGTCCGACGTCGGGCCAGATCGCGGCAAGGTGCGGTGGGTTTTCGAGGGCGGCGGTCGTTTGGGTCATCGCCCCATGCGACGATCCACACATCCCCACCTTGCCGTTCGACCATTGCTGCTCGGCGATCCACTCGATGGTGTCGTAGCCGTCCTTGCCGTCGAGCGGATTGGCGACGTGGAAGTACTGCCCCTTCCCTTCCGATTTGTACCGGCCGCGCAGGTCCTGCACGACAAAGACATAGCCACGCGGGGTGAAGAAATTGGCGACCGGCTCGACCCACAGCCAGATGTTCGTTTTGTCGTAGGAGGTCCGGGCCAGAATCGTCGGCAAGGGTCCCTCTACCCGTTCCCCGTCGATCGCCGGAAAGTAGATGTCAGCGGCGAGGCGGACGCTGTCGCGCATCGGGATCATGACGTCTTTGGCGATCACCATGCCGTATTCCGCAGGACGGGTTTCAGGAATCTCGATCACTACTTCCTCCTCAATCAACGGTCATTTCGAACTTGCCGAGAAATCTCTTGTTGGTGACGCGCAGGTGTCCAGAGCAGAGCGTTCGTCCGGGAAACGAGAGATCCCTCCACTCTACTGCGCTCCGGTCGGAATGACTTTGGTGAGGACGCCGGCTGTTGCGGCGACGCCACTGCTGTCAAACGTTGACCGCCGTCGTCGCTGACCCATGTCAGCGTCTCTTTCAGGCCATAATCCCCTCGTCATCGGTGTACCCTTGCCGTTGCGTACGAGGAGCAAACCATGGCCGAACGAAAACCGATTCACATTGAGCCCGAAAGCGACACCGCCAGACTGCTGAGGCTGGTCGGCAACGAACCAGTTTCCATCGAATCTGAAGGAGTGGAATACCGAATCGAGCGACGAATTCCCGAGCCGTTTGCAGATTACGACGCAGAAAAGGTTCTCGAGGCGCTTCATAACGGTATCGGACTCTACGAAGGAGTCGACACCGAGGCGTTCAAGCGCGAAATCCGGGAGCAACGGAGCCAGGCTCCGCGCAAATGGGCTTCCGAATAGATGAGATATCTCATCGACAGCGACATTCTTGTGAGCTATCTCGAGGGAGACGACGAAACGATTCAACTGGTCGATGGCATGGTTCCTATCGGTGTCTCGCTGAGTATCGTCACGTATATGGAGACCTATCAAGGGGTCCTGCGTGCATCGAATCCCACATTGAGCGAACGCCGGCACGCCACCATCACGGAGAGAATTGGTGTGTTGCCGTTCACTGAGACGACGGCGCGAACGTGCGCGAGACTTCGACATGAATTGCTCGGCGACGGGCGACGGGCGACGGATACGTGATCGCTCGCTTGATCTCATGATTGCCGCGACGGCAATTGAGCACGACCTGGTCCTGCTTACTCGCAATTTGTCCGACTATCGTGATGTTCCCGGTTTGAAGATCTATTGATCTTTGTTCGCAATGCACTCGTGTTCGCTCCGCGCCACCTGCAAATTCCCGAATGCGTCGACCGTGCCGGCGTATCCAGGCAGGATGACCGTCGTCGAGTCCATTTCCTCGACGATGGCGGGGCCGGCGATCAGCGCGCCATCGCCGAGGGTGTAGCGGTCGTAGATTGGCGTTGCACCGAAGCCTGGTTCGGCGAACCAAACCTGGCGCTCTCCCTTGGCTTCCGCGCTGCCCGGAGGGGTTGTGAGCACAGGTTGCTGGGGTTTGGCGATCGGACCGACAGCCGTTACCCGCACGTTGACGATCTCGACTGCCTCCTTCGGTGCGCTGAATCCGTAGGTCTGGTGATGAGCGGTATTGAACCGTTCGACGAGCTGACTCAACGCCCGCTCATCAAAGATGCCCTCCGGCACCTCGATGGGAAGTTCGAAGCTCTGACCGGCATATCGCATCTCGGCCAGCCGCTGAATCTGGGCAATGTCGTCGGACACACCGTCGCGGCGCAACGCCGACCGACCCCGCTCCTCCAAATCGGCGAACGACGCCGCGATCGCATCCGCGTCGATACCGGTTGTCTCCCGCCCGACCGTCGCCGAGAAGTCGTGCTGCAGATCGGTGACCAGCAACCCCAGCGCTGAGGTCGTGCCTGGGCTCATGGGGATCACCGTGGTGGCGATGCCCGCTTCCCGCGCAAGTTCGTTGGCGTGGAGTGGTCCCGCGCCGCCGAAGCCGACGAGCACGAAGTCGCGCGGATCGATGCCGCGCTGGACGGTGACCAGTCTGAGCGCCTGCGACATCGCAGCATTGGCGATCGCCACGATGCCGCTCGCCGCGGCAACGACGTCGATGCCCAGCGGCCCAGCGCAATGAGTATCGATGGCACGTGCAGCGCGCTCCGGGTCGAGACCAGCCTCGCCGCCCAGAAAGTAGTCAGGGTTCAGGCGGCCAAGCACGAGATTGGCGTCGGTGATCGTTGGGAGCTCGCCGCCTCGCCCATAGCTGGCGGGTCCGGGATCGGCGCCGGCGCTTTGCGGTCCAACCCGCAGTCCGCCGCCGGTATCGACCCAGGCGATGCTGCCCCCGCCGGCGCCGATCTCCACCAGATCGATGACCGGTGTGCGGATTGGGTAGCCCTTGCCGCGCAGACCGCCCGGTTGGGCCATCGCTCCAACTTCGTAGTCGCGAGTGACGGCGGGGCGGCCGTTGCGGACAAGTCCGGCCTTCGCGGTGGTGCCCCCCATATCAAAGGAAAGAACATTGGGGAATCCGAGCGCGCCGCCCAGCCAGGTCGCGGCCATCACACCGGCGGCTGGTCCCGATTCGACCATGAACACCGGTCGCTCGCTGGCAGCAGTGGAGGGGAAAACCCCGCCACTGCTTTGCATGACCAGCAGCTCGGACGAGAAGCCGGTTTCACGCAGGGAATCGTCGATGTGACGGAGGTAGCGACCGACGATAGGGCGAATCGCCGCGTTAATGACGGTCGTGCTGGCGCGGAAGTATTCGCGGAACTCGGGCGCGACCTCCGAAGAGAGCGAGATGACGGCGTCTGGCAATTCCTCGGTCAGAATCTCGCCTACGCGTTGCTCGTGCACCGGGTTGCGATAGGCATGCAGCAGGCAGACCGCAACCGATTCGACCCCCTCTTTGCGCAGTGTCCTGGCCACGTCGCGCACGGCTGCTTCATCGAGTGGCGTGACGATTTCCCCACTCGCATCGAGCCGTTCGGGCAGTCCGAAACAGCGATAGCGGGGCACGATCGGCCGGGGCTTCTCGAATCGGAGATCGTAGAGCGAGGGACGGATTTGCCGGGCGATCTCCAGCATGTCGCGGAAACCCTCGGTGGTCAGAAAGGCGGTGCGGGCGACATTCCCCTCGATCACGGCGTTGGTGGCCACGGTGGTGCCGTGCACGATGTCGCCAATCTCAGAGTGCTCGATCGTTTTGTCCTCAGAAATCCGGCGGACGGCGTCGAGAAAGCCAACCGAGGGGTCGTGCGGTGTCGAATGGACCTTGGCGATTCGCACTGCGCCGGTGGTGGTATCGATCAGAGTGGCGTCGGTAAAGGTGCCGCCGGTGTCCACCCCGAGCCGGTAACGCGCGCCGCTCATGACTCTGCCTTTCGGAGTTCAGCCGTTGCACTCTCATCGATGCTCCACTGAGCGGGGTCGATCGCGACGCGATAGTCGGAGCGGGCTCGTTCGTGCGAGACGATGCCTTCCCGGACATCGCGCAACACCAAATGCGGGTCGCGTTGCTCGGGGGGCCCGTATCCGCCGCCGCCGCAGGTGCGGTAGCTGACCGTGTCGCCGGGTTGAAGCTCTACGGTCGCTTTTGAGCTGAGCCGGACTTCTCTGGGCCCGGGATTGAGGGTGTAGGTCGCTCGCTCGCCAGAGGATCCACCGAAGAGACCGTGCGGGCCCCAGCGGTCGCGATCGGACAGAACGGTGAAGGAGGGACCGTGGTCGGGGAAATGGTAATCGCGGCGCAGACCAAGTCCGCCTCGCCACTGACCTGCGCCGTCGGAATCATCGACCAGCTCATAGCGGGTGATGCGAACCGGGTAGTTGAGCTCGGTTTCCTCGATTGGCGCGTTTTCGGTGTTTTGACCGTGGGCTTGCACGGCGTCGGGACCATCAAGCCCCTGCCGGCCGCCGTAGCCGCCGGCCAGCGTTTCCAGAAAGCAGTAGAACTCGCCGGTGCGCGGATTGACGCCGCCGAAACCGGCGTGGCAGATCATCCCCTTCGTGCCGGCGGGCACTCGTTCGGGCAATGCCGGGGCGAGAGCGAGGAGCATGATGTCGGTGAGGCGGGAGTTCGTTTCCCACCCGCCGACGACCGGTCCCGGATGCGCGGCGTGGGCGACGGTGCCAAGCGGCGCGTGCATATTGACGTGCTTGTAGAAACCGGCATTGACCGGGATGTCTGGATCGATCAGGCATTTCAGGACATACGCGCATGCGGAGTAGGCCTGGGAGAAGGTCATGTTCACCGGAGCGCGGCGTTGCGGATCGCAACCGGTGAAGTCGAAGAGCACGCCGTCGTCGTCGATGGTGATCGTGGCTTTCAGATGGACCGGTTCGTCGGTGAAGCCGTCGTTATCGACAACGCCTTCCGCCGAGAAGGAACCGCGTGGCAATGATGCGATTTCTGCAGTCGCGCGGCGGTCGGTGTAGTCGATCAGCTCGGCGACGTAGCGGCGCATGACATCGACGCCATATCGCTCGACCAATGTCATGAAGCGCTGCGTGCCGGTGACGTTTGCCGCGAACTGGGCGCGGAAGTCGCCGGCGGTTTCGCGTTTGGCGCGCACCTGCGAGAGAGTCAGGGCGAAGACATCGCCGACGATCTCGCCAGCTTCGACGAGCTTTACCGGCGGGATGATGATCCCTTCCTGATAGACCTCGCGGAACGAACCAATGCTGGCGGGCGCTCCGCCCCCGACATCGACGTGATGAGCGAGATTGGCGACCCAGGCGATTCGCTCGCCGCCGGCCACGACGGGTGACACGACGAGGATGTCGTTCAGGTGCGCGCCACCCCGGTAGGGATCGTTGCCGACGAGGACGTCGCCAGGTCCGAGGCGCTCCGGTCCGTACTCAGTGACCATGTTGGGGACCATCTTGACGAGCGACCCGAGGTGATTGGCCTGAGAGAACGACTGGGCGACGGGTTGCAGGTTCTGGTCGAAGAGTGCGCAGGAGAAGTCGGCTCGCGTCTTGATGTTGGTCGAATAGGCGCTGCGCCGTAGGGCGAGCGACATCATCTCGGTGACTTCAGTCAGCGCGTTGCGGAGAACTTCGAAAGTGATAGGATCGATACGTTGCTCGCTCAAATAGGTCCTCCCGACGACGCGCGGACGATCAGCTCAGGTGTGAATATGCTGCGGCGAGAAACCAGGTCCTTTCCAGCCAACCGCTGGAGGAGCATCTCGGCGCCGCGCCGGCCGATGTCGAGCGATGGCTGGCGGAAGGTAGTTAGCGGTGGGTCGAGAAACTCGGCGAGCTCGATGTCGTCGCCTCCCACCAAGGCAAGATCATCGGGAATACGGATGCCGAGCTCGCGAGCAGCCTTGATGACGCCAACGGCGTGCAGGTCGTTGCCGGCGAGTATTGCCGTGGGTCGCGCAGGCGCTTGGAGAATCTGACGTGCCGCCGCGTAGCCCCCGGCGATGTTGTATGGAGTGCGCATAACCGCATTGGCCTCGACAGGAATGCCTGCTTCTGCCATCGCGTTTGCAAATCCGGTGAGACGTAAGCGGGCGCTGGACACATGTTCCGGCCCGGCAATGTGAGCGATCGAGAGATGGCCGAGGTCGAGCAGGTGACGTGTGGCCGCGTAGGCGGCAGCTGTGTTGTCGACCAGGACCGCTTCGTCGGCTGGATCATCGAAGTGCCGCAAGAGCAGGACATAGGGAATGCCGGCGGCGCGGAGGTAGTCGATGTCACGACGGTCGGTTTGGACGGGTGTGATGAGAACGCCGTCGACCTGCTGGGCGCGCAGGAGGGCGAGACTGGAGAGGGCGCGGTTCTGATCGTCGGCGGAATTACAGAGGAGAAGCCCGTAGCCGGCGGCATTGGCCGCTTCCTCGACTCCCCGGACGATGCCGGCGTAGACCGGGCTGGCGTTGTCGGTGACGATCATGCCGATGGTCATCGACTTGCCGGAAACGAGGGTGCGCGCGGCAGCGCTGGGGACGTAGTCGAGATTGGCGGCGGCGGCGAGGATGCGGGCGCGGGTGTCGTCGCCCAGGTCGTCCTTGCCGTTCAGCCCGCGATGCGCGGTCGTGACGGAGACACCTGCTGCCTTGGCCACATCCCTGATCGTCGTTGGCACGTTCGAAAGCCTCCGACCGGAAACGTTTCCGGAAACGTTTCCGGGATGATAGCATGGGTGGATTTATCACGTACATGGTTGTCATCAATGGTGCCCGCCAGCAGCGACATCGCCTGCGTTGTCTGTTGTTTCCAGATGCCTTGATACGATCCTGGAACGTCGCTCCCTAGGGGAAGAGCAACGCAGGCGTTGCCGCCGTTACAGTCGGGGCTTTGTCGCCAGTGCAGAACGTGGAGCCCGATGGCGTAGCTGTATCCAATGACGTGCGCCTGTACGCTACTCTACGGAGAAAGGAGACACATCATGGCTGAACGAAAAGTGATTCACATCGAACCGGAAAGCGAAACCGGCAAACTGCTGAGGCTGGTCGAAGCCGGACCAGTTTCGCTTGAATTCGAAGGAAAGACGTTTCGCATTGAGCGCGAGCGGCATGGGAAGAAGGACATCTTTGCGGATTACGATCCGCAAAAGGCGCTGGAGAGTCTTCGATCTCTGCAGGGACTCTTCTCTGGCATGGATGTGGATGAGTTTATGCGCGAGATGAAAGAACAGAGGGAGCAGGATAGCGTCGGGCGGCCGGCAGAATAGATGGCCTACCTGATCGACAGCGACATAATGTCTAGTTATCTCGACCTCGAGCGTGAGTCCGTTTTCCTTGTGGAAGGACTCTTGCCTGCGGGAGTGTCGATAAGTACGGTGACGTACATGGAAATCCTGCAGGGAATGATGATAAGACACGGCCGAGATACGGGACGGGACTTGCTTTTACGTCGAATCGATGGTCTTGGCATCGTTCCGTTCGACGAGGCGATTGCGGATCGATGCGCATCAATTCGATTTGACCTCGCGGGCCAGGGGAGAAGAGTCCGGCAGCGCGCACTCGACCTGATGATCGCCGCGACGGCCATCGAGTATGAGCTGGTGCTCGTCACGCGGAACCGTTCCGACTATGCGGACATCCCAGGCCTGACCATGCACTGATCCGCTGTCTGCCGGGACCGATCTTCCAGGTGAATGCCGCCATTCCGAGTGCTGGCACGGGGCCGGGTTGTATGTCATCGGGCGCGGAGTTCCTGGAGTTTGGTGCAGAGGCGGGCGAAGCAGGATGTGGCGGAGAGTTGTTGCAGCGCATCGAAAGCCGGGTAAAGAGGTTGTGTCTTCCATTTGAAAAACGCATTGTAGGCAGTGTCGTCGCGGTCGAGGTGGAGCAGGTAGTCAGCAAGCTCGCGCGGACCAGCGAAGTCGGCGGTGTTGATGAAGCAATGCTCGCCCGGGGCGAACTGGTCGATATTCGGCGCGCCGAGATAGACCGGCACAGTGCCGCAGATAAGCGGGTCGTAGAACTTCTCGGTCACATAGTCGTCGTCGATCGAGTTCTCGAAAGAGAGATCGAATTTGTACTGGGAGATTGTGTGCAATTTCGACGGCCGACCCCGGTCTTCAACGGGCAAGCGCCGGTTGGTTCGCCGTTTTCCAAATGAATGCACGTCAAGATGCTTCATTAATTCCGCAACATAGCCATCGCGGCCGCTCTTGTTCATCGAGCTGGAGATGAACATCGAGGCCAGATTGCCAGGAGTCTTGGACGGAACCGGCCTGCGCAGCACTGGAACGATGCCATCGCCAGACAGGTACTGCGAGAGGTAGGGCACGGGGATATTGGAGTCGAGACGGTAGGTCATCGTCAGGTCGAACCGGTCGATAAAGGCGGGATCGCGCAAACGCGGATAGTTGGATTCAGACTCCATCGACCAGGCAACGTGCAGCTGATTCGATTGGTCGAAGCGGGGTTTTCTGGGCAGTGTAGGGATGTGATAGACGATAGCGTCCGCCCCTGCAAGGTTTCCCCGGTCGGTCGTCAACTGGCAGCAGTGGGGGAGATCGTCCACTTCGAGCGGCATGCCCCACATGGTGTTGAAGACACCGATGAGAAGGGAAGAATCGTCTGCGCATGCATCGTGTTGCCCTGGTCGAAGATCGCTCACATCAAAAACCTCAGATACATGCCAGCTGCATCGTCCTTTTCGACCATTTATGGGATAAGATCAGAAGACATCGTGAGGAAATCTCTCAGGCATGAGGTGAAGGTTATGCGCTTGCGTGCACTTTTCCGCTGGTCCGCCGTTTCGATGCTGCTCTCTGTTCTCATCGTACTATCGTATGCCATTCCAGCAATTGCACAAACGCCGGAACCTGCGCCGGCGATTCTCGACCTGTCGGCAATGGATCAGTCCGTCGATCCGGGAGAGGATTTTTTCCGGTTTGTGAATGGCGGTTGGGTCGACAGGACAACGATTCCCGCCGACTGGCCGTGGTACGGCGTCCTGGAGGAGTTGATCGACCGCACTGAGCAGGAGCTGATCGCGCTCCTGCAAGGCGTCGAGATCGATCCGAATGCGACGACGCTCTCAGACCAGGAAAAGGCGGCGCTGCTTTTTCAGCAGGGAACGGACGTCGACACGCGCAACGCACAGGGAATTCAACCGCTGATGCCCTTCATCGAACGATCCGAGGCAGTGACGAGTCTGGAAGAACTCCATTCGCTCTGGCTCGAACCGGAGATGCATGGCTTTCCCGACCTGATCAACCTCGATCTCACTCCCGACCCCGCCGATTCGACGATGAACATTCTCTGGCTCATTGGGCCCATCCTCGGATTGCCCGATGTGACGTACTACTCAGATGATGATCCGGCCAACGCGCCGGTCATCGACGCGTATCGCACACTGATCGCCGATCTGCTCGAGGCGACCGGCACCCCGGCTGACGAATCAGAAGCCGCCGCGGACGCGGTCTTCGCGTTCGAAGCTGCGCTGGCTCACCACATGGTGACGCCTGAAGAAGCCCAGGATTTCGCTGTTCTGTACAACCCGACAACGGCAGAAGAGCTGGCGGCCCAATATCCGATGCTCGACTGGACGACCTATCTGAGCGCACTCGGGGTCGAGGGCTCTCCGACGATTGTCAATAGCGAACTGGAACTCCTGGAGGTGCTGGACGGGATCATCCAGGAGAGTGATCTGGAAGCGATCAAAGACTATCTCAAGGTCATGGCGGTGTTCACGACCTACAGCCTGCTGGGAGAAGACATCGAGGCGATCGTCTTTCCCTATGTTCAGGCCCTGTATGGCGTCGAGGAACAGCCCAACACAGAGGAAGAGGTCCTGGGTGTCGTCAATGCCGCATTCGGCGACGCGGTTGGCCAACTCTGTGTGGACGAGTATTTCTCACCAGAATCGAAAGAGCAAATTACCGCTCTCGTGGAGAATCTGATCGCGGCATTTGCGGCGCGAATCGACGGTCTGACCTGGATGACCGAGGAAACGAAAGCGCTCGCCCACGAAAAGATCGAGGCGATGGGTCTGCAACTTGGATATCCGGACACGTGGAGAACGTATGAGGATGTGGAACCCGGCGAAACATATTTCGCATCAGCGACGAACGCCTCGCTTGCGGCATACCGGGAGCGGATGGGCAAGGCGGGCAAACCGGCCGATCCTGACGAATGGATCGTCAACGCCC
This sequence comes from uncultured Sphaerobacteraceae bacterium, assembly GCA_964461025.1. Lineage (GTDB taxonomy): Bacteria > Chloroflexota > Chloroflexia > Thermomicrobiales > UBA6265 > JAHBVL01. Next base: position 17,628 of record CAYWSE010000041.1, on the reverse strand, counting down.
AGGAAGTGAATGCCTTTTACAACCCGAGCACGAACAAGATCATCTTTCCGGCGGCATTTCTGCAGTCGCCTTACTTCGACCCAGCGGCTGATGATGCATGGAACTATGGCGCGATCGGCGCGGTGATCGGTCATGAGATCACGCACGGATTCGATCTGCAAGGATCGCAGTTCGATGCCACTGGGAACTTTGCCGATTGGTGGACTGAGGAAGATCTTGCCGCGTTCCAGGCGCTCAACGACCGGGTCGTCGAGCAGTATGGCGCAATCGAGGTGCTGCCGGGATTGTTTGTCGATGGGCAGCTGACGGTGACTGAGAACGTGGCTGACATGGGCGGACTGCAGGCGGCCTTCGATGCGTTTCAGGCGTCGCGGGCTGATCCGGGATCGGAGTCGCTGATCGATGGGTTCACGCCTGAGCAACGGTTTTTCATCGCATTCGCGACAAGCTGGAGGGGAATCGAACGGGAAGAGGCGTTGCATACCCTGATCGAGACCGACCCTCATGCCCCATCAGCGGTTCGCGCGGTTGTTCCGGCGCAAAACATGGATGCCTTTTACGAGGCGTTCGACATCGGTCCAGGCGAGGCGATGTACCTGCCTCCCGAGGATCGGATCGTTATTTGGTAGTGCTCCGGCATGAGACGCAGCCTGCATTGAAACACCGGGCTAACGATACGAAACCCTTGCCGGGTTGTGGGGCTGCTGCGGTTTCGGGAAGCGGGCGTCAGCCCAGTTTCATGACATAGATCGTTGCGACGCATCCGGCATCAGCGCATTCATAACCCGTGTACACGCCATACACCGTCCAGGTTTCTCCCGCATAGACGCCAGCGAGATCGTCCGTATTCTCGGCGGCGACAATGACGCTCGATTCGTCCTCGGCTGGCACATCCAGAATCAGCGTTGTGCCCGATGTGGCTGGTCTGACTTCGAGCACCGTCCCGGTGACGGAGAGCGTGGTTCCCGCCTTGATGCTGCCATCGATCAGCGCCGCGGCGTCATCGACTGGCGGATAAGTCTTATCGAGCGGCGGTGGCGGAACGGGCGTCGGCGTCGGCACCGGAGTCGGCGGACCGGGAATGCCGTTTGTGCCAAGACGAACGGCGATTTCGAAGTAGGCGTCGTCGGTGGGATCGATCGCGAAGTTGTATGTGCCGTCTTCGCCAGTGACCTCGAATGCTACGAAATCATCCTGAGTGAAAACTCCCTGAAGCGCCTGGCTGATGCAGGCGAAGGTTCGATCGCCGTAGGTCGAATCTGACTGCGGTTCGGTGTCGCATTCGCCGTCACGTGGGGCGACATCGGCGACGACCGCGGCGATCGCTTCATTGGTATCGAGCGCATCGGGTCGCTCCAGGTAAACCAGGAGATAGCTGCGCACGCGCTCCTGGGCGTCGTAGAAGACCATGGTGATGGTGTCGACCCCGGCGAGAGGGATCGCGTTGTAGCCGACCATGCCGCTGTCGGTCCAGTCGGGCACGCCGTAGGCGGAGAGCACCTCAGTGAGTGTGCCACCAAGGCGGGCAAAGCGCGCCTCTTCGGGCGACAGCGCGGCTGGAGAGGCGTTTGCTGCCGGGGTGGCGTCATCCTGCGCGGAACTGGGTGCTGACCAGGACCCGCCGATTACCAAGGACATGCCCAGCGCCGCGATCAATGTCCAGATTGCCGAGCGGTGAATCGTCCGTCCGCGCTTTTCCACCCAATTGTCCTTCCGTCGACCATTCGCGCAGGCGCGCAGGAGCCATTGTGCAGAATGTGACCGTGTTTCGTCACATCGTGACCGGGCGTCAAATGGTGAACGATGGATAGTGGATGGTGGTTGCTCAGGTTGCGGAGGCGGGGGAAAGAAAGCGGGGTCGGGTGGCAGGTCGAGTGACGATTGCCGCACCGGCAATGACGAGCACCGCCCCGACCACCTGCGCGGCTGACACTGATTCGCGGAGGAAGAACGCTGATGCGGCGATGCCGGCGGCGGGAGCCAGATTGCCGAACATCGCGACCGGACTCGCCCCGAGCTCGCTGAGTGCTCGTCCTTCCAGACAGTAGGCGACCGCGGAGGCGCCAGCGCCGAGAAAGACCAGCATGGCGATTTCCCGCGCGTCAGGCAGGGAGCCCTGACCGCGGGAAGCTTCGAGACCAGCGACCGGCAACAGCATCAGCATGCCGTAGATCGAGCTTCCGGCGACCAGCGAGATTGGGTCGATTCGCGAAAAGTAGCGGCTGCCGAGCACCAGATAGGCGGCCAGTGATGCAGCGCTGGCGAGCATGAGGAGGTCGCCTTGCAGCGACATCGACACGCTCGCTTCGGAGTGAGACAGAACGATTGCCATCACTCCTGCGACCGAGAGCGCCACGGCGAACAGTTCACGCCTTCCCGGTCGTTTGCGCAACAGAACGAATGCGAGCACCACAGCAATAGCCGGTACGGCTCCTGCCAGGCAGGAGGCGTTGGTTGCGCTCGTGCGCTCGAGTCCCATGTTTTGCAGCAAGAGCGTGAGCACGATGCCACTTGCCCCGAGCATTGCCGGCGCCCATCCGAGAGCAATGGGTCGATCGGTGAGAACGATGACTGGCAGGAGGATGAAGAGAGCGAAGAAGAGTCTGCCGATCCCGAGGGTCGCCGGGGGGAGCGTGTCGAGCAGCGGTTTGGTTGCGACGAAGCTAAGTCCCCAGATGAGATTTGCGGCGATAACAGCCGGGATCGCGCCAGTTGTCTGCCGATGGACCGAGCTTCCGGCTTTGAGCACCGGAACGGACAACTGAGCAAAAGGTGCTGGCGTCATTCCATCTCCCTGACACGTTCGAAGCGGCGCGATTCGTTGCTTCTGTTTTCTCAGGAAAGGGGGACTTTCAACATGACGCCGCGCCACGCATCACCAGCAGGTCAGCGGCAGATCGGAAATTTCGATTTCCGGGATCGTGCGGGAAGCCGCACCGGCGGGAGACGAATGTCACAATAGGGGGAGCAACGACCTGTAACACAAATCGTCTCGCTCCGTCTGTATCGGTGAACGCGTTCGAAGCGGTTCTGGGGAGCGAACCTCGGTGAGTTGGCTGCGAAACAGCACACCAGCAGATGCGCATTCGTCCAAGGATCCGGACGAGAGCGACGCCGCGCTTGTCGCGCAGGTCAGGCTTGGCGACGCCCGGGCATTTGCCCTCCTCTACCGCCGGTATCTGAACCAGGTGTACGCCTTCTCCGCCACGCGCCTGTCGACGCGCGAGGCGGCGGAGGACGCCACCCAGACGGTTTTTCTGAAGGCGCTCAGCTCGTTGCCGACTTGCCGCGAGCCGGAGCTCTTCGCAGGATGGCTGTTCGCCATCGCCAGAAATGTCGTCATCGACGTTCAGCGAAGTGGGCGGGTCGGCATGACGACCATCGACGACGCGCCCGATCTTGTTGACGATGCGGCTTCGCCGGAATCGGCGGCCATTTCAGCCGAATGGTCACGTGAGCTCGAACGGTTGCGCCGGGAATGTCTCTCGAGCACCGACCGCGATCTTCTGGACCTTCGGTTGCAGGGGTTGACCGACCGCGAAATCGCCACGGCGCTCCAGCGCAGTTACGGGGCGATTCGCACTGCCCAGTCCCGGATGGTGCGACGTCTGCGGGATTGCCTGGAACGCATTCGGGGAGGTCAGTCATGAGACTGTTCAGATCCTCCCCGAACTCGAGTGCTTTGTCTGACTACTGGAATGCGCTCAACCGCCATTCGCCGGCCGACGAGCTTGCTCAGCTGGCGTCGCGGGTGGAGCCGACCTATCTGGCGGCGATTCACGAGGTCAGGGATGGGTATCGCCCACCGCTGCCCGATCCGGTTTTCGCCGACAGACTGGAGAGAATTTTGATGAACGCAGCAGCACATCCCGGCGCGGAGGCGATTCCGCTTCCACGCATTCCGGGGCGAACGCGCCCCGGTCAATCGATCAAATCTCCCGGCAGACCAGCCGGAAATGCATGGCGGCCCATTCTGGGCAGTGGATTCGGGCAAGCCCTGCGGATTGGTCTGGTGATCCTGTTGATCGCTGTTTCGGCCGCCGGTATCTGGTTTGCATTTGGCAACAGCGATGACGGATCGCATGTCGTCGTTCCGGCCGGGACGCCGGAAGTCGAAGCGTCGCCCGACATTTCGATGTATCGAGGCGACGCCGCGAGAACCGGCGTTGTCTATGGTCCAGGCCCGAAGGGGGCGCCGGAGGAACTTTGGACAATCAACCTGCCGACCTGGTTCCAGTGGTCGCCGGCGGTCGTCGAGGGCGTGCTCTATGTTGAAGGGGGCGATGCCGGGTTGTACGCGATCGATGCGTTCAGCGGAGAGCCCCTGTGGACGTTCGACACGCCCTCACCCGTCACGTCGGGGCCGGCGGTGGTCGACGGCGTTGCCTATTTCGGCAGCGACGACGGGACGTTCTTTGCCGTCGACACGACATCCCAAGAGGAGCTCTGGACCTTCCCGGGTATTCGTCAACAATCGTCCGCTGCGGTCGTCGATGGCATCGCCTATGTCGTGACTCCGGAAGGCATCTTCTACGGTCTCGATGCACAGACCGGCGAGGAAATCTGGCAGGCCGAGCTCGGCGGCGATGCCGCGGGCGCACCGGCTGTCGCTGATGGTCTGGCCTACATGGGGAATGGCAACCGGCAGTTCCAGGCGTTCGATGCCAAGACTGGCGAGCAGCGATGGATGTTCCAGGGCGACGGCGAAGGCGGGTATGCGACCCCGACGATTGCCAACGGAGTGGCCTACATCACCGCGTCGGGGAGTGACACGAATCGCTTCTACGTGCTCAACGCCGCCTCCGGTGATTTGCTCTGGGAGCATTCGCAGGCGGCCGACCATGGTCTGATTTCGGCGACGGCGTCAGTCGATCGACTCTACAGCATCAGCGAGGATGCGGTGCTGCATGCTTTTGACGCATCCAACGGCGAACCGATCTGGGAGTTCCAGCTCGACGGCTTCGTGCGGACCGTGCCGATTCTCAGTGGGTCAACGCTTTACGTCGCCGACAATGGCGGATTTATCCGGGCCATCAGTGCCGCGACTGGCGTAGAGATGTGGAACTACCCAATCGAAGGATCGGTGGAGTACGCGCTGACCGTTGCTGGTGCGGTGATCTACACCGGCACCGATCTCGGCAACCTCTACGCGATAACTGGTTCTGACTCGATCGTGGCTCCCGCAGCTGATGCAGGGCCCGGAACCGCGCCAGCCGCTTCTCCGTCGCCCCAGGCCGACGCGTCTGAGGTCGAACCTGGTGAGATCAACGGCTCGGTGGTCATTGATCGGGTAGTCACTGAGGGAGATGGGCCACTGGGCACGGTGTCCGGTCTTGCACAGGCACCCGATGGAACTCTCTGGATGACCGACGGCGCCAACGATCGCTTCGTGATTCTGGGGAGCGAGGGTACCTTCATCGAAACATGGGGAGTGTCCGGAACAGGGGATGGTCAGTTCACCTTTACGCGGAGCAACGGTGACTCATTGGGATCGATTGCCTTTGCTGCTGACGGTTCCTTCTACGTCGCCGACACCGGAAACGCACGAGTTCAGCACTTCGACGCCGAACGCCAGTTCAAGCAAGCGTGGGGTGGCCGCGGCACCGATGACGGGGAGTTCGTCAGCCCTGATGACATCTTTGTCGATTCGTTGGGCAACGTCTGGGTCAGTGACAGCTTGAGGGACAACCTGCAGAAATTTGACTCCGAGGGTAACTGGCTGCTTACAACAGCTGGAACCGGAGCAGCGGAAGGACAGCTCGACTACCAAGGCTATGCGACCTTAGGACCGGACGACTCGATCTGGGTACCTGATCCAAAGAACAATCGCATCCAGCAGTGGGCCAGCGACGGCACTTTCCTGCAGGCCTTGGACGAGCGAGAGATCCCAGGCCAGCCAGTCTGGATCCAGTCGATGACGATCGATAACGCGGGAAATCTCGTTCTCGCCGATATCGATGGATCCCGGCTTTTCATTACAGACCAGTCCGGGAATACCCTCGGTGTCTGGACGCTGAGGGATCCTGCCGGGGCACCGATTCCCAACTCGGGCGTTCTGCTGGTGCTCGACGACGGCTCGTATGTGATTGCGGACTTTGTGAACGGTACCGTGTACTTCTTCCACCTCGAACCGCCGCTGGCATCGCCAGCGGCGGGGAGTCCGGTCTCCGAATTGGTGGCGGTCGCTGACTGAAACCACCGACGAGAAGCGCAGGACGTTTTTCCAGAGGATGGTGGTGGCCGCAGACAAGCGCCATAAATGGCGAGGCTATGCGTGGTTTTTCGCCGGATTTCAGAATGGCGAATGCGACAGCAGTCGTAGGGGCGTCCCTCGTGGGCGCCCTTGCCCTTGGTGAGGATGCTTGGCTCGAAGAAGCCATGTCACGGTACGTGTGTGACGGACAAACGCGGCCTCCCGAGGGTAGAGGGCGGTCTCTATGCCGCCGGTATCGCCTCGATCATTCGCCACACGCGCAGGACTTCCGCGACGCTCCATGCCTGGGCGAAGCAGCCATCCGGCCGGTGGGGAGCGTCGCCCTCGAAGATTTCAGAGATGCTCCCCAGTCCTGCGTCCTTGAGATGATTCTCAACCAGCATCAGAGTCGACGCCAGTGCCTCGCGATCGAATCCTGCTCGCAGGCACGCTTCCACAAATGGACCAAGCAACCAGCCCCAGACCGGCCCCTGATGATAGGCGCCGTCGCGCTGGACCTGGTCGCCGCCATACGTACCCCGGTAGGCCGGGTCGGAGGGCGAGAGCGAGCGCAGTCCCAGATCGGTCAGCAGATCACGGGCGATCGCGTCGAGGAGCGTTCTTGCCTGGTCGCCTTCGATCAGGGGAAATGGCAACGACAGCGCGAAGATTTGATTCGGCCGCACCGACCAGTCATCACCGTCAGGTCCGTCGACGACATCGGCAAGGTGGTCCGTCCCCTCCCGGCGGAAACGCGCCAGAAACGACGTTCGCACCTGACTCGCGAGGTCATCGTATCGGGAGGCCGTCGCGGCATCGCCGAAATCGGTGAGATATCCGCTCACGATGCGCAGAGCGTTGTACCAGAGCGCATTGATCTCGACGGGCTTTCCGATGCGGGGCGTCACGACCCAATCGCCAACGCGGGCGTCCATCCAGGTCAGCTGGACTCCCGGTTCTCCCGCCTTCAACAACCCATCGGCCGGATCGACCGCGATCCCGTAGCGCGTGCCAGCCAGATGATGCTCGGCGATGCCGGTCAGCACAGGCAGGAGATCGGTGACCAGGCGCTTGTCACCGGTTGTTCGCGTGTAGGCCTCGATCGCCAGCACATACCAGAGAGTCGCATCGACCGTGTTGTAGCCCGGTATGACGCCGGCGCTGTCCGGGAAATTATTGGGAAGAAGTCCGTCACTGACGAATCTGCTGAAGGTGCGCAGAATCGACTCGGCCTCGGCAATGCGTCCGGTGGCCAGGCACAATCCGGGAAGCGAAATCATCGTGTCGCGTCCCCAGTCATTGAACCAGGGATAGCCGGCGATAATGGAGCGTCCGTCCGGGGCGTCGGGAAGTGGCCGCGCGACGAGGAACTGGTCGGCGCTGAGAATCAGCTGCTGAATGGCCGCGTCAGCTTCCACCGCGTCAGCGTTCGAAAGGAGGGTCTGTTGCCGCGACTGCGCCTCGGCGAGCGACGCCTGTGCATCGATTGCGGCATCCACCGGTTCTGTGGAGAGCACCAGCGCGAAGGATTCCCCGGCCGTCAACGTTGCTTCGAACGAACCGATCGCGAAGAGGTCGCCTTCATCGTTGAGACCACGAGCGGTTTCCTGCCGGTAATGAAAATCCCACCACCACGTACCGCCGGGAACGAATGCGGCGCGATCGCTTTGCACGTTGAATGACGAATCGCCAGTCGAAACGCGCGCGCCGTGATCGCTCGCGTCGACATGAAAGGTGTGCTGATCGCGTCGAGAGAGCGCGTGAAAACTCCGAAAGGTGACCAGCGGAGTGATCGTGAACGAGCATGGCAGGCTGCCGCGCAAGTGATGATAGGCAACCCATGTTCTGTTGTGACCGTAGTCCATCCACAGCCGGCGCTGGATGAGCGCGTCGCCGATCAGGTATGTCCAGACCGGCAACGCGCCATCCAGATGGAAGTCGACGAGGTGCCGATACCCACCCGGTTCGGCAACTCCCTCCCGGAACTCATGAGTGGAAAGCGACCAGGTCCTGCCGGCATAGGTCACCTTTTCATCGAGTGCACCGACCAGCACGGTGCGAGCGACTGGCGGCTCGAGCGCGGCAACGAGCAACCCGTGATAGGAGCGCGTCGCCGGACCAGCAAGCGTTCCCGACGCGTACCCTCCCAACCCGTTGGTGACCAGCCACTCCCGGCGCAACCCCGCAGCGAGATCGCCGCATATCGATCTCCCGAAGGCGATGAGCGGCGGCGTCAGGATCGAATCTCGAATCACGCGATCAGCCATTGCGGGAACCCAGAAGGTTGGCAAGCAGTGCCGTCCAGCCGGTCTGGTGGCTGGCGCCGATGCCCGCGCCGTTGTCTCCATGGAAGTACTCGTAGAAAAAGAGGTGATCGCGCCAGCGTGGGTCACGCTGCATCAACTCGTTCCCGCCGAAAACAGGGCGGCGACCATCCTCATCTCGAAGCATCGATGCGACCAACCGGCGAGAGAGATCGTCGGCGATCTGCCCAAGGGTTGCTTCATGACCCGACCCCGTCGGGTATTCAACTCGAAAGTCACTCTGGTAGTAACGATCGAGGTTCCTCAGCCCCTGGACGAGCAGGAAATTGACGGGAATCCAGACCGGTCCGCGCCAGTTGGAGTTGCCTCCGAACATCCCGGTGCTCGACTCGGCTGGTTCGTATTGCACACGGAGGCGCGTATCGCGAACATCGACTTCGAATGGACGGTCCAGATAATAGCGGCTAATCGAGCGAATGCCGAAATCACCGAGGAACTCGGAAGGATCGAGCATCCGGCGCAGCGTCCGCTTCAAGCGGTCTTCCGGCAACAGGGTGAAGAGCTGCATGTGCGTTCCATCTGCCTGCACTCGCTCCGGCATCAACGTCGCCAGGTGAGGATGAGCGATTCGATACTCTCCGACGTACTCCCGCAGACGGCTCGACAACCCCGGCGACGTTTTCTGGTTCAGCGACGCGTGAATCGACGGGATGATCGGCAACAAGCCAACCAGGGACCGCAGCCGAAGCGGAAAGCTCTGTCCGTCCGACCTTCGCACGGTGTCGTAATAGAAACCATCCTCCTCGTTCCAGAGCGACGTCGTCGGATCGCTTAGTCCATTGATCGCGTCGGCGATGGTCATGTAGTGCTGAAAGAAGGTAATTGCCAGGTCTTCGTAGATCGCATTTTCGCGGGCGAGCTCGATGGCCGCCCAGGCCATCCCGAGACAGTAGGTGGCCATCCAGGCGGTGCCGTCCGACTGCTCGAGTCGGAGTCCTGAGGGGAGCGGCGCGCTGCGATCGATGATGCTGATATTGTCCAATCCGAGGAAGCCGCCTTCGAAGAGGTTGTTGTCCTCCGGATCCTTGCGATTGACCCACCAGGTGAAGTTGAGCAACAGCTTGTGGAAGATGCGTTCCAGGAATTCGCGATCGCCGGAACCCGTTCGCTTGCGCTCGGCGAGGTAGATCGCCCGCGCCGCGGCAATGTGCACTGGCGGGTTGACATCGCCGAAGGCCCATTCGTAGGCGGGGAGCTGACCATTGGGATGCATGTACCGCTCTTCGGTGAGCAGGAGAAGCTGATCCTTAGCGAACTGCGGGTCGATCAGTCCAAAGGCGATGCAATGAAAGGCAAGATCCCAGGCCGCATACCAGGGATACTCCCATTTGTCCGGCATCGAGATGACGTCGCTGCTGCGATGGTGTCGCCACCGGCTGTTGCGTCCGGACTTGCGCGACGATGGTGGGCGAGCAGATGAGTCGCCGTCGATCCAGCGGGCGACATCGAATTCGTAGTACTGCTTTGTCCAGATCAGTCCGGCCAGCGCCTGGCGTTGCACGCTCCGCTCGTCTTCGGTGAGCGTCTCAGGCGCCAGGGAGGCGTAGAGCGCATCCGCTTCTGACACGCGGGTGGCGATGAGCTCGTCGATGCCATCCAGGGAAACATGGCCCGGTTCTCGCGAGAGCCGGAGGCGGATGACCTCGGTTTCGCCCGGTCGAATCGTTGCCTGATAGAGACCGGCCACCTTGGTGCCGTGATCTTCCGGATTGACGCAGCCGGCACAGCCGTCGACGATCGTCGCGTTGATGCCGTCCTTCACATATGGCGTCGCGTTGTGTCCGCCCCACAGTCGCTCGGCGTTGGTTTCGTTCTCGGTGAACAGCAGTTGAGGCGAGTCCTCGAACGCCAGCAAATGCGTCCCCTCGAAATCATGGCTCGCCGCGACCACCGTGGATGCGTTTTCGTGCTCCAGGCGGGCAATTGAAGGCCGCGAGCCGTTTTCGCCCCAGCTCCAGGTGTTGCGAAACCAGAGGGTTGGCAGCAGGCGAAGGGTGGCCGGCTCCGGCCCACAATTCGTCGCTGATATCCGAATGCCGATGTCCGTGGGAGAGAACTTGGCGTATTCGACGACGACATCGAAATAGCGATCGTCGGCAAAGATGCCGGTATCGATCAGCTCGTATTCGGATAGCAGTCGGCCGCGCGATCGATTCGTTGAAACGAGGTCTCCATAGGGAAAAGCCCGTTGCGGGTACTTGTACAGTCCTTTGAGATAGGTGTGTGCCGGCGTCGCGTCGAGGTAGTAGTAATACTCCTTGACATCCTCTCCATGATTGCCCTCGCTGCCGGTCAGCCCGAAGAGACGCTCCTTCAGAATAGGGTCTTCGCCATTCCAGAGCGCAAGGGCAAAGCAGAGACGCTGCTTGCGGTCTGAGATGCCGAGTAAGCCGTCCTCACCCCACCGATAGGCGCGGGAGCGGGCGTGATCGTGCGGGAAGAAATCCCATGCTTCACCATGTTCGGAATAGTCCTCACGGACAGTGCCCCACTGTCGCTCGGAGAGATACGGGCCCCATTCGCGCCACTGCGGGTCAATGGTTTCGTGGAGGGAGGGGACTCGCGAGACAGCCTTGCGTCGGTTCCTTTGGGCATTCATGAAGAACTCGTTTCTGCGAAGAAGAGATCAGCGGGTAGTTCCACCAGTTCTGGAGTATAGGAACTGATCCAACAGACTCCGGGTCACTCGAAAGCGGTAACCGTCGCTTTGGCAGCTCGAATTTAACAGGACTCTTACACTCGCGAAGTGCTGAAACGCACGTCGAATCGATAAACGAGTGTTACCGAAGTCGACCTGCCTTGCTTGCCCGCAGAGGCGTCGTGCAAGAATGCTGTCTGTTCATCCGATGAATTCGAATCAAGTGTCCAGTTCTTCGATCACCCGGCCGAATTGCTCGACGCCTTGCGGGTTCTCGGGGTCGATCTGGACGTGGAGCTCGTCGACGCCGAGAGCGGCATATTCATTGATATACGCCGCGATTTCGGCATGGTCGCCGTTGAAGACGCCGGAGCGGGCGCGACGTTTGCGGACCGAGGTCATGCCGAAGTGATCCTGCCAGCCAGGCAGGTTGACGGTAATGCCATTCGAGCGATCGAGCGATTCGCGGTCGCGGCCGTTGCGGTCGCAGGCTTCGTCGACCATCGCCTTGATGTCCGGTATCAGCGCCGGGTCAGCGACCGTTGGGCAGTTCCACATGTCCGCGTATTTAGCGACGAGGTCGAGCATCCGCCAGCCTTTGCGCTGCAGGCCCATTTCGTCACCGAGCGGCGTACCGGCGATCGTGCCGATCATGATCGGGATAGCGCCGTTGGATGGACCGCGGGGCCGCAGTTCGCAGTCGCGGGCGGTGTAGAACTCCCCTTCGAAGTCAATGTGCCCGTCGCGCAGGAGTCCATGAATGATCTGGATCGCTTCGTCGAACCGGCCAATCCGGCGATCGAAGGGAAACCCGAACGCCCGGTACTCCGGTTCATGCCAACCAGCCCCGAGGGCGAGAATCAGGCGACCGGCGCCGATTTCGTCGACGGTGTCGGCCATCTTGGCGATGAGGGCCGGGTTGCGCCAGCCGGTGCAGAGCACGTGCGAGCCGACTTTGATCTTCGAAGTGACGGCCAGCAGCGCGGTGACCACCGACCACGACTCCCAGATGCCGTAGCGCTCGACACCCACCGGTTCGTGGATGAGGTGATCCGGAATCCAGGCGGAGTAGAAACCGACGTCTTCGGCCATCTGGACCATGTCCTTCATGGTCTGCCAGGAGTGGGTGTAGTTGTCGGTGCGGTCCTCGATGTCAGTGACGATCAGTCCGAGGCGGATAGGGGCTTTGGCATCGGTCATGGTGGTCCTCTTCTGGCGTGGAACGGCTTCGCGTTTTGACAGGCGTATCCTAGAGGGGAATGGCGAATCGCGAAAGCGGGAGCTCCAGGGGCCCTGGTTGGGATTTGGCACAGCGATTGCAGCACTCCCGGACTTTGGTGGGCGCAACGTCGCGGAGTAAACCGGAAAGTAGGAGAAGTGGCAATGAGCACGTCGAGAAACGTGGCGGACAATGTCGATGATTACATTGCGCTCTATCCGGCTGAGGTGCAGGAACGTTTGATCCAGCTCCGGAATCTGGTTCGGGAGATTGCGCCGGACGCTCAGGAATCGATCAGCTACGCGATTCCCGCCTATAAGCTCAAGGGCAAGCCGCTGATCTATTTCGCTGGGTATGCCAAGCATACTGGCGTCTATCCGTTGCCGGAGAGCCCGTCGCCGGAATTGGAGGCCGAGATGGCGCCCTTTGTGACAGGCAAGGGAACGTTGCAGTTCCCGCATAATCAACCATTGCCGCTCGACTTGATCGACCGAGTCATATCAAGTCGTCTAGAGTCGCTCACTGCGAAGGGCAAGACGTCCAGGCAGGCCTGAAGTGCATTCTTGGGAGATCTGCTGCGCGAGGCGACCAGACTGTCCTTGGGCTATTGCGCGTCCTTGACGAGCAGAGACATCAGCGGAACAATTCCATGTGAACGAAAGGGGGCTCGCCATGATGAAACCTGCGGCACAGTTGGCGGCCGAAATGGATGGATACGAAGTCGACGTGATCGACGAGGAAGAAGGCAGACGGCTCGTCGACGAGAGAGCCCGCGAACTCCTTGGCATGAGCGGTGACGAGTTCATCCGCCGGTTGGAAGCGAACGAAATTCCCGATCCGGATCGAACGGAGGTACGGATCGTTTCGGCCCTTACGCTCTTCATGAGGCAATCGCCGAATGGCCGTGAAAACGCCGTTTGAGGCATATACCACGTTTCAACGCGGTATGAACGAGGCGCTCAGTTGTGTGACAGCTGGGCGCCTTAGCGTTCCATCGGTGTCGGTTTTTCGTGAAGGCTTCGAGTACGCCGCGGTTCTCAATCGCGGAGTTCCGGCAAACGATCTTAGAAGTGACCACCGGCTCAGCTTTACTGTTGTCGAGAGTTTCGTCATAACCGCGGCGGGTGAAACCGATCAGCGGCAGTATCGTATTCAAACCACTGAGTACTCGTATCAGATCCTTACCCGGTCGGGAAGCGAACTCCTGGCATTTCATTGGACCCCCTTAGCGGATGGTCCCGGATATCGAACACACTCTCATATGCATGTGGGCAATGTCCTGCTCGCTGATAACGCTCCGATTCAGAATTTTCACAAGCTGCACATTCCGACTGCGAGGGTATCGGTGGAAAGCGTCATTCGGATGCTGATCGAGGAATTTGGCGTGCGGCCGCGCCGGGAAGCGTGGAGCGAGATCCTCGGAGCTCGGGAATAGGGTGCCGCGACGCGAAGAGTGCGCCGCATAAGAGGAGGATCGAGCTGATGAGTTTGCTGGGCAACAATCAAGACAAGGGAGAGAAGTTCTCTTCCAGGATGCCCGGGTGAGCCAGTGAAGCCTCACATTACCCTGCTCACCCTCGGAGTCGACGATCTCGAGCGTGCGGTCACCTTCTATCGCGATGGACTTGGCCTTGCGACCGAAGGGATCGTTGGCAACGAGTATGAGCATGGGGCCGTTGCGTTTTTTCCGCTGCAGAGTGGTCTGACACTGGCGCTCTGGGCGCGCGAAAACATTGCCTGGGACACTGGTCTGGCCCAATCAGCACCAAGTCCGACCGATTTCACAATCGCGCACAACACGACGAGCCGGGGAGAGGTCGACGATGTTCTTGCTCAGGTGACCGCTGCAGGCGGGCGAATCGTCAAGCCTGCCACGGAGACGTTCTATGGAGGGTACGCCGGGTATTTTCAGGACCCCGACGGGCATCTCTGGGAAGTAGCGTTCAATCCGGGGATACTTCCTTCGGGCCTGTAACTCTTCCGGGATGCACTGGTCGCACAAAAAGGAGGTCGCTAGAGCGACCTCCTTTTCTCAGTCACGCACTTTTCTGTCTATCGCTTGTTCGTCAGGGCGGCGTAGCCCCACGCGACGATGACGCCGCCGATCAGCGCGACGATCATGCTGCCGATACTCCAGCTGATGGAGAACGAATCATCAAAGATTGCGCTGTAGAGCGCGCCGCCGACGATCGCCCCGGCAATGCCGAGGATGATGTTGGCAATCCAGCCCTGACTTTTGTCGGTCCCCAATACCAGGCTCGAAAGCCAGCCAACGATGGCGCCAAAGATAATCCAGGAAATCAAACCCATTATGTTCGCTCCTATGATCTCGCTCGACTTCACCCCACTGCGAAGCCATAAGGGTACCGCAGGGAGTGTGCCAAGAGTTGCAGAGGCGGCAAGACGGTAAGACGGCGAGACGGCGAGACGGCAAGACGGCAAGACGACGGTCGCTGGTCATGAAGATGTCCCTCGCCTTGCACCCACCCGACCACGGGCGAGAATCCTTGCCCCGGTTGCCACCCACGATCCACCATTTCCTTTTGCCTCTTGCCTATTGCCTATTGCCTATTGCCCACGCACCAGTACCCAGTGCCCAGTTTCCGCATATGCTGACGCAACGGTTCCTGTAGGTGGTTGTCGTGATTCAGCAAAGGGCGAAGAGATGAGCGAGAAGAAAGCGAAAACAGCGGTTGTCGGGGTTGGATTGATCGGCGAGCAGCACGCCGACGCCTACGCCAACTACGGGCGATCCGAGCTGGTGCTGGTCCACGATCTGAATGCCGAGCGGGCGCAGTCGGTTGCTGACCGGCTCGGCTGCAAGGCGACGACCAATCTGGACGACATCGCCAATTCCGATGTCGAGGTCGTGTCGGTCGCGACGCCGGATCACCTGCACTATGAAGCGACAATGGCCCTGCTCATGGCGGGCAAGCACGTCTGCGTCGAGAAACCTCTTGCGACGATCACCCGCGAAGCGCAAGACATGGTCAAGGCGGCGGCCGACAACAACGTCAAGATCACGCTCAATCTCGGCAATCGCTGGAATTCTGGCTTCCAGAGCATCCGCGACAGCGTGCAATCGGGCGAGGTCGGCGATCCGGTTTTTGGCTATTGCCGGTGCAGCGACACGATCTGGGTGCCGACGACGATGCTCTCGTGGGCCGGCAAGTCTGGTCCGCAATGGTTCCTTTTTGCCCACACCATGGACCTGTTCCGCTGGTTCCTCGGTCAAGAGCCGCAATCGGTCTACGCGGTCGGCACGAAGCGAGTGCTGGCGGCGAAGGGGATCGACTGCTTCGACGCCATCCAGGCCGTCGTTCAGTTCGAGAAGACGTTTGTTACCTTCGAGACCTCCTGGATTCTGCCCGAAGCGTGGCCGGCGATCGTCGAATTCGAACTCACGGTGAATGGCGACAAAGGCCGCCTCGGGTTCGACGGCATTCGGGGCGGTTTCGAGCTGTCGAGCGATATCGTCGGCAAGCACATGTTCGCTCGGCCCTCGCTCTGGAACTACTTCAAACTGCCTGATTCGTGGTGGGGTGCGCCGCGCAATCTGGTCGATGTCGTGCTCGACGGCGGCGATCCGACGATCGACGCGGCGGACGGCGTCGCGGTCACGGCGATGATCGAAGCGACAGAGCGCTCGATCGCCGAGGGACGGCAGGTGCAGATTTCGGAGCTGATCGGAGCCTGATTCGCTCGTGCCGGCGACATCGTGGGCGCTGCGCAACAACGTCGTCTCGTCATTCTGAACGAAGTGAAGAATCTCTCGTTCGGGGACCAAACGACTCTCTGGGACGCCTTCGGCTGCGGCGGCGAGTTGGCTCACGCCCTCGTCTTCGCTGACGCTCAGAATGACGCTGGAGGAGGAGCACTGACAGGGCAATTACCGTTGGATGCACTATTCAGAACAGCGAGCAGATTACGCCGACCGGTACGGCTCGTCACGGGTGCTCCTGTGCTACGCTGAACGTCATCAGATCAGACAGCCGGGGATTGGCGGGGCGCGGTCGATGGTGCAGAGAGAAGAGGGGAGCACGGGGCATCTCTTCCTGAGTTATGCGGCTGCTGACCGAGAGAGGTCGCTGGCAATTGCCGATGCGTTAGAGCAGGCCGGCGTGCCGGTCTGGATCGATCGGCGGGGGATCGGGGGCGGTGAGCTGTGGGCGGCGGAAATCACGCTGGCGATCCAATCGTGCGCCGCGTTGCTCCTGGTGTGCACAGCAGACTCGGTGACCTCACGCAACGTCCGGCAGGAGGTGCAGCTGGCGTGGGACCACGACCGGCCGATCGTGCCCTTGCTACTGGAACCGGTCCAGTTTCCGGTGGAGATCGCCTACTTCCTGCAGGGGAGGCAGTGGATCGAGGCGTCGGATGATGCGGAGCATTGGATCGCGCAAGTCGCCCGGTTCGTGGCCAGTCCAGCCGCAGGAACGATCCATCAACCACCAGAAGCTCCGCAACCCACGGCGAACGTGACGAATCTGCCGGTGCCCCCATCGGCGATCATCGGACGTGACGAGGAGATCGCCGCCGTCTGCGCCTTGCTGGGCGAGCGGGAGACCCGGATGGTGACCCTGACCGGTCCGGGCGGGGTGGGCAAGACGCGACTGGCGCTGGCAGTTGGCTGGCGATTGCGGGAGACGTTTGAGGGGGCGATCACATTCGTCGATCTGGCGCCGGTGCGAGACCCGGCGCTGGTGCTGCCGGAGATTGCGGCGGCTGCCGGACTGAGCGATGCGGGCCAGGAGTCGCTGATGGCGAGACTGCACAGCGCCCTGCGGAGTCAGCCTGTGCTGCTGGTGCTCGACAACTGCGAACAGGTGCTGGAGGCGTCTGGCGACATTGGGGAGCTGCTGGCGGGACTGCCCGACCTGAAGGTGCTGGCGACGAGTCGCGAACCCTTGCGGCTGCGGGCGGAACAGACGATCGATATACCACCGCTGATCGTCGATGAGTCCGCGGGAGGTTCGTCGACCGGGCAGATGACGGACATTCCCGCGGTGGCGCTCTTTGTTGCGCGCGCCTCGGCAGCCAAGCGCGGATTTGCGCTGACCAGTGCGAACAGGGCGGCGGTACACGAAATCTGCCGGCGGCTGGATGGGTTGCCGCTGGCCATCGAGCTGGCGGCGGCGCGATCATCGTTGCTCGCTCCGGAAGCGATGTTGAGCCGGTTGGAACAGCGGTTGCCACTGCTGACCGGGGGAGCCCGGGACCTGCCGGAGCGGCAGCGGACGCTGCGCGATGCCAT
>CAYWSE010000040.1:0-31303 GCA_964461025.1 uncultured Sphaerobacteraceae bacterium | reverse complement strand
TCCGGATGGGAACGACCGAAGTGCGCCCAACGAAATCGAAGGCCGAAACCTGGAGGTGCCGGGAGCGGGATTCGAACCCGCACGGGTTGCCCCGTCGCATTTTGAGTGCGATGCGTCTGCCATTTCGCCACCCCGGCCGGGGGAATCGGTCGATGTGACTCGCCGATCTCACAGTTTAGCTGATGTTCGCGGGATGCTGCCGGATTCTCGCCGGAATCAAAGCGAGAACGCCGTGAAGTGCGTTCTTGCTGACTCACCTTCCTCACGTAGCACCCCCTGCTATGCTCACACCATGCTCGTTCAGAGAGGTGAGGACTATCAATGACCGCAACTGCAATCGACGTTTGGAACATGGTCATCGGTGGCCGCGATGTGCCGGCCGCGGCGGAGGAAAGGTTCGAAACGGTCAGCCCGACGACCAATGAGGCGATCGGGTCGGTGCCGAAGGGATCGGTCGACGACGTCGATCGCGCCGTCTCGGCTGCTCGGGCAGCGTTCGACGATGGGCCGTGGTCGCGCTTCACGCCGCTGGAGCGGTCGCGCGTTTTGAACCGTGTCGCCGATCTCCTGCGTGAGCGAGTCGAAGAGATCGCGATACTGGAAACACGCAACTGCGGCAAGATCATCGTCGAATCGCGGGCGGATGTTATTGCCTCCGCGAATTGCTTCGAGTATTACGGGAATCTGGCTACCCAACTCTGGGGCGACCAGATTCCGATGAATGGACCGCTGCTCGATTACACGCTGCGTGAGCCATATGGCGTCTGCGGACAGATCATTCCCTGGAACTTTCCGCTGCTGATGGCCGCCTGGAAGGTCGCGCCGGCGCTCGCGGCTGGCAACACGCTTGTGCTAAAGCCCGCCAGTGTGACGCCGTTGACGGCCATTCTGCTCGGACAACTCTGCCGGGAGGCGGGCATTCCCGATGGCGTGGTCAATGTCATCACCGGTCCGGGCGGCGTGATCGGCGACGCGCTGGTCGGCCACCCCGGCGTCGACAAGATCGCCTTCACCGGAGAAACGGAAACGGGTCGCCAGATCATGGCAAAGGCGGCCCAGACGATCAAGAAGGTCTCGCTGGAACTGGGAGGCAAGAGTCCCAACATCGTCTTTCCCGACGCCAATCTCGATGAGGCGGTGAACGGATCCCTCTTCGCCATCTACACGAATGCCGGGCAGCGCTGCACCGCGAGAACGCGCCTCTTCCTGCACCAGGAGATCCACGACCAGTTTCTCGAATCGTTCGTCACCCGGGCGAAGCAGATTCGGGTAGGAGACCCGTTGGAGCACGAAACGCAGATGGGACCGGTCATCTCCCCTCAACAGCGGGATCGGGTCCTTCATTACTGCGGTGTCGCCCAGGAAGAAGGAGCGGAGCTTCTGGCCGGAGGCAAGAAGATGGCGATGGGCGAGCTCGCCGCCGGCAATTTCGTCGAGCCGACAGTGTTCGGCAAGGTCGATGCCGGTATGACGCTTGCCCAGGAAGAGGTCTTCGGACCGGTCCTCGCGGTGATTCCCTTCCGGGAAGAGAACGATCTCGTCCGGATGGCAAACAGCACGATCTACGGACTTGCCGCGACGCTCTGGACGAACGACATCAAGCGCGCCCACACCCTCGCCAGACGACTCCAGTCCGGCAATGTGAGCATCAACTATCCGACCGTGAATCCACCGGAAGCACCATTTGGGGGATACAAGCAGAGTGGCATCGGTCGCGAGCTGAGCCGCCACGGGCTCGATCTCTATCTGCAGACCAAGAACGTCGTCGTCAATCTCAACCCGGAGCCGTTCGATTGGTATGGCCGGTGGCCGGTGAAGCCGTCATAATAGCGACATTGGCGTCTGCTGCCCGGCAGGCTCGCATCTTCTCTGGCAAAGGATGATCCCGGCTTGACAGTCTCAACCGCGGCCCGGCCGCATCAACACACCGGCGTTTCGTTCGACTCGGTCGATCAACTTGCCGCCCGTCTGGCCGACGAGCGGTACATCACCGACCGAAGCCTGGCGACGACTCTCTACCTCACCCTGCAAATGCGCAAACCGCTCCTGCTCGAAGGTGAAGCGGGTGTCGGCAAAACGGAGATCGCCAAGGTCCTGGCCGAGATTCTGGAGACCGATCTGATCCGGTTGCAGTGCTACGAGGGTCTCGACGCGGCCTCGGCTATCTACGAATGGGACTATCCCCGCCAGATGCTCTACCTGCAGACGATCGAAGCGACCGGCGAGGTCGCACGCGAGCAGGCGCGGCGCGATCTCTTCAGTGAGGAGTTCCTGCTGAAGCGACCGTTGTTGCAGGCGATCGACGCGTCGCACGACCGGTCGCCGGTACTGCTCATCGACGAGGTCGATCGTGCCGATCAGGAGCTCGAAGCGTTCCTGCTCGAGCTCCTTTCCGACTTCCAGGTCACCGTGCCAGAACTTGGCACGATCCGGGCCGAACATGTGCCGATCGTCATCCTGACCTCGAACCGGACACGGGAAATCCACGATGCGTTGAAGAGGCGCTGTCTCTACTATTGGATCGATTTCCCGACCTTCGAGAAGGAGTTCCGAATTCTCACCGCCAAGGTCCCTGAAGCGCCGGAGCGGATGGCGTCGCAGATTTGCACATTCACCCAGGGGCTGCGCGAAGTCGATCTCTTCAAATCGCCGGGCATGGCGGAGACGCTCGACTGGGCGCACGCGCTGCTGGCGCTGGGGACGAAATCACTCTCCAATCAGTCGGTCGATGACACCCTTGGCGTCATCCTCAAGTATCAGGAAGATGTCGACAGAGTGCGCGGCGATGTCGCGGCGGCTCTGGTAGAGCGAGCGGAACGTGCCGGAGAAGCCTAGTTACCTGCTATTCGAAGAAACGCCGCTGGAATCACATCTCGCCGCCAACCTGCTGACCCTGGCCCGCGAGCTCCGCGAGGCCGGATTGAAGGTCGGGTCGGGTCAGGTCATCAATCTCGTTGAGGCGGTTTCGGTCGTCGACAACCATCGGCGCGATGACTTCTACAGCGCCGCCAAATCGACGCTGGTGACGTCTCCCGAGCAGATTCCGGTGTTCGACGCGATTTTCGCCCGCTTCTGGCGGCGATTGTTGCGTCCGGAAACGCTCGAACAGGACGCGCTCGACCAGCACCGCTTCGATATGCCGCCGGCGCCGAGCGATTCCAAGCAAGGTGCTGAAGTCGAAAAGAAGAAACCCCAAACCGGCGAGGGGAATGAGTCGAAGGACCGTTCCGTGATGGCGGTCGAGGACACCGCGGCTGAGGATCAGGGCAAAGCGGAGGACATCGACGCGCTGCCGGAAGACGTGATCGTTTTCAGCGCCCGCGAGGTGCTTCGCAAGAAGGACTTCGCGCAGTTCTCCCCCGACGAGATCGCCGAAGCGCGACGGATCATTGCCGGAATGTCGTGGCGGCTGGGTACGCGCGAGACTCGCCGTCTCGAGAAAGCGCCGCATGGCGATTTCATCGACTATCGCCGTACGCTGCGACACAGTCTCAAGCATGGTGGCGTGCCGCTCGAGCTGCGCCGTCGCCGTCGCAAGGAGAAGATGCGTCCGCTGGTGCTCATCTGCGACATCTCGGGGTCGATGGACCGGTATTCGCGGTTGTTGCTGCAGTTTGTCCACGCGCTCGAACATGGGCTGGATAATGTGGAGGTCTTCGTGTTCAGCACGCGATTGACCCGCATTACCCGGGAATTGCGCAAGCGCAATGTCGATTCGGCGATCGAGCAGGTCGTCAAGTCGGTGCACGATTGGTCGGGCGGCACGCGGATCGGGGAGTCGATCAAGACGTTCAACTATGACTGGAGCCGGCGGGTGCTCCGGTCCGGGGCGACGGTTGTGATGATCTCCGACGGTTGGGACCGCGGCGATCCGCAGCTGCTGGCGACGGAGATGGCTCGTTTGCAGCGATCCTGCCGTCGCCTGATCTGGCTCAACCCATTGCTGGGCGCGCCCGGATATCAACCGCTGACGCAGGGGATTCGGGCGGCGTTGCCGTTCGTTGACGCGTTTCTGCCGATCCACAATCTGAAGAGTCTCGAAGCGCTGGCGCACCTGCTAGGCGATATGGACGACACACCGCCGGTGCGGGCAAACCGCTCGATCCGGCCGATGTCCGGCGACAAACTCGAAATGAAACCGTTCATGAACGACCGTGGTCATCTGATGGTCGATGTTGGACCAATGTTCGATGGCAAGCGTGTCGAAGGAGGAAGTGGTCGTGAAAGAATTGCTGCACGACATTGATGCATGGCGCGGCGCCGGTGAGCGCGTCGCGCTGGCCACCGTGGTGAAGGTCGAAGGCTCGGCGCCCCGTCCGGTGGGCGCGACGATGGCCGTTTCCGACGCCGGGAATCTTGCGGGATCAGTGAGCGGTGGTTGCGTGGAGACAGCCGTCTTCGAGGAAGCACAAGATGTCCTCGCCAGCGGCAAACCAAAGCTGATCCGGTACGGCATCACCGATGAAATGGCCTGGGATGTTGGACTCGCCTGCGGCGGCACGATCGAGGTGTATGTGGAGCCGCTGGACGCCCCCAGATGAGCGCTGGTGAAGCTGTCTACGATCGCCTCAAGGCGGCGATCGAGGCGTATCGCCCGGCCGCGGTGGCGACGATCGTGCGCGGCGAACCGATGGGCGCCAAGATCCTGCTCATCGATGACCAAGTCGACGGTTCGTTCGGCGACGCTGCACTCGATGCGCGGGTTGTCGAGGAGACGCGACGGCTCCTCGGAGAGGGACTTTCGACCACGCTGACGCTCTCCAGTCCGCACGGCGAGGTCGATGTCTTCTTCGAAAGCTTCCCGCCGCCGCCGACGTTGATGGTCTTCGGCGCCGTGCATGTCGCGCAGCCACTGACGACGATGGCCAAGTTGCTCGGGTTCCGGGTGATCGTCGTCGATGTCCGCGCCAAACTGGCCACGGCGGAGCGATTCCCGGATGCCGATGAGATCGTTCTCGAATGGCCGGATGCGGCACTCGAAGGACGGGCGATCGATCGCAACACGGCCATCGCTATTCTTTCGCACGATCCCAAGTTCGATGAACCGGCGTTGCTCGGTTCGCTCGCCACACCGGCTCGTTATATCGGGGCGGTGGGTAGTCGAAAAACCAACGTCGACCGTCGTCAGCGGCTGAAGGACGCCGGAGTCGACGACGAAAGCATCGCCAGGATCAGGGGGCCGATCGGTCTCAATATCGGCGCCAGCACCCCCGAAGAGATGGCGATCAGCATCCTGGCCGAGGTCATTGCCGTCTGGAACGACCGCGATGGTGGACCGCTGGCGTCGGCGACTGGCAACATTCGGGCTCGGGTCTAGGCGGGTTTACTGGTGAGTGGCGGTGGCGTCTGGGCTGTCATTTTGGCGGCAGGCACAGCCAGCCGGGCCGGCTCGACCAAACAGCTCTTCGAACTGGACGGAAAACCACTCCTGCAGCACGTCATCGACAACGCGGCGGCTTCGCACACGGATGGCACTATTCTGGTCATTGGACATGATGCCGAGCGCGTCCGAGCCTCCATCGATCCTGGCAAGGCGGTGGTTGCGTTCAACGAACGTTACGCGACGGGTCAGGCAAGTTCGCTGATCGCGGGGATCGACGCATTGCCAGACGTAGCCGAAGCGGCGGTGATTCTGCTCGGCGATCAACCGGGAGTCGATGCAGCGGTCATTGATCGGGTAATCGATGCCTGGCCGGTGAGCGCGCGGCCGCTCGTGCTGCCTTCGTGGAATGGTGAGCGCGGCAACCCCGTGCTGTTCGCGAGATCTCTCTTCCCGGAAATCAGGCGGCTCGAAGGCGACACCGGAGCCCGGGCGATCTTTCGCAAGCATCAGGGCGACATCGAGCTCGTCGAATTCGACGCACCGATGCCGCCCGATGTCGATACCGCCGAGGACTACGCCTCGCTACGGCGCAGTTACGAGAGGTAGCCTGATTCCGCGAGGCGCGTCAGGGAGTTGTCGAACGCCTTAAGGGTGAAGTCGACGTCGTCCTTCGTGTGTTTGACGCTCAACAACCCACCTCCATTGAAGAGGTCGACGCCTTCCACGGCCATCGCCAGTGTGAGCGGCATCGCCAGACCTGCTTTGCCGCTCGCCTTGAGCACTGCGGGATCGATCCCCTTTGGCGCCCTCAAGTCGCCTGCTGTGCGGTTCGAGCAGGGTTCGCCGACGATCAGGTGGAAAACAGAGCTCTCGCCCCAGGAGCATCCTTCGATGCCGCGCGCCTCGAAAATGGCGTTGAATCCCGACCGCAGCTGGGCAGCGAGGTCGTCGCATGTCTGCTGGACTGATGGATCCTCGCATTTCTGCAGACAGGTGAACCCGGCCGTGGCGGCGAGAGGGTTGGCATTGTAGGTGCCGGGGTGGATGACCTTTTTGGCGTTCCAGGCAGCGTCGTCCTTGAACAGCAGGTACTCCATGATCTCCTTCTTGCCGGCCACGGCCCCGCCCGGCATGCCGCCGGCAACGATTTTGGCCATGGTGGTCAGATCGGGGCTCACGCCAAAGCGCTCCTGGGCGCCGCCTGGCGCCCAACGGAAGCCGGTGATCACCTCGTCGAAGAGGAGCACGGCGTCGTACTTGTCGGCCAGCTGGCGTAGACCTGCGAGTGTGCCTTCGGCCAGCGGGATCATCGACCAGGAAGCGCCACTCGGCTCGACGAGAATCGCCGCGATGTCGCCCTGGGCAAGTCGCTCCTCGACAGCACCCAGGTCGTCCGGGGGGAGTACCGCGACGGTTCGCATCACTTCCTCGGGCACTCCCGCTGCGCCGGGGCTCTCGAACGGCGGTTTCTCGCCCTTGATCAGATAGTCGCTCCAACCGTGGAAGTGACCTTCGAACTTGAGCATCGATGGCTTGCCCGTATAGGCGCGAGCCAGGCGCATCGCCAGAAGGTTCGATTCGGTGCCCGATCCGGTGAAGCGCACCAGATCGGCGCTGGGCAGCATCTTCTGCACCTGCTGCGCCCAAAGGATTTCTGCTTCGTGTCCGGCGCTGTAGTGCGTGCCCTTGTCGAGCTGGGCATGCATCGCGGCGGTGATGTCGGGGTCGTTGTGGCCGAGAATCAGCGAGCCGTGACCGATCGCGTAGTCGATCAGGCGGTTGCCGTCGACATCCCATTTGTAGGCGCCGTCGGCGCGCTCGATGTGCAGGGGGAAGGGTTTCATGAAGCGGCCGTCGTGGGCGATGCCTCCGGCCAGACTCTGTTGGGCAAGCTCGTACCGCGCCAGTGAGCCGGCGAATTGTTCGGTGTAAGCGCCGGTCAGATCGGGGGCGGTGGAAACGGTGGACATCTGGTTCTCCTCGTCAAAAACGCGCACATCGCTTTCGAGAGTATACGGCGATACTTGACGGCAATTGATGGGACCTGTTGATGGAAAGGGAGTGGTGTGAGGAACGAGGCAGCGATCGCCGGATTGAACGAGGTTCCGCGGTTTTCGCTTTGTGAACTGCCGACCCCTCTGAAGCGAGCCTCGCGGCTGGAAACCGCGCTCGGCGCTGGATCGCCGCGCATCTGGATCAAGCGCGACGATCTGACCGGACTCGCGTACGGCGGCAACAAGGCTCGCAAGCTCGAATACCTGATCGCCGAAGCGATCGATCAGCACGCAACCTGTGTGATCACCGAGGGGAATGTCCAGTCGAATCACGCCCGGATGACCGCCGCCGCGGCAGTGCTGGCCGGATTGAAGTGCGTGCTTGTGCTCGATCCGCGGGGCGGACTGGAAGTACAGGGCAATTTGCTCCTCGATCAATTGCTTGGCGCGGATATTCGGATTCTGGACGAAGGGCAGCCCCGCCATGCGGCGATGCTGGACATCGCGGCGGAACTGGAAAGCGCCGGCGAGCGACCCTATGTGATCCGCGTGGGTGGCAGCACGCCGCTCGGCGCATTGGGATACGCGCGGGCGTTCATCGAACTCTGGGAACAGTGCGCGTCTGAGGGCTTCGAGCCGGCTCGCGTCTACAGTCCAACTGGTTCGCAGGGCACCCTGGCGGGCCTCATGGTCGGATCGACGCTGGTGGACCGTGAGGGCGCCGTCCAGGCTATTGCAGTAGAAGATGACACCGCCAAGCTCTCCGCCGACGCCTCGCCGATCGCATCGGGCGCAGCACAGCTCGTTGGACTTCAGCGCGAATACCAACCGGCCGATTTTGCCATCGATGACAATCACGTCGGACCGGGCTACGGCATCGCCACGGACGCGGGACTCGAAGCGATTCGACTGGTAGCACGCACCGAAGCGCTCTTTCTCGAACCGACCTATTCCGGCAAGGCGATGTCTGGTCTGATCGGCCACATCCGCGAAGGCCGGTTCAGCCCGGCGGACAACGTCGTCTTCATCCACACGGGTGGCGGTCCGGCCATCTTCGCTCGCGCTGAGGAGCTGGCAGCAATTCCGTAGACCGTAGCCGCGCATCGGATGCGCCCAGCGCATCCCAGACGGCGTTCGCCGATAGAACCGCTATCACCCCGTAGCTGCGCAAAACGGTGCGCCGGTTGCAGCCAAGACGGCGATCGACTCTCGGCGCGAATGGCCTTCCTCAATGAGAACGGTTGTTCGCGTTCAATCATCGCACTATGCTTGGAGCATGAACGAATCGTCTCCCCAACCGCTCACTCAACCTGGTGCCTTCTGCGCGGACGTTGCCATCGACGTCCCCGCGGCGGCGCACGGGCAGTCGGTCTACACGTGGCAGGTACCGCCGCGACTGGTGGAGCGCATTCGGGTCGGGCATCTGGTCTGGGTGCCGCTGCGCAGGGGAGCGGATCTCGGGCTGGTTGTCCGTCTCCATCATGATCCTCCAGACGGTGTCGATCTCAAGCCAATAACCGGGCTCGTCCGCCCGGCGTTTCTCCTGTCCGACGACGAGATGACGAGCGTGCGGTGGATCGCACGCGAAACGGCCAGCACGCTCTACGCCTCGGCTTCCCCGTTCTTTCCACCAGGCGTGGAGCACCGCACCACCGAAGCGTTCGAGTTGATCGACGCCGATGATCCCCGCATCGCCGATCTGCCGCCGATGCCGCGACGAATCATCGAACTCCTTGCAGAACATGGGGAAATGACCAGCGAGCAAATCCGGCGGGCGATGGGGCGGAACCAACCGGCCGCGCTCCGTCTCCTGGAGGAGGAAGGGTTTGTCGAGCGTACGCTGGGAGTCGAGGATCGCACCCCAAAGCAACGCCTGATTCGCTATGTCCGCTTGATCGAGTTCGATCCCGACGCTGTGGCCAGGTCGGAGAAGCAACGCGAGGCGCTGGAACTGCTCGCGCAACGATCGCGCTTGCTCGGAGACTCGGATGATCTGATGCCCGTTGCCGATCTGACGCGGCAATCAGGCGCCAGCAGCTCGGTGATCAGCGCGCTCGAGAAGAAGGGCCTGATCGAGATTGTCGAGTTGCCAGCGCGTCCGACAACGTTCGTCGAAGAAACATCCCCGCCGGTTCTCTCTCCCGCCCAGGCCGATGCGTGGCGGGTGATCGAAACGGCAATCGACCAGCGGGATCCGACACCGATCCTGGCGTACGGGGTGACCGGCAGCGGCAAAACAGAACTCTACCTGCGCATGGCGGGGAGGGCGCTGCGCGACGGCAAGAGCATGATCATGCTGGTGCCGGAGATCGTGCTCGCCACGCAGATCGTCGAGCGATTCGAGGCCCGTTTTCCCGGCCAGATAGCGGTTCTACACTCAGCCCAGAATGCTTCCCAACGATACGCTGTCTGGAAATCGGTGCAAACAGGCGAGAAGCGGATCGTGGTAGGCCCGCGCTCCGCGCTCTTCGCGCCCGTCAGTGAACTGGCGTGCATTGCCATCGATGAAGAGCAGGACGCTGCGTTCAAGCAGGAATCGGCGCCCCGCTATCATGCTCGATCGCTTGCCGAACAAATCGTGCGCGTGCGCCGGTGCGCGTTGGTGCTGGGAAGCGCGACCCCGGCCGTCGAAACAGCATGGCGAACGACGCGAGAAATGATCCGGCGGGTCGATCTGCCCGAACGAGTTCGGTTTGGTCTGGGTGGGGTTGGCGCGTCTGAGTCACGTGAGAGTGCGGCGATGCCCACCGTGATGGTCATCGACATGCGCAAGGAGGCGAGGACCACCGGCGCAACGCTCATTTCGACTCCTCTCATTACCTCGATCGAACGAGCGCTTGGTCGCCATCAGCAAGCGGTCGTGCTGTTGAACCGGCGCGGGATGTCGACAATTGTGATCTGTCGCTCGTGCGGGCAATCGACACTTTGCCCGCATTGCGATATTCCGTTGGTCTTTCACCGCGATGTCGATCAGCTCTTCTGTCACCGCTGCAATCTCCGTGTCGCGCCGCCCCGCTCGTGCGAATTCTGCGGGGGACCGATGGACTATTTCGGCGCCGGCACGCAACGGGTCGAGCAGGAGATGTCCCGCCTCTTCCCCGGATCGAGCGTGCTGCGCATCGATCGCGACTCGATCAAGGCGCTTGGTGGATTTGCTGCTGTATTGCGGCGAGTCGAAGAGGGAGAAGCGGACATCGTTGTCGGCACGCAGCTGGTGGCCAAGGGGCTCGATTTCCCGCGGGTGACGTCGGTCGGCGTCATTCAGGCCGACAGCCAGCTCTACTTTCCCGACTTTCGCTCAGCGGAACGGACATTCCAGCTGATTTCGCAGGTGGCAGGACGGGCGGGTCGCCGGGCGGCGAACGGTGAGGTCATCGTTCAGACGTACACTCCGGAGCACTACGCGATCACCGCCGCCGCCAATCACAGTTACGAGGACTTCTACATTCAGGAGATCACCTTCCGGCAACGTTTTCGCTATCCGCCGTTCACCCGTCTGGCCCGGTATCTCTTCAGATCGGGTTCCGAGGATCACTGCCGTGAAGAAGGCGATCTGATGGCTGCCGAGCTCCGAGGACACGCGCAAGAGCGGGGAGTGGCAATCGACGTGATCGGCCCGGCGCCGGCATTCGTGGCGAAAATACGGGGCGAGTACCAATGGCAGCTCATTTTGCGGGCGGCGCCCGATGATTTCGAACGACTCCTGAGCAACCTGCCGGCGCGACCGGGCTGGATCGTCGATATCGACCCCAGCTCGATGACGTGAGATGTTGAGGTATGTGGAGCCAACCGGGTGTCGATGGGATACTTGCAACGAGAGTCGGGCAGTTTTTGCCCTAGTTGGATGACACGAGAGTTCACGTTATGGCCCTGATGGAAATAGTGCTCGAAGGCGACCCGCGATTGCGGCAAAAGGCGACCAGAATTCGCGCAGTCGACGATGGGTTGCGGAAGATCGCCGCAGATATGTTCGAAACGATGCTCGACGCGCCGGGTGTTGGTCTGGCCGGGCCGCAGGTCGGTGTGATGAGGCGAATCATCGTCGTCCATCTCCCGGGGGGCTACGTTGAGGAAGATGATCCCGAAGTCAATATGACGCTGATCAACCCTGAAATCGTCAGGGGCCAGGGACGGGAGTCGGGTCAGGAAGGATGTCTGAGCATTCCCGGTTGGGTGGGCGATGTACCGCGCATGACCTCGATCACCGTCAAGGCGATCGATCTCGACAACCGGCATGTCCGAATCAAAGCGGAAGGGATGCTGGCACGCGTGCTGCAGCACGAGATCGACCATCTGGACGGCATTCTGTTCGTCGACAGGGTCGAAGACCGGACGACGCTCTTCGAGGTCGTCGAGGCGGACGAAGTCACTGAAGAGCTGGTTGCTGGCTGACCCTAAAGGTCGATCGTCGGTTGATGGATGCGGTGGCGTTCGGCTTCGATGATCGAACGGATTTCCTCGACTGCCTGTTCCGGCAAACCATGGTCGGCCTGCGCATTGAACACGACATAATCGAATTCACTCGCTCTGGAGAGTTCCTGTTCCGCTTCGCGAAAGCGGCGCATCAGCACTTCGGGATCGTCGGTTTTGCG
Organism: uncultured Sphaerobacteraceae bacterium; assembly: GCA_964461025.1. Taxonomy (GTDB): domain Bacteria; phylum Chloroflexota; class Chloroflexia; order Thermomicrobiales; family UBA6265; genus JAHBVL01. The sequence continues at coordinate 19,394 of CAYWSE010000040.1, read as the reverse complement.
ACCACGTAGCCGTTCCAGCAGCTCTTCGCTCGATGTTGGAGCGATGAAGATGAACACCGCATCGGGCGCTTGCTCGCGAATGGTGGCGGCGCCTTGCACATCGACCTTGACGAAAACGTCCTGGCCCCGCTCGACGGCGTGCCGGACTGAATGCTTCGGCACGCCGTACCATTGTCCATAGACTTCCGCGGACTCGAGGAACTCGCCGCCGAGGCGCAGCTCCTCGAAGTAGGCAGGATCGTAGAAATAGTAGTCAACGCCGTGGGCCTCGCCTGGCCGGCGGGGGCGCGTTGTGGCGGTGACAGCGACATGGACCTCAGGATAGAGATCGCGAAGGATCTTGATGATCGCGTCTTTGCCGACGCCTGATGGTCCGGAAATCACGAACATTCGCGGTTTTCGGCGGTTGCGAAGAAGATGGATGATCGAGTCGCCGTGAACGCTGCTGGGATCAGTTGCCGATTGAGTCAGTTCATCCACAACGAAACCCGCTCCAGCGCCGCCGAATAGCTGACCTGAATTATGCCGGATATTGACCGACATGTTTGATTTGATGACAACGGCCGCGATTGTCGATGAGCTTTCGACCCGGCTGGTGGGCGGGCGCGTGCAGACGACTGGTCTGCGTGACCGGGAAACGCTGGTCATGGAAATCTATGCGCAGCAAGGACGGGTGAAGCTCATCGCTTCTATCGGTGGACGAGAGCCGGCCTGCTACCTGACGAGCGCGGATCTGCGCCCCGATCCGGAGATCGTCACTCCCTTTTCGCTCCTGATTCGCAAACATCTGCGGGGGGCGATGGTGGTTGCGGTCAGCCAGCCACCGCTGGAAAGGGTGATTCAGATTGCATTTGCCAAGCTGGTCGGCAGTGGCGCGTCCGAGGACGAAGAGGACGCAGAGAACGAACCAGAGGGTGAATTGGTTCATACGTCGCTGTCGATCGAAATGATGGGGCGGCGGAGCAATGTCATTCTGGTGAACGATGAGGGCGTTATGCTCGAATCGTTAAAGCGGGTTACGTCGCGCATGAGTTCGGTGCGACCAGTTTTGCCACAGCGGACTTTCACTCTGCCGCCTCCAGGAGACCGGCTCGACCCTCGCGCCGTCACAACTGTCGATCTCCTGCAAGCGCTGGCAGTGCGCAGGAAAGGCGAGGAGCTGAGCAGCTGGCTGGTGCGCGCCGTTTCCGGGCTGAGCCCCCAGATGTCGCGCGAGATCTGCTTTCGCGCCACAGGTAGATCGTGTCCAGATGAAGTGGACGTGGAAGAACCGATCGTCAGGCAACTGGCGATTGAAACGCGGTTGGTGATGCGGGCGATCGGCGACGGGCGATGGACACCGACGGCTTACAAGAATGCTGGCGGATTGGTCGAGGCATACGCGGCAATGGAACTGTCGCATCTGGTTGCTGAATCAGCTCTCACGCCCGAGACTCGCTCTTCGATTTCCGCTGCAGTCAAGGAGTTCCGCGGCGCGAGTCAACGGGATGACCGGCACGCCGGGCGGCGAGAGTGGTTGCTGCGGCAGATCGAAGCGGAACAGTCAGGATCCCGAACGAAGCTGCGCGCGCTCGAACAGGAATTGGCCGCCGCCGAAGATGGCGATCGTTACCGGCGGTGGGGTGAAGCGATCTTTGCCAATTTGTGGACGATTGAAGCTGGGCAGCAGGCGCTGGTTTGGGAGGGGGAGAGCATTCCACTCGATCCCGCCAAACCGGCAAGTCAGTTGGCGCAGGAGTATTTCTCGCAGTACCGAAAAGCGGGGCGAGGACGCGATCAGCTGGCGCCGCTCATCGAAGCGGCGTCGACTGAACACGCGTACCTGAATCAGCTGCATGCGCTGACATCGATGGCTGAGTCGTTCGACGACATCGAGTCGTTGCGCGCCGAATGGGAGGCATTGCCGGCGGCCCGAAGACAGGAGCGTGGGGTGAGAGCCCGTGCGCCGCGCAAATCTCGGGCCCCGAAACCCTTCCGCGACGCAGAAGGGAACGCCATCTACATCGGACGGTCTGGGCGGGAAAACGATGTCGTCACGTTCGACGTTGCAGGACCGCAGGATTACTGGCTTCATGCACGGGGCGTCCCGGGCGCCCACGTGATCTTGCGGCCCGCTCTATCCGGTGGCTCGGTGTCCGACGAAGCGTTCGAGCGTGCGGCGGCGGTTGCGGCCTATTTCAGTACTCTGCGGGAGAGCGGCGCAGTGGAGGTGGACATCTGCAGACGATCTGACGTGCGAAAGATCAAGGGCGCCGGTCCAGGCATGGTGATTTACCGCAACGAACGGACAGTGCGCGCGACGCCGCAGTCGATCGAGGGAATGCTGGAGAGGTAGCCGGAAACCAGTGAAAGGAATCAGGATTCTTCGAGCTCAGGTCTCAGGCTATGCGTTCTCGAGCGCCGCGCGGCGACCTTGGCCAGAATGATGCCCAGCTCGTACAGCAGATAGATGGGCGCCGCGATGAAGAGCATATTGAATGGGTCAGGTGTCGGGGTAATCAGTGCCGCCGCGATGAGAACGAGCACCATTGCATAGCGCCGTGAACTGGCCATTCGCTGTGGACTGACCATTTTCAATCGAGCCAGCAGGTACATGAAGATGGGAAGCTGAAAGGCAAGACCCAACCCGATGGAAACCTGCAGGTAGAACGCCGCGATACTCGAGAAGGTCGGTGAGTATTCGAAGAGGTCGCTATTGAACGTCGAGAGGAACTGAAACGCTCGCGGCACCGCGATGAAGAATGCGAACGAAGCGCCGGCGATGAAAAAGAGCACCACGAACGGTAGCGAGCCGTAGAGGTAGCGCTTCTCTTTCCGGGTCAGGCCGGGAGCGATGAAGGCAAACAGTTGATAGAAGATCAGCGGCAGGGCCAGCGTCACAGCGATGTACAGCGCTGTCTTGAAGTATGACGTAATCGGCTCGGTTGCTTCGTTGACGTCGAACTGTTCGACATTCGCCGCATCGCGGATCAACCGCAGAAGCGGGTTGACCAGCAAAAGTCCAATCACGAAGCAGACAATGATGCCGATCACCATCTTGACGATGCGAGAGCGGAGCTCGTCGAGATGCTCCGCCAGCGTCATCTCATCGAAGACGTCCTCGTAGCCCTCGTCGGAACCTCTGATGTCCGGCAGGTGGATTCGAAATTTGGGGATTTTCAGTGAACGCGCCATGGATTGATCCTGCGGTGCGAGTGGAACGCCATCACACTCGGACAAGGATACCGCGATTCCCTGCTACCGGAACGGGAAGCGAGGGAATCAGCAGGAATTGCGAGCGTATTGCCTGGGGAACCTGCGCCAGGTCCCGGTTCTACTGATGCTCTTCGATGAAGCGAACAGCGTCACCAACTGTGCGGATCTGCTCGGCGTCTTCGTCCTTGATCTCGGTGCCAAACTCCTGCTCGAGAGCCATGATCACTTCGACAAGGTCGAGCGAATCGGCATTCAGATCGCCGACGAACTCCGACTCGAGCGTGATCTTGTCCTCGTCGATGCCGAGCCGCTCGGCAACAATGCCCTGCACCTTTTCGAACGCGGTAGCCAAACCAATCACCTCCATGGACGCTGATTCTGTATTCTCAGCGCGTATTCAGATCCTATCAGTCAAATCCACAATCATCGCCAATGCACACAGGCACTCTCCGATCAATCCTCACCTGCATGCGCGCAGGCGGCACGTACCGGAATCGGCCATCACTGACGGGTCGCATAATACACGAGCAGAGAACGGTGGAACAAAGAACGAGCGGGGTGACGTGCCCTGGATCAGTCGTTCTTCGGAGCTGAGCCGGATTTGCCGGTCGTTTCTGCCCGGACTTCCCGAGCGATCGATCCTGTCACACCATTGACAAAGCGCGAGGAATTTTCGCCGCCGTACCGCTTCGCCAGTTCGACAGCTTCATTGATCGCCACCTTTGTCGGGACATTCGGCTCGTACATCAGCTCATAGATAGCCACGCGCAGAACGTTGCGGTCGATCGCGGAAATCTGTTTGATTGGAAAGGCGGGCGCCGCGGTGCGAATGCGTTGATCGATGTCGATCTTGTTGGTCATGACGCCAGTGACAAGACGCCGGGAGTAGTCCGCAATTTCTGGTGTGGTCAGCTCGTCGTCCGACTCGCTTCGCTCCAGAATCGTTTCCCAGCTGTGTTCCGTCAGGTCTGCCTCGAACAGCATTTCCAGCGCGGCAGCGCGCGACTGATGACGTTCGGCATTGCGCGGTAGACGCTGACGCTTCGGCTTGTCGCCGCCGTTCGAAGGCTCTTTTCTGGTGGAACTGCTGTCGGTCACGGAGCGCACGTATCCTCAAGCTGAACAGATCGTTTCTCAAGCATGTCAGTCCCGTGGCGGCGAACGCGAAAACTCACCGTTCTCGGCGTCAGCTACGGGCCGCGGTAGTATCCCACTAGACGTGATTCGGCGCGTTTTCCTGTAACGTGCCCAGCAATGCTTCGTTGCGCGTCATGAACTCCGCCACAAACCCGGTGTGGACTTCGCCTCGCCGAAATCTCTCGTCTGTGACGATCATGCGCAGGAATGACGTTGTGGTCGGGATGCCGGTGATGATGAATTCAGCGAGCGCCCGGTCCATCCGGCTGATCGCCTGGTCACGGGTTTGTCCCCACGTGATGACCTTGGCCAGCAGAGAGTCGTAGTCGGGCGGCACCACGTAGCCCGGGTAGAGATGGGAATCGACCCGCACGCCGGGCCCGCCCGGCGGTACGAATTGCTCGACCCTCCCTGCAACCGGGCGAAAGTCCAATGCCGGATCTTCGGCGGTGACGCGACATTCGATCGAGAAGCCGCGAGCCTCGATGTCTTTCCGCTCAAGCTTCAGCTGTGCGCCCGATGCGATCAACAGCTGCCACTCGACCAGATCGAGCCCGCTGACGCGCTCGGTCACCGGATGTTCGACCTGAATGCGCGTGTTCATTTCCATGAAGTAGAAAGAGCCATTCGCATCGACCAGAAATTCCAGCGTGCCCGCGTTTTCGTAGCCGACCGCCTTGGCGCCCTTTACGGCGGCGCGCATCAAGTTGTCGCGAATCTTGCGATTGAGCAGCGGCGCCGGCGCTTCTTCGACGATCTTCTGGTGGCGTCTTTGCAGTGAACAGTCGCGCTCACCAATCGCGAAAACGTGGCCGTGCTGATCGGCAAGCACCTGGACCTCGACATGACGTGGTTTCTCGACGTACCGCTCGATATAGACATCACCAGAGCCAAACGCCGATTCGGCTTCGCCCTGGGCGACTGGAAGAAAACGAGCCAGTTCGGCATCGTTCCCGGCGATCCGCATGCCACGTCCGCCGCCACCAGCCACGGCTTTGATCAGCACCGGATAGCCGATCTTGCGAATCGCTTCCCTGGCTTCGGTCACGTCGCGCACAACGCCGTCGGATCCGGGGACGGTGGGCACGCCGGCTGACTTCATGATCTGCCGCGCCATCGCTTTGTCGCCCATCTTGGCGATGACTTCCGACGATGGACCGATGAACTTGATGCCGACGCGCTGGCAAATGTCGGCGAGATAGGGATTCTCGGAGAGAAACCCGTAGCCGGGGTGCAGCGCATCGCATCCCGTCACCATCGCGGCGCTGATCAGCGCCTGGGCATTGGTGTACGACTTCGAAACGGCGGCCGGACCGATGCAGACCGCTTCACGCGCCATGCGCACCGGGAGCGAATCGCGATCGGCTTCGCTGTAGGCGACGACGGCGTCGATACTGAGATCGCGGCAGGCGCGCAGCACCCGCAGCGCGATCTCTCCGCGATTTGCGATCAGAACCTTTCGAATTCCCGTCATCTTCGTCTGCTCTCAGCCCGTCAAGCCCAATCAGGCCATGAACAGTCCGCCGTCGATCGTCAGGACGTGACCCGTAATGTACGACGCATCGGGCGACAACAGAAACGCCACCGCGCCGGAGACATCCTCTGGCGTGCCGAAACGGCCAAGGGGCACGTTCTCCAGCAACGTCTCCTTGAGCTCGTCGGTGAGCACGTCGGTGAGGCGGGTCTCGATGAAACCGGGCGCTATCGCGTTCACGGTAATGCCGCGCGAACCGACCTCCTTGGCCGTCGACTTGGTCAATCCGACCAAACCGGCTTTGGCAGCTGAGTAGTTCGCCTGTCCGGCATTGCCGACCAGCCCGACCACCGACGTCATGTTGACGATGCGCCCGGAACGCTGCCGCAACATGGGGCGGATCGCCGCTTTGGAGCAAAGAAAGGCGCCCTTCAGGTTTGTGGTCAGGACGTTGTCCCAGTCATCTTCCGACATGCGCATGATCAGCGTGTCTCGGGTAATGCCGGCGTTGTTGACGAGTGCGTCGATCTTGCCGAACTCATTGACCGTGTGTTCGATCAGCGCACCAGCGCTATCGGCGTCAGCGACGTCTGAAGCGAGCACGTGGATCTTGCGTCCACTGGCGCTGAGCTGCTGGGCCGCTTCGTCGGCGACCGCAGCGTCGCCGCGATAGGAGAGGACGAGATCGTACCCGTCGTTGGCCAGCCGGTTGGCGATGGCCAGCCCGATGCCACGCGTACCGCCGGTGATGACTGCGACTCGATTTGCCTCAGACACGCGTTGCTCCTTGTGAATCAGTGGACACCGACGGCTTCCGCTTCGATTTCCGCGGACGTCGCCGACTGTACGAGCCGGGAAACGCCGGCCACGCCCCAGCGCACGACGCTCGCCGCCCAGGCGAGACCGCCGCCAAACGCGACGAAGACGATGTTTGCGCCCTCGGAGAGCCGTCCGGCTTCCTCGGCTTCGACCAAAGCGATTGGAATCGAGGCCGCAGAGGTATTGCCGTAACGATCGAGATTGACCCAGACTTTGTCCATGGCCAGATTGAGCCGTCGCGCGGCGGCATCGATGATTCGCAGATTCGCCTGATGCGGAATCAGCATGTCGATATCGTCGAATTCAAGCCCTGCTTTGGCGACCGACTCGACCGCGGCATCGCCCATCGCCGTGACGGCGAACCGGAAGACTTCGCGGCCATTCATCTGCAGGTATGGCCGGTACTCTGGGAATATTCCGGCAGATTCCGGAACGAATGCGCCCCAACCCGGAATGTACAGATGCTTGTATCCGTCACCATCAGCGCCGAGCACGGTGGAAAGCGTGCCGCGCGGTTCAGTGGACGCTTCGAGAACAACCGCGCCAGCGCCGTCGCCAAAAAGAATGCAGGTGGAACGGTCGCTGTAATCGACGAAGCGGGTCAGCGTATCGGCGCCAATGACCAATACTCGCTGATAGACGCCGCTCCTGATGAACTGGGTGGCTGTCGAGAGCGCGTAGACGAATCCAGCGCAGGCGGCGCCGAGATCGAACGCGGCGGCGTTGCCGCCCAGCTCACCCTGCACCAGACAGGCTTCAGAAACGAGGAACTGATCGGGTGTGCAGGTGGCGACGAGGATCAGATCGAGATCGTCGGCGGTCAGACCGGCCTTCTCGAGCGCTTTGCGGGAGGCTTCGACCGCCAACGATGTTGTGGAATCGCGCGGTCCGACGACGCGGCGTTCGCGGATACCGGTCCGGCTGACGATCCACTCATCCGATGTATCGACCATGCGTTCGAGGTCGGCGTTCGAGAGCACGCGCTCGGGAACGGCCATTCCCCATCCGGTGATCGCTGCGTGTTGTGTCATGACAATCTGGTCCCACCTCAGGCGCAATTATGCCCTGTCCGCCGGGTTGAGGTGGATTGAGGAGAGAATTCGGCGAAATGAACGACGAGCAACAGAAAACCGCGCTGCCGGACGGCAGCGCGGTTTCGAAGCGCAGATCTACTCGGAGAGGCGGCGTCGCTCTTCGATTACCAGCACCTGGCGGCCGCGATAGTAGCCGCAGTTCGGGCAAACATGGTGAGCGCGGCGCATTTCCCGGCAAGTCGGGCAGGTGACCAGCTCAGGAGCGGTCAGGAAGATATGGCGGCGCCGGTTGCCCTGGCGGTGCCGGCTGATTCGTTGTTTGGGAAGTGCACCCATGAGACTCTGACTCCTTGTTCGCCGCGACCTGCCGGTACGACGCTATTCACTCATCCTCGAGCAGGGCGGAAAGCGCCGCGAACCGCTCATCGATACTCTCTTCCCCATCCTGGTCGCCAACCGATGGCGGACCGGGGCAGTTCTCTCCACATGATGGCCGCATCGGCAGCTCGATCAGAATCTCCTGCCGGAGCGGTTCGCCGAAATCCAGCTCATGCGAGGCCGAAATCTCGAACTGATCCTCGTCATCTTCCGCGTCGTCGGTCACCCCGATGCCGGTGCGAACGTCGTACGCGATGCGGAATTCTTCCGAAAACCGCACATTCACCGGCTGGTTGTAGGGCTCGAGGCAGCGCTGGCATTCCAGCTCGACCTCGGTTGTGCCGGTGACGGAGGTCAGAATTTCGTCAGACAGGCGGGTCAACCGGACCTGTCCCTCGACGTTTCTGGCCACCAGACCGTCGTCGCTGAGCGGGAAGGATTCCAGACGGAGGTCGAGCGTGCGCGACGCACCAATCGGCTCACGGAGCAACGCGGCGACGTTGATCACGGTGTCGTTCTGGAGTGCCATTACCGCTGTCATTTCTTCGTGTGGACATCGCCCGGGCGAGCGCCGCGCCGCGACAACGACTCCACGGAAAAAACGCCGGACCGAAGCCCGACGAATGAACGGCCAGTATAGGCGCGGTCGGGAGTGGGAGTCAAATCTGGGCAATGGGCAAAGGGCAATAGGCAATAGGGTCAACGTTCGTAGCCGCGCAGGGCGATAGGCGCGACGAGTTCCAGACTGCATCCATAACCGGCGACTATCTCATCTTCGCTGCCGCGCTTGGCCATGAACATGCGGCATCCCGGTGTTCAGGATCGGTCAATCAGCATCGTCGATTGATTAGTTGAATGCATCAGCGCCTATTGCCTATTGCCTATTGCCCATTGCCTAGCGTCCTACCGAATCCCGCGCCTGGTCGATTTCGGAGAGGGTTTGGTGCAGGGCGCGCTCGATGATGTTCAGGCCGTCCTGGATCGCCTGGGAGACGTGGTTGAATTGCTCCATGGCATAGACGTCGATTTCGCCAAGCTCGCGCTTCTTGCGCTCCTCTGCTTGTTCGAGGAGTTGCTCGGCACGCTGCTTCGCCTCGTTCAGCACTCCGTGCTCGGAAATCAGATACTCGGCACGCGAGCGGGAAGCGTCGATGATGCGGGCTGCTTCCTGTTGCGCTTCGGCGATGATCCGCTCCCGGTCCCGCACGACGCGTTGCGCTTGCCGCACTTCGTTTGGTATGGCGATCCGCAGCTGTTCGACCAGATCGAGAAAGTGCTCTTCCTCGACCATCACCTTGTTGCTGAACGGCACCCGCTTGCTGATGCCGACCATATCCTCGAGCTGGTCGAGCACGTAGAGAATCTCGGCGGTTCCCTCCTCGGGATGAGGCTCGACGTCGAATGATTCGGCCGGTTTGGGCTGCCGCGGATTCTCCATCTGCATCATCCAGGCACGGCGCTGAGCGCCCCGAACCGGTTGGCCAGCGCTTCCTGCACATTCGCCGGAACGAGCGCCGACACGTCTCCGCCCAGCGAGGCCACCTCGCGGATGAAACTGGAGCTGACAAAGGAGTGGCGCGACGACGTCATCAGGCAGACAACTTCGATCTCCGGCGCCAGGTGATGGTTCATATGCGTCAGCTTGAACTCGTACTCGAAGTCGGAAACTGCCCGCAAACCACGCACGATGACTGTCGCGCCCTGCTCGCGGGCAAAGTCGACCGTCAATCCGGAATAGGGCTCCACGGTGATGTTCGGGATGTCGTCGAGCGCCACATGGGCCATCGCCAGGCGCTCTTCCGGATCGAAAAGGGCTCCCGGTTTTTGCGATCGCGTGTAGATGCCAACCACAACATGATCGAAGAGCCGCGCCGAGCGCGACGCCAGATCGACATGCCCCAGTGTGATGGGGTCGAAACTGCCGGGATAGACCGCCGTCGTCATGGAGATGGAGCCTCGCTGACCAAATCGTCCGAATTCAAGTCGTCCTCGACCGAGTAGATCGAAAAACAGCTGTCGCCGTGGCATCGGCGGCGAAGCAGCGAGAGCCGGCCTATTCGCTCCGGCAACTGCAGTCTGGGCCAATGTCCCAGCACGACCAATCCCTCCGATTGTACCAGCGACGATTCCGCCAGACGGCGCAATTGGGCTTCGATGTCGGGGTCGGCGTAGGGTGGGTCGAGCACGATGAAATCGTAGGGACCCTTCAGTCGCCGGTAGACCTGATCGACCGGGATGCAGACGACGCGGCTCTGGTCGGCAAACTGCGTCGTCGCCAAGTTGTCGCGAATGACGGCGCAGGCAGCCTTCTGGTGATCGACGAAGTCGACATGCTCAGCGCCGCGCGAGAGTGCTTCAATGCCGATGCTGCCGGTGCCTGCGTAGATGTCGAGCACCTGGCCTGGTTCGGCGCCCAGCGACGCGAGGGTCGAAAAGAGCGCCTCGCGTATCTTGTCCGCCATCGGGCGGGTCAGATTGCTGGGCGGACCCTTCAGCCGTCTGCCCTTTGCGCTTCCGGAAATGACACGCATCTCGTGTTGGCCCTGTTCGTTTCTGTTTTTCCGAAAGCCTAACCAGACAAGGGCAAATCAGGCGCCGCCGATGCCCAGAATGTTGTCAATCTGCGGCGCAGCAGCCGATGTTCGTCAGCGTCGAGCTCCGGATCGGCGGCGAGAACCATCGTTGCCGCCTTTCGCGCCGCATCGAGCACCCGGGTATCGAACGATCCAGCCAGCAACGGCATGTCGGGCAAACCGCTCTGCCGCGTGCCGACGAAATCGCCAGGACCGCGCAGCTGCAGATCCTTTTCGGCAAGCGCGAACCCGTCGTTCGAGGCCACCATCATCGCCAGACGCTGCTCGGCATCGTTCGATGAATCATCGGCGACCAACAGGCAGTATGAGCGATGCGCGCCGCGACCGACCCGGCCGCGAAACTGATGGAGCTGCGCGAGTCCGAAACGGTTTGCGCCTTCGATCATCATGATCGTCGCGTTCGGAATGTCGATGCCGACTTCGATCACCGACGTCGAAACCAGGATGTCGTACTCCCGGTTGCGAAACGCCGTCATGATCCTGTCTTTTTCCCGGGCCGGCATGCGACCGTGCAGCACCTGAACGCGCAGATCCGGGAAGACCTGCGTTTGCAGATGTTCGGCTTCGGCGGTCGCCGCTTTCGCGTCGGTCGTTTCCGATTCCTCGACCAACGGGCAGATGACGAACGCTTGCCGCCCCGCCGCGATCTCCATACGCACAAGCTCGTAGGCCGCAGGTCGTTCACTGGCGGTGTAACGCCGCGTTTCGATCGGCACACGACCGGCGGGAAGCTGATCGATGACGGAGACATCCGAATCGCCATTCAGGACCATGTTCAATGTGCGCGGAATCGGCGTCGCGGTCATCGCCAGTACATGGGGCACGACGCCCTCACGTTCCGCCGTGAGATGCGCGCGTTGACGGACGCCGAAGCGGTGCTGCTCGTCGACGATCAATAACCCCAGCCGCGTGAACTCGACGCCCTTCTGGATCAGCGCCTGTGTGCCGATCAGGACATCGAGCTCACCCGATTCCAGCGACTTGAGAATGCGACGGCGCTCCCTGGCGGGGACGCTACCGGTGAGCAGGGCAATCGAGGGACGGACCGCGTCGTCGAGCGATGCGTAGAGGCGCTCGAATGTCGCGAAGTGCTGCTCAGCCAGGATTTCAGTTGGCGACATCAGCGCCGATTGCGTACCGTTGCTGGCGGCAATCAGCGAGGCTATGGCCGCAACGACGGTCTTGCCGCTGCCGACGTCGCCTTGCAGCAATCGCATCATCGGTTTGCCGGATTGCAGGTCGGCGATCACCTCATCCGACACCTTGTCTTGAGCTGGTGTCAACTCGAACGGCAGGCTCGACCTGAACGCGGCGATCAGTTCGCGATCGATGGTGAAGACACGACCTTCGCGGCTTTGGCGCTGTTGCTGCACTCGGACCATGCCGAGCTGCAGCAGGAAGAGCTCGTCGAATGCGAGCCGCTTCATGGCCTGCCGTTTGTTCTCGTCTGACTTTGGGTAGTGCGCTTCTTCGAAAGCCGCCGCCAGCGGCATCAGCCCGAATGTCTGCCGAATCTCTCCCGGCACGGGGTCAACGACCGAATTGCGGGTGGCGTCGAGGGCGGCGCGCGAGAGCGATCGCATCGTCTTTTGCGCGACGCCTTGCGTGAGGTTGTAGACGGGCGTCATGCGGCCGGTCGAAAGGAGATTGGTACCGTACTTCTCCCATTCCGGGCTGGTCATGCTGATCGCGCCGTAACCGCGTTCGAGCACACCGCTGATGGCGATATCGTCGCCTTTGCGAAGTTGGTTCGCGATGTAGCGATTGAACCAGGTGACGCGGAGCGCGCCGGTCGCATCGGCGAGGCGGATGGTGACCCGGGGCGGCGGTCCCATAAAGACGCTGATCTCTTCGACCGTGCCCCGGATCGTGACGTCGCCCCGCTGACCGAAGCTGGAAGCATCGCGAATCGTCGACATGCGGGAATAGTCGATGTGCTGGCGCGGTGTGTTTCGCAGCACATCACCGACCGTTTCGATGCCGAGCTTGCCGAGTTTCCTGGCGACGACAGGTCCGATTCTCGGCAGCATCGCCACCGGCGCGTCCATGTCGAGCTGCGGGACATTGATTCTGCGTGGCGGAACGAGCGCCGGCTGAGGTTGAGATGGGGGAGGAGCGGTTGTCGCGATCGTGAGCGATTTGGCGTCGGACAGCTCGACGCCGATTTTCTCCAGGCGAGAACGCCTCTCATCCATTGGTGTAGCGAGATACCTGTCGAGCGCAGCTTCGATCCTCGACAGCGCCAGCGCCTGATCGGGATTTGTCGTCAGTCGTTGGGCGTGTTGAAGTGCGTTGACCGCTCTCGATGCATGACGGCCGGAGTAATCGTCGCGCCATTCCCGGCGGAGGAGCTCGAGGGCAGCGTCGATCGTTGCCGGCACCGTTGTCGGCAGTTGAGGAGTTCGATTTCGCGTGTCAGCGGGCGTTTTGGCGGGCATGATTCGGTTCCGGATAGGCGGCTGCATACAATCAGAACAAGTGTACTTTGCAGAAGGGGCACTGGGCACTGGGCACTGGGCACTAGGCAAAAGGTGCATGGTGCATAGTGGTTAGAGCAATCTGCCGACTGAAACCATCCACCATCCACCATTCGCCATGCAAAATCCACGGCCTACGATCCACGACCCACGGTCTACGAAATTCGACCTTGCCCCACTACCCGCTGCGCGATTACAATGCATCGTTCGCGCCCGGTCTTGCGAGGATTCGGTGCGCCATGGATGACGTAATAACGATATTGCGCGGGTGTGACCGCGCCGGTAAGGGAGCGGCACATGGCCGGAGCATGCGAGATTTGCGGAAAAGTAAAGAGCTTCGGTCACAACGTCAGTCACTCGAAGCGGCGCACGAACCGGACATTCAGTCCGAATGTCCAGAATCGTCGCATCGTGGTCGACGGGGAAACACGCTCGGTCAAGATGTGCACTCGCTGCATGCGCACCGCGCTGAAAGCTGGACGCTAACGATCCATTTTCCTCTCGACGCAACTGACCGATCGGGCTGCCAATGGCGGTCCGGTCTTTTTCATGCCTCATGACCGCCCGAATCGAGCAGCAGGCTCCGGACGCACCTCGATTTGCCGCCGCGCCCTGGGCGAGAGAAGTCGAACCGGCTGGTTCGTTCGAGCTGTCGCTGGCCGATGTCGGATCGATCGCCGTGGAGGCCGGGCTGGCCCTGTCGGCGGTGACCAGCGCCAACCCCTTTCCCAGTCTGCAGGCGATGCTGAAAGGCCATATCGACGCGGGGAGGCTGGCCGGACTCGACTGGTTCGACCACGCCCGCGCCGAGGTCGCCGCGAATCCCCGTCTCTTGCACGACAAAGGCCAATCGGTGATTTCGCTCGGTTTGCCCTACTACCAGGGTCCGGTCGAGAAGCCGACTGATGCGCCTCGGGGCCGGATCGCCCGGTATGCCTGGGGTGTCGACTACCACCGCATCTTTCGCACTCGGCTCAAGGCGTTTCTCGAACTGCTGGAGTCGCGAGCCCGGAGACCCATCGAGGCACGGCTCGTATCGGATACGGCCCGGATCGTCGATCGCGCCGCGGCGGTGCGGGCCGGTCTGGGTTGGTATGGCAAGAACAGTTGCGTGATCGTGCCCGGCTATGGATCGTGGGTGATGCTCGGTGAAGCAATCGTCGATATCGCTATCGAGCGGTCGGCGCCGATCGACCACGACTGCGGACGCTGTTCGCGCTGTCTGGATAGCTGCCCGACGGGGGCGATTGTCGCGCCCTATGTCATCGACACGCCGAGATGTCTTTCGTTCCAGACGATTGAACAGCGAGGTCTGATTCCGCATGAGCTGCGGCCCCTTCTCGGCGACTGGGTGTTCGGATGCGATGTCTGTCAGGATGTTTGCCCGTATACCGGTGCGGCGGCCATCACCGACGACGGGGACTTCGCGCCCGCATCGACGGAGAACGCATTTCCACGGCTCGAGTTTCTGCTGACGATGGATGAGGCGGCGTTTCGCTCGGCCTTTGCGCGATCTGCCGTCTTGCGGGCGAAACGTCGTGGTCTGGCTCGAAATGCCGCTGTGGCGCTTGGCAATTCGGGCGACCCCGATGCCACTGGCATTCTGATTCCAGCACTCCTCGGACACGACGAGCCACTTGTCCGTGGGCACGCGGCTTGGGCGATCGGTCATCTGCGCGTTGACCGTGGACTTGACGCATTGCACACTGCGCTGAGTTCCGAGAACGATGAGATGGTGCTGGGGGAGATCGACGCTGCTATAGCTGCCGTCGCCTGACCGTTGGAAGGGGCGCCACCAATTAGATATGTACGTACGCGCGGAACACACCATGTCATTCCGACCCGCGCGGAGGAATTTCTCGTTGAGGGCGAGAGTGTTTCATGATCCCGGCATGCTCGTCGCGAACGAGAGATTCCTCGACAAGCTCGGAATGACCATGTGCTTTCATTGCGAGTTCCGGCTCATAGACCAGGTTGGATTTGTGCCTCCGCTACCAGCCGTTCCCAAATCCGAGGGGATAGCTCTTCACGATCCTGTAGCCCGGCGGCGACGCGGAGCGCTTCCGGTGGACTCAATCGAAGAGCCAGGGCGGCGCAGCTGGCGGCCACGGCGCGCTCAAGTGGCGGTGGTGTTGCGGATTCCCGGCATCCAAGTCGTTCAGAGGATGAACGCCCAATCTGGATGAGATCACCTCGATCACTTTGCAGGAGGGCGTGTCGGAGATTTGCCGTCTGCATTGTCTGCTGCAGGGCATTTCGCAGGTCATTCTCATCTGAAATGCTCATGACGCTGATAGCGGCCGACAGCGAACCAGTCACCGCATCGAGACGCTCGATGATCTCCCGCGCAATCACCTCGTCGGCGCCGGCAAGACGGTCGATGACGCCGGCAAGGCGCGCGCCCGGCCAGGTGTGTACGGGCAAATCGGCGAGGAAGCGAAATCGCGTGACGTTGGCGATATCGACCAGGCAACAGTCTGAGCCGAACATCTCATCGATCGGTAGACCAAGAGTTCCGCCAGGTGAGATGTGTTGCGAATCGATGCCTGAGGAGGCGAGTTTCGCTCTCAACGGACTCGGATCGGAGTCTGGCGGTGTGGTCGCTACGAGCGTCACGGCGAATCCCAGCTGGGTCAGCACAAATGCCGATCGCAAACCGATGGAATCGAACGCTCCGGTATTCAGCTGATCGATGTCCGTGAGGATTGCGATGCGGCGCTGATGATCCATGACGTCAGTCTGGCGCATTTCTCCGGTTTGCAACAGCAGGGCCAGTCAAGGTCATGTGTGACAATCGTCAAGTGAAACGACGGTGACGAAAGCGCAAAGGAGTCAGGTCTTGGATATTGCAATCATGATCGAAGGGCAGGACGGTCTCAATTGGGACCGTTGGAAGCGACATGCGTCGATGGCCGAGGACCTCGGTTTTGCCGGTCTCTTTCGGTCCGACCACTTCGCGAATGCCGATGGCCCGCAGAAAGATTCGCTGGAGATGTGGATCTCGTTCGCGTACCTGGCCGCGGAGACCTCGCGAATTGAGTTTGGACCGGTTGTGTCACCGGTGTCTTTTCGCAACCCTGTCGTCACCGCCTGGTCGGCCGCCGCTGTCGACGACCTTTCCGGGGGACGGTTCCGAATCGGGCTCGGCGCGGGATGGAATGCGCGAGAACACGAGGAGTACGGCTTCCCGTTGCTCGAGCTCGATGATCGCTTCCAGCGGTTCGAGGAAGGAATCCAGGTCGTCCAGACACTCCTGCGCAGCGACGTGCCGGCGAGTTTTTCCGGCGACTTCTATACGCTGAAGGATGCTCTCCTCCTGCCACGACCAGCGCGCAAGAATGGTCCGCCCATCGTCATCGGCGGGAACGGACCGAAGCGCACGATTCCATTGGCGGCGAAGTACGCGGATGAATGGAACGCTGTTTACGCGTCACCGGAGCGATTCACAGAACTCTCGGCGCGTTTGAGTGATCTGGCAACTGAAGCGGGGCGTAATCCGGCCGACATCTCTCGAACCTTGATGCACCGCATCATCATCGGACGTGATGACGGCGATCTGAATGCCAAGCTCGAAGGGCTCGATCGCGCGAATCTCGACGAGAGGGGAGTTCTTTATGGAACACCGGACAAAATCGTCGAGATGGCAGGTCAGTTCAGCGAAGTCGGCGTAACCCGCATCATGGCGCAATGGCTCGATCAGGACGATACCGACGGGCTTGAGTTACTCGCCACGAAGGTGCTGCCGCAGCTCAATTAGCGAACGCGGAACCGGTTTCGCGATGGGGGCGCCGATGAACCACTGACACCGGCTCCCCGTTGCGGCTGGCGCCGTGCAGTGACTGGGAGGCTACCAGTCGCCAGCAGGGAAACGATCGAAAGGGCCAGACCCACGGCGAAGAGGGTGTCGAAGCCCCATTTGTCGATGATCCAACCTCCGGCAATCGCCAGGAGACTGAACGGCGCCAGCACTGCGGTGCAAGTTGAGGCAAGCGATGGCGCCATGTTCGACGAAACCGACGTCAAGAAGGCATATCCACCGCTGGCGATTGATGCGCCCGAGATTCCCAGTGCGCCAAATGCCACGACGATCGCCCATTTGCCAATGGTGGCAGCTGTCGCGTGCTCCTGATAGTAGGCCGAGTCCTCCAGCAACGGAACCGTCACGACAATCAGCGGGGGAACAACTTTGGCCACCGCTCCGACCTGCAGAATAGAACGGGCCAGAACCGACTCTCCGATGAATGACCAAATCAGGAGTCCGGCGACCATTGTTCCGCAGAAGGCGATGACGCAGTAACCGAGATCGGGAAACCCGAAGGAGAGCTCGCGAAACGCGAATGCCACGAGGAAGACATCGGATGCTCCCGCCCCGACAAGCAGGACTCGAACGAGAACGTACTTTCGGAAGATCTTCAGACTTCGCGAGTGGGCCGGTGTTCCGCCCGGGGAGGGAATGCTTCGAGGGGTATGGGAAGGTTGCTCGCGCACAAGAAGCACCAGAAATGCGGATGTGGCCATAGCCGCTGATGCGGCAATGAACAACAACGCGAACGAACGATCGATGGATTGCCCTTCGACAGAGAAGAGCTCGTGGATGACGAGACCGGCAATGATGCCGCTCGCCGCCGCCAAAATCGCCCGAAATGCGAATATCCGCTTCCGGCTACCGGGATCAGTCGCCATACGGACGACGGAAGTGGTCGTTGAGGACGCGACACCGGAGAAGAACGAGAAGAAGCCATAGGTGACGAGAAAGGTCCGCAGCCGGTCTTCGGCCAGCACACCTTCGCGCCAGGCGATCCAGGCGATCAGCGCGATCGAGCCGGTTCGCAAGAGGTGCGCCCCGAACATCCATGGTTTGCGGCGGCGGGCGTTTTGCAGTGACCATGAGCCGATCAAGGCTCCGAGCGATCGCAGTCCAAATGCGAGCGCGGGAGTCGAGCCGATGACATACCAGTTGTCGGTCAGGTAGAGCACATAGGCGCTGACGATGATCAGCGGCAGGATGAAGCTCTCCCCGAATCCAGCCAGAACACCGGATAGGGCCAGACAGGTCCGGTTGCTGAAAACGGACATGCTCCTGGGGACTTGGCGTAGCTCGGCACCGGCCAAATGAGAGCCTCGGGTGTCAGGACAGAACTGCGGATGTGGTCTCAGCGAATGGACCAACGAGGAAGGATTATAAGCCTCGATCCTGAGAGCCCCCTGGAATTCTCCGAACAGTGGGCCGCATTCAACGCGAAAAGCGATCTTCGTGGCGCCGTAAGGGCGTTCCCGGCGCCACTTCTGTTTCGCCAGGCGGCGATGGTCCAGGCCACCATCGCAGTGAGTGATGCGACAACTCATCGATGATTGGCGGGATATTCGCCGTGCTATGATCAGGCACCGGCAGGGAAGTCCAGCCGCGTTGCCCGGCTTGCCCAGAATTCCCACCTGCCGCCAAAGGCCCTATGCAGTATTCACACGCTCCCGCGTCGAGACGGATGCCCATCGCCGAGCGGGCGTTGCCACGGTTCGAGCGACGGCATCACGTCGCTATCGGTTTTGCCATCGCACTGGCCGATGCGGTGTTGTTGTGGGCGGCATTCTGGTCGGCCTACGAGCTTCGCTATGGTTTCGAGATCGGCGGCAGCATCTTCCCCTGGGATTTGCAGTCCTTTTCGGCGTTCTACGAACGCGCTGGATTGTTTGTGCTCTTTTCCATGGTGTCGTTCGTCATACGCGGCGTCTACCGGCTGCCGGTCTGGACCTCGCTCCTCGACGAAGGGATGCTGATTGCCGGGTCGATCACCGTGGCGATGGGCGCTCTGGTACTGACGAACTATCTGTCGCAGTTCTCACCCTCGCGTCTCGTGTTCGTCTACGCGTGGGTGTTGGCGATTTTCTACCTGACGGCTTTGCGCATCGCCCGGCGCGGTGTGCGGCAGGCTCTCTGGTCACGATCGATCGGAGTCGAGCGATTGCTCATCGTCGGGTCGGGTGAAGCAAGCCGCCGCATCGTGCAGGCGGTGGTTGCGGCTCCTGATGCAGGATTGCGCATTGCCGGGTTCGCCGGGCAACCGGGCGAGCAGCGGATGATGCCGGTCAACGGTCGAAACGGCGGTGCTTCTCCGCCCCGTCTCGGTGGTTTTGGCGATGTGCCGGCGCTGATTGGTCGGCACGGCATCGATCAGGTGATCATCGCGATCGAACAGGACAATCATGACGACGTGGGCGCCATTAGCGCGCTTTGCCACTCCGCGGGTGTGCGCTTCTACGTGGTGCCCGATCTCCTTCAGCTCTCGTT
>CAYWSE010000039.1:5043-32962 GCA_964461025.1 uncultured Sphaerobacteraceae bacterium | reverse complement strand
AACACTATTTCCTAATTCCTATTGCCCTTTGCCAAGTGCCCACCACCCCCCGTGCTACCATCGAACCTGCTGTTTTTCGCCTCTCTGCTGAAAGGGCGACCTTCCATGCCAATCACATCCTCCCGCGTAGCCATCGACTACGCCAACGCCATGAGCAGTGCCGTCGGCGCCGCCAACGGCGTCACCGATATCGAGCTCGACGACCTCTCTGCACGCGCCGCCAGCGAGATCGAGCGCATCTGGAGCGAGTACCAGTCCGGCAGTCAACGTTGGATGGCCCTGCCGGACGACCAGGCGCTCGTCAGCGAGTTGAATGCCTTTGCAGCGGCTGAAGGACCGAAGTACCGCGACTTCCTGCTCGTCGGCATCGGCGGATCGTCGCTCGGCGCCATCGCCACCGTGCAGGCGCTCGCCCATCCCTTCCGGAATGCCTTGCCCGACGACCGGCGCACCGGTCCCCGCATGTTCGTGCTCGACAATCCCGATCCGGAGAAGGTCGCCGCGACACTAGAGACGGTCGATCTCGACAACACGCTGGTCAACGTCGTCACCAAGAGCGGCCAAACCGCCGAAACGATGGCCAACTTCCTGGTCGTCAAGGATGCTCTCGAACAGGCGGTCGGCAAGGACCGGGCTCGCCAGCAGATCGTCGCCACGACCGATCCGAAAGAAGGACTGCTCCGCCAGCTCGCCGATCAGGAAGGCTACCGGACCTTTCCCGTTCCTCCCGGCGTCGATGGGAGGATGACCGTCCTCAGCGCAGTCGGTCTCTTGCCTGCCGCGTTGTGTGGCATTGACATCGGCGGCATGCTGCAAGGCGCCGCGGCGATGCGCGAAGCCAGCAGCAATCGCGACCTGCGCGCGAATCCGGGAGCGCTTTTCGCGGCGATCGCCTGGCTCGCGGCGACGAAAAAGCACAAGAGCATGCTGGTGATGCTGCCCTATGCCGATGCCCTCTTCGGCATTGCCGACTGGTTCCGTCAGCTCTGGGCGGAGAGTCTCGGCAAGAGGCTTTCACTTGGCGGTGAGGAAGTCTTCGCCGGCCAGACGCCGATCAAAGCGCTCGGCGCCATCGATCAGCACTCGCAAATCCAGCTCTATACCGAGGGGCCAAATGACAAACTGATCTGCCTGACAAGCGTCGGCCAGTACCGCGATGCCGTCGAGCTCACATCGACCCCCGAGTCACTCCTCGATCTCGCCTATCTGCGCAACGCCGAGCTCGGACAGCTTCTCGACCGCGAACGCCTCGCCACCGCCTGGGCATTGACCAAAGCGGAGCGCCCGAATCTTACCCTTTCACTGCCAACCATTGATGCTGGTATCGTCGGCGAGCTCTTCTTCATGCACGAGTTCCAGACGGTCATCGGCGGCGCGCTTTTCGACGTCAATCCCTTCGGACAGCCTGGTGTAGAGGCAGGCAAGAACGCCACCTACGCGCTGATGGGCCGCGAAGGGTATGAGGAATTGCGGAATGAGCTCGAGAGTGCATCAGGCGACGATCGCTATCGCCTCCAGCCATAGTGTCAAGGCCTGGCGACAACGAAGCGTGGATGCGCCCGGCGCTGGCCTGGTTGTTCGATCGCGCCGAACTCGAAGCGATCCAGAACGCGCTGCGCAATCCTGACGATCTTCGCATCCTGCGCACCGAAGTCGAGGCGGCCGTGCGTCACTCGCACAACCTCGCACTGCCCGCCGGCGACCGCGGCGACAATCTGATCATGGGGCTGATCGCGCTACGCCTGAAGTTCTCGCGCTCCGAAGCAGAACGAAAACTGGAAACAAATCTGACCCTGCGCCGAAACGGCTGAGGCTACTCCCACCAGATGCTGAACGGCATCTCTCGTCGCTCGAATCTGGCGACCAGCTCGTCGCGCGCCGCTTCGATCATCGCCCTCAACTCGTCGCCGACCGCAGCGTCCGCGAGCTCATCCTCATCGAGGATCGTGAACTGACCATCCGGCAGCGCAATGACATCGATATAGAGATCGTGCCAGTAGAGGACAGACGGACTCCCCTCCTCGATCCACGACGGCCACGTCACATTCGCGTACCAACCTCGCAGATCGCCTTCCGGGCTCAGGACAGCGAAAGCATCGAACGGGTGTTGATCTGAAAAGCACTCGATCAGCCGATCACCAGTCACAAACGACAAACCGGCAATCTCCAGCAATTGCCGGGTCCAATCGGCTTCGAGCGCCACCCATTCCGTATCCGGACACAAGATGGTTCGCCCCGGATAGCGCGTCACTTCATGACCATCAGGCGCGAGTTTGACGATATCGACCGGTGTTCCGGGCCGCAGGTCGAACCAGGTGACGCAGTCGCCCGGTTGCAGCGGGCTACGCACGCGCGCCGGGCTGTATGACGTCCAATGCCTCGTCGCGAAGCGCTGCCATCCCCGCCGGCGTGTCGCCTTCGACGTTGACGCGCAGGAGCGGCTCGGTATTCGAAGCCCGAATGTTCAGCCAGCGATCGGGCATCTCGACCGTCAGTCCATCGAACTCATCGATTGATGCACCGGCATCCTCGAAGTAACGCTTCACCCGCTCGATCGCGGCGGGCTTGTCCTCGATTTGCAGGTTGATCTCGCCACTCCGCGACCGGGTCTCGATTGGCGCCGCGACCGACGAAAGCGGTTCACCCGACTTCGACATCAGCTGCAGCACATTCAGCATCGCGAAGAGACCCGAGTCGGCATACCAATTGTCGCGGAAGTAGTAATGCCCGGAATGCTCGCCGCCGAATACCGCGTCCTCTTCCCGCATGATCTTCTTGATCAGCGAATGGCCGACAGGCGTGCGCACTGGTCGTCCGCCATGCGCCGTAATCGTTTCCGGAACCGAGCGGGAGCAGATCAGGTTGTAGCAAATCGCCGACCCCGGTTCCCGCTCCAGAATCGGAATCGCCACCATCGCTGTCGTGATGTCGCCGCCGATCAGCTCACCCCGTTCGTCGACCAGGAACATGCGGTCTGCATCACCGTCGAACGCCACCCCGAGGTCCGCCTTGTGCTCGATCACCGCCTTCTGCAGATCGACCATATTCGCCGGATCGATCGGATTCGCCAGATGATTCGGGAATGTGCCATCAAGCTCGAAGAAGAGCGGCACGAGCTCGCACGGAAGCTGGTCGAAGAGAAGCGGCATCGTCTTGCCGGCCATGCCATTTCCGGAATCGACCACGATCTTGAACGGCTTGATCGATGCAGCATCGACCAGCGAGATCGCCTGATCGACATACGCCGGCAGGACATCCTTCGTCGTCAGGTCGCCGCGCCGTCCATTCGGCGGATCGCTGATCTTGCCGGTCACCACCAGGTCGCGAATCTGGCCAATGCCATCTTCCAGCGAAAGCGCCCGAGCGTCCTCCCGGCAAATCTTGAAACCGTTGTACTGCGGGGGATTGTGCGACGCGGTGATCATCACACCGGCGGCGTAGCCGAACTTCCCAACCGCGAAATAGAGCGCATCGGTCGACACGAGCCCCAGATCGACCACATCGGCGCCCTGATCGCGAATGCCATCGATCAGGGCCGCCGCCAGAACCTCTCCCGACGTGCGCATGTCGCGCCCCACCGCTACCTCGGATGGCTGTAAGTAGCCAACCAGCGCACGACCGACTGAAAAGGCGACATCGGCATCGAGCTCATCGGGATAGACGCCACGAATGTCGTACGCCTTGAACAGCGAGTACGTTTCCGGTTTCTGATTCGGGGTGACAGCCATGCCTTGATCCTGCTTCAATGCGTCCTGTTGGCTCCTCGAGCCACCTGATGCAGCGATGGTGACACGCGCTCGCAGGACGCGCAAGGCTCGGCGCTGCGGTTAGACTCTCAGGCGGGGCTGGAATCGTCCGCCCTCTCTCTCAAGCCTGGGATAACTCTTGCCAGCATCTGACTCATTGCCGCATCCACCACTTGTTCCAGACGACCGCGTCGATCTGCATCTGCACACGCTGGCCTCGGACGGGTTCTGGACGCCTGACACGCTCACCGCGTACCTGGCTGAGCATCAGATCGTGGTCGCCGCGGTGTGCGATCACGATTCCCAGAAATCGGTCAGCGAAGCAACGCGATTGGGTCGCGAGCGTGGCGTCACGATCGTTCCGGGCGTTGAAGTCACGTGCAAATGGGAAGACCGGCAGCTACACCTCCTCACGTATGGCATCGATCCAGATCGCCAGGACGATGCCGCGGCGCCCTTTCTCTCCTTGATGCGCCAGATCGACGACCAACTGAATGTCAACGCGCTCGATGCGCGCGAACGCTTCATCGCCTCGGGCCGCGATCTGCCTTCGCTCGAAGAGATTCGCAATGGCCGGGTACTCTGGCCCTTTCACGTCCTCTCCGCGGTGATTCAGGACAAACATGCTCCAAACCTGAAGGAAGCGGCAGAGCTGCTCGTGTCGCTTGGTGGCACCTTCACCGCCGACTTGCCCCTGGAGGAAGTAGTTCCCGCTGCACATCAGGCCGGTGGCATTTGCGTCATCGCGCATCCTGGTCGCGAAGACGCGGTTGGGGTGGTTACTGAAGAAGATCTCGACCGCATGTCGAAATCACTCACCATCGACGGCCTGGAAGCGCATTACCGGTCGCACACGGCCGAGCAAACCGCGTACTACCGCGATCTCGCCAACGCCCGCGGCATGCTGATTTCATGTGGTTCCGACTCGCATGCGCCCGGCAAACCGGTCGATCCCATCCCCTGGCGAGCCGCCTGGTGCCGCGGTCTCCTCGAACGGCTCGGCATCGAGGTCACACCAGCCGATGGCCCTGTCTGGACACCCGAGATGGATCCGCGACCAGCCAAACCAGCGCCACCACCCGATCCCGAGAAGAAAAACGAAGAGCCGGACGCTGAGTCACAAGAATTGCCGGTCCCAAGCGAAGAAGGAGTACCCGCATGAGTTTGATCATTCAGACCTTTCCAGCCGGTCCGATCGAAACGAACGCCTACCTGGTCATCGACGAGGCAACCAAGCGCGCCCTCGTCATCGACGCGCCACATGGGGTCACAGAGGAGCTTGTGACTGCGTCCGAAGGGGCTGGTGCAACGATCGAAACGCTCTACATCACGCATGCACACTGGGACCACGTCGGCGACGCCGCGGAATTGAAGGAACGATTCGGGGTGCCCCTGCTCGCCCACCGGCTCAGCGAACCAGGCATTGCCGCGCCGGAAACTCTCCCTTTCGATGTGCCGATTCCGTTGACGCCCACCGCCGTTGATCGCTTTGTCGAGGATGGCGATACCGTCGTACTCGGCGAAACGACCTTCACCGTCATGCACCTGCCCGGGCACGAACCGGGGCACACCGCACTCTACTCGGAGCCCGATCGGGTCTTTTTGGGCGGAGATGTGCTCTTCCCGAACGGTCACGGCCGAATCGACATCGCGGGCGCCTCTGCCGACGACATGGCGGCCAGCATGAAGCGCCTTTCGACGCTGCCGTCCGACGTAACCGTCTACCCCGGCCACGGCCTGCCGACGACGATCGGCGCCGAGCCCTGGCTGCAGGGCTATTAGGAGAACCCAGATGTCCGCCTACAACGACGCCACCCTTTCGCTCTTTCGCCTGCTCTGCAATCAGGTCATCGACACGCTCGACGGTATGCCCGAGGACGAGATGGCCGCTTGGCGAACCAGCCTCGCCCATGGCGACACCAGCACGATGTACGGAATGGCGACGCACATTGCGGGAGCCGGCGAATTCTGGACGCTGGAAGCGGTCGGTGGCATCGACCTGAATCGCCAGCGCCTCCAGGAGTTCGCTGCCTCGGGAAGCATTGAGACGATTCGCCAGCGCTACGATGCCTGGCTGAGCCAGCTTGAAGAGCTGTTGAATTCGCTGACCGAAGAAGATCTGCAAGCGGTCTTCGTCCGCGAACCGAACCCAGCTCAAGGCGTCATCGGCGCCCGGAAGCCGAAGGCAGAGTGCATTCTTCACGCACTCGAGCACACCGCCCTCCATCTCGGTCATATGCAGGTGCAGCGCCAGCTCTGGGACCAGGAACAGATCAAGAACGCCGCGTCATAGACGTCAGACGTTCTCCTCTTCGGCCAGCAATTCGGCGTCTTCTTCGAGACGGCGATCTTCCCGCTCGCGGGCCATCAGATAGAGCACGATCATCAGAATCGCCAGCGGCGCGACCACCAGACAGGTGACCAGCGCCAGAAATCCTGCCTCGGCGGAGTCTTCCTGATTGATCAGGTAGACCGCCAGCGTCGAAAGCATCACGAGCAACAGCAACGAAGCAAGCGCGCCCGTTGTCGATACGCACCCGCGAGCGTTGCTATTGATGTCGGCTGGCGCGATCGGTCCTGATTCCGTCGCCGGCGCCGACGCCAGCGCCGCGACCTCCGCCAGCCGGATGTACCCCAGCTTGCCGTTCTCCAGCCGGATCCGCACATAGTCCTTTGGTGCGTCGGGATCCTCATTGATGTCGAGCACGGCGCCAGTCGGTACGATCTCGATGATCCGTGACGCGGCATCTGGTCGTTCGAAAACGCGAAGCCCCTCTGTGGCATGAAACGCATCGACCAGCGTCGAACCACACGCTGCACAGTAGAAGCTGGTAGTCGGATTGAGCGCGCCGCACATGCCGCAGAAAATCAGCAAGCCCCGCTCGTCCGGTATCTCCGGAAGATCGTCCGTCCCTCCGCTCTGCGGCACCTCGATTCGCTGGCGCTCAGCCTGACCAGCCGGATCGCTCTCCGGGACCTTCCATTTTTCCGCTTCTGATCTCAATCCCTCACCCTGTCTCCGCCGCGGCGACGCCGTCACCGCGAAACTGCGTCACCGGAATGGTCCCAGCCCCTTCGAGCATCCTGGCAATTGTACCGACAGCCCTCAGAACACAATGAAACATACCGGACGTATCGATCGCCTCACATCGTGACCGACCCACATCCGCACCGAGTAGAATTTCCGCCGAACAATGGGACGTCCGGCAACGAAGGTGATGCCGGAGTCGTTCGCCGTTGATAAAGGAGTCACTGTGAGTTCAGCCGTTCTTTCGAAATCGCAATCATCGCCACCAGATTCCGGTGCCCGCACCATGACCGGCGGGCAGGCCATGGTCGAGATGCTCAAACGCTATGACGTCGACACCATCTTCGGCCTGCCCGGCGTTCAACTCGATGGACTCTTTTCGGCGTTGTACGACGCCTCGGACGATATCCGCGTCATCCACACTCGGCACGAGCAGGCGACGGCCTATATGGCCGATGGCTACGCCCGCGTGACCGGTCGCGAGGGTGTCTGTCTCGTCGTGCCCGGTCCGGGACTCATGAACGCCGCCGCTGGTCTCGCCACGGCATATTCCTGCAACTCACCGGTGCTTTGTCTGACGGGGCAGATTCGCTCCGACCTGATCGGCGTGGGGCGCGGCATGCTCCACGAAGTTCCGTTTCAGCTGGAAATGGCCCGTTCCTTCTCGAAATACGAGCAGCGCGCCACCCTGCCTGGCGAGATTCCCGGCGCGATTCACGAAGCATTCAGACAACTGCGCAAGGGGCGGAAACGGCCGGTCACTATCGAAGTGCCGCCCGACACCTTCTTCGCCGAAGGGGAGGTCGATCTTGGCGGCGATCTGGCCGACCGATCCGTTCCCGAGCTCGATCTCGATCTACTGAGCCAGGCGGCTGATGCGCTCGCCAACGCGAAGAATCCGGTCATTTACGGCGGTGGTGGCTTACATCGCTCCGATGCGGCCGAACCGCTTTTGGTGCTCGCCAACCTCCTGCAGGCGCCGGTTCTCCTGTCGTCGAACGGTCGCGGGGCGGCATCAGATCGCGAAGATCTCGTCGTCGGCATGCTCGCCGATCAGGAATTGCGCCCGAAGGCCGACGTCATCCTCGCGGTTGGCACGCGTTTTCTCGATCCTTCCAGCAATTCTCGCGACCTGTCCGCCGGCCAGACACTTATCCGCATCGATATCGATCCGGAGGAAATCACGCGCAATTCGACACCGGCAATCGGCATCGCCGCCGACGCCGGGGAAGCGCTCGCCTGGCTCGTCGATGCGGTGTCGACCCGCATAGGCTCTCGCCCGTCGCGCGCTCAGGAATATCGCGCCTTGAAAGAGGCCAATCAGGCCCGCCTCGAACAGATTCAGCCGCAGGCTGCATTTGCCACCGCTATGCGCAACGCGTTGCCGGACGACGGCATCGTGGTCAGTGAAATGACTCAGCTCGGCTACTACGGCAATCTTGGGTTCCCCGTTTATAGACCCAACACATGGCTGACGCCCGGATATCAGGGCACGCTTGGCTTCGGATTCACCCTGGCGATGGGCGCCAAGGTCGGCAAACCGGATACGCCGGTTCTGTCGGTCAACGGCGACGGCGGCTTTGGCTTCACGTTGAACGAGCTGGCCACGATGTCCCAGCACAACATCGGCGTGGTCACGGTTGTCTTCAACGACTCCGCCTACGGCAATGTCCGCCGCATCCAGCAGGAAGACCTCGGCGGCAAGGTGATCGCCTCCGATCTCCGGAATCCTGACTATGTCAAACTGGCTGAGGCATTTGGCGTTGCTGGTCGCCAGGTCGAAACACCCCAGAAGCTGCAAAGCGCGCTGGAATCAGCATTCAAAGCGGACGAGCCAATCCTGATCGAAGTGCCCGTCGGCCAGATGCCGAATCCCTGGCGAATGCTCGGTTTGCGGTAAAGCACAGCACGAACGCTCAAGGAGCATCGTCATTCCGACCGGAGCGGAGTGGAGGAATCTCTCGTTCGCGTTCGCCAGTTTGCCGTAGGGAGGCGTCTCGTGCGCCTCCTTCTCAACGGCTACCACGATTGGGACAAGCGAAGAGCGTTGCGGGTGAGATGGAGACGGACAAGCCGTCTCCCTACGTGGCGCACTGCGGTAATGGCCCCGGTCGTGTCGTGATTCTTCGGCGTTCAGGACTCGTCTTCAGAGGAAAGCAGCGACGCGTCGCCGCCGATAGCGTAGAGATTGCCATCCTCGGCGCCGATGTAGATCATGCCGTCCACCACCACTGGTTCGGTGGTCGCCTTGGCCCCGATCGGGTACTGCCAGAGGAGGTCGCCCGTTTCTCGGTCAAGCGAGTAGAGCGTCGGCCCGGCAGCAAACACCAGCTCTTCGTCAACGATGACCGGCGACAGCACCTGACCATTCCCGGTCGGGAATATCCACGCCGGCGGCCCGCCTCGCTTGGCGCTCAACCCATACACCGCGCCGTCCGCACTGCCGACATAGAGCTGCATATCCTGCGAAACCGCGGGCGAGGCGTTGCCGCCAACCGAGTATTCCCAATGTAGTTCGCCAGTTTCCAGATCGAGAGCGATCGTCGTCAGATCATGCAGAACGACGATCGCCAGCCCATCATCGATGGCAATCGTCGAAAAAACGCCGCTTGGCGCATCGTACTTCCACCGGGCGATGCCGGTTTCCCGGGAAACGGCGAAAATGCGTCCGTCGTCTCCGCCGATCAGCACCAGATCGTCGCTCAACGACGGCGAGCTGTAGATCAGTCCCTCTGTTCGGTAAGACCATCGTTTCTCACCCGTGACCGCATCGAGTGCGTAGAGGGTTCGCTCCTTGCTGGCGACATAAACGATCCCTTCCGAGACGACAGGCGATGACTCTCCGGCATAGCTCATCTCGAACCGCCACCGCTCGATGCCCCGTTCAGCATCGATGGCGTAGACCGCGTAACCGCTGCCGACAAAGACCGTCCGGTCGTAGACCGCCGGAGCCGAGGAGACCGGGTATCCGCTCAGATCGAATGTCCACCTCGGGAGCCCCGTCAGCAGATCGAGCGCGACAAGATAGCCGTCCCGAGTGCCGAAATAGGCACTACCCTGTGAAATCGCCGGGGTCGAAGTCAGCCTGATCCCCGTGTCGTAGCGCCACACACGATACGGGTTCCCCTCGATTGATGGACCAGGGTGCTCGCCGGTGTGTGACACCGAACCACGCAGCACCGACACCGATCCATCGAATTGCATTCTGCTCTCGCCGTTACCGCTCGACGCCACCTCGGGCTGGCCAACCGGTGTGAGTTCGGTATCAATCGAGGTGACCGGTCCACGCACGATGCCGTTGGCGATGATCGTTAATGCGATCAGGCCGGCGATGCCAGTCGCCAGGCCCGCACGCAGCATCGCTGTGCCGTCGCTGCGCGTCCGCATCACGCCCGCCACCACCGCAGAAATGCCGATCAGCCAGGCGCCCACGGAAATAGGCGACACGTTACGCGTCACCGCCGGGATCGCCACAAAAAGCAATCCCAGCCAGACCAGTCCTGTTCCAATGGGCGGAGCATCAGAATACTGGGTTAGCGAATCACCACGTCCGAGATACTCGGGCACCAGGAACTGGTTCGGCGTCTTCGCCGGGTTTTTGTTGACACGCGGCGCGTCAACGATCGAAGCCCCACATTCGACACAGAAGAGCAGATCGGAAGGGCACGCGGCATCGCACTGAGGACAGTGTTTCTGGGAGATCGAGCGTCGGAAGAGGTGAGAAGGAATGCGGCTCATGGGTCAACCCAGGCAATTGGAGGAATGCTCTGAGCATACACCATTCCATTCTGGCGAAAACCGGGAAACGTTTGTCAACGGCGCGGGTTCGCCACACAAATCGTCCACGGGAAGGAGCCGTCGAGCCAATGAACATCGGCCTGTTGCCCAACGAACTCACCGAACGCCCGGCGGCTCCAGAACTGCCGGTGATCTGGATCGCTCCCCTTCGGCGTCACCTGCAAATTCTTGCCACGTGCCATGTTCGCCATGCAGAACCATGGTTCGTGCGGCACGCTGAGAACCACCGCCCGTCGCGCAACGCGCAGAAGTTCGCTCAATGCCTTCTCGGGTTCGTACAGGTGCTCCAGAACCTCGAAACACCCGGCCACGTCATATTGCCTGTCCTCGAACGGCAGACTCGTGATGTCAGCCACCAGGTACTCACCGGACGGATTGCGCTCGGCCGCCATCGCCACCGAATCGGGATTCCAGTCGAATCCGACAATGCTGAGACCAGGCGACTTTCGCAGCAGCCGCTCCGAAACGAAGCCTTCACCGCAACCGGCGTCCAGAAATGTCTCGGGCGCCAGTTCGCCGATCTTGCCGATGATAACCTGATGAAAGCGATCGATCAGCTTCTTCTGGACCGGGTTGGCGTGCGTATGCTTGCGATAGTTGCTCGTGTCAAGCGTCGCCGTTGCGGAGTTACTCGGATTCACGTTCATTTCCTGACGAGGTGAAAAGCGTCGGATTCGCATCGGCGGCAATTGTGCCACGGCCACCATCGCGAACATGCAGCGCCGCGCGGATAGCGAGATACAAAATCGGCAATGCCGCGAAGAGCGCGATCCTGTAGGTCACTCCGGCCAGCAACACCGACGCCTCGTTCGCTCCATGCACGCCTGCCACGGCGATCATCAGCGCTTCCCGGATCCCGGCGCCTCCGGGCACCGGACTGATCATCCCGATCAGAATCGGAAAGGTCACCAGGCCGGTCACCAGCAAGAGTTGGGGCTGAGCGCCGTCGATCGCAGTCAGCAGGATGAACATCACTGCGCCCTGCACGATCCAGAAGATCACCGTGAGGGCGAGCGAAATCACCGCCGGGATCGGTCGCTGCCACGGGTGGCGCAATCCTGGCCCAATCTTGCCGAGCAAAGAAAATGCTATTGACCGTAATCGCCGCACGAGTATCAGCGCCGCAACAATGGCCAGCAGCGCAACGATGCCGAGCATCAACCCGCCGATCGCCCAGCTTCGGTCAATGCCTTCCAGTCCTTCGCCTCTCCACCCCCCTGCCAGCACCCAGATCGCCGATCCGATCGCCAGAACGAGCAAATCGACGGCAACCTCCCAGAATGACAGCCCGGCCGTCTCAGACTTGGACAACCCCAATGCCCGCATCGTCAGCAACGCCCGGCCGGGAATCGCCAGACTGAGGGGTGCGGCATAGTTCATCGCCACCGATGTCACAAATGCTTCGCTGGCGACGAGCGAATCCGGCTTGCCGCCGACCATCCGCACCAGAACGCTCCATCGGATGCAGAGGAGCACCAAGCCGAGCAAATAGAGAAAGAGCCCTGCCGCAATTTGCCAGCCGTTGGCGCTGCGCAACGCAGGCCCAATTTCGGATAACGCCCCACGCCAGGCGAGAAGAACGATGGCAACGGCAATCGATGCCAGAAAGACGACGGGCGTCGGGATCGCGAGAAAGCGCTTGAGAAGAGAAATGGTGATTCCCCCGCCGGTCAGGCGGACGCGCCGGTGTCACCGACTGACGGCCACCGCCGGGAAGGTCCCACGCCGATCGAATTGCGGAGGTAGCGTTCGGGGTCAGCAGGAACTGCAGCCCTGCCATTGGCCTGGAACTCGCCTAGCAATCCAAGCGCAAAGAATTGCGTGCCGACAACCACCAGCAGCACGGCCAGAAGCAAGAGCGGTCGTGTGCCGATTTGCTGGTCCTGCACCAGCCGGTCGAATGTCAGCTTCAGCCCGATGATCACACCCAGGCCGATGGCGATCATTCCCGGCAATCCGAAGAGATGCATCGGTCGCTGCCGGTAATTCGTCAGGAAGAAGACGGTGATCAGATCGAGAAAACCCTTGATCAACCGCTTGAACCCGTACTTCGAACTGCCCCACGTCCGCGGATGATGAACGACTGGCAGCTCTGCCACCCGGAAGCCTTCCGCATCGGCCAGCACTGGCGTAAACCGGTGCAGCTCCCCGTAGAGCCGGATCGTATCTGTCACTTCTCGCCGGTAAATTTTGAACCCGCAATTGAAGTCATGCAGCTTGACGCCAGTGACGCTGCGCACGGTCCAATTGAACAACCGGCTCGGCGCGGTCTTCCCCCAGGGATCCTGACGGTTCTGCTTCCAGCCTGAGACGAGATCGTAACCCTCATCGAGATGGGCGATCATCCGGGAAATCTCGGCGGGATCATCCTGCAGATCGCCATCCATGGTGATCACGAGGTCGCCTCGCACCACCTGGAATGCATTCGCCAGCGCTTGCGCTTTGCCGAAGTTCCGCCGGTGCCTGAGCCCAACGACCCGCTCGTCTGTGGCGCGTAGCGACTCGATGAGCCGCCAGGTCCCATCGCTCGATCCATCGTCGACGAAGATGAGCTCCCATGGACGGCCCACGTTGTCCATCGACGCAGTGATCTGCCGGTAAAGCTCTGGCAAATTGCCTTCTTCATTCATGACCGGAATGACAATGCTGATCGGGCCTGATGCAGGAGGAAGATCGGTCAGCGCAACCGACTCAAACGCCCCGGATTGCGTCAATGCAACCGCCGACGATTCGACCGGCGCTGCGATCGCGATTCCGTCTCCATTGTTGGCGATGATGCTGCTCATCCCTGTGCCCCGCTCGCGCCTCTCCGCCACATGCGGATGCGCCCCCTGACTATAGACCCGTCGCTGTCATCGACGCAATCGAATCGCCGCGGGGCAGAGGTTGCAGTCGATCAGGGATAGGATTGCAGAGGGATGGTGTCCTGCATACCGTTCAGCCCTGGCCAGATCGCCGCATAAAGCGCATCGGGCTGATGGTTGTTCAGATCGCTGTCAGTTGAAAAATCGGTCGACTTCGGCCTGATGTGGATGGACTCGACCTCCGCAACAGAAACGCCGAGCTCGACTCTCCGCATCGCATCGCCATCCGCATCGGTGAAGAGATCGCCAACGGACGTGATCCGGCCATCGACCAGCTCGAGCACGATTTCGTAGACCTGAACTTTCGGATCAAGGCGCCAGGTCATCACGACAGCTTCACCGCCCTGCACGTTGGTCAGAAGCAATCCATACGCCTGCGATCCTCCCGATGATGGACTCGGATCGAGCATCGCGTAGTGCTTGGACGTGTTTGGGTTCAGATACTGCTCGAAATCCTCCATACCGACTGACAATGCCGACACTTTCGAATTCAGCAGTTGAACTGAAGAATTGAGCTCGTCGACAGTTTGCGTCCGGTCATTCAGCTCCATACGTGCCGAAACACCCCAGTAGCCGACAAATCCCAGCGCCAGAATGAGTGGAATCGTCGCAAGGGGTGCTGCATAGGAGACGAACCGGGACCAGGTATTCGACGGTGAGGTCGCCTCCGGTTGCACAGATGCCAAGGGCGATGCAGGAATCACCGGCGACGCCGGGAGAGAAGGAGTTCGAAAGCTTTCGAGAGACGATGCTCCCCACGTGGTTGCGCTCTCCGCGGGGACAGCGTTCTGGGCAATGCGAGCGAACAGCGCCGCCTTCGCGGTCGGTGGAGGGGTGACGGCCCTGGAAGCAAAAGCGAGCATTGTCACCGTCGACGAAAGCTCATCGATCATTGCCCGGCAATTGGGGCAACGTTCGCAATGCTCAGCGATTGCTTCGTGCGTGTCCGGATCGAGTGTGCCCATGACATAGTCATGCGCGTCTTCCTGAACCGCCGCGCAATCAGCATTGCGCCCGCTTGCACCTTGCACCAGCTCGACTCACTTCCTCGAAGCCGACAACACCGTCACAGACTTCGAAATCAGGCGACATCCGCTTCCGCTCGCAGCACGATGTCGCTCACTTCGTTGCCGAGGAACTCTCTCAGCTTCAACATCCCGAGTCGCATTCGCGTTTTGATCGTTCCCAGTGGTTCGCCGAGCGATTCGGCGATCTCTCGCTGAGTCAAACCCTGAAAATACGCCATCTCGATCGGTTGCCGCTGCGCATCTGGCAACTGTGCAAGTGCTTCGAGAATCGACTGGCGGAGACTTCCCAGCCAGACTTCATCCTCGACATTGACCGAATCATCACGCACTCCGGCGAGGAGCTGCTCTGGTTCGGCCGAATCGGCCCGTTGGGGCCGGCGCTTGCGCTTACGGATCTCGTCGATCGAAAGATTGTGGGTGATGCTCAGCAACCATGTCACGAGCGACCCACGACTCGATTGAAACGAGCCCCCTTGCTGCCAGGCGCGAAAAAAGACCTCCTGCAGAATCTCTTCCGCGATTTGCGGATCGCCAACGATCCGCAATGCGAACGAAAAAACCACACGCGAGTATCGATCGTACAGCGTTTCCAGCGCCGCTGGATCACCTCCAGCGGCCTGTGCGATCAGGTCCGCGTCATTCGCCATCCGCTGTTCAGAGCGCTCGGTCATCCTCGCACCCTGCACTATTTGGATAGCTCAGCTGCCGGTGGATGGCATCGCGGAAGCCCTCCCCACCGGCGGGCGTCTGTTTCCTATACGTCTGAGTTGCCATTTGGGATGTCCCCCGCCGCGATGAAGCGCGATGTTGCCCAATCGACACTCCATAACATCAGTTTAGCTGATGATGGCGCCGCAGCAACGTCCACTTACGGGGCATTGCTGATGTCTCTTGAACGGTCCACTACACCCAGCCGTTCCCGTGTCTCGGCGACGAGCGCGTTCGAGCCCGTCACCACGGTCCATTCTGATGCGCAATGCTGTGAGTCTGCTGGGAAGAGCACCTCATCCAACTGGGAATGCAGTCGAACCCGGGCTCCACTGTGTGCCGCCGCTGCTGCCAGTTGCTCGCTGCTTGCCGATCGTGGACTGCGCACCGGAACGAGCACCATGTCGGACGCTGACGCAGCAAGCGTACCCGCTATGGGCGCGATTTCCTTGTCGCTCAGGAATCCGGCCACTACCCGATAGCTGTCGATGCCTGCGCTCGCCAGCGCCCTCACCAGTGCCTCGACCGATCCAGGCGTGTGCGCTACATCGAGGACGAACCGGCAACCGTGGGCGTCAACCACCTCAAAATGACCGATCAGCGTCGTCCGGGAAACACCCTGCCGGATTGCCGCTTCCTCGAGCCACAGTCCATGCCCCTGTAGCTGCTGGGAAACCACAGCGGCTAGCGCCGCCATGTGCTCCTGATGGTCGCCCGGCATCGCCGGAACGATGCCGCCGACGTGCCATGTCCCACACGTCACGGCGACGCCATCCGCTCCCGCCGACCAGGTCCAGTCGCGCTTTTCCAGCAGCAGCGGCGCTCCTGCGTCGCGAGCGACGTCCTCCAGCACGCTTGCCGACATCTCATCGGATCGCAACGCAACCGCCGGCACGCCAGGCTTGAAGATGCCGGCCTTGTTCCACGCGATTCGCTCGATTGACTGGCCGAGAATCTCCGCATGTTCGATCTCCAGCTGAGTCACCACTGACACGGCGGGTTCGAGCACGTTCGTTGGGTCGTAGCGTCCGCCCAGTCCGACTTCGATCGCGGCAAACTCGCAGGAGCGCGACGTGAAGTGCGTCAGCGCCATCGCCAGCACGAGCTGAAAGGCATTGACCGGACCAAGATCTGGTCTTTGCAACTCAACAGTCCGGGCCGCGTCCAGCGTTCGTTCGGCGACTGCGGCGAACTCGGCTTCCGAGATCATCCCGCCGTCGATCGCGATCCGTTCGCACCAGCTATTCAAGTGGGGAGACAGAAACCGGCCGGAGCGAACACCGGCGCTTGTCATGATATTGGCCACGTGCGCCGCCGTCGTCGCCTTCCCCTTGCTGCCGGCAACATGCGCGATCTGCAGCGACCGCTGAGGATTCCCCAACGCGTCGAGCAACAGACGCATCAACTGAAGATTCAGGCTGAGTTCCTGCTCGCCCGCCAGGACCGATGCCACATAGCCGCTCCGAAGCGCGCCACGTGCCTCGATCTCTGCAACTGCCGTTGTATAAGAAATGGACACAGGTAGCGTCGCTCAGCGCGAACCAGCGACTGCGCGCACGGACCCGCCCGCCGACACCGCGTCGCTCAGACTGCCATAGCGCCAGCCCGAAGTGCCGGGATTGAAAATCGTGTGCAGACCATCGAGATCAGTTTCTGGTGTAGCGAAATCCCGGCGATAATGCGCCCCGCGACTCTCAGTTCGAAAGAGTGCGGACGAGGCGATTGCCGCGGCAGCCTGCGCTAGATTGCGGGCCTCCCACCACGCCTGGGTTTCCGATTTTCGCTCCTCGATCTGCACGGCCAATGCCTCGATCTCGCCAAGCGCCCGCCGCAACCCCTCAGCATCCCTGACCACCGCCACAGACCGGCTCATGACGCGCTGGACCGCTTCAACAAGTGCGCCGAGCTCACCGTCATGGGCTGATTCCGGCTGTTCAAACCTGTCGACCGGCTTATGGCCGGCCGGCATGAGGCTGGGCGACTGATGGTCCGCGACATACTCGGCGGCCATTTTGCCGAAAACGAGACCCTCCAGGAGCGAGTTACTGGCCAGACGGTTCGCTCCGTGCACGCCGGAACACGCCGCCTCGCCCAATGCGAACAAGCCCGGCAGACTCGTCAATCCATTCGTCTCCGCCGCAAGTCCGCCAATGAAGTAGTGCGCCGCCGGCGCCACTGGAATGAGATCATCAGCGATGCTCAGTCCACGCCGCCGCAGTTCGCGGGAGATCGTCGGGAAGCGAGCGACCATCGCCTCGCCATCCAGATGCCGGAGGTCGAGAAAAACCTGCTCTGTTTCCGACTTTGCCATCGTCGCCTGGATACCCCGCGCCACGACATCGCGCGGAGCCAGCTCGGCCAGCGGATGCAGATCGACCATGAACCGGTTGCCGTCGCTATCGCGCAAATAGGCGCCTTCGCCACGCACGGCCTCGGTCACCAGGAACGAATCGGTGCCCGGCACAGCGAGCACGGTCGGGTGAAATTGCACGAACTCCAGATCGGCGACGGCCACGCCTGCCCGTACTGCCATCGCCAGTCCATCTGCCGTCGCGCCCGGCGGGTTGGAGGTCACCGCCCAGACCTGACCCGCCCCACCAGCCGCAAGTACAACCACCGGCGCTTCGAACTGCGCGATCGATCGCTGACCGGGGATGCGGGCCAGCAGTCCCTGGCAGATCCCATCCTCGACGATCAGATCGATGCCAAACGCGTTCTCGAATATGTCGACCGACGTTCGCTGCCGAACCGCCGCGACCATCGCCCGCTCGACCTCAGCGCCCGTGGCGTCGCCGCCCGCGTGCAACACACGGTGACGGCTGTGCGCGGCCTCCATTCCCAGCTCGATCGTTCCGGATGCATCGACGTCGAATTGCGCTCCAATCGACACGAGCCAATCGACCGCTTCCGGCGCGCCCTCCACAAGAACCCGCACCGCATCGACGTCGCAAAGACCAGCTCCCGCCGCGAGCGTATCGATTTCGTGCAGATGCGGTGAGTCATCTGGCCCGATCGCCGCCGAGATGCCGCCCTGCGCATAGCGTGTGTTGCTCTCGCCGAGATTCCCCTTCGTCAGCAACGCGACGCGAAACTCCTCGGGCAATCGCAACGTGAACGAGAGTCCGGCCACGCCGGCGCCAATAACCACAGCGTCGTAGCGAAAAACAGGTCCATGGGCAGATGCTGGATCGACGAGAGGACCTCTTCCACTGTTCATGAACTGCTCCGATTGAGAAGAACGGGCGCCACGGCCCGAAGTGACTTAGTGTATCACTGACACGAACTCGTTGCCCGAGGCTCCCGTTTGCGGTTCTGGATGTAGGCTCCGGCCCCGTGCCGGAGCGGTCGGCCGCAGGCCGACAACGTCGCAACCGGCACCAACATCCCCTTCGTCGAGTCCGTTATGGCCCTGCGGGTCATCCTCCGGCGCTCTGCCGGAGGCTCCATTGGGAAGTAAGCGCCGGAGGCTGCAGGCCAGGTGAATGGTGTAGCGGCAACGCCTGCGTTGCTCTCAGAACGTAACGAATCCCTTGTCGGTGACACGTGCGTGCGGAATAACAGAAAGCGCCATGAACGCCAGAATGCCAAACGGCGAGGCGAGCGGACTGCCGAGCGCCTTCGCCGCGGCATCGACCGCCGCTACACCGTCGGCAACTTCCCGCAATGGCCGGTCGGACATGATCCCGGCCACAGGCAATGGCAACGACGCCACGACCTGTCCGTCGCGCACCACGACCAGCCCTCCCTGCATTCCAGCTATCGCCTCCACCGCGACAAGAACGTCCGCATCATCAACGCCAACTGCAACGATATTGTGGGCGTCATGCGCGATCGAGCTGGCTATCGCACCGGTGCACAGACCATATCCGCGCACGTAACCAACGCCCACCCTGCCCGTTCCTTTGTGGCGCTCCACGCACACCAGCTTCAGAAGATCCCTGTCGAGATCGGCAACCGCGACACCCTCCGATACTTTCGGCTCAAGGCGTTTCTCGATGCTCGTGACGATCTGCCCGTCCTCGACCACCACCGCGCGTGTTGCGGCGGCTGGATCGAGCTGAAATGACTCAATGGAGAGAGAAGCCACGTTCATCGACGCGGAAAGCCAAGCGGGCGGCTCCTGATTCGAAAGAGCGACGCTCAACTCCCCTTCTTTTGCCACGACCTGCCCCTGGAAGAGCGTCATATGAACCTGCGCCTCTTCCAGGCTATCCAGCACGATTAGATTTGCTTCGTATCCCGGCGCCACGGCGCCAATGCCATCCAGACGCCAGTAGTCGGCGGCGTTCCAGGTCGCCATGCGGTAGGCCTGCACCGGATCGAGTCCCTGCGCGATCGCCGACCGCACGATCGAATCGATATGCCCTTCCTCCAGCAACGTCAGGCAGTCGCGATCGTCTGAACAAAAGGTGCACCGATACTGCGTCAACCCGGTCGCCAGCGGCAACAGGGCTTTCAGATTCCGCTCGGAGGTCCCCTCCCGGATCATGATCATCAGACCGGCAGCCAGCTTTTCGTACGCCTCCTCGAGCGAAGTCGACTCATGATCCGACTGCGCGCCGGCGGCGAGATAGGTCTGCAACGACGCCCCACGCACGCCGGGCGCATGCCCATCGAGACGCCGGCCCTCGGCCGCGGCAAGCTTCATGCCCATCGGCGAATCGCCGGAGACCGCTCCTGCCACATTCATCAACTCGCCAAGACCGACCGTTTCCGGCCAGGTGAGCATTTCCGCGACTTCACGGTGACCAAATGTCGCGCCCGGGCTCTCCCACGAACTCGCCGGAACACACGACGGCGCCGTGAATCGCACATACAGTGGAAGCGAGGCGGCGGCCTCGCGCATCGCTTCGACTCCGCGCAGACCCGCCACATTGGCCACCTCGTGGGGATCGGTCACCACCACGCCGGTGCCGCGCGGGACAACCGCCCGCGCGAACTCAGGCAACCAGACGAGCGAGCTTTCCAGGTGAATATGCGGGTCGACGAACGACGGCGCGATGAACTTCCCGCGGCAATCGATGTACTCACCCGGCCGGCTGTAGTTCCCCACCCCGGCGATGCGGCCCGCCACAATCGCCACATTCGCTTCGTCCAGCTCTCCCGTGAAGACATTGACGATCTGCCCGCCTGCCAGGGTCAGGTCGGCAGGGCCAGTGCTCCGCGCCGCGACAATCCTCCGCCGCCAGTCGACGCTGTTGAAGCTGGTATCGCGACGAGTGAACTCCTGCAGCGGTTCAGCGCTCCCGGGCAAGCTATTTCCGTTCGAGGCGAATGCGCCATTCGACGATCGTGTCATCAGGTTCGTAACTCCGATTCAACAAATGTCAGCAAGGCATCGAGCTCGTTGAGCGACTGGACTGCAATGTCGGGGATCATCGCAGCCTCATCCAGCCGGGCTCGGTGCTCGATGCAGACCGATACCCCCCGGTCATCTTCATCCCATTTGGCGCTCTGGTTTTCCTGAAGCAGACCGCGGGCCACATTCGGCACGGCCCGCCGGGCCAACCGCTCCAGCGCCTGCCGCCGCCAATCGCTGCTTTCCTCTATGAACAGTCCCGGAGACGATCCGCATACCTCGATCGTGAAGGCGCGGCCCTCCAGGCGAACATCGACGCGCCCCGCTTCGTCATCCACGGCGACGGTCCAGCGCTGCTCATCGTCGATCATCAGATAGGCGTAGAAGCCCCGATCGATCAGGTGCTCCCTGGCCTCGTCCAGGTAGGCACGATGCTCCGGCCCGAAAGCCGGGATCGCATCCGCGGAAAGTTCCGCCTCTTCTGAAACCGGAGTGATCTGTTCGAATGATTCGGCCATCGACGATGTTCTCTCAGCCGCCGCAACGCGAAAAGTCTCACGTCAATCGCACATTGTAGAACCCTCACCAACGCGAGGGGCCAATCTGTGCGAAGTGCAGCATGGCGTTCCGGCGATCTGGGCGGAGTGTCTCGCCCCTGCGCGCAAGTTTGACAAGGTCCACTCTGAGGGGTATCCTCCCGCCCCAGAATTCGCAATTGTGATCCCACGCCATTTGCCCGGCCATTGCAGGCTTTTCTGACGACCGGACAAACGTCGTGAAACGGCTGATGCACAGTCAATCGGGTGAGCAAGTGGGCGATTCTCAACGCGTGTGTTGTCTCCACACGTGCCGTGCGGAACGACCTGCAGGCGCGGTGGAACAAAGTCGAGGAGGAACAGGAACAATGGCACGTGAGTCAATCGCAGGGCTGATCGCGCAACTCCACCAGTCGAAGATCAATCGCCGCGAGTTCACGCAGCGAGCCGCAGTGGCTGGACTTTCAGCTGGTCTCGCCGGGAACATCCTCGCTGCGCACTCAGCGAGGGCCCAGGAGCTCCCGGCTGCCGCAACGATCGGCGTTGCGGGCGAGCATTCGTTTGACACCAGCAAGGGCACGATCAAGCTCTATTCCTCCTGGCCATTCACTGGCGCTATGGAGATCGTCGGCGGCCACGCCATCGAAGCATCCCGGATGTGCCTCGAGGACTTCGGCAATGCTGCTGGCGGCTTCGCGATCGAATACGAGCCACTGGATGACGGCGTCGCCGCCAATGAGGGACGATGGGAACCAGCCAAGGAAACCGAGAACGTCAACATCGCCATCGGCGACGAGGACGCCATGGTCTACATGGGCACCTACAATTCCGGCGCCGCAGCAATCTCAATTCCGATCACGAACGAAGCCGGCATGCCCCAGATTTCGTTCGCCAACACCTATCCCGGCCTGACGACGTCGTTCGAGGGCGCCACCGAGGAAGGCGAGCCGGACGTCTTCTATCCAACCGGCACGCGCAACTACATGCGCGTCTGCCCGGCCGACCACGTTCAGGGCGCCGCGGCAGCTCGATGGGTGCTCGCCCAGGGTCTCACGAAAGCCTATCTGCTCCACGACCGAAGCCTCTACGGGCAGGGCATCATCAACGTCTTTAACGTCGTCTTCACGGAAGGCGGCGGAGAAGTTCTCGGTCTTGAAGGCTACGACCCAGACGTTCAGGACTACCAGTCAGTTCTTCAGGCGATTGCCGATCTGGAGCCTGAGGTTCTGTATGTCGGCGGCACGAGCGACACCAACGCCTCAAAGGTGCTGCAGGACATGCGCGGCGTGATGTCCGCCGACGATGTGATGTTCCTTGGACCGGACGGCCTCAATAACCAGGCGTTCGTTGATGGCGCCGGCGACGCTGCAGAAGGCGCCTACATCACCTTCGCCGGTTACACGGCCGACAAGCTGCTCGAGGGCGGCGGACCGGGGGCCGACTACGTCACACGCATCTCCGAGCGACTCGGCCTGGCTGAGGGCGAGGCGCCCGATGCCTATGCAGTGTATGCGTACGAGGCCATGGTTGTGACGCTGCAGGCGATCGATCGCGCCGGCGTCAATGACCGAACCGCGATTCTTGAGCAGATGTTGAACACCGAAGGGTTCGTCAGCTTGCTTGGCGGCACCTGGAGCTTCAACGACGAAGGTGACACCGACTCGACAATCATCGGCCTCGCCCAGGTTGCCGATGGCCGGCTCAGCTGGGTCGACGCGATTTCATAAGT
Organism: uncultured Sphaerobacteraceae bacterium; assembly: GCA_964461025.1. Classification (GTDB taxonomy): domain Bacteria; phylum Chloroflexota; class Chloroflexia; order Thermomicrobiales; family UBA6265; genus JAHBVL01. The sequence goes on along the minus strand of CAYWSE010000039.1, from coordinate 10,226 downwards.
CATCTGGACAACAGAATGCAGGCCGGGCCATTGGCTCGGCCTGCACATCGCGTGCGGCGTGATCGTCGCTGTCTGAAATGCGGAATGAATCCTCCCAGCGAATGGCTTGAACATGGATCTAAATCGCCTTCTGAATTTGCTGGGCATTGCCCTTCTCCTGGCCGCTGCGGCCGGGCTCATTTATGGGGCGATCGATAGAACCCAACAGTTTACGCAGTACATGATTATTGGCATCGCCAATGGTGGCCTGATCGCCCTGATCGCGCTTGGATACACACTCGTCTATGGCATTGTCGAACTGATCAACTTCGCCCATGGCGAGGTTTTCATGATGGGAGCCTACTTCGCGTTTGGCATCGTCGGCTGGACTGCGGTGACAACGGACGACGGCTGGCCGATGCTGGCCGGCGTTGCACTGCTGGCGCTGATGGGAGCAATGGCATTCAGCGCCTCCATCAACTTCAGCATCGACCGTGTGGCCTATCGCCGGCTCCGGCATGCACCACGACTGGCGCCGCTGATTTGCGCGATCGGCTTTAGCTTCATCCTCCAACAGATTGCGATCTACTGGCGAGGCTCCCGGGCTCTTTCGCCTCCTCAGCTGATCCCGACGGAGTACCGAACGTACAACATTCTTCAGGAGTGGTTCGGTCTCGACACCAAGGTCCGCATTCGGCCAATCGATCTCGCGGTCATCGGCACCGCAATTCCCCTGATGCTCCTCCTCCAGTGGTTTGTCCAGCGCACCAGAACAGGCAAGGCCATGCGAGCCACCGCACAGGATCGCGACGCCGCGGCGCTCATGGGCATCGATGTGAATCGCACAATTTCCTATGCATTCCTGATCGGTGGAGCGCTGGCCGGGGCGGCCGGTATGGTCGCCCTCTACTACAACAACTCCGCACGGCCCGGCATGGGCTTCCGATATGGCCTCTTTGCCTTCACTGCGGCGGTGGTCGGCGGCATCGGCAACCTGAATGGTGCTGTCCTCGGCGGATTCATCATCGGCATCGTATGGTCGCTCAGCGACGGATTCATCAAGGGCTACATCGGCGGTTGGGGTGCTCAGTGGACGTCAGTTGTGATCTTCGGCCTCCTCGTGCTGACGATGGTTTTCCGGCCGAGCGGTCTTCTGGGCGAACACACGCCGGATAAGGTGTGAGATGGTAGCAGGAGCTCCGCCAATTCAGAACATCATGCCTCCGGCGCGGAAACCGCCGTCCCTGTGGGACCGGCATCGCGAGAACATCCTTATTGCGGTGGCAATTGTCCTTGCCGGCATCTACCCCCTCGCTGATGAACGATTCGGGTGGAACCGCCTCGGCGCCTGGGGTCCGATTCTGATCTATGTTCTTCTCGCAATGGGATTGAACATCGTCGTCGGGTACGCCGGATTGCTCGATCTCGGATATGCGGCCTTTTTCGCCATTGGCGCCTACTCGATGGGTCTGCTCACATCGCCCCGCAGCTATTTTGTCAACGAGGGGTTCGTACCCAGCTGGTTACAGAACTTCTGGCCAGCGCTTGCCGTCTCCTGGATCATCGCCGCGATCTTCGGCGTATTGCTTGGCGCACCAACTTTGCGGCTGCGAGGCGATTATCTCGCGATCGTCACGCTCGGTTTCGGCGAAATCGTTCCGGAAGTCTTCCTCAATGCCGAAACATACACGAGCGGGACGAAGGGACTGAGCGTCATCGCCAGACCACCTACGTTCACAGTGTTTGGTCACCATTTTTCGTTCTCGCCCACCGATCAGGACAACTGGTTCTGGCTGATTCTGGCGATCTGCGTCGTTTCATTGCTCATGATCCGCCGTTTCTACAATTCCCGGCTGGGGCGCACCTGGCAGGCGATCCGAGAGGATGAGATCGCCGCATCGAGTATGGGCATTAATCTGGTCAGCACGAAGCTCTGGGCGTTCGCGCTCGGCGCATCATTTGCCGGATTCGCAGGGTCGGTCTGGGCTTCGTATTTCCAGTATGTGCACCCGAACAATTTCGAGTTCATCGTATCGGTGACGATCCTCGCGATGGTCGTGCTGGGCGGCCTGGGCAACGTCTATGGTGCGATCGCCGGAGCGATTCTCATCGGCTATTTCGACCGCATCCTCACCGACCAGGCCACTGATCCGCTGAACAAATTTGGCGAGTGGGCCGGGATCGATTTCCTGGCCAAGCATAACCTGACCGAGGACAAGTTCCTGATCTTCGGATTGGCGCTCGTGCTGACAATGCTCCTGCGACCGGAGGGTCTTTTCCCCAGCAAGGCGCGCGCTGCGGAACTGCACCCGGAGGAAGAACGTGAGTTCGTTCAGGAACAACAACAGCTTTACGACATACGGGACCAGGATGAACCCGCGGCAGGAGGGCGCGCATGATTGCCCCCGCATCGCCTCCCACGCAGGCTTCCGCCGAAACCGGGATCGTCCTCCGCGCTTCGGGGGTCACCAAGCGTTTTGGCGGTCTCACCGCCGTCAATAGCGTCGACCTCGAGATCGAGCGTGGAGCAATCCAGGGAGTGATCGGTCCAAACGGCGCGGGCAAAACGACATTTTTCAACATGATTGCCGGTATTTATCAGCCGACCGAAGGGCGAATATTCTTCGAAGGTGAGCTGATCCATGAAGGTGACGGCAAGTCGGCACGACCCGATCAGGTCGCCGCGCTTGGCATTTCGCGCACATTCCAGAATATCCGACTCTTTGCCAACATGACTGCACTGGAAAACGTCCTTATCGGCATGCACACTCGCATGCGTTCGAATCCTGTCGGAGCGCTGCTGAAGCTTCCTTCTGTGTCACGGGAAGAGAACCAGGCTCGCTCGATGGGACACCAGTGGCTGAACTACGTTGGCCTTCATGGCAAGGCGAATGAAACCGCCCGCAATATGTCGTATGGCGATCAGCGGCGTCTTGAGATCGCACGTGCGCTTTCCAGCTGGCCGCGATTGCTACTGCTCGACGAACCAACCGCAGGCATGAACCCGCACGAAACCGCGCAGATGACGAGGTTTATCGACCGACTGCGGCATGATCTCGATCTCACGATCCTCTTGATCGAACATGACATGCGCGTCGTGATGAGGATTTCAGACAACGTTGCTGTGCTCGACCATGGCGAAAAGATCTCGCAGGGGTCGCCTGCGGTGGTGCAAAGCGATCAACGAGTGATTGAAGCCTATCTCGGCAAGTCCGGAGCTGAGGCCGCCGCTGAGTCAATTGCCAGCAGGCAGCGAACTGAGGGCGTGCCGCAATGATGTTGCAGTTGACCGATGTCCACTCCTACTACGGGAATATCCACGCGCTCAAAGGCATTTCTATCGTTGTCTCCCAGGGCGAAGTGGTGACACTGATCGGATCGAATGGGGCTGGGAAGAGCACAACGCTGCGCACCATCTCCGGGTTGATGCGACCCAGAACCGGTTCGATCACGCTAAACGGCGTGAACATCGAGCACACCGAACCACACAAGATCACCCGGATGGGCATCGTTCAGTCGCCGGAAGGACGCCGTGTCTTCTCCCGCATGTCGGTACTCGAGAATCTGGAGATGGGTGCCTTCATCCACGGAAAAGTCGATCCTGCCGATCTCGAGCGTGTTTTCACCCTCTTCCCCCGCCTGGAGGAACGCAGGTCGCAAAACGCGGGGACGCTCTCCGGCGGCGAGCAGCAAATGCTGGCCATGGGTCGGGCGCTGATGGGCCGCCCGGAAATCCTCCTGCTCGACGAACCGTCGATGGGTCTCTCCCCGATCCTGGTGGAGGGCATCTTCTCCATCATCCAGGAAATCAACGCGCAGGGCACCACGATCCTGCTCGTCGAGCAAAACGCGCTGATGGCCCTCAGCGTCGCCAATCGCGGTTACGTCCTGCAGACAGGCGAGATCGTACTCAGTGACACGGCCGACAATCTCCGCAAGGACGAATCGGTGCGCAAGGCGTACCTCGGCGAGTAACCCGTAGCCCGTTGTCTCCTTTGCATGCGACAATCAAGCCGATTGTGAATGCTGCAAGGAGCGACTAACCAGTGTGCCAGCCAGTTCCCCCTCCAGCTTCCGGCAAGGACGAGTACTACGTCTATTCCCGCGAGCTGAATGAGTTCATCAACCACGTCAATGCGGTCCGGGAGCGTGAATCCGACGGCAGCTCGATCGTCGCGGCGATCGAGCCGGCATTCACCCGACTCCTCGCTTCTCCAGACTGGCTCCCCGATTCATTCCGCCAGCCCAAGGAAGGCAGCGGCATGGGCAGCGGCATCGGCATGTGGCTCATTTACCGATCGGGTGATGGCGGTCTCGCCTTCTCCGCCCTGGTCGTTCCACCCGGCGCATCGACCCCCGTCCACGATCATCTGGCCTGGGGCATCGTCGGTCTCTATCAGGGTGAGCAGGACGAAACCGTTTTCACGCGCACCGACGACGGACAGGACGAACACCGCGCCACGCTCGACACAATGGTCCGCCGATCACTCAAACCTGGCGACTTGTACGAGCTCCTGCCGGAAACCGATATCCATCAGGTGACGACAACCTCGGACGTCACATCCGTTTCACTCCATCTTCTGGGCAATGACAACGGTTGTATCTGGCGGCATCAGTTCGCTCGAGAAGAACACGCTGTCAAACCATTCAAGTCCGGCTGGCTGAACGTGCCGTGCCGCGAAGAGGAGGCGCTCGCAGGTGACTGATGCTGCACACGCAATTCCCTGGCTCAGCCCGCCATCCGTCACCCGTCGCGCTCCCTGGCAGGACTCGCCCGAGGTTCGCATCAGCAACTGGATGACCGCCTGGGATCAAACTGAGCGCATCGACGCCGGTTTGATCGGGGCGCCCTATTCCGCCGCCTCGATCTCCGCTTCCGGCGCCGCCGGTGGTCCGGAAGCCGTCCGCACCGCCTTCCGGTACAACACCACCTACTCCCCCGACTGGGAAACCGACATTCAAGAACTGGTCGTCCGCGATCTCGGCGACATCGCCGGGCACTTGACCGATGTCAACGCCGCGCATTCGCAAATCGAAGAGGCGATGGCCGCGGCATTGACTCGCGGCGATCTCTTCATTCCTCTGCTTATTGGCGGCGATCATTCGATCACCGCGCCGGCTGTGCGCGGTTTCTGCAAAGCGCACGCCGGCAAGAAGGTCGGCATCATCAACATCGATGCCCATCTGGATGTGCGCGTCATGGA
>CAYWSE010000039.1:0-5033 GCA_964461025.1 uncultured Sphaerobacteraceae bacterium | reverse complement strand
CGTCATGGAGCATGGACCGCACAACGGCACCCCATTCCGGCAGATTGTCGAAGGGCTCGATCAGGTCGAGGGCAAGAACGTCGTAGAGCTCGGCATCCACGGATTCATGAACGCCGAACCTTACATGCATTGGTGCCAGGACAACGGAATCACAGTGATCAGCGGACGCCAGATTCAGAAGCGGGGCATCGACGACTGCATCGCCGAGTCGCTCGAACGCGCCGGCAACGGAACCGATGCCATCTACCTGAGCGTCGACATCGACTGTCTCGCCTATCCCTACACGATCGGCACGTCCGCCGCTTCGCCGGAGGGCCTCTCGGCCTGGCAGCTTCTCGAAGCCGTCTTCGCCGCCGGGAAGCATGAAGAGATTCAGGCGCTCGACGTTGTCGAAATCGACCCATCCCGCGACATTAAGGACCTCACCGCACGTTCCGGATGCAGCGTCATCCTGACCTTTCTGGCCGGGCTACGCCAGCGGCAGATCGCCGCCGGTGCGTAATTCCCACCGGTAGAGCACTCAATCGCGTCGGAATGGTCGGCAACCGGTACAATCTGCCAGGATGGTTGCGACCCTGTTCGTAACCACGTGCCGAATTCGATTGGATCGCTGTCTGGTTCGATCCGAAGAGCGCTCGGCCCATCGAGCGTATCGCCAGCCGACGCGTCGTCCGCCCCCACAGCCACGCCTCTCTCGATGAAAGGACATCCGATGTCGTCATTTGTCACCGATGGTTTCCACCACGTGACTGGAGTCGTTTCCAACGCGCAGCGAACCGTCGATTTCTACCGCGACCTGCTTGGGCTCAGTCTGGTCAAGAAGACGGTCAACTTCGACGTGCCGGACACCTATCATCTTTATTTCGGTGCGCCAGACGGACGACCTGGCACGATATTGACCTTTTTCGAATGGCCGAAAGCCAGCCGGGGCCGGTTCGGCGTTGGCGGCGTTCATCACATTGCTCTGTCGGTGAAAGACGAAGAAACGCAACTCCAATGGAAGCGGCGGCTCACCGACCATGGCGTACGAGTCGGCGGACCATACGATCGTGGCTATTTCACCAGCATCTACTTCACCGATCCGGACGGTCAGGTCCTAGAAATGGCAACGGAAGGACCGGGATTCGCCATCGACGAACCTGCCGACGCCCTCGGTCAGGAGCTCAAGATTCCCGACAGCACCAGACTTCCCGGCGGCCGCGACGAAGCGACGATCGCTGCCCGCACCTGGCCTGAACCGGTCGATATCATCACGCCTGAGCTGACGATCGCCGGCATCCATCATGTCACCGGTCACACCGACGATCTCGGCGCGGCGCATGACTTCTACACTGGAGCGCTCGGACTCGATCTCGTCAAGATGAGCCTCAATCAAGATGACGAAAAGACCCGTCATTACTTCTGGGCGAACTACGACGGCCAGACCGTCAAACCCGCCAGCGACATGACCCTCTTCGGCTGGCCGCCCCACGCCTCGAAAGCCCGGGAAGGCACCGGTCAAACCCACCACGTCGCATTTCGGGCGAAAGATCGCGATCAGATGAATGCCTGGCGTGACCATCTCGAATCACTGGGCCTCCACGTCACCGACGTCAAGGACCGCAAGTATTTCGAGAGCATCTACTTTCGAACACCGGACGGTCTGTTGATCGAGATCGCGACAGATGGACCGGGATTCGCGGTCGATGAACCCGCGGACGCACTCGGTCAGTCGATCTGTCTGCCCGATTGGCTCGAGGACCAGCGGTCCGAGATCGAAGCCGGCCTCGAACCGTTGCATTGATGACCGATTTTTTTGAACGGCTCGTCATCGACCCCGCGGAGAAGTCGGGACGAGAGCTTTCGCATTTGCTCAACGCCATCGTCGCGCCGCGAGCCATCGCCTGGATTTCGACGCTCTCGGCAACGGGCGTCGCCAACCTCGCTCCACACAGCTACACCACAGTCTTTTCCACCAATCCGCCAATCGTGGGATTTGTCAGCATCGGACAGAAAGACACGTTGCGAAACGTCCGTGATACCGGCGATTTCGTCTACAACGTCGGGACCGAAACGCTTCTCGATGCCATCAATCTCACCTCGGCCAATCTTTCGCCGGAGGAGAGTGAGTTCGAGTGGGCGGGACTCACTCCTGTGCAGTCCGAATTCGTCCGTTCACCGCGGGTTGGTGAGTCGCCGCTTTCGATGGAGGCGCGCGTCGAATCGATCCAGCAGGTTGCCGAATCGAATAGCTTTCTGGTCATGGGACGCGTCGTCCGCATGCATCTGGCCACAGATGTGATGAACGGCGACCGCATAGATGTCAGCCGAGTCCGCCCGCCGGCTCGCCTCGGCGGCAGTCAATACAGCCTGCTCGGCGAAATCGTCTCCCGCAAACGCCCGGTCCTCGACGAACCTGGGAAAAGCTGAATCACCGTCACTCCGACCGGCGATCCTCCCAAACACCGTGTCATTCCTCGACAAGCTCGGAATGACGGTAGATTTGGGAGCCCTCCGAACTACCGGTCCCGCCAGAGACGGCCATGCTTGCGCATGGCGTCCTGCAGCAAATCGAGTGGGATCGCCTCGCAGCGGCGATCGTTGATGCCGGTCATCGTCTCGGCCATGCACAGAGCGTTGACGATCGCTTCCTCGGTCGCCTCCGCCGTTGCCTCGAACAACGGGCTGATCTCCAGATTCGGAAAACACCGCACACTGCTCAGCGCCAGATTCCCGGCCGGATCGATCCCCCGATTTCCAGTGCTGAACGCCAGAAAGAGATCCCCGCTCCCATTCGAGCCGAATCCACCGACCCTGGCCAAACCGATCGTCGCTCGCTGGGCGAGACGCTTGCATTGATGCGGCAGGAGCGGCGCATCGGTGGCGACGATGATGATGATCGAACCGGCTCCCTGATCGTTCGCCGGCGGCTTCCTGCGCCACGCCTGTGGCACGACCGCTTCCGGGATCTCCTCGCCAACCGGCACCCCATCGATTCGCAGCAGATGCCGCGATCCGTAATTCGCTTGCACCAGCACCCCAACGGTCCAGGCGCCGCCCGCAGCTTCCACCACACGTGATGATGTGCCAGTGCCACCCTTGAATGCATGGCAGATCATTCCCGTGCCTCCGCCAACATTGCCTTCCGCCACCGGGCCAGAGGTCGCGGTATCAAGCGCGGTGAAAACATGCTCCGGGCGCACGTGAAACCCGTTGATATCGTTGAGCGTGCTATCAGAGGTCTCGCCGACGACGGGAAGTCCGAAGGTCAAATCCTCGTCGAAGGTATCGCCACGAACCTCCCAGCCGATGATCGCGTCGCGCACCGTTCCGACACTGTGCGTGTTCGTGATGCCGATGGGTGAGGTCAGGAAACCCGACTCTTCGACCCAGGCGATGCCCGTCATTTCGCCGTTGCCATTCAGCTGGTGATATCCGGCAAAAACGGGATCGCGGGCCACGTCGCCCTGATGCGGGCGGATCATCGTCACTCCGGTGCGGATCGGTCCCTTTCCGACGATCAGCTCGCCTTCGCCCTCGATCAGCGTGACCTGACCAACCGATACTCCCTGCACATCGGTGATCGCGTTGAGCGGACCCGGCGGCATGTGACCAATCGTGATCCCGAGCTCGCGAGCTCGTTTTCGCTCGGTCACGATGCATTGATCCTTTCCTGTGGAATGCCACGACGCGGATGGCGGCTGGCATGTGACCGCAACCGGCCCGCCATCACCCACCGGCTTCCGGTCTCTATAGGCTTGGCTTCGCCGGCAACCGGACGATTCAGATGAAGCAGCATCGCCGCCACCACAGCATCCGCTTCGTCAGCGGTCGGCACTGGCTCGATGTTGAACCGAAAGTCAAAGTCGTCACTCACAGGGGAATGTTCCCGTGCTTCCTGGCTGGTGTCGCCACGCGCTTCGTTCTGGCGATCGCCAGCGACCGGATCAGCCATCGACGCGTCTCGGCCGGCGAAATGACCGCATCGATGTACCCGCGCTTGGCTGCCTGATACGGACTGGCGAACAGCTCTTCGTAATCTTCGATCAGCTCCGCACGCCGGTGGACCGGATCGTCGTGTGCTGCGAGCTCTTTGCGGAAGAGCAGACCCACCGCCGCTTCCGCGCCCATCACCGCGATCTCCGCCGTCGGCCACGCGGCATTGAAATCCGCGCCGATGTGCTTCGAGTTCATCACCACATACGCGCCGCCAAAAGCTTTGCGCGTGATCACCGTCACTTTCGGCACCGTCGCCTCCGCGAACGCATAGAGCAGCTTCGAACCGTGCCGGATGATGCCGTCGTACTCCTGACGTGCCCCGGGCAGAAAACCGGGCACGTCCTCGAACACCACAAGCGGAATATTGAAGGCGTCGCAGAATCGCACGAAGCGCGCCGCTTTGATGCTGGCGTCGATATCCAGCGTTCCAGCCAGTACGCTCGGCTGATTGGCGACGATGCCGACGCTCTGCCCATCGAGTCTGGCCAGTCCGCAGACGATGTTCTGGGCGTGTCTCGCCTGCACCTCCAGAAAGTCCGCGTTGTCGACAACTGCGGCGATCACGGAGGTCATGTCATAGGGCCGGGTCGCTACGGCAGGAACGATCTCCTCCAGCTCTGGCGCCAATCGCTCTGGATCGTCGGAGCCATCAAACCGGGGCGGATCGTCGAGGTTGTTGGATGGGATGAATGAGAGAAGCGCCCGCACAAGATCGACCATGTCGTCTTCGTCGGCAGCCGCGAAATGCGCGACGCCGCTGACCCGGTTGTGCGTGTCGGCGCCGCCCAGCTGCTCGTGCGTGACTTCTTCGCCAGTCACTGTGCGGATCACATCGGGCCCCGTGATGAACATCTGACTCGTGCCTTCCACCATCAGCACGAAATCGGTCATCGCCGGGGAATACACGGCGCCGCCCGCGCACGGACCGGCAATGATCGATATTTGCGGCACCACCCCTGAGGCCTGCACATTGCGCATGAAGACCTCGCCATAGCCAGCCAGACCTTCCACACCCTCCTGAATGCGTGCGCCCGCGGCATCAACGACTCCGCGGG
>CAYWSE010000038.1:0-33815 GCA_964461025.1 uncultured Sphaerobacteraceae bacterium | reverse complement strand
CCACCGCGGTGAAGTCTTCGGCATCGCCGGCGTCGATGGCAATGGCCAAAAAGAGCTTGGTGAAGTGATCGCCGGGCAACGTCGCGTCTCGGGTGGTCACATGACATTCGAAGGGCGCGATCTGACGAACAAAGGGGTGGCTGCCGCGAGCCGGGCCGGGATCGGGTACGTCACTGACGACCGTCTTGGCGAGGGATCGGTGCCTGGTCAGAGCGTGGCAGAGAACGCCGTGCTGAAAACGATCGGCCGGGCGCCGTTCAGCCGCAAATTCCTGCTCGACCGCAAAGCGATCGAGCGGCATGCCAACGAGCTGATCGAGCAGTTCGATGTCCGCACACCCGGTTCCAGCACCCGATTGACGCTGCTCTCGGGCGGCAACATTCAGAAGCTCCTGCTGGCCCGCGAGCTGGCGATGCGCCCGAAGGTGCTGGTCTGCAACAAACCGACCTACGGACTCGATATCCGCACCGCGCAATTCGTGCTCTCCACCCTGCGGGAGCAGGCGAACGACGGCAACGCCATTCTGCTCATCTCTTCGGAGTTGGAGGAGCTGCTCGATGTCAGCGACCGGCTCGGGGTGATGTACAACGGCGAACTGGTTGCCATCTTCGAGCGCGGCGACTTCGATGTTGAAACAATCGGCCAGCTGATGCTCACCGGCAAGCGCGCCACAGCGGGAGCAGCGGCATGACCGAACGGGCTCGCTTTTCCGGAACGACCCTGACGCCGGTCATCAGCAGTCTGGTGGCGATACTGATGGCCTTCGTCATCGGCGGTCTGTTCCTGGAAGCGACCGGCAAAGATGCGCTCGAGGCTTACCGGATCATGGTCGAGCGAGGTCTCTTCAGCCACACGGGAATCACAGAGACTCTCAAAAAGATGGCGCCGTTGCTGATTGTCAGCAGCGGTTTACTGATCGCCCTGCGAGCGGGCGTCTGGAACATCGGCATCGACGGGCAGTTCATGGTCGGCGCGCTCTGCGCGGCGGTCACCGGGGCGGCTCTGGCCGGAGACGTGCCCGATCCGCTGATGTGGCTCCTGGCGGGCGTCGCCGGGTTCATCGGTGGAGTGGCCTGGGCGTTCGTGCCGGCCATTCTCCGCACCCGCTTTGGTCTCAACGAGATCATCACCACCCTGATGATGAACTATGTCGCCCTCAACGTAACCGCCTGGCTGGTGAAAGGACCCGCCAAAGACCCGAACATCGTGGCGCCCCAGACCCGGCAGATTCCCCTCGGCAACCGTCTGCCCTACATTCCCGGCACAGAGGTCCATATCGGTTTGCTGGTTGGATTTGTCTGCATCATTCTGGTGGCGCTGCTCTTTCGCTCCACAGTTCCCGGTTTCATGCTCGACGTGATCGGCCGCAATCGTCGCGCCGCGGTTCACGCCGGTATTCCCGTCGCCACGCTGATGATCGCGGCGCTCCTGGCGAGCGGCGGTTTTGCCGGACTGGCGGGCGCCAATGACGTTCTCGGTGTGCAGGGTCTCTTCAAAGGAAACTGGAATCCCGGCTATGGTTTTACTGCCTTCGCGCTCGTCTATCTGGCCCGGTTGAACAGTCTGCTGATCGTGCCGTTCGCTTTTTTCTTCTCTTTCCTGATCATCGGCGGCGATTCGATGGCCCGCCGCGCCGACGTTCCCACCTACTTTGTCGAGCTGCTGGAAGGACTCATGCTGCTCTGCTTCGCCTTCACCGTGTACCTCGAACGCCGGTGGACAAGCCGCGCGCCGAAGCTGGTGGTGTCCGATATGGCAGGTGACCCAGTTGCGGCGACAGGGGGAACGTCATGACGATCAATGGCATCGACGTCGCCGACTTCCTCACCGCCATGCTGGCAACAGGCCTGCTTCGAGCGGTGCCGCTGGTGATCGCTTCGCTGGGGGACGTTTTCGCCCAAAAAGCCGGGCTGCTCAATCTCGGCATCGAAGGGATGATGCTGGCCGGGTGCTTTTTCGGGTTTCACGCCGCCTACCGGACCGAAAGCGTGACGCTGGGGATGCTCGGCGGAATCGGAGCCGGACTGGCAATGGCCCTGCTCTTTGGGCTGCTGACGATCCAATTGCGGGTCGATCAGGTACTGGTCGGTCTGGCGATTACGATCTTTTCCGCTGGTTTGACAGGCTACCTCTTCCGCGACTGGTATGGCGGACAGAACGTCGCCGCCAACGTACGGGCGAAGGTCGTCGAGATACCGCTGCTCAGCGACATCCCGATCATCGGACCGGCGCTCTTCAACCGCCAGATCATCTTCTACATCTGCTGGGCGCTGGTGCCAGTGTTCGCCTGGCTTCTGATGCGGACGCGTTTCGGCCTGAATGTGCGCGCGGTGGGCGAGAGTCCCTTTGCGGCCGACGCGGCGGGCGTGAATGTGATTCGGACGCGCTATCTGGCGATGTCGCTGGCGGGCATCATGGCCGGGTTTGCGGGGGCGTTCATGGCGGTCGCCGACCTGCGGATTTTCACGGTCGGCATGACGGTCGGACAGGGTTTTATCGCCCTCGCAATCACCATGCTCGGCGGCTGGAATCCCTGGCGGATTGCCGCAGGCGCGATTCTCTTCGGTATGCTGAATGCGTTGGGCGATAGTCTGCAGATCGTCGGCGTGGGCATTCGCACGGAGTTCATCGGCATGTTGCCCTACATTGGCATCATGATCGCCATGGTCGTTCTGGCCGGCAGGACGTCGCTTCCAGCCGCATTGGCGGTGCCGTATGCACGAGGGCAGCGGTAAGGGCACTGGGCACTGGGCACTGGGCACTGGAACGATGAAGTAATAGATGGAGGACGTGTCAAGTGGAAATAAATGGTTCCACGCAAGAGATTCTCGAAGAGTTCCGGCAGGATGAGATGGAGCTTGGTCTGATTGATCGAGACTACCTTTGGCTATTCCAATCCTTTGGAGCAGTCGAAGGTGGTGGTCTTTCTGTTTCGGAAGAAGCGGAAACGTACAGCACAATCAGGGACTACACCGATCTGAGGGTTTGGCATTCGGGGATCGAACTTGCTGAAGCAATCTACAAGGTCACTGCTACATTTCCACGTCACGAACAGTTTGGACTCTCATCGCAACTCCAGCGGGCGATAGTGTCTGTCCCGTCGAACATTGCCGAAGGATATTCACGAAACAAGACAGGAGACTATCTACGATTTCTGGCGATCGCACGTGGTTCGCTTTCTGAGGTCAAGACTCAACTCGTGATCGCCGGACGATTGGGATACATCGAAAGTCAGGACGCAAACGCGCTGCTCATTCGTGTCGATCAACTCCTCCGCCAATTGACCGCTCTCTACTCATCTATCGAGCGCTCCCCGAGAACTCCACGATGAACGTATTCATGCCATTTGCCCAGTGCCCAGTGCCTAGTGCCCAGTGCCCCGTCCGTTGCGCGCCGGCCTCGACCCCACCCTGGGATCGAGCCCCGCGCGGGAGCGGATCCCGTTGCGTGATCTTTTGGTCGCGTGAAGTGACTATCGGAGAGGAGAACCAGGTATGAAATCGGTTCTACGACCATTCCGGATGATCGGCGTGCTCGCGTTGCTCGCCTCATTCGGTTTGGGATTCATTGCCCCGGCTCTGGCTCAGGACGCCTCGCCAGAACCAACCATCTCCACCGCGGCTCTCATCACCCCTGGCGCCCGCACCAACCTCGGGTGGGACCAGCAGGGCGCTGACGGTCTCGATGCCGCCGCTGCCTCAACCGGCATCACGGCAATCGTTGCCGAGAATGGCGGTTACGACGACATCACCCCGGCCCTCGCTGATCTTGCCGATCAGGGCGCCGAGCTGATCGTTTGCCACGCCTCTGGCTATCAGACCACCTGCCCCGACTTCGCGGCGCAGAATGAGGGCGTTTCCGTTGCCGTCATCGAGAATCCGGATGCCGTCAGCGAGCGCGTTGCCGACATCGAGACCCAGGCGCAGGAAGTCGCCTATCTCGCCGGCGTTCTCGCGGGTCTGACCACGCAGACCGGCACCGTTGGCGTTGTCGTCTCCGGCGAACCGCCAACATGGAATTACATGACTGTCGGCTTCGCCGAGGGTCTGCAGGCCACCAATCCTGACGCCCAGCTGATCTACAGCGTGATCGGCGAGGCTGCCTATGATGATGCCGCGGGCGCCAAGCGCGTCACGGAGCAGCAGCTTGCGGCAGGCGTCGACATTGTCTTCGGTATGGGCGACGGCGCATCGTTCGGCATGATCGAGGCGATCCGAGAGTTCAACGAAGCGAATGCCGAGACCCCGGCCTGGTTCATCGACGTGATCGGCGACAAAACCGCTGACTACAGCGATGTCCTGCTGACCTCAGTGCTCTTCGATTACAGCGGCATCTACGAGCAGATGATCCGCAACGCCGGCACCGATCAGTTTGGTCAGGTCTACACGATGAATGTCGAGAATGGCGGCGTCCGCCTTCTCGATCTCCCCGAGAGCGTTCCGGCTGAGACGGCCGATGCCGTGACTGCCGCTCAGACGGGCATCATCGACGGCACGATCACCGTTTCAGCGATCGGCGATGCGGAAGGCATGCATGCCAGGCTCGCCGAACTGGGCTACGAATAGCGACACCGTCAGCTGACGGGCAGACTCCGGTCTGCTCTTTCAGCTGAACACTCCGGGACTCGGTTCGGTGGCAAATGTGGCCACCGAACCGATCCCCTGTGAATCGGGCACGACAGCCATTTCCCGATCTTCCGAATCGATAAACACCTGGGAAATTGAACGGTGCACAAGGTCCATCTCTCGATGAATCGACAACAGGCGATAGTGTGGCGCGTCTTTCAGCAGACGTTCGAGCAGAGCGGCCAGACGGCGCATCGTCTGCATGGATGTCGCTCCGTACAGACGTATCTCGGTGACGCCGATCTGCAGAAAGTCCTCCCATGCCGGCGTATGCACGATGAGCCGGACCGACCCCGACCGATCGCGATAGACCCCGCTTTCCAGGTCGCGGCCGGCAAGATCGACGAGCAAGTCTTCGATGACATCCAGGGCGTTGGTGCCGGTGGTCGGATCGTTGATTGCCGCCGACAATGCCTTGACGGCGATGTCGGCGACAACACGCAACGGAAATGCAGGATCCTGATCGACGGTCCGCTCAGTTCCCATGGCGATGTGACTGCGCAGCTCATCATCACTCGCTCCGGCGCTGCTTCCAAAAATCTCGAACAGTACACCTCTCGAGGAAACGAAATTACCGACGGTATTGGGAAGAACATAAACGACCCCCCGGCGCTCGGCGTCGGCAATCAGCCACTGAATGTCTATGGCCTGGATCGTCTCGCCCTTGCCGGCTTTTCGCACGACTCGCGAGGGATCGCCAGCCGGTCTCGCCGCCACATGAATGCGCAGCGGTTCACCGTCCGGCGGCGCGGGGCGCGGATATTCACGTCCGATGACTTCATGGCCGATATTGCCGATGTGGTGCGCGAGATTCGCGGGCCGAATGCCATGCAACAGATGACTGAGAAACTGCAAAAAAAGCATCATGCTGATCAGGACAAGCGCGCCAGCCAGCAGAACTCCCCAGCTGGGGACGAACGGCTCGCTCACGTACGTCAGCAACATGAAGGCATAGACTGTCGTTCCAACGAACAGTCCGAGCGAGAGTTTCAGTTGGGGATCACGAAAGATGAACAGGAGCGCCCTGGGCGAAAACGACGCCCCCGTGAACTGAATAACGAGCACCAGAATCGTCAAAACGAATCCGGTAAAGCTGATCATCGCGGCGACGATCGATGTCAGAATCGTGGTCGCGGCGTCCGCACTGAACGTCAGCGATTCAGGCGCTGGCCAGCGCCGCTCGATGCGTACGACCGCAAATCGGAGAATGACGCCTATCACGAGGCCAACGACAGGCAAGAGCCACAGGCTGTTTCTGAGAAATTCCCTGAAAGCGAAACGGCGATTCCAGGTCAAGGAAGTCTCCTCTTCGTCGTTTGTTCGAGGTCACGTTCTCCCGGCAAATGGCCGATTCCAGGCCCCGATGGAGAAATCATGAACCCAATGAATCGTCTCCTGCAAATCGAAAGGAGGAACCCATGACCCGGTGGCCCCGCATGAACCTCGCGGCCGGCCCGGTCGAGGTGCCGGAGCGCACCCGCCGCGACCTCGCCAAGCCGGTGTTGTATCACTACGACCCGGCATTCAAGGAGCAATTTGCGCACACGAGCGATCTCCTGAAACAGGTTTTCCGCACCGAATATGACGTGGTGATCATGCAGGGCGAAGCGATCCTGGGTCTCGAAGCCGCAGCCGCCAGCCTGATCCAGCCGGGCGACAAGGTCCTCAATCTTGTGTCCGGCGTTTTCGGAAAGTGGTTCCAGTTCTTCATCGACAAATTCGGCGGCGAAACGATCGAGGTCGCCGTCGGCTACGACGACGCCATCGACCCGGAAGCGGTCCGCAAGGCGCTCAACGCCAACCCTGGCGTCAAGTACCTTTCGGTGGTCCATTCGGAAACGCCATCCGGCACGCACAATCCGGTGAAAGAGATCGGCAATATTGCCCACGAGTTCGGGGTGCTGACCCTGGTCGATACCGTCTCCGGTCTCGGCGGCGAGCTGCTCAGCCCGGAGGAGTGGGGGTTGGACGTGGCGATCGCCGGACCGCAAAAGTGTCTCGGCGGTACGCCCGGTCTCTCGCTGATGTCGATCAGCCCGGCCGCCTGGGAAGCGATGGAAAAGCACCCGAATCCATTGCGCGGCAGTTTCCTGTCGATTCTCGACTGGAAAGAAGCCTGGCTGGAGAACAATCGTTTCCCGTACACCCCATCGGTCAGCGAAATGTACGCACTCGAATCGACGCTCACCCAGACACTCGAGGAAGGCGTCGAGCGGGTCGTCTGGCGGCATCAGACGATCGCCAGAGCCTGCCGCGAAGGGGTGAAAGCGCTCGGTCTCGAGCTCTGGCCAGTGCGCGAGGAGATCGCCGCGTCGTGCGTGACGGCGGTGACAATGCCCGATGGTCTGACTGACGAGCAGATCCGCGGCACGATGCGCAATCGCTACGGTGTGATGATATCGCCTGGTTATGGCGACTTGAACGGCAAGCTTTTCCGCCTCGGTCACATGGGGATGGCCGCCCATCCGACGATGCTGGCCAGCCAGCTGGCAATCCTCGAACGGAGCCTCAAGGACATTGGCTACCCGGTCCAGATGGGCGCCGGCGTCGGCGCCGCCATGGACGCCATCGAGGGGTGGGATGACGGGAGTCAGGCAAAAGGCAATGGGCAATAGGCAATGGGAGCTGACGGAGACGGTTGGTGAGATTTCCTCACCTGAACGGATTATCGGGAGGCGACGGCAGGCATGAGGCGGCGGGTTGCAGTGTTTCTGCATTCCTATTGCCTATTGCCTTTTGCCTATTGCCTGCGACAAAGGAGCACACATGCCAATAACGATCAAAGACAAGGTCATCGTGGTTACCGGAGGAGCCGGGGAGATTGGTTCGTCGCTCTGCCGGCGGCTGGTCGATGAAGGCGCCGCAGTGGTGATGGTCGACATCGCCGACGGCCGCGAACTCGCCGCCGAGATCAAGAAGTCGAAGCGGGGCAACAAGATCGTTTTCGTCAGGGCCGATGTCACATCGGAAAAAGACATGGTGAAGATGGCGGCGACGGCACTGAAGAATTTCGGGCGCATCGACGCCCTCGTGAACAACGCCGGACTCTTCACCGCCTGCCCGTGGGACGAGCTGACCTACGACGAGTGGAAGAAGCGGTTGCGGGTGAATGTCGATGGGACCTTTCTGGCCACGAGGGCCGTCGTGCCAGCGATGCGCGAGCAGGGCAAGGGCAAGATCATCAATATCGGATCGGACACGGTCTGGATGGGCACCCCCGGCTTCGCCCACTACGTGACGAGCAAGGCTGCTGTGCTCGGTCTCACCCGCGCCCTGGCCCATGAGCTCGGACCGCAGGGGATCACCACCTGCTACGTCACGCCGACGCTGCTCGACACTCCCGGCACCCGCGCGGCGTTTCCGCAGGGGCATTTCGACTACGTCCTCTCGCACACCCCGATCGGGAAGCTCGAGTCACCGGAAGATGTCAACGGGCTGATCGTCTTTCTCTGCTCGGACGAATCCGGATTCATCAACGGCGCCGCCATCAACATCGGGGGTGGAATATCGATGCACTAGAGGCAAAGGGCAAAGGGCAATAGGCAATAGGGACTGATTGCTAACTGCCGAATGCTGCCGGGGTACAGGTCCCCGAACTACGAACTTCGGACAACGAACTACGGACCACACAGGCATCAAGCCAAGGAACGCCGGGCAACTATTGCCTATTGCCCAGTGCCTGCGACAAAGGAGCAACCATGACCGTCAAAGGAATCAAGAACATTGTCGTTGTCGGTGCCGGCACGATGGGGCCGGGGATGGCCGCCACGTTCGCACGGTATGGCTACGACACCACGCTGACCGACATCAAGGACGAGCAGCTCGAAAAGGCGAAAGGGACGATCGATTTCGTCTTCAATACGCTCAAGGGAGGCGGCTTCGTCACCGATCAGGAGGTCGAGGCAGCGAAGAAGAAGCTGACCCTCTCGACCGATCAGGCAGGCGCCGTCGGCGCGGCCGATTACATCGTCGAGTCGGTGCCAGAGCGACTGGAGATCAAGAAAGCGGTCTTCACCGACCTGGCCGAGCAGGCCCGCGAGGGTGCGATTCTCGGTTCCAACACCTCGGGAATCCCCATCACCACCCTGCAGGAAGGATTGAAGAACCCCGGACGGATCATCGGCATGCACTGGTCGAATCCGCCTCATCTGATCCCGGTCATCGAGGTGATCAAGGGGAACGAAACCGATCAGGCGACGGTCGACTCGACCGTTCAAGTAATCGAGAGCATCGGCATGGTGCCGGGGATCGTCGACAGGGATGTTCCTGGCTTTGTGGAGAATCGCATTCTCTACGCGATCATGCGGGAAGCGTTGCATCTGCTCGACGAAGGGGTTGCCTCGGCCGAGGACATCGACAAGATCACCAAGTGGGGCATCGGCTACAAACTGGCGGTGATCGGTCCGCTGGAGCTGCTCGACGTGGCCGGTCTCGACATCTACACCGCCGTGGCCAGCTACCTGAACAAGGATCTGAGCAATAACACCGGTATTTCCTCGACCGTCACCAGCAAGGTCGAGGAAGGGAAACTCGGACTGAAGACCCAGGGAGGACTCTTCGAGTACACCCCTGAGCAGATCCAGGAGCTGGCCCAGAAGCGCGGCCGGTTGCTGGTGGCCTCAAAAAAGGCGCTGACATCGTAGTTCGGGCACCTGTGGCCCGATGCAGGCGCCCGGTCCCAATCGACCGGGCGTTTGCCTCCTTGACCCTATCGTCATCCTTCCGAAAACCGGATCGGCCATTGCAGCTGAATGAGACGGAGTCGCGCCAGGCCCGAGCTAACCGACGTGCGCCAGGATTCACAGACGACCGCGGAATCGATTTCAGGGTGGATTTTCAGTTCAGACGATTGCTGCTGGTGAAATGCCGCGACCTCTCGATAGTCGCGTTGCACGCTCCTGGCGATCTCCTGATTCATCAATGGATGCATGGTCGTACTCCCTGGTCCCCTTCTCTTGATGGTGGAGAGCGTCTCTCAGTACCTGACTACGAATCGCTGGTCTGGAACCACTGGTGCGGTCTTATTCCGGCAATGGACCGAAAATTTCGAGACCATATCGGGTTGTCGCCTCCATGACCTTGTCCATATCGGGGGGCGCCGGCTCTGATGTCCACAGTTCCATGGCGAAGTTTTCGAACCCACCCGGCGTGACCATCAGGAGAAATCGGGCCGGAGCATCGCCGACGATCTCGAAACCGTGCGGGACGTCCCGCGGCAGGAACGCGAAGGTTCCGGGACCCGCAACCCAGCTCTTGCCCTCGCTGACAAACCGGATGTGCCCGTCGATGATGTAGAACTCTTCGTCTTCGTTGTGATGAACGTGATAGGGAGAACCAAGGCCGGGTGCGCAGTACTGTTCGATGATCGCCAGCTGGCCGCCGGTTTCTTCAGAAGTCGTCCGCATCTTTGCTTCGCCGCCGAAAAACCATCCTCGTGGCGCCTCTTCGAGCGCCTGAATCACTGGAACTGCCTGACCGACAGATTCGACGGTGCTCATCTCTAATCTCCTTCTCAACGTTCGTGATACACTATGAATCACGAATACGAAGGTAGGCTATCACCTGCCGGAGGCGTTGTCAATATCCGAGTTACACCATGTATCGTGAAAGATGAGCGCTCCACGACCATACAAAAAAAAGAAACGCGCGCGTTCTGAAGAAGAGACCCGGCAGCGCATCATCGAAGCGGCCGTCGCGACGCACGAGGCCAAGGGAGCCGCATCGAGTATCAGCGAGATAGCTCGTCTCGCCGGTGTTGGCCGCGTCACGCTCTACCGGCACTTCCCGGACGAAATCGCACTCCTTTCTGCGTGCACAAGTCACTACCTGGCACTCCACCCACTGCCGGACCTGGAGACATGGCAAGCGACTGCTGACCCGCACGAACGGCTCGTCCGGGGCCTGAGTGATACATTCGCCTTCCATCGCGAGACCGTGCAAATGATGACCCAGTCCGAACATGCCGTCGCTCTCAGCCCTGTGCTGGCCGAACTGCTCGAGCCGATGATCGCCTACTGGAATGCGGCTGCGGACATCCTCGCGCAGGGTTGGTCGGGCAACGAAACAGGGCCGCGATTTGTCAGGGAGACGATCGGTCTGGCGCTGGCACTGCCCACCTGGCGGGCCATGACAACCGAGCAGGGACTATCCGATGAGGAATGCGTGGAGCTGTTCACCGGGATAATCACCTCACTGGCTGGGTCCTCCCCACCGTGATTAGGAACAGCGGATGTCGTCGTTTGGGTTCCGAGAAACGCGCTGCCCGCAAGAGCGCCGCTCATGGACAAACCCCTTGCCGCTCAGCTGAGCGGTAAGGGGCACGGAATTGGGGTCGGTATGGGTCAGCGGTGCTTCGTCACTCGGTGACGATCACCTTCCCCGCCATGCGGCTGCCGTCCGGGCTGCCATGCAGAATGCAATACACGACGTATTCGCCCGGCGTATCGAAGAGCACTTCGAACTCCATGGGCACCTCGAGAGCCGGGATGCCCATGAATCCTGAGTTGACGAAGCCGGCGCCGCTCCACGTATTGCCGCCGGAGGGCAGGAAGGTATCTGGACTCTGCACAAGCTTCAGCGACCCGTCCGCGAAAGTCTCTTCCACAAAATCAACGGGCGCCGTTTCTCCTTCTCCCAGGAATGTGACCGTGTGCGGCTCACCTGGCGACTGGATGACGTACCTGATCGAGTCGCCTGCCGAAACGGTCATCTCGCCCGGCAGGAAGCGCTGCACCCGCGCCTGCGTCGGACCGCTGGCGCCGACTGCGGCTTCCCATAGGACGCCGCCTCCGTCTTTCTCGCTTTGCGTTGCCGTGCTGTAGAGCTCGATCTGGGCCAGTCCTTCGGCCTGGAGCGCGGCCATCTGCTCCGCCGCGACCTGATCGTAGGCAGCCTGTTCGGTTGGCAAATCGGATCCTGCTTCCTGAACGATCACCCGCCCCTGCATCACATCAGCATGCGGGACGCAGACGTAATCGAACGTCCCGGCGACCGGAAACGTGAACACCCACGGAGCGCCCGACATGTCGAATACGTCATTCGGAGTGCTGACTAGCTGACTTCCATCGACCGTCCCGTCGCCAACCCCCGTCAGTAGCATTGGATTGACGATCAGCTTCGGTGGTCCGGCCGCCGGTGTTCCTGAGGCCTCAACTTCTGGATCGGGCATGAAGAGCGGGGGAACGCCGTTCGCGTCCGGGAACGTCACGGAGTGGAACATCGGCATGTCGTATGCGAACCAGATCGAGTCCCCGGCATTGATCGTGATTTCGCCGGGGAAAAAGCCGTGGTACTCGATGGCATTCTCCATGTCCATACCGCCCACAACGACTCTCCAGAGATTTGTGCCATCCTCCTGCGGTCCCAGTTCGGGCGCCGCAGCGGCATCCTGATGTGCCGCAACCGGCGAACCCATCCATGCCGCGGAACCCGCGATGGCCAACCCCGCGCCGCCGGCAAACTTCAAGAGACGCCGCCGGTCGAGCGTCTCAACCAAGAGCAATGCCCCTGCATCCACGTTGAGTTTGCGTTTCGCGTCGATCACCTGCCCAAACCTCCTGATGATGGGTCTACAGGCCATGCGCCCGAAATCCATCCTAAGGAGGCTGCCGCGTAATCACATCCTCATAAACAATGATTTCTCCGCCCAACCCGTTTGCAAGCCCCATACGGGTGGGAGGAGATTCACATTCATTCGGCTCCAGTCCGCAACCACGAGTTTCGATGAGGGTGAGGACTAGACCAACCCGTACTGAAAGGCGTAGGCCACCGCGGCGGTCCGGGAGGAAACATCGAGCTTGTGGAGAATGTGCGAGACGTGTGTACGAGCAGTAGCGGGACTAATAAAGAGCGTATCGGCGATCTGGCGATCCGTTTGCCCCGAAACGAGCAATCTCAACACCTCGATCTCCCGTTTGGACAGTGGCTGCTGCGACGGCGCGAACAGCTGGGGAGCGGTAATCGCAAAGTCTTCGGGCAGCGAATCAGCAGGGGTCAGGAACGACTCAGTTTCAGTCATCGCGATGGCCATCGCTTCGGCGAGGCTCATTCCATGACCTTCCGTCCACGCTTCTTCGAATGCGGTTTCACTGAGCGCCTGTTGCGCTCTGGTCACCGCGCGGCGATAGACGTCCCGGGTCTGGTGCCCATGCGCGAACCCGGACACCGTGCGTTCGCGGTCGACCACACCTAGAATTCGGGCCGCCTGCACAGGATCCAGTTGCTCGGCGACGCTGTCGACGAGCCCCAGGAGTGTATCGACCAACATGAAGTAAGAGATGTGGCGCTCCCGAGCGCGAGAAATGCTCTCCCGGAAGAGTGCCACTGCTCTGGCCCGCTCGCCGCGCTCGTTCAGAAGGAGCGCCAGATTTGCCAGTACCATCGCTTGACCAGATGGCTGTTGAAGCCGCCGCAGTCCTGCCAGCGCTGACCCGTAGGACGCTTCGGCGCGTTCGAGGTCGCCGAAGTCCGCAGCCGCGATGCCGAGCCGGTTTGCGGTCCATGCTGTCCAGAATGGATCGTCGAATGATTCGAATACCTGAAGAGCATCGTGAGCATACGTCACAGCGTCTTCGAGATTGCCGGCATAGGTTGCGGCCAGACTGCGCATATGAGTTGCCTGCGCGGCGCCATGCCGATTGTCGTTTGCCAGAAAGAGCGCAACCCCCTCCTCCGCAAGTTCGTCGCTCGTCTGCGGATCACCGCAAACCGCCGTGAGCGTGCTCGCTCCCACCAGCGCCGTTGCACGAACCAACGAATCGACCTCGGGACTGGCATGCCGGGCGCGAATGAGCCAGCGCTGTCCCTCCACCAGTCGTCCCATCATCTGCCAGTACCACCGGAGGGCTCCGGCCAGGCGCAACAGCGATTCCTCGTCTCCGGAACTGGCAAACCACGTGAGCGCCGCGCGCACGTTGTCCTCTTCGGATTCGACGCGGGCGATCCACTGGTCGCCGGCCGGTGTGGCATATCCGCGCTCCGCGTCCTCCGCAAGCGCGAGCGCCCAGGCTGCAAATCTGCGTTGCATGGTCGCCTCGTCTCCGGTCGCCGGACTGGATAACCCGAACTCGCGAATTGTTTCTGGAACGCGAAAACGAGGCTCACCGGCACTGTCGTCATGGCGGCGCAGCATGCCGTGATCGAGAAGCGTTTCGATCGCGGCGATCATCTCGCCACGCTCTCTGCCGGCAACGGCTTCCGCAGCTGCCAGATCGAATCCACCGACAAAGAGCGCCAGCTGATACAGCAAATCACGAGCAGCGGGAGTCAGAAGATCGAGACTCCAGGCGATCGCGGCCTGCATCGTCCGCTGCCGGTCTGGTGAATCGCGGCTCCCTTCCCCAATGACATCCAGCGACTGGCTCATGCGGGCCAGCAACGCGGACGGCGCGAGGAGACGGCTTCGGGCGGCCGCGAGCTCGATGGCCAGTGGTACACCATCGAGGCGAGCGCAGATTTCGGCGACCGCGGCCACATTCGACTCATCGAGGACGAAACCGGGATCCGCGGCACGTGCCCGGCTGACGAAGAGCGCAACCGGACTCGATACCGACAATTCGTCGAACGCCGGCAGATTCTGAAGACTCGGAACGGAGAAGGGCGGCACCGGAAAAACATGCTCTCCGGAGAGGCGCAGCGGCGCCCGGCTTGTCGCCAGTATGGTCAGATGTGGGCACTGGGCGAGCAGCGATGAGATGTCCGGGGCCGTATCCAGTAGATGCTCGAAGTTGTCGAGAATGAGGAGCAACTGACGATCTCGCAGCGCCGTTTCGAGTGTCCGGCTGGCAGGACCGCGCACGCCTGTCGCGTCGGCAATCGCCTCGAGGACCAGTGCGTGATCGCGCACTGGCGCCAACCCCACAAATGCGATGCCATCGCGGAACTGGCCCTGCATGTCGGCCGATACCTGCAGCGCCAGCCGGGTCTTGCCGATTCCGCCAGGACCGATCAGGGTCACCAGGCGGATCGTTCTCTGCCTCAGCAGATCGCTCACCACACTGACTTCTTCGGTCCTTCCGATGATCGGAGTCAGCGGGAGTGGCGGCGAGGAGAGAGCTATCTCGCCGCGCCACTCGATCAGCGATGCAACTGTCTCGGGACCATCGGACGTTGATTCGAGCCGCGAAATCGACATGGGTCAACTTTGATTGCGCCGCACTCCGCGCGGTACGCAACCACGTAGTGCCGCTGTTCGGGCATGTGACGGTATTAAAGCACGCGCGGTTCTTCCCGGCCCGCCGGTGACGCTGGGGCGCCAAAAATCCATGCGTAGCCTCGCCATTTATGGCGTTCTCTGCGCTCCGCGCCCGAAAAACCTCGTCATTCCGACCGGAGCCGCAGCGGAGTGGAGGAATCTCTCGTGCGCGATCGAGTGGCCATCCTCCAACACCCGCGCCACGAACGAGATTTCTCGACAAGCTCGAAATGACGATGCGCGTACCGCGGACTCAGAAGCCTGCGTTGACGATCACCCGGCCCTCGACGACCACCGGCGTCGGCTCGTCGAAGTAACTTCCGAGCGCGTGCTCTTCCACGAACGCGGCCGCCGACTCAGTCGACGCCTGGGCGTTCTCCGCCGTATCGAACAAGGCCACCGCTGTCCAGACGCGTGTTTCGTCGGTGTACAGAATCGAATAGGCATCGAAGCCCGGCGACTCCGCGATCATTGCCGCGTACTCGTTAACGATTTCGATCAGTGCATCGAGATCGGCATCCTCGGCGACGACATAGGTGCGGGTGATTCCATAGTGCCCGTCCAGGTCGCGCCCAGCCGCCGGAGTTCCATCCTGAGCGCTGACGCGCGTCACGAGACTGATCCCCGCCAGTGCGGCAAAAACCCCACCCCCAGCCTTGACGAGATCACGCCGGTTCGGTGCGGTCAACGTTGTCGGTCTGTTGTTCACGAATGGTCGCTCCTTCTGAGAACCAGAAACGTGTCTTATCTATTGCCTGTTGCCCAGTCCCTTTTGCCTATTGCCCTTTGCCTCTTGCCCCTATTCGATTCCCGCCAGCTCGGCGAACCAGATCGTTCCGCTATACACCGATGGTGTGCCAACCGTTTCCGGAATGGCGTTCGCCACAATCCAATCGCGCACTGCCTGATCGCCGGCGGCGGTCTGCTCTGTCGTTTCCCAGAGATTGATCGCCGTGCCGATGTCGCCAGATTTCACCCAGTAGTAGGCAAGAAATCCAGGCATTGCCGCCAACTCGGGAGTGAGTCCGTCCCGCACGATGGGATAGACGTCGTTCATGATGTCCGTGCCCGGTGCGGTCACATTCACTCGCATCGTGAAATGACACCCATACAAATTCGGCGGCAGCTCCGAGGCTGGCCGGGTGGTCGTTTCATCGATGAGCAACTCACCATTCGCCGCTTCGACCGTATCCACAGCATGTCGCGGATCGAGACCTGCGACAAATTCCTGTGCCACCGCCGTAGCCGCATCGACAGCCGATTCACCAGAAAGCAGCGTGAGGGTGATGGCGGTCGTCGGGTCGGCATCGTCGAAGACGAAGACGTAGCCCCCATATCCTTCGACAGCCCGGGTCGGCGGCAGAAAATCGGCCATCACGTCGGGAAAAACAGCGGCCTGGGTTTGTGACGCATCAGCGAGGGTGCGTACTCGCGCAAGGGCATACCCCGGCATCGCCAGGGCGGACGACCCCGGTTCGACCGCCTGAGGCACGGCCTCCGGTGTTCCCTGGGCCAGGGAAACATGCCGGGACGCCAGTTGCGCTCCTGCTCCGGCCGCCATCGACACGACCAGATTGCGACGGGAAAGAATCATACGATCACTCCTGATTCTCAGGGCCTGTGCAGCCACAGTCGAAGCGCCACGCTAGGCGCTAACCGTGATTGCGCCCTGCACGATAACTGGTGTGGTATCGACATAGTAATCGCCGAGATTGTGCTCAACGATGAACGCTGCCGCTTCCTCGCTCGACGCCTGGGCACTCTCCGCGTTCTCGAAAATACCGATGGCTACGTATCCGCGAGTCTCCTCGTCGTAGATGACGTTGTAGTTGATGAACCCGGCACCGGCCGACAAAATGCCCGCAAAGTCATCGACGAGCGCATTCAGCTCATCGACGCTCGCGTCGTCCTTGACGACATAGCTGCGGATGACGCCATACGCCCCCAGCAAAC
The DNA here is from genome assembly GCA_964461025.1 of uncultured Sphaerobacteraceae bacterium. Taxonomy (GTDB): domain Bacteria; phylum Chloroflexota; class Chloroflexia; order Thermomicrobiales; family UBA6265; genus JAHBVL01. Next base: position 17,045 of record CAYWSE010000038.1, on the reverse strand, counting down.
TGCCGCCCTCCTCCGCTTCCGGCGTCCCCTGAGCCTGGGCGATCGCGATCGCCCCAAGACCTGCCAGCGCCGCGAATGCGCCGGCCCCCGATTTGATTACCGTTCTGCGATTGGTCGCGCTGGATGTGGTCGCCGCATTGCCGTCCATTCGTTGCCTTCCTTGCTTGAGATCTGGCGCGATTGCCAGAAACACGTGATGACGATTCGGTCCACTTCTGACGCTATCACGGGTAATCAGGCATGTCTACCCATTCACAAACTACAAACCACCACAGGCTACAGGCATTGGAGTGTCAGACTCATCAACGCTTTGCCGCCGCACGCCGTTGCTTTTTTTCGTTTCGCCTCTTCGCCTTTCGGCCTCGCCTTCCACATTGACTTTCCATTATTGGCTGTTAGGATTCGTTGTAGGTACAAAAACCGCACGTGACATTGAACATTGGGTATGCGTTCGCCGGTCCGTCCGATGACTACGATCGGACATCGCTGGCTGACTGAGGAGCTATTCGATGGACGACTCGCGGTTCGACGCTTTGGTTCGCGCCATCGGCTCAGGGGCGTCCCGTCGTTCGGTACTGAAAGGATTGCTCGGAATCGGCGGAGCGATTGTCGCCGCCGAGCACGCAGATGCTCGCTCCATTGCCACACGGCCAACCATTCCGCCTCCGCCGCCCCCTGCCTGCCTGCTCCCCAAAAAGATCTGTGATGGCGTCTGCTGGGATGCCGACAAATGTAAGGACGGCCACCGCTGCAGCAACTCGGCCGATGTCTGGTGCGGCAATGCCTGCTGCGACACCGGCGTCTGTACTACCGATGGCGACTGTTGCCTCGCCAGTCAGAAAGCCTGTGGATCGACCTGCTGTCCGGCCAGTCACTCATGCGCCCGCGATGGCAACCAGGATATCTGCTGCGATCCGGCCACCAACTATCCCTGCGGGCTCGAGTGCTGCGACGAGGAATTCCAGTGCTGCGACAAGGAGTGCTGCCCGCCGGGCGCGGTCTGCCTCGTTCGCGTCCTCGGTGGTGAATCAGATTCGGTCGAGGAGGAAATGTGCTGCCCGGCCGAGTCGGTTTGTGAAGATCGGTGCTGCCCCGGCGAAACACCACAATGCTGCACGATCGACGGCGTCTCAACCTGCATCTCCGCCAATGCCTGCTGTGGCGACTGCGGCGAGTGTCAGGATTGCATCTCCGGAGTGTGCGTCGATCGATGCGCGACCTGCGAAGTTTGCGAAGATGAAAACTGCTTCCCGTGCGGCGGCGAAGGCGGCGGTGTCTGCTGCGACGGCATCTGCGAACGCGAGAGCGAATGCTGCAACGACGACGATTGCGTGGAGCGCTATGCCGAGGCCAGTCCTGGCTGCATGACCTGCGTTGCTGGTCAGTGCCAGCGCCTCGGTGACAGTACCGGCGGCTCTGAGTGCGAGCTGTCCGGTGAAGAAGGAACGTGCTGTCACGGAACCTGCATCACGGCGTCGGTCTCGTGTACAGACTGCATGGACGTTGGAGAAAGTTGCTTCGGGTTCCTCCCGTGTTGCGACGGTCTGGAATGCGACATCCTCGCGAACTTCACCTGCCTGGCGCCCACGACCACGACGACCGCCGCAGCGCCGACCACGACCACCACGCCCGCGTGTCTGCCCGACTTCAGCATCGAGTGCGAAGTCGGCACCCAGTGCTGCAGCGGCGAATGTCGAGACTCGCAAGCCTCGATGCACTGCGGTCCGAATGTTGGGGAGATCCAGCCACACCACTTCTTCTGCTGTGGACAGGAGGGAGCTGGTTGCGACGGTCAGGAATGTTGCTGCGAGGGACTGATTTGCCAAATCCCAGACTTTGAGGAATTCGGTCATTGCGTCACACCAACGACCCCGACGTCGACGACGATTCCTCCCTGCGTGTCGGACAGCAATTGCGGCCGTCTCGACAATCCAGCGCTGTGCATCACTGGCTTCTGCCGTGGAGACGGGGTATGCGAACCGCAGGGTTGCGGTCCGAGCTTCGTCTGCTGCGGAACAGGAACCTGTCAGCAATGCTGCGGCGACGACCGGTCCAACTGCCCGTTCGGCTGGGGGTTCGACGTGGCTTGTTCCAGATGTGACAACGGTGTTTGCGCTGCGGATCGAGCCGGTCTTCCCTGCGATGACGACGGTTCGATCTGCAACGAGTTTGGCGTCTGTCTGCCACCGATGTAACAAGGAGAGGGTGACATCCGGCACTCGACGCTGACAACGCGGAATCGATGAGGATCAGCGACTACTCCTGTGACCTGACTCCCCACCCCAGCACGTGCTCCGACGCAGGATCGAAGAGATGTGTCTTGTCCGCCGCGAAGGTCAGCGTCACCGGGTCGCCGAGCTGACCCCAGAACGTTGGCGCAGTGGTGATCGCCAGGCGTTCGTCGCCGAGGCGGGCGTACACGACATTCAGCGAACCCATTGGTTCGATAACTACGACGGTTGCTCGCAGACCATCTCCCGTGTCGCCGTGCGCGATGCCGATATCTTCGGGACGGATGCCGATCTCCACCGATTGACCATCTTCCTAGATCACTGAACAGACTTAACGGAGCCGGGAGCGTACTTTTCAGGACGGTCATGCTGTCCAACGATCCAACCGTCCCGCTTTGCAGCTTAAGTCCTGGACAGCAACTCTCGACACGATTTAATGTCGTCCCGTCCCAAGAATCGATCTGACTATTCCGGTTGCCAGTGCTCTGCCAGCTCTTTTGCAACCGCGATCGCGCAATCGGGGTACAAGGCGGACAAAACAACTGCGATTCGAGCGATGGAGACTTCAGAATACCCGCACGCCAAGATCAGCTCTGCGAGCTCTTGCTCGTCCATATCGGGGTACCTCTCCAAACCGATCCCCGCGATGTTTCCGACAATCTGAGCTTTGCTCCATGATGGCGGCAGTCTCATAGCGGAATGGAACGCCGCAGTTAGCGTTTCCTTCGCTAACGTGATTTGGCCCGTACTGAATTGCTGAGTTGCCAGCCACAGCAAGCGTTGACTCTTGGATTTCTCATCTTCAATGCCCTCTATGAGTTTTCGGGCTACCGCATAGCTTACCTGTGCATCCTCATTCCGAATAGCGGATTGAATGTTAGCGAGACCGCAGTTCGCTTGGACGGACTGCTCCAAGTCGCCCAACTCTTGAATTTTTGTGGCCGCAATGCCTAAGCACAGTTGTGCTTCTTCCATCTCCTCAGCTGAAACGAATATTTCGGCAATTTGCAGAAGTTCAAAGACGGTCTCATTATCCTCCGCCAAATCGCGTGCTTTCACGAGCACTGCACGGGCACCATCTATGTCATTCGCGTCAACCAGTGATTGCGCGAGTCGCCCGAGTTCCCTGGAGGACAGTTGCTGTGCAATTGGGACCGCAATCTTGATGGTATCTACCGCGAGATCGCGCTTCCCCGCACTAAGTTGGATTTCTGCAATTTCCTTCAACTTGGTTATCTGCCCTCGTGGGTCTAGTCGCATTGCAGACTCAACGGCTGAAGCGAAATCCAACCGGACCTCAGAAGCAAGATTGGTGTCCTCGATGTTTGCCGCTAGCTCGGCAATAAGGGGCGCTTTGAACCAGTCAAGTTTTATTCGTTCAGATGCGGTGGCCGCCGCCTTCAATTGAGCGAACCCTTCATCCTCAATTCCGGTCCTGCAAAGGTGCCGATAGACCTCTACATGCGCCCTACAGATAGCTTCCAGCGGTTTCATTTTGAATGTTTGATTTTCGATGACTTCTGTGAGGTAGAAAGCCGAACCCAACTCTCGTTCACTTTTCGCCAAGTCGCCTTTGGATAGAGATCTATGAGCCATGAGAACATAAGAATTGGCAATCTCTCCAAAAAGTTCTTCGTCTCCGGTCAGAATATTCAGATTCCGCGCGACTCCAAGTGCACTGGCCAAATTTGCCTTGGCTTCCTCGACTTCATCGGCGTCTATCTGAATCTGGGCTAGGTCGTTGAGTAGCTTCGCCTTTTGGCGCAAGTCACCTTGGACTCCGGAGCGCTCGATCGCCTTGCGAAGATTTTTCTTGGCCGCCTCCGCCTGACCGATCCCGGCCTGGGTGTCGCAGATCTCCGCAAGGAGCTTAATGTCCAAATGGTGGCGATTCCCAATGTGCTCAGCAAGCAGGTCCAAAACTTCATTCAGTTCCCTGCTAAGTACGCCATGCTCCCCTGATTTTTCAAGCGGTTGAACTGTTTTTGCCCGCTGGACTGAGATTCTGAGCAATGCATTGGCAAGGGCTCCGATCGGTTCCTTGAAGTACCAAGTCGCATTGTCGTGCTCTCTTGATTCAAGTAGCAGGAGCGCTTTCTCTATTGTGTCGATCGCTCCCTCTTGGTCATAGTGCGAGTTCAGCAAGAGCGCAATATGTAGATGCAGGTCAGCAACAAATCTCTCATCTCGTATTTTTTGTGCGGCCAATAGCGCGGAATCTAAAGCCAAAGATCTTCCAATCTCCTGGTCAACAGTGAAAAGTATCTGTGTAATTCCTGCATAGATAGTTGCTCTTGCCTTGGCATCTTCTATTTCATTTGCAGATTCCAAGGCGGTGTGGATCAAACCAACGGCTTCTTCCGTTCGCTCTAGCTGAAATAGCACTTGGGCAATTTCGGCATAAGTGGCCGCTTTGGACCGGGGTCGACTGATTCTTTTCGCTACTTCTTGGGCCTCTCCTAGAGTGGACAACGCGGAGCTTAAGTCGTCGTTCTCTAGATATTCCCTGGCGCGCGTGATTCGGGGTGGAGTAGGAATCCATTCCCCGAAGAACTCGCCGGTGTTGCTCAGCCAGTCGTCGTGCATCCGAAGGCCGGTACGTTCATCTACTGAGAAAGCGTGGGGCAACAAGACCCCAAGTTCATCGGCTCTCTGAGCAGCCAAATCTGTTGAGTCGATGATTGACTCTAGTCCAGAGAGTTGAACGATTTTCGAACCAATATCTTCATGCTTGACGACATCGACCTTGAACTCTTCAAGCTGAACCAGTCCCAACATGCGGCTGCAGTTTATCCTGCTCCCTGAACTGCACTCATTCCAAGCCAGAAGCAGAAGCCAAAGGACTCGGTGCACGTCATCTCTCTCATTGGCGAGCTGGATTGCTCGTTCGAGTTCGCCAATCCGAGCGGCCCCTAGTGGCGACTCCTTATGCAGCATTCTTGCGACCGATAGATGAATCAATAGCAATCTAGCTACTTTCTCCCAACTCTTGCTCAATACCATTCCTCGAATCGCGGCTTGTAGCGTATCCAATGAAAGCCTTGGTTGCCCTGCGTAGTGTCGGACTTGCATCTCCCGATATTCAGGATTGAGGGCGAGGCAATAGAGTTGATCATATTTTCTGGCAGCTAGAAGGTCCCCCGCGAAAAACCTCAAACTGTATGGACCCTTATGTTCACTCCAATTTTGAGAGTCGTCGAGTATCTGCTGCCGGAATTCTTGTAGGTCTGGCCGAATTCCTTCTCGATAAGCTTCGGCGATAGAATCATGTTGGAATGACCAGTAGCCGCTACGCTCTCGAAGCCACCGACCGATCGACCAATTCGGACTCTGCAGGTCAACTGCCTGCAGGAATGGCGGGGCACTTCGTGAAATTCTAAGAAGCTCGCTTGTGTCGAGGGGGCCACTCGCCGCTGCCAAGCACCCCAAAGCTCTGACCCATTGACGTGAGGCTGCGGCGGCGGTAGCCAACCCCTCAGTGACATATTCAACAAAGCTGTCAGGAAGTATCTCGACTAACTGTGCTCTAGCTGCATTGTCCGGCTCTCGCCGGATTGCTTCGGCAACCGCGCTTGCGTAAATTGCCAACCCACCGGTCCGTTGCTCAATCGATCCTGCTAAACTTCTGGATTCCTGAGGAAGCAGGTCTTGGATGGCGTCTACATCGAGATTGTCGAGCCGAAACTCATTGATTGACCCGACGGCAATGCCATTTTCCAGCTCGCTAATGTCTGCAATGCCAGCCCCAAACCTGGTGCCCAAGACAACCATTACGTTGTCTCCGAGCACTTGCGGGAACCAACCGCGACCGAATGCAAACGCGCCTGCCCTTATTCCGTCGAGCGCTTCATCGACGCCATCAATGACGATCACAAGTCTCCTGAAGTGGTCGAATCCTAGAAGCCTTCGAAAGACGGCCTTGACATCGTCCAACGCAATAGGTGGCTGCCCTCTTATCCCATGCGTGATGAGCAACTGCTCTACCAAGCATCGCATTCCGCCATCGATTCGGGCAGTGTCGTCTTCTCGGCTAAAGAAGTGATAGCAGAGCGCCACCGTGGGGTCGCCGGAGACAATCTCGATCCAATGAGAAAGAAAAGCAGACTTTCCGACCCCTGAGTCTCCGGTTACCGCAACAAGCCGGTGTTCTTCAACTCGCACAGACAAACTTCCCAACTGGGTTCGTCGACCAACCAAGGGGCGTTGCAGAAGAGTTTGACGTACTCGCTCGCAGTCCTCTAGCCGCGATGCCCTGAAGCTTGATCCATCTGATCGTATGTATTCACCGGCCACGAGTAATCGAACCTCGTTAACCTCGCTCAACGTGGATTCGACAGATTCTTTGACATGTTTGGCAATCTCCACGAGATGATCTGATTTGCGGTCGATTGCCGTGAGCACCGCTTCAGAGACCTTGGCAAGGGCATCCTGAACTGCCACGATTTCCTCAATCTTTAAGAGCGCCCTTTTTTCCTGTTCGGTTTGAGGAATCGGGTCTGTCAGCGGTGACTGAACGATCTCCGTGAGTACCGTCAGCAGATATGCATTGAACGCAACTCGATGTCTTTGTAATCTCAACTGCAGAGAAAAGCTCTTTCTCAGCTGATCCTCAAAGCTTCGTCGATTGCTAATGAAAAACGGGCGTGTTTCGATGTGTTCGAGGTCATTCTCAAGGGGATTCCAGATCGACTTCCAAACGACTGATTCCGGTCTTTCAAAGAGGACGGCGGCCAACAGATTTGAAGGATAGTTAGGATTGTCAGGCAAAAGCCAAGCAATTCCGACATCCCGGATCTGTTCCCAATAGACTGACTGGTTGCCAGGAGCTGTGTCTGCAAACGAAAGCGCCGCCGCTGAAAATGCATCCTTGAGAGCGGATTCCAAGTCACTGTTTCGGCGACTCAGCTGACGATCAGAAAGTCTCGCGAGAATCCTGTTCTCAGTCGCTTTTCCAATCGTCCAACTGCAGACCTCGGTACATACCCAAATTAGGGCCTTTCCGAAAAAGCTCAGTGTGAACGGATCGACCATATCGAGATTGCCCATTCAACATGTCATCAGATGGGTTCTGTCAACTTTCAGTCTAGTGGAAAATAGCCAAGAACAGGGCTGAGTTTCCCAACAACCTTCAATTCGTCCGTTGGCGTGGCGCAATGGCGTCAAGTGAGAAAGCAACAGGCTAGGCGATGCTCGCTTCGCAGTTGAAGGCGGTGTCCAGATCCAGTGGAATGATCGGTCGCGGAACTTTCACCCACGGCAATCCGATCAGGTGATCGCTGCTCATGCCGGGTGAGTCGAGGAGGATGATCTTGCTGGCGATGCTGTCGTAGCCGGCCCGGAACTGGATATGCGACTTGACCACGACGATCTGCGCGTCCGCCGGTTCCAGGCGCACCGCACGGTAGAGCTCGGGATCGACCGTCATCACCGAGGTGCTGACGATCAGAATGTGCACATTGCCGACCCGGATCACAGCGGACGGTCCCATATCCTGCTCGACGCCCGTGTAGCCGCCCCCGCCAAAACGAAATGACGCCGGCCCAGCGAACTCGACAACGCCCGTCACCCTGACCGGCGAATTGAAGATGGTGTCGATCTTGCCGCCGGCATCGAGTGTAATCTCCGCCCCAACTCCGGCAGCGATGGCCGTTGCGGCGGCTTCTTCATCGCGCACGAACACGAACGCGGGTTTCGTCGGTTCCGCGTCGAGGAGCGCCTTGATCACCGCGGTGGCGTCACCGGGAGACCCTGCCCCCGTGCCATCGGCGGCGTCGGAGAGGACCACCGGACCTCTTGGTTCAGCCAAGGCTATCTGAATCGCCTCATCAGGCGGAACAAGCTCGATTTGCATGAACGCTTCACGCTCGGCCCATGCCTGCTCCGCCAGCTCACAGGCAAGCCGCTGCGCAAGATCCGGGTCGTTGTCGGTCACGACCACCGTGGCGAAACCCATCTCGTCGACATCGAGCCAGGGTTGTACCGCCGCGACATTCGCCGAAAGCACCTTTCCACCCTCCAGCTCGCGGGTGGCATCCTGTAATCGTTTGAACGGTCCCGGCAGGTGGTGAATATGCGTCGACGCCGGCGCAATCATGGGAATCTTCACGAACGCCATCGCCGGTTCGACGCCATCCTGCAGGATGCGCGTCATCACCCGTGCCGCTCGCTCGCCGGTGTCACGCTGGTCGACGTGTGGCGACGTCTTGAACCCGACCAGCGCGTCCGCGTGCTTCGCCATATCAGCTGTCAGATTGGCGTGCAGATCGTAACTGGCCACGACAGGCATCTCCGGCCCGACCAGCTCGCGCACCGCCGCCAGCGTGACGGCGTCCGCGCTGTCATGCGAGTCGGTGACCATCGCCCCATGCAACGCCAGCAGGATGCCGTCCAGCGGTCCGGCGGCCTCGATCCCGGCGAGCAGCTCCCCGAGCAGCTGGTCATATGCCGAGTCAGTGACTCTTCCCCCCGACATCGCAAAGGTCGCCAGGATCGGCACGGGCTCAATTCCCGCGTCGTGCAGAACGTTCAGAAAACCGTCGATCTCCGCATTCGTGCCGCCCAGCCCCTCGATCAGATCCTGGCCGTACCAGAGATGCCACAACCTGAAATCGTCCAGCGTTGTCGGGCGAGGCACGAACGTATTGGTTTCCTGTTTGAATTCGGCAATCGCGACGCGCATGGGACTACCTCGGGCAATAGGCACTGGGCACTGGGCGCACGATGATGAACGATACGCTGGCGTAGGGAACTATTGCCTATTGCCCATTGCCGATTGCCTGACTCTTCTTGCCAATCTCACTGATAAGCGGTTGATCCTGAAATCCACCGGCCGTGCGTTCGAGCTGCGCAATGATCCAGCTCGATCCGTATTGCCATCCGTCGGTGCGACTCGACAATCCGGCCGCTCCCGAGCCGACCAAAACAAATGGAATCGGCAGGCTCGACCTCAGCGCCTCGCTCGCTTCATAAACCAGCCCAAGATCCTCATCATCCCGGCAGGGCGTGACAATTTTCAGCAAGTCGCCGCCTCGCTCAACAGCTTCGTAGCCGATCGACAGCAGTTGCTCGAGAGTCTGCGGTCGCCCGGTGTGACAGGAAAGCAGCGCTTCGGCGCCGGCCGTGTGCGCTTCGGCGACGACCTCCCGCTGCCGCCTCACCGCGTTCGCATCTCGCGAAAACTCCGCCGGTTCGCCGTTGTTTGCGGCGAACGTCGTCGCTTCTGCCGATCCGAGGGGCGGGGCAGGATGAGGATCGAACGTATCCATCTCCATATCGATCGCCACCGAGCCGAAATGCAACGCGGCGAGCTGTCGTTCCATCCGCTCGTCATCCTTCCAGTTTGGCAGCTCACTGGAATCGAACCCGTACACGGTCATGAACTGCCGTCGCCGGCAGGTCGTGAAAACGGGCAACGGCGCATCGGCGAGCATTTCCTTCAGCTCTTCCGGCAACACATCGGCCACCGCCGGCAGATTGAGCTCGACCGCATCCGCGCCCTCAACCGCCGCCCGGGCAATCGTCGCCAGCATCCCTGCAACCGTCCGGTCAGTGGCGACAGCGATGATAAAGGGGCGAGGAAGTTCAGTCAGCAGCATTCTGTGTGTGTCCGTGGGTCGTAGATCGCAGTCCGAGGTCCGAACATAACTTTCCAGGTCCCTTTGCCTATTGCCCTTTGCCTATTGCCCAACTCCAGTGCCTAGCGCCCAGTGCCCAGTGCCTTCGCAACATCGTCCATCACATTCAGCGTCTCATCGAAATCGGCCTGGGTGTGGGCGAGCGAGAATCCGGCATGACCGGGAGGGCCCTGCTTCGTGTAGCCGTGGAATGCCACCCCACGCGCATTGCATTCGGCGACAAATCGCTGATTCATCGCGTGATCGTGGTTCATGGCATCCGACCAGGTCGTCACTGGCTCGGTCCGCCCAAAGTAGAGTCCAAACCTGGCGCCCATACCCTGCACCCGGACCGGCACGCCATTCTCATCGAAAACCGACTGCATCTGCGCGTAAAAGTGGTCGGCCGTAGCGTTGATCTGCTCGTAAACGCCAGGCTGACTCAGCTCCTCCAGCGTCGCCAGCGCGGCAAGCACGCTGAGAAGATGACCGGAATAGGTGCCGCTGTGCACCGCGCCGCCGGTTGGCGTCAGCAGGAGCATCAAATCCTCCCGCCCCGACACCGACGACAAGGGCAACCCGTTGGCCAGTGCCTTCGCGTGCGTGGTCAGATCCGGCGTCACCCCAAACTGCGCCGAAACACCGCCCCGATGAGTCCGAAAACCAGAGAGCACCTCGTCGAAAACCAGGATCACGCCATGCTCGGTCGTCTTCTCCCGCAAGAGCTGGAGAAACCCCTCCGCCGGCGGAATGCACCCGGCGTTGTAGTGGATCGGTTCGCAGAAAACCGCTGCCAGCTCATCACCATGCTTGGCCATCGCCGCTTCGAAGGCATCGGCGTCGTTCCAGGGAACCATCACCACATCGGCGGAGCCAGACGCGGGCACGCCGTCCGACGATGGCACAACCGGACTGGCTGGATCGAATGGGTCCTTCCTCTTATAAAGCCAGTGCTCCGAGAGCCCGTGAAAGTGCCCATCGAACTTCAGATACTTCGTCCGTCCCGTCGCCGCCCGGGCGATGCGCAAGGCGACGACCGTCACCTCCGTGCCGACGCTGGAAAAGCGGACCCGTTCCGCCGCTGGAATGATCTCCACCATCTTCGCCGCCAATTGCTCATGGAACTCCGTTTCGGCGGCGCAGATGATGCCGAGATCGACACCATGCAGCACCGCCTCTTTCACCTTCGGATGGTCGTGTCCGAGCAGCGCGGCTCCATTCGACATGTTGAAATCGATCAACCGCCGCCCATCGACGTCGTAGAGATGCGCCCCTTCACCTCGCTCCACATACAGCGGCTTTCCCAGATACGGATTCACCCGCATCCCCGCCGACACCCCGCCGGCGAGCACCTGCTGAGCCTGGTCGAAAAGGGAATCGCCTGTGGAAGTAGCGCTCATCTGTCCATCCTATGGCTCGGCGAGAAAATCATGTGCGGTATTGTCTCAGAGTTGGGAAGAGCGGATCGTGCATCGAGTAGCTGCGCAGTCCGGGCACCTCTGGCCCGCCGTCGTCCGGTCACCCGTGGCCACGAGACCTGCCAGAAACACGTCGCACAATTCACCATTGCCTTTCCACCGTGCACGTTGCACTGCGAGGGATGGTGCTTCCCTATTACCCGATGTCGGGCGCCAACAACGCTTGCCCGCCTTGAACATGTATCCACATCGCGTAGGTATAATCCGGGCATGGGCTTCGAGTGGGACGAGGACAAGCGTCTTCGCAACATAGCCAAACATGACCTTGACTTTCTCCGAGCTCGTCTTGTCTTCGATGGTCGCCCTTTTGTCACCACGCGAAGCGGCTTTCTCGAAGAAGATCGCTGGCTGACGACCGCTATCGTCGATGGGCGCTTTTGCACAATTGTATGGACCGTGCGGGCTGAGACAATTCGAATCATTTCGGCCAGGAGTGCCAGAGATGCAGAAAAGCGAACGTATCGTGCGCTACACGGATGAAGAACTCGACGAGATGATTCGCCGTGGTGAGGACAAGACGAATTGGGAGCGGCTCGACGCGCTCACCGACGAAGAGATCGAAGCCTCAATCGACTACGAGGAGGAAGGCGTTCCCGACATGAGCGTCGTCTACGTCGGAATCCCCCATATGCAGCACCTCACCGTGTACGTTGATGCCGACATCCTCGACTACTTCAAATCTGGCGGACCCGGCCACCAAACCCGCATCAATGCCGTCTTGCGCAGCTACGTCGAGTCGCAACAGAAAAAGGCGAGTTGAGGCAATAGGCGGGCGTAGTGCAGGGACCTGTGCCCTGCCGTGACGTCGGGCCACAGGTGCCCGAACTACGCACGAAGAATCATGGGATACGGGGCCGCGGATTCCCGATCTACGCCCGTGGATCCAGCACCCGGCCCAGGAAGAGGATGGTCCCCGTCTGGACGTCGCGGATCGCGAAGATGAACGGCCGGTCGATCCTGACCTCGATCGGTTCGGCCGGCTCGCCGGGAGCAGACCCTGCAAGCATTAGCACCGCCGTCGCCGCTGCGGCCTCGGTACCATCCTCGTCGACGCTGATGAACGCTTTGTGCAGCACATCGCCGATGAACAACGGGTCCGGTACGTCGCCATCGACCATGCCCGAAAAGTCGGCCGTTCCGGGGTCGAAGGCATCGGTCATGCCCATCGATTGCAGGATTTCCCCCAGGCCGGCGGTGAACTCGAACTCGAACGACGGCAGATAGAGCTCGATATCGGTCCAGACGACCTGCCCTACCGCGTCGCCAAGCGCGGCCGCGTTTAGCTCGGATTCCACGCTTTCGAAAGCGCCCTCGTCCGGCAGGATCACGGTGAAAGCCAGTCCGCTCCGCGCGTAGGGAATCTCGATGATCTGGAACCCGTCACCCGCGGTGTACCAATACGATTCGTGCTGGAACATCAACGGCACGGTCACGGTCGAACCATCGAGCAAGTGAAAATCTTCGTCGCTGGTGTTCTCGGCATCGAATGTCTCCGCCCAGCCGCCATAGAAATAGATGGCGTTGGCGAGCACCAGTCTGGTTGCACTGTCGATGGCGCCCTCCGGCACGATGTCCTGAATCCGGTTCTCGGTTTGCTCTTCGACCCAGCCGTTGATCTCGTCCCGCGCATCTTCCGGAGCATTGATGAAGTCCGTTTCCTGCAGCCCTGCTCCGTAGTATTCCGAGAGTTCGCTCAGGAAGGCGTCGCTGAACGGAAATGTTTGCTCGCCCCACAACCCGTTGGCGACATGCAATGCCTGCGCGACCTCCCCTCGATCGGGATCGGCGGGCGCCGTGCCCCGTTCAGTCAGATCGGCGGTCAGCTGCGAAAAGGCGCCGTTCAGTGCGGAACCATCAATGTCGAAGCCGAGTACCTCGGCCATTTGCGCTCGGGTGTGGCCTTCCGCGCCGGTGTAGGTCATCGCCAGCGCTTGGGAAACGCTGAACGGCGAGAAGAGCAGGTTCCCATCCGCGCTCTCCCGCAATGCGGCGTAGAGATCGAAGGCGAAGCCCGTGCTCCCCTCCACCAGCACGGTGGTGTCGTCCGGTTGCGCCTTGGCTGACAAGGCTATCGGCGCCAGCAATCCGATCACCAGCAACACTGCAACGAGTCGGTTCATCTGCGTTCGTCATCTACGAAGGCAAAAAGCAATGGGCAATAGGAACCGGCAACTGGCAACTGGCAACTGGCAACTGGTAACTGGTAACTGGTAACTGGTAACTGGTAACTGGTAACGAGTCTTCAATTCCGGAACTTCTTCCTTTTCCCAGTGCCCAGTGCCTATTGCCTATTGCCTATTGCCCAGTGCCTATTGCCTATTGCCTAAATCGCCGCATACCCGATCGTCCCGTTGTTCACCACAGGTTCGCCTACGGTGGTGCTGACGGTGTTGGCTGCGACGTACTCCGCGACGGCCTGATCGCCTGCCGCCTGCTGCTCGACGGTTTCCCAGATGTTGATCGCCACCCGGCCGGTCGGCGTCAGAATCCAGGCGTACATCACGAAACCATCCATGCTCTCCATCAACGGCAGGAGCTCCTCGGTCGTTTGGGAAATCACCGCTTCGATATCAGCACCTTCCGCCGTCTGACGGTTGCGCACGGTGACTGGATAGCCATGCAGAAATGGCGAAAGCTCGCCGGCCGGTCGCTCGGTGAATCCATAAATCCGCAGTGGACCCTGCTCGGCCATGGGAGTCTCGACAACAAAGCGCGGATCGAGTCCGCCCACGAATCCCGCTGCCGCCTCACCCGAAGCGGCTCCGGCAACCTCATCCGCCGTCAAGTTGAGCGATATCGAGGCGCCGGGATCGTCGTTGTGGAATGCGAACACATAGCCGGCGTAGCCTGGCGCCGCTTCGATGGTCGGCAAATAGCGATGCATGACGTGCGGGTAGATCGCCTGGTTCAGCTCGGCGGTAGGCAACTGCCGAACGCGGCTGATGGCATAGCCCGGCGTGGCAAATCCGGTCGCCTCCGGAGTCGCGCTCTCCTGAGCCAATGACAGCGAGCGCGAGGCCAGCGCGCCGGCGCCCGAAAGCGTCAATCCGCCCATCAATGTGCGCCGAGAAAGTGTCACAACGTTTCTCCTTCCAGATCTGGCTACGTACATTCCTCTATCCTCTCATGACCGCTCGAATGGGTCTACGGTTGGGGCTCCGTCAATCGGGAGGTGGACGACCCGGCTTACAATCATGTCCAACGTGAAGCATTCCGCAGCGAGGATGGCAGATGGCAGAAACACCGATCGATACCGCATCAACTGATGATTCGGACACCGGGCTCCCGTTCTGGCTGTTGCCGGCCGTTCTCGCTGCCCTGCTGATCGTGGCGTCGACCGCTGCCGTCTGGTTCTGGTGGGACGGTCGCACGCCATCCTCCGATTCGGCCGATGCTGGCTTCGCTCGCGACATGACCGACCACCACTCGCAGGCGGTTGATATGTCGATGATCGTCTACCAGCGAACCGAGGACGACGAAATCCGCACACTCGCCTACGACATCGCGACCTCCCAGCAAGCCCAGATCGGCATGATGCAGGGCTGGTTGACAGAGTGGGGACTCTCACTCTCCCGCGACGGGGCGCCAATGGCCTGGGCAGAGGACGAAATGGCCGAGCACGACATGGGCGACATCGAAACTCCAGGCGATATGCCCGGAATGGTGACCAACGATCAAATCGAGAATCTCCGGACGCTCGACCCTGCTGACATGGATATCGCCTTCCTTGAACTCATGATCGAACATCACAAGGGCGGCGTGATGATGGCCGAAGCGGGGCTCGAAGAGGTCGACGAAGATGTCCTGCGCAACCTTGCCCAGACCATCGTCAATTCCCAGACCGCTGAGATCACGAATATGGAAGCGATGATCGCTGCCCGGGACTCGGCCTGAGGTGCGCATTTCCCTCGCTGCCGACCACGCCGGCTTTTCGCTCAAGGGGCCAGTTGCCGACGCGTTGCGCGGTTGGGGACATAAGGTTGTCGATCGCGGTGCCGAATCTACTGAGCCGGTCGACTTTCCCGATGTCGTCTTGCCAGTCTGTCGTGATGTCGTGACGGGCCGTGCCGAACGCGGGCTGCTCATCTGCGGAACCGGCATTGGCGCCTGTATGGCGGCCAACAAGGTCGCCGGCATCCGGGCGGCGCTCTGTCACGATCTCCACTCCGCGCATCAGTCGGTGGAACACGACGATGCCAACATCATGTGCGTCGGCGCAAAGATCGTTGGGGAGTGGCTGGCGCTCGATCTGATCGAAGTCTTTCTCGCCGCGCGCTTCGGCGGTGAGGAGCACTACCGGCGGCGGATCGAGAAGATGAACGCCATCGAGTCGGGAGAGTTGTTCTGAAATTTGCGTCTGGCGATTCAGCCGCATGCTGCATTTGGGAGTCAAACCAGTGAGCGGGACGTGGACGCACAGGAGAGGCCTGCTGGCGCTGGCGCTTGTGTTCATTGCGGCGATCAGCTCGTCCGTAGGATTCGTCGCGGCGGTCTCCTTGAGTCAGACTCCCGAGGGGCTGGCGACCGAAAGCCCCGGCGATCTCGTGCGCTGGCAGCCGATACCAGCGATCGGGGGTCACCCGACGTGGAGAATCCTGTATGTCTCGACCGGACTGGATGGCGAACCGACGGCTGTTTCCGGCGTGATCGCCATTCCCGCTGGTCCTCTACCGGCGGATGGATTTCCTTTGATGGTGATCGGGCATCCCACTGCCGGACTTGGCCGGCAGTGCGCTCCGTCGCTTCTCCTGCAGGCCGGCGGATCACCCATGGCTGATCTCTATCAATCGACGATCTCGCCGTATCTCGATGACGGATTCGCAGTGGTCATGACCGATTATCAGGGACTCGGCGTGGCGGGCGAACCTTCCTACCTGATTGGCGACATCGAAGGGCGCAACGTGCTCGACTCGATCCGCGCCGCGCGTCAGTTTCCAGAAGCCAGGTTGTCAGACACGACATTGTTGATCGGTCACTCGCAGGGAGGGCATGCCATCGCCTTCGCCGTCCAGCTGGCGCCTGACTATGCGCCGGAGCTGACGATCGATGGCGCCGTCCTGGCCGCGCCGGCGCTCGACCCGAGCGGTATCTTCACATCGACCGTCGCCGCCAACGAGCCTACTGAGAACACATCGCTTCTCCTCATGGTGATGTCGGCCTGGTCCTCGACCTACTCCGACGCTTCGCTCGATGACGTCACGACAGCTGCCGGTCAGGAGTTGATCGAATCGGGCATCGCCAACACCTGCCTGATCGAGGCAGGGCTCGCTGCTGGCGATGCGGTGCCTTCTGAAATCTTCCTCCCCGATGCCGCCGCGGCATGGGCCGATCTCGCCGCCGCGAACACGCCGAATCCCGGTTCGTGGATGACGCCGATGCTCATTCTGCACGGGACCGCAGACGAAGTGATCGATCCAGCGATGACGGCGGATTTCGTCCAGGCCGCGTGCGCTTCTGGTGCAGCAGTCGACTTCCGGGAGGTCGAGGGCGCCAATCACTTCGGCCTTCTGGCAGAAGCGCAGGCAGACATCCTCGCCTGGATGCGCGATCGGGTCGCCGGCATACCCGCCGAGTCGACCTGTTCGTAGGTCGTAAGCCGGTGCCTGCATTCCGTGGCCTCCGGCGCTCTGCCGGAGAGCGGCACGCAGGGCCGCAACATGAAGGGCGCTCCCTGAGCACAACCAAGGCCGTAGGTGGCGTCTGTTATCGGCCTGCGGCCGATC
>CAYWSE010000037.1:0-34115 GCA_964461025.1 uncultured Sphaerobacteraceae bacterium | reverse complement strand
GATTCGAACCTGCGGCCTTTGGGTCCGCAACCCAACGCTCTATCCCCTGAGCTACGGGCGCATGCGCGCAATCTATTGTCGCTCACCGATCCACGACTGGCGAGCGAACGGGCGGGAAGGGAGGGATTCGAACCCTCGGATGAGCTCTAAACCCATCAACCGCTTAGCAGGCGGCCCCATTCGACCTCTCTGGCACCTTCCCAGTGTTGCAACTGTGAGGCAGGGCGGTCACTGCTCCGCAGCCCGCCAATTCTATCCGACCTCGGCGCGGACTTCTAGGCTGACGGCACAACGCGTTCAACGGACGTCGCTTCGAACTCTCAAAGACTCTGGAAGGTGCGTCATATCGTCAGGCCGGGGCTCAGTCGAATATCACTCCGGCATTCCCGCTGGCTGCAGTATTCCGACCGTATTGCCTTCCGAGTCGACGATGATGGCATACAAACCGATTCCGGGAATCTCGATTGGCTCACCCGGCGTTTCGAGGTCGACAACTGTGCCACCAGCGCTCTCGACGCTCTTCATCGCCGCACGAACGTCATCGACCGCCACAACCACTCTCGGACTTTCGCTGGCGCCTTCCCTGGGGAAGAAACCGCCATTGATGGTGCCCGGTTTCGTTGGCTCCATCGTGGTCTCGTCAGTCTCGCCGGTTACGGCCAGCACGTAGTTGCCCATTTCCTCGCCGAAAACCTGCATCTGCCAACCAAACACCTGGGAATAGAACCTTCTCAGCCGTTCGCTATCGCCATAGGGCATCTCGAAATGGACGACAGGATTCACGACGTTGCTCCTTTAGTCCGACGTAGTTTCCTTTTGGAGCCGGGTGGCCGGAAGGCGGAGAGGACAGGATTCGAACCTGCGAGGCTTTCGCCTAACTGTTTTCAAGACAGCCGCCTTCAACCACTCGGCCACCTCTCCGGGTCCACAGCCGATCTAGTATAGATGTGGCGGTCCCGTTGGGCAAAGGACGGTGGGCGACGGGCAACGGGCAATAGGCAATAGGCAATAGGCAATAGGCAAAGGTAAATGGGAAATTGGAAATGGGAGATCGTTGATGGTAACTGGTAACTGGTGACCGGCCCGATGATCTTCGGACCTCGGACCTCGGACCTCGGACCTCGACCTCCGGCCTACGATCTACGACCGACGCCCACTCGTGTTACGCTCTCTTCCAACAGGGGGAGTAACCCTCGCCTCGACTCCGGGGCGGGCCTGTCGTCGTCAATCCGAGTGCACCGTACTCCGGCGGCAGAAGCGCGAGACCTTTCTCGCCTGGCCAGACCCTGGCTCATCCCATTGGATGCGGCCGGGGGCTTCTTGCGTCCAGGACCGCAGAGAAGGCAAGGAGTCACCACATGCCCAGATCATTTCGTCCGTTCCGTTTGCGCGTCGCCGCAATGCGTTTCCGTACGGAGCGATGACGATGCGACCGTGGATGCCGATTTTCATCGCTCTGATCATTGCCCTGCCCGGACTCCTGATTCGAATGGGCGTGTTCGAGACGTCTGATCCATTCCGCGCGCTCTGGTTCGGCGTGGCCATCGTCGGCGCCGCCTTTCTTCTCTCGTGGGCGGCGGAAGTCATCCAGCTCGACGTTTCCCAGGGGCTCGCGCTCGCTCTCCTGGCTCTGATCGCCATCCTGCCCGAATATGTGGTCGACGCGTCCTTCGCCTGGATGGCTGCGGAAGATCCAGAATACGCCGGATACGCCGTCGCCAACATGACAGGCGCCAACCGCTTGCTCGTTGGCATCGCCTGGCCGATGGTCATCGCCATCATCTGGTTACGCACGCGCAAGACGTCGGTGACGCTTGGTCCGACTCATGGTCTCGAACTTATCGCACTTCTTGCGGCGACCCTCTACGCCTTCACGATACCGCTGAAGGGGTCGCTAACCCTGGTCGATTGCGCGATTCTCGGCGCCATCTTTCTGGTCTATGTCTGGCGATTGATGCGCCTGCCAGCGGAAACACCCCACCTGATGGGCCCGGCCCAAACGATCGGCACGTTGCCGACGAACAAGCGTCGTCTCGTTACCGGTGTTCTCGCCATTGCCGCCGCCGGAATCGTTCTGCTCGTCGCCAAGCCATTCGCCAAATCGCTTGTGGCGAGCGGCACCGAGATCGGCATCGACGAATTCCTGCTCGTGCAATGGCTGGCGCCGCTGGCATCGGAAGCACCGGAGTTCGTCGTGGTGGCGATCTTCGCCTGGCGCGCCGCCGGCGATGCCGCTCTGGGTACGGTCGTTTCGTCGAAGGTCAATCAATGGACCTTGCTCGTCGGCATGCTGCCGCTCGTCTACGTGATCGCGCTCGGCTCCATCGCGGCGTTGCCGCTCGACAACCGGCAGGAAGATGAGATTCTGCTGACGGCGGCCCAGTCGCTCTTTGCCGTTTCGCTTCTTCTCGACAGGCGACTCTCGGTGATCGGGGCGGGGCTGCTCTTTGGCCTCTTCGCCGTGCAGTTCATTTGGCCGGACATCCGCGTCGAATTGTCAGTCGTGTACGTCATTCTGGCGGCCATCACATTGCTGATCAGTCGCAAACACCTTGGCGACACGTTCCGCGGCGCCTGGTTCGCTGGATCGAGACCGGAACCCTCGGGCTGATGTCCAAAGGGCAAAGCAACCGGAATCCTCTCTTGCGGTTGGAGTTGCACCGCAGATCGTGGCCATCGACACGGAGGTCGATGGCTACGAACGAAACACACGACGAATCCAGGCTTCGGGGCACGGAGATGATGCACACTTCGTCGCTCGCAGGAGGTGCACCATGGACAACCACGTCCGCGTCATGATCGAACCAGGCAAGAAGGGCAAGAAAGTCGTCGCGGTGGCTTTCGACTGGCCAGGCTGGGAACGCTGCGGCAAATCGGAAGAGAACGCCCTGGAGGTGCTGGAAACGTATCGACCTCGATACCGCGAAGTCGCGGAGCTGGCTGGTCTTGGACCAGAGTTCGAACGCGCCGGACTGACGACGGTCGTCGAATACGCCGAACCCAATTCCAATCCCGATTTCCATGGAATCTCTGGAAGCTCTGCCGTAGCTGAGCGCGAACCACTGAGCGACGACGCCCTGGAGCGCAAGATCGCCATTCTTCGTGCCTGCTGGCAATACTTCGACGAAACGCACCCCAATGTCTCGGAGAACCTGAGAAAGGGTCCACGTGGCGGCGGCAGGGACAGGCATCAGGTCATGATTCACACCTACCTGGCCGAGGAGGACTTCGCCAGGAAGGTTAATGTCCGCAGCGATCTCGATTCGCTGCGAACGCCAGAGGGCCGGGACGTACACCGGGAGGCGTTCGTCGACGCGATTCGTCGCGTCAATGCCGGAGAGCCGCAACCCCGTACCAGCTGGACGCTGCAATTCACGTTGCGCCGTGCGTGCTACCACATGCTCGATCACGCATGGGAGATGGAAGATAGAAATCTGGCGACGTAGTCCGACGCCCGAAGTCCGAGTCTCGTCGTTCAGGGCCACAATTCATCGGTCGGACTACGCTTGCCTATTGACTATTGCCTATTGCCTATTGCCTAGAAAACAATCACACTCCGGGCGACCTCGCCCCGATTGAGCGCCGCGTAGCCTTCGTTAACCTGATCGAGGGAAATTCGGGCGGAAACAAGGTCGTCCAGGTTGAGCCGGTCGTTCATGTAGAGCTCGACATAGCGCGGAATGTCGAGCCGGAAGCGGTTCGATCCCATATTCGATCCGCGCAGGACTTTCTCTTCGGCCATCAGCACATCGCCTGGGATGTCGAGCGTCTGGCCTTCAGGGATCATGCCTATCACCGTCGCGGTGCCGCCTCTCGCCAGCATGCCAAACGCCTGCTCGGCTGCGACCTTCAACCCGATCGCCTCGAACGCGTAGTCGACACCGCCTGGTATGAGTCGCCGAACCGCCTCGACGGAGTTTTCCTCTGAGGCGTCGACGACATCGGTGGCGCCAAATCGTTTGGCGATATCGAGCTTCCATGCGAGCTTGTCGATAGCCACCACGCGGCTGGCTCCCGCAATCGATGCTCCCTGGATCGCGTTCAGTCCGATGCCGCCACATCCGATTATTGCCACGGTGCTGCCTGCGGGAATCGATGCCGTGTTGGTCACGGCCCCGATGCCGGTCACAACTGCACAACCGACAAGCGCCGCCCGGTCGAGCGGCATGTCGGTGCGAATGACGACTGCGCTGTTCTCGTGCACAAGCATTTGCTCTGCAAATGCACCGAGCCGTGCGAACGGATGGACCCGTTCTCCCTTGTACGACACCCGCGGCGTTTCGTTCGCGGAACGTTCGACTCCCTGACGGGAGCAGAGAGCCGGCCGGCCGCGCAGGCACATATCGCACGTGCCGCAGAAGGTAGAAAGGCATGTGACCACATGATCGCCCGGTTTGCATGTCGTCACCTGGTCGCCGACGGCCCGCACGACGCCAGCAGCCTCATGTCCGAGCAGCAGAGGAAGCTCGTGATCGTACTTGCCCTCCAGAAAATGGAGATCGCTGTGACATAACCCCGAAGCTGCGACGTCGATCAGGACTTCACGGCCCCGGGGCTCATCGACATCGACCTCGACGATTTCCAGCTTGCCCGGTAGCTCGAACTGCACCGCTGCCTTCATGTCTGTTCCCCGTCTTCTCGTTCTTCGGATGTCGCCAAATCCTCGCTGGCAAGAGTGTAGGGGAGAACGACGCTCAACGACGCGAGAGCTCGTCGGTGAAGCTCCCCTCCGGATCGGTAAATCCTGATTCCGCCGCACTTCCGGCGTAATAGTCAGTGCGCTTGCGTCCGATGATCGCGCTCGTTTCCCGCATGGACACGCCGAATTCCCTCAACGCATAGCGAATCGCTTCCATTCCCGCTTCGAATTCAGGCTGGATAATCTCGTCGGCGCCTGCCGCACGCAAAATATCGATGTCACCGCTGGTAGGAGCTCGCGTGATGATGTTGATGTTCGGGTTGAGCCGTCGGGCATGGCGAATCGCCGCTGGCGCCGACACGAGATCCGGTGTTGTGACGATGAGCGCTTTGGCAGAGGCGATACCGGCGTGGATCAGCAAATGATCAGAACCGGCGTCTCCATAGAACGCCGGAATATCTTCTTCTCGGAGATGACGGACGATGGCCGGGTTGAGTTCGATCACCGCGTACTTGAAACCCCGCTTTTGCAGGGCGTCGCCGAGCACAGCGCCGACGCGGCCGTAGCCGCAGATGATGGCGTGTTGAGAGAACTCCACAGGCGGCGTATTCTCTTCCCAGGTATCCGCTTCTCGCGCTTCGATTCCAGGCAAGTGCTCCGCTAAATCGGCGAGCGGATAGCCTGCTCTGGAAACGAACGGCGTTGCGATGATCGACCCAACCGCCACAGCCAGAATCAGTCCGTATTGATTGTTGTTCAGTATGCCGTCGGCGAGGCTCTCTCCCGCCAGAACGAAGCTGAACTCGCCCATTTGCGCGACGACGGTTGCACAGAGTGCCGCGGAGCGATGATCGGCGCCGCCAGCCAGCAACGAGCCACCGGTGATCAGCGTCTTTCCGGAAATTAGAACGAGCATGAACAGTACAACGACTTCCCAGTTCTCGATGATTTCGCTGGGAATCAGCAGCATACCGATTGCGACAAAGAAGACGGTGCTGAAAAGATCGCGCAACGGAGCGATTTCGGAAAGAACGTGCCGGTCAAACTCCGACTCCGACACGACCAGACCAGCCAGGAAGGCGCCCAGCGCAATTGACAGACCTGCCCTTTCGGCGGCGGCGGCGGTACCGAGCGCGATGATGACCACAGTCATCAGGAATAACTCGCGCGACTCGGTCTGCGCGACGATTTCCAGCACGCGCGGCACCAGGCGCGTACCAAGCACAAGCACGATCGCCAGGGCGGCAGCAGCTGTACCGAACGAGCGAGCCAGTGCTTCGATCAGGTGATCGTTGTGGCCTTCGAGCACGGGCAGGAGGGCAATCATCGGGATGAGCGCAAGATCCTGCACCACCATGAGCCCAAGCGTGATCTTGCCGTGCGGCGTCTCCATTTCTCCGCGCCGGATGAGAAATGTCAGCGCGAAAATCGAGCTCGATAGTGCAAAGCCCCCACCAAGGATCAAGCTCGCCTGCCAGCTCCAGCCAACAGCGAGTCCGGCGGCGGCCCCCAGCATGACCGTAAGCGGGATCTGCAGTGCGCCGCCGATCAGGGCGATTCTTCGCACACCGAGAATCTCGGAAATCGAGAATTCGACTCCGATGCCGAACATCAGAAAAGCGACACCGACATTCGCCAGCAGATCGACCTGTTCGCGATCAACCGTGATGCCCGGAGTGTTTGGACCGAGCACAATTCCGGCGATGATATAGCCGAGCACTGCCGGCTGGCCCAATCGGCGCGCCACCAGCCCACCAAGCAAGGCAATGCCTATGACCGCGACGAGATCGGCAATGAGGTGCGAATCTTCCATTTCGTAGGTTTACCGATCGGGCGAAGTGAGGTGGTTGTGCCCCTGTCGATTTGCGCAGTGTACAGAAGTCTTCACGCTGACGAACAGCGCCATCAAGTGTCCGGCTCTGTTCCTCGAAGCACGCCGTGTACGACTATTCACTCTGACCTTGGCGGTGTGGCTGGAGGGCGAGCCTCTTTTCAAGCAACTGGAGCCATGCACTTGTGAATCAGCACAAATCAACCCGCCCCGGAGCGCGAGACCTGGGCATCGCCATCGGCAACCTCCCACCTGGCGACCTGAATGCGATCACGGACGTTCCCGGCGTAGCCGTCGGGCAGACCACAGTTAGCTTCGGCGACGGTCCCCTCCGTCCCGGCGAGGGACCCGCCCGTACCGGTGTCACCGTGATCCTGCCCCACGCAGACAATCTCTATCTCGACCGCGTGCCGGCTGCAGTCCACGTTTTCAACGGCTTCGGCAAATGCATGGGCCTCGAACAGGTAGAAGAGCTCGGTGTCCTCGAGACGCCGATTACCTTGACCTCGACCCTTTGCGTCGGTCGTGTCGCGGATGCCCTCGTCAGTCACGCAATCCGGGAAAACCCGGGCGTCGGCCTCACGTTGCCGACGGTCAATCCCTTCGTGGGTGAATGCTCAGATGCATTTCTCAACGACATCCAGGGACGGCATGTCCGCGAAGAGCACGTGCTTGCGGCAATTGACAGCGCCGTCGGTGGAACAGTTGCGCAGGGTTCGGTCGGCGCCGGAACCGGGATGTCTGCGTTTGGGTTCAAGGGGGGCATTGGCACATCGTCACGCAGACTGTCCGTGGCGCTAGGCGGCTGGACAGTAGGTGCGCTCGTTCTGTCGAACTTCGGAAAGCGGGAAGACCTGATCGTCAACGGCATTCCGGTCGGGAGGCGATTGTCCGAAGCCAGCGAACGAACGGAAGAGCGCGGCTCGATCATGATGATCGTTGCCACCAATGCGCCGATGAACGATCGGCAGCTGAAACGCCTGGCACGGCGCGCCGTGCTCGGACTGGCTCGCACCGGAGCGCGTGGTGGGCATGGCAGCGGGGACGTTGTTGTCGCGTTCTCCAACGCAGAGTCAGCACGTATTCCGTACAGCGCCGCAACCACGACGATTCAGATGGAGATCCTGGCCGAACAGGGACCCAACGGAAGCTCAACAGTGATCGATGCGCTCTTCACAGCCGTAGCGGATGCAACCGAAGAGGCGATCCTGAATTCGCTCTTCCATGCCACGACGGTGACCGGCCGATCCGGAAATTGCAGGGAAGCGATTCCCATCGCATCGGTCATCGAGATTCTGCGGCAGTCAGGCTGGTCGCCAACCGTGACATAATCGCGTCGTGTCGTTCTCCTTTGGAGTCGAGTGTGCTCCCATCGCTCGTCCGGTATGAATCGTGCGCTTCGGACGTCATGACAAGCAGCAAGCTTCGCGAATACAGACGAAAGCGAGATTTCGACCACTCTCCTGAACCTGAGGGATCAGGGGTCGCCTCCACCACGCAACAGCCCATCTTCGTCGTGCAGGAGCACCATGCCTCGCGATTGCACTACGATTTTCGACTCGAAGTCGACGGTGTGTTGAAGAGTTGGGCGTTGCCGCATGAACCGGAACAGGTCGTCGGGTTGCGGAGACTCGCGGTACAAACCGAAGACCACCCCCTGGAATACGCCACGTTCGAGGGCGAGATTCCCGCTCCCGGCTACGGCGCCGGGCACGTCGAGATCTGGGATCGCGGCACGTGGAAACCGGAGAAGAGCGCCGCGAAAGCTCTGAGCCAGGGCGAGCTGAGCTTCGACCTCTTCGGCACGAAGCTGACTGGACGTTGGACCCTGGTCCGGTTCGGCCAGCGCGATCCTCACAGCGCAAAGCAGAAGAACTGGCTCCTCATCAAGCGAAGCGACGCAAGAGCGTCCGACCTCAAGCATTTATCGGTCGATCGTGCATCGAGCCGGTCGCTCTCCGATCCTTCGGAACTCGCGAATGCAAGAAAAGCAGCGTTCCCCTCGTTGAACTCCGTACAGCTGGCCGTGAGTGTCGAAAGTCCGCCTGAAGGATCGGACTGGCTGCATGAGCCGAAGCTCGACGGGTATCGCTTGCTGGCGGAGATTCGCGACGGTCACGTACGACTACGCACGCGGAACCATCTCGATTGGACAGCCCGGTTCACTGGAATTGCCGCAGGTTTCTCCGAGCTTCCGTGCGCGACGGCACTCGTAGATGGCGAAACTGTCGTCTTCGATTCCCGCGGGATTTCCGACTTCTCCCGGCTCCAACGAGCACTTGCCGACGGCGAGCAGACCATGACCTTCGTCGCCTTTGACCTGCCGTACCTGGACGGTTGGGATCTCCGGGAGGCGCCGCTCATCGAGCGCAAGCATCTCCTTCAAACATTGCTGATTCGTTCTCAACCAGTCATCCGCTATGGCGATCACCTCATCGGCGACGGCGCGGCGTTCTTCCAGCAAGCCTGCGAGATCGGGCTGGAAGGCGTCGTTTCGAAGCGGGCGGACGAACCCTATCGCGAAGAACGATCCGGCGACTGGCGAAAAGTGAAATGTCGTTTGCAGCAGGAGTTCGTCATCGTCGGATTTACCGATGGGAAGGGCTCCAATCACGGACTCGGAGCCCTCCTTATGGCTGTGCACGAGACGCCCGATCAACCACTACGGTACATCGGTCGTGTCGGGACAGGGTTCGACCAGCGAACGCGTCACGATCTCACGAGGCGATTGCGCGCACTCGAACGCGACGAACCGCCGCTGCGTGAGACGCCTGCCGGTCAGAACGGCCGTCACGTTCACTGGGTCGAACCGGCCCTCGTTGCCGAGGTGGAGTTCGCGGGCTGGACCGCCGACAAGCTCCTTCGTCACGCCAGTTTTCGCGGTCTGCGGGAAGACAAACCGGCAGGAGATGTCACGATGGAAAAGCAGAGTCGACCGTCCTCCAGGAAACGGTCGAAATCGAATGTCACGGTCAGCCACCCAGAGAAGGCCCTCTTTCCCGGCGAGCCACTGACCAAACAGGAACTCGTCGATCACTGGATAGCCGTGGCCTCGCTTGCGCTCCCCTGGATCGCCAGGCGGCCACTTTCCCTCCTGCGCTGTCCCGAAGGCATCGACGAAGAATGCTTCTACCAGAAACACATCGCCGAGGGGTTCCCTGACGCAGTTCTGCGTATCCAGGTCGATGAGGATGGCGACCCGTACGCCATGGTCGACGATCACGACGGTTTGATCGGCCTGGTGCAGATGAATGTCATCGAAGTCCACAACTGGGGATCGGTTTCGCCACGCATCGATCAACCCGATATGCTCGTCTTCGATCTCGATCCGGCTGAAGAAATTACATGGAGTCTGGTCGTCGAGTCGGCGTTCGAGATGAAGTCCCGTCTGGAGGAACTCGGTCTGACGCCGTTTGCCAAGGTGACCGGAGGGAAGGGGATTCACGTCGTGGTGCCGGTGAAGTCGGGACCAACCTGGCCGGCAGTGAAGGCATTCACGAAGACCGTCGCCAAAGAAATGGAATCAGAAAATCCGGACCGCTATACGACAAACATGTCCAAAGCGAAACGAAAGGGCAAGATCTTCATCGATTACCTGCGCAACGACCGTGAAGCGACATCGATTGCACCCTTCTCACCACGAGCGCGGGAAGGAGCGCCGGTCGCGCTTCCGGTCGAATGGGATGATCTCGATGCCTTTCGCGACAAACGCCTGCGAGTCACGGTCAAGGAACTTCCGAATTGGCTCGCATCGCATAAGACCGATCTCTGGCCCGCGTTCGACGCCGCGCGCACGTCGTTGTCGGGGTGATCAGCTTGCCTCGCGCAGCGCGTCGATCAGCTCCGACTTGCTCATGGCGCTCCGGCCTGGCAAGTCCAGAGTTTGGGCCTGCTCGTACAAGGCGTCTCTGGTTTGCTGTTCGAGATCGTCTGTGGAGGTGTTCTTCTTGATGGCTGGCTGGTCCGCGTCCTTGCCGCCTTCCGCGATCCGCTTCCGCAGCACAGCCATGATGTCGATGATCTCTCCCGGCTCGGACTCCGGCGCCTCTGGCTCGATCTCCGACTCGACAACATCGACCTTCTTCTTCTGCTTCCGTTCGGCCAATGCCAGAATCGCGGCCGACCCCTCGTCCCGTAGCAACGCTTCATCGAGTGACGAGGCTGCCAACTGCTTCAGAGCAGTCTTCGCCTTCTTCACAGCTGTTTCTGGCGCTTTCCGAATGTCTGGAAGGCCGATCGATTCAGGCGTTCGGATTTCATCAATGAAGTGGAGGGTGGAAGCGCGCAGCAAACCCTCCCCCGCGACGATGGCCACCAGGTATTCCTTGTCGCGCATGACGAACGTGGCGATGCCGGCCAGGTTCAATTGCTCCATCGTCAGCGCCAGCAGGTGATAGGCCTTTGACGAGTCTCCGGACGGCGCCAGCACGTAGGAGCGTTGCAGCAATCGCACCGGAATCGCTTCACGTTCGACGAAGAGCCGCAGATCGATATCACGCGACTTGCGTGGAGCCAGTGCCTCCAGCTCATCATCGCTGATCACCACGAAACTGCCGTCCGGTTGCTCAAAGCCGCGGACGATCTCCTTTGCGGTCAACGCCTTGCCATCTCCGGAGCAAAAGTACCTACGCTTGAGCGGCGTGCCGTCCGGTGTGAGCATGCGCAACGACACTCGGTTGGAGCGAGTGGCGGGATAGAGATCGACCGGCACACTCACCAGCCCGAAGCTGATCGTTCCGCTCCAGAATGGCAAAGGTTCTTGTGAATCAGCTCTCTTTCGCCTAGCTGGCACGGGATTTTGCCGTTTCCTTGACGCTGGCTTCCAGACTCTCGAGCAACGTTCCCGAGGGTTTCGGTTTGCGCTTTCTGGGCATTTTGATGATCTTGCCAGAGGCCTTGAGCTCGATCAGTTCCGTCAGCTGATCGCGATAATCGTCTTTGAATGCGAGGGGATCGAACTCGTCCTTGAGCGCATTGACCAGCTGCTCAGCGAGCGCCAGCTCCCGCTTGTCCGGCTCGCGATTCGGCGGCGTCTTCAAGCGCTCGATGTGCAATATCTCGCCAGCATGCCGAAAGGTTTCGAGCATCAGATAGCCGTCAGCTTCGTGCAGCGCGCCGGCGTATCGTTGCTTGCGCATCGTCCACCGCGCCACTCCGAGCTGATCAGATTCTTTCAACGCCTGGACCAGTGCGAAATAGTCGTCCGGATCACCGTCCGGACCGAGATAGTACGGCCGGTCGAACCACCTGTCGTCTACCGACTGCCGGGGAAGGACCTGTTCGACAACGATTTCCCGCGATTCGTTTGGCGCGAGCGCCTCTTCGTCCTCGTCCGTCAGAAGCACATACACGCCACGCTCGACCTCGATGCCCTTGCGGACATCGGCATCGTCGACAGGCTTGCTGGTTCGCGGATCGACCATCTTCTGGACGACTGGCAAGAGGTCGCGTTCATGCAGCAACCGGAAATGCACCGACTGATCCTGAACGGCCGCAAACAGCTTCACCGGAACGTCGAAATCGCCCGCCACAACCATTGCTTTCCACATCGCACGTGCTGACACTGTTTCCAACCTCAATTGGTCGTGACCGCAATTGGGACTTGACCAGACGAGCGAAAGCCGTGTCGCGAATCGACGCTCAGCCCTGACCGGTCCAGCTCTCGACCTCGATCGTCGCCTTGTAGCGAGGCTCGCCATCGACCCCGCCAGTGAAATCGGCGCCCGTGTACTTGCGGGCAAGGACGTTGACCCATTCCAGGGTCTCGTAAAGCTCCATGTCGATCACCCGTCCGCGCAGCTCGACATAGCGTCCGCTGTTCTCAGGATCGAGCACCGACAACGCGACCTGTGGATTTGAACGGAGATTCCGGTACTTGACCGTTTCGGGCTTGACGCTGAGGTAAACATACTTACCATCCGAAATAAACCAGACGGGGTTGACCTGCGGTCGTCCGTTGGCGCCGATCGTCGCAATGTGGGCGAGAGCCTTGCTCTGCAAGATGTCCATGTACCTGTCGGGAGCTGGTCCTTTGGGCATTTGACGCCTTTCGTCGATCTTTCAGTCATCAGGTGCACGGTATCATGATTCGGGCGACCAGGATCGCAAAACGCGGAGCGACAGATGGCGTTTTCCATTTCACGACGGCAACTCCTGGGAGCAATGGGCGTTGCGGCCTTCTCTGCTGAATTGGCCGCCGCCCAGGACATCGCTCCGTTGCCCGGACAAAACTGGATTCATGTCTTCCCGGACTCGGTCGGGCTGTCATCGAATCAGCTCGACGCGGCCGGCAACTATGCCGCACAGAATATGCCCGACGTGACTGGCATCGTCGTTGTCCGGAACAACGGTCTCGCCTGGGAGCGGTATTTCGGCGACGAGTATGGCGTCGATGACCCGATCAACATTCGCTCGATCACTAAATGCGTGACCGGGACACTCGTCGGGATGGCGATCGACGATGGCCTGATGCGTCTCGATTCGGCACTCGGTGAGCTCATCCCCGATCTGATTCCCTCCACCGCCGATCCGCTCACACCGACGATCACCATCGAAAGTCTGCTGACTATGAGCTCCGGGTGGGCGTGGGACATTCATGCCGACTGGCAAACACTGATTGCATCAGACAACTGGACAGAGCTCACGCTGAGTCTGCCGGTCGCGTACGGACAGGGGACGTTCTATGCCTACAACACAGGCGGGTCGCATTTGCTTGGCGTGATCGTCCAGCATGTGACAGGTGAGCCGCTCGATGACTTCGCCGACCGGAGGCTGTGGACGCCGCTGGGCATCGATCGACCAGATTGGATGGTCACGCCGGAAGGCGTTGTGAACGGCGGCGCAGGGATCGAATTGAGTCCACGAGACCTTGCCAGATTCGGATTGCTGTCGCTACGGGATGGTCAGTGGATCGACGGCCCGCTGGTGTCGCCGGGCTGGTTTCCTGAAGCGACGCGATTTCACATCCAGGGGGACACCACCGGGTACGCAGGCTACGGCTATCAGTGGTGGGTCGTGGACTACGAGAACGGTTTCCACGCTTATTTCGGGCTGGGTTTCGGCAGCAACTATCTCTATGTCGTGCCGGCGCTCGACCTCATCGTCGTCGTCCTCAAGGGATTCGAAAGTCCGCCAAGCCCCGTGTCGATCGTGCGACCGTTCATCGAGGAGTGGATTTTGCCGGCAATCGTTTCGTAAACCGCGACACGAGCGGCGGGTTTGCGGAAGGTCCGAGGTATTTCCTGGTGAGAAGATTTGCGAACGCAGCCCCGATCGGTATTGAGCGTCGATGTCATCTGTCTGCCTGTGGCATTCGATTGAGAAGACTGAAATGTGGGCTTTTTGAGAACGAGCCTTGACTGATTTTGCGCCGGCGCGCGTGTATTGATGCGTCAACATTGCATCGATCCCGATGCATCCCATAGAGTTTCCCGGTTTGCCGGGATGCCGCTGAGTCGGTTGTGTCCCGGCAACTGAGTTCGATGATGCAACGGCAGCTAGGTGAACAGTGGACGACCAAGTGAGGGTCGAGGGATCGCCCTCCACACCTCATGTTTCGGCACACCCAGACGATGCGCATGTGCTCCTGGAGTTCATGTCGCAGCTCGGCCTGGCGATGTCGGCCGCGGGACAACCGGTCAGTTCAATCAATCTCACGCTGACCCGAATCGCGCATGCATATGGCGTAGAGGCGGAAGTCTCTGTTCTGCCGAATATGCTGTTTGTCCGTCTCAATGGGAGCGAGACGTCTTCTCTCGAGCTGGCCTCGGGAACTGGTCCATCGCTACGCCTCGACCAGACCGCGGAAGTCATTAGCCTCGCACAGCAAGCAGAACGAGCTGCCGTTACGCCCAGAGACGGTCTGCAGCAACTGCGCCAAATCGAGCAATCGCCATCTCGATACAGCCCGGCGGCCCGTATCCTTGGCCATGCCGCGATTGCTGTGGGTCTTGGCTTCATCCTCGAAGGCTCCTTTTCCCAGCTCGTGACATGCATCCTGCTTGGCGTCCTGATTGGTGAGCTGAAGGCGCTGAGCGATGGTCATCGAACGGCCGAGGTGCTCGCGCCAATCGTGGCATCACTTTCAGTCGGCTTGATTGTGTTTTCGATCGTCAAGGCCGATTTGGTTTCCGGACCGTTGATGCTCCTGATCCCGCCGGTCGTTACATTCCTGCCCGGCGCCATGCTGACGACGGCGATGATCGAGCTCGCCAACGGCGACGCGATTTCCGGCTCGAGCCGTCTCGTGGCAGGGACCACGAAGCTCCTGCTGCTCGTGTTTGGCTATGTTGTCGCCGCCGAGCTCGTCGGGCTGCCGGCAGCCGAAGCGTTTGCACAAGTGCCCAAACCCATGTTTGGGTGGTGGGCGCCATGGGTCGGGGTCCTCATTTATGGCATAGGCAACTTTGTCCACCACACGGCTCCGCAACGCTCACTCCCCTGGCTCTGGCTTGTGCTCCTGGTGGCGTTCGCGGGTCAGCAGCTGGGCGCTCAGGTCGTGGGTGGCTATCTCAGTGGCTTCATCGGCGCGGTCGCAATGGCCCCGGTCGCATTCTGGATTCAGCGCCGGCCAGGTGCTCCACCGGCGCTGGTGACATTCCTGCCGGGATTCTGGCTCCTGGTGCCCGGTTCGCTGGGATTGATCGGCCTGACGCAATTGGTTGGGGACAACCAACAAGCCGGTCTGCAAACCGTTGGCGACATGATCTTTGCCATCGTCGCGGTCGCGCTGGGCGTGATGGTCGGGGTGGCATTGATCCAACCCCTTGGACCCATGGTTGCGCGGTTGCCTTTGGCGATCGAACGAACGCTCGGAAAGGGTATCGGCAAAGCAGTGATCGCCGTCCGGAACACCAGCGAGGCGATGCAAAGCGAGATCGCCCGGGCGGACGGCGGTGAGACGAGCACGACGGCGCGGCCAAACGGCGACGAGTCGCCTCCTCCAACGTCGTCGGGGAGATCCGAATGAATGGTGCCAAATACTCACACCCAGGAATCACAGGCGAGTCGCCCGTATCCTGAGGCTTTCTTCGCCGGGCCTGCGATCATCATCGGCAGGCACGTCTGGCGATCCGCAAGGGCTAAGTGCTCTCTCAATTTGAACGATCTTTTGTCTCCGCGTCAGCTGCCGCGCGTGCAAAAGGTCATCCGGCCCGGTCCATTGCTCTCGACACATGATTCGGTGCTAACCTTTGCACCGCTGCGGAGCCCCGCAGGACCTCATGATGAGAAAGCTTCCTCCGAATAGTGCGGGGAAGAGATAGGGCGGCAATTCACGAAAGGACTCGCGTATGCCATTGGGTCGACGAAGGCGTGGCGGCGGCACTCCAGCGCCACTGGCCACAAGTGTTGCGGTTAGCCAGCCGGTCGCAGGACCTGGAAACGCGCCGCAGTCCATCATCTCGCAGGGTGTAACCCGATATGCGCTGCGTCAGAAGTTCGCCGCAGTCGGGCAGGA
Organism: uncultured Sphaerobacteraceae bacterium; assembly: GCA_964461025.1. Lineage (GTDB taxonomy): Bacteria > Chloroflexota > Chloroflexia > Thermomicrobiales > UBA6265 > JAHBVL01. Next base: position 18,188 of record CAYWSE010000037.1, on the reverse strand, counting down.
TTTTTACGTCGAGGACATGCAGGGCCGGCGGGTTATGCACGTCGACGGCAAGGCACTGCGCGTGCGCGACACGCTGAAATTCCGTGATGCTTCAGGGAACATCGTCTACCAGCTGCAAGAGCGGCTGATGCGGGTCCGGGACACCATGGTGATCGAGCGCGCCGGTGGAGGCACGGCCGCGACGATTCGGCACCGGATGATAACCCCCTTGCGCGAGCGGTTTGTCATCGAGATCGAAGGCGGCAGGACGTATGAAGCAACTGGCAAGTTTCTCTATGCCGAATACCGAATCGAAGAGAACGGCAGGCACATTGCAGAAGTCTCGAAGCGTTGGTTTCGGGCCCGCGATATGTATGGCATTGAAATCGGACCGGGTGTCGATCATCTGTTGATTCTGGCGATTGCGGTTTGCATTGACATGATGGAGCATGAAGGCCGTGTCTGAGGTAGCGGAAACGACTCAAAATCAATCTGAGAGCTCACCGGGAGAGTTCGGTCCCATTCAATTGCTGGTGATCGGCTTTCCTCGCACCGACCAGTTCAAAGGCGAAGTGCTGGATGAACTCGCGATCCTTGAGGAGCGCGGAACGATTCGCGTGCTCGATCTCCTGTACGTAGAGAAGGTCAGTGACGACGATTTGATCGTTCTCGAAATCGATGACCTCGATGCAGAAGCCCAGGCGTTCGGCGGGATCCTGTCTGCATTTCTCGGAATCGATGGCGCCGAACAGTCCGGCAAAGACACACTCGAAGCCATAATCGACGGCGAAGTATTTGGTCTGTCGAGTGAGCAGGCCCACGCGTCACTCGCCCGGATTCCGGTCGGGAGTGCAGCGGGCATCATCCTGTTCGAGCATATCTGGGCTATCCATTTCCGTGACGCTGCGCGTCGCGCCGGGGGATATCCGCTTCTGCAGGGTTTTCTGACTTCCGAGGCCATGTTGATGATCGGTGAAGAAACTCGCGTACTGAGGGAAGCCGCGATCGCCATGGAATTTGCGGAGATCGTCGAGGGAGCTGCGTTGCTGGACGCCGCTGAAGCCGTCGCCAGTGCGGCCGCAGTTGTGGACGCCGCGGAGATTGTTGAAAACGCGGCGATCGAAGAAGCTACGGCCGTCGAGGCATATGCCGCAACACGTGCAGTCAGAGCATTGATCGCTGCTGGGGTCATCGAGCAGTATGCTGCGGCCGAGGCCATCGCTGCTCTGCGCAACGCGGGTATGCTGGGTCCAGAATAAGTCAGAGTCGAGAGCCCGGGACGTTGAGTCTCGCAACTACCGTCGCGTTCCTGCTTGAGGCTCCGCAGTGGTCTATTGACAATCGCCGTGCCTCATTTGAGGCACGGCGATTTCCCTGGCATGACCGTTGTCGGTCAACCCGGGCTCAACTGGAAGCAGGAATCGTCGGATGGAAGAGAAAGACTGAGACGTTTGACCCGCCGTTGGGATCCGCGTCGATCCTCGCGACGCCGACATAGCCTGATTCGTTTTGCGGAGCAAGATCGATCGCCACACCGGCTACCGCGGCACAGGCAGAAGCTGTGCAGGGTGGAATGTTGCCGCAGGCGATGTAGTTCTGGATGTTCTCCGAACTCTCGTGCACGTTGATGGCAAAGCCTCCGGCCACGAGATCGACAACACTGGCGTCAATATGGGTGAAGCTGAAGAGAACAGGGATCTCCTGCGTGGCGCTCACACTGGCAAGCGGCGTAGCCATTGACTCAGGTTCAGGAGTGGCAGCCGGTCCAAACCAGAACGCTCTCGAAATTTCATACGCTGTGATATCTGTCAGTGGAAAGACGACATCGCCCAGTGCATCGCACGAACCGCTGTGAACGTGCACTGGATGCGGCGATTCGCTGACTGCGGACGGCGTTGCCTCTTGTGCTTGCGCGGAGGTGGCGCCGAGAGCAAGCATTGCGACTGCAAGCAACGCTGTCCAAACTGATACGCGAACTCGAGCGAACTGCATTTCGGCCTCCTTTAAACCAAGTCGACGAATGGCCAGAAATGTGAGCGACCCGCGCGCCCGGTCTTCGAGACCGGATTGAATCCTTCCGCCGCTTCCTGGATAGAAAATGGCGCGCTGGCGACCACATATCACCGCTAACACACGATTCTGAGCATTGCTGGTGTCATTGTCAAGTGTGTGGTCATGGCCGCCGCTGCTGGCCCTTTGACACTCCTGGGGTGAGTGCCGGAGTTGGGTGAAGAGCGTGCTCCACTCACGTGGCCGCCACCGTCATGATCCCGGTAAACTGGCCCGAAGGAACGTCAGAAAACAGGTCGCACAGTCTGCGTGAACAGAAACTGGACAACGGCTGTTGACGAACCGACGACTCACGTCGCGGAACAGAATACATATTGAGATTGAGCGAGTAGAAAGACACGACGATTGCGCATCTGGCGGAAGCGACGGGATTCGAACCCGCGGTCTCAGCCTTGACAGGGCTGCATGTTAGGCCACTACACCACGCCTCCAGTGCAACGGAAAGTGTAGCATGCGGCCCGAAACCGGTTCAACCGAAAAAGCGCTGGCGGTCCAGGTTCTCCTCGTACGTCGCGAGTGCTTGCTGAACGCCTTCTTGCCCGCTGACCTCCGCCACCGGCACGTCCCACCAGCTTTCGAAACCCGGTACGTCAACGCGTTTATCGACATACACATGAATGAGCGATGTCTTTTCGTTCTTGCGCGCTGAAGCAAGCGCCTCACGCAACTCATCGGCGTTCGTCGCCGTGTACGCGATCGCGCCGTAGCTTTCGCCATTCTGCGCGAAGTCGATGGGGATGTAGTCGCCGTCGAGCCGTCCTGTCTTCTCAGAGCGGTAGCGCAGTTCGTTGCCAAAGGACGGAGATCCGGTCGATTCCTGCAGTCCCCGGATGCACTGGAAGCCGCTGTTGTCCACCACCACGACGATCAGCTTTTTGTCCTCCTGCAACGATGTGACGATTTCGGTGTGCATCATCAGGTAACTGCCGTCGCCGACCATCACAAAGACCTCGCGAGACGGATTGGCCATCTTGACCCCGAGCGCCCCCGCCACTTCGTAGCCCATGCAGGAATAGCCGTACTCCACGTGGTAGGCCTTCGGATCGAGCGGTCGCCACAGCTTAAGAAGATCGCCCGGCATGCCACCGGCCGCGCATACGACGACGTCCGTCGGTTCGCTTGCTTCGTTCACGATGCCGATCGCCTGACCCTGCGTCAGTGTCTCGCCAGTTTTCGGCGTACGTATTTCGGTCGTGATGCTGTCCCATTCCGCCTTCAGGCGCTCAACCTCATCCCCGTAGGCAACCTCCGACGCGTAGTTGCGCTCAGCAAGCACGTTGCTCAATTGCTCGATTCCCGCTTTGGCGTCGGCGATGACCGGGAAGCTGCCGAGTTTGTGAGCATCCATCGAGCAGACGTTGATCGAGGCGAATGTCACGTCCGGGTTCTGGAACGCGGAGTGTGACGCGGTAGTGAAGTCGGAGAACCGGGTGCCGATCGCCAGAACGAAATCGGCTGACTCGGCCAGCCGGTTTGCCGCCAGCGCGCCATTCGAGCCGACTGCTCCGGCATTCCACTGATGCGACCATGCGATCGCTCCGCTTCCCGCCTGACTGTTCACCACCGGGATGCCAAATCGCTCGGCGAACGCGCTCAGTGTGTCCGACGCCTCGCTGTAAATGACACCGCCGCCGGCGACGATCAACGGACGCTCAGAGGCGGCGATGAGGTCGGCGAGATGCTGGATTTCGGAGAGAGGCGCGACGCCTCGGACGAGGTGTCTGATACGTTTCTCGAAAAAAGAGGATGGATAGTCGTATGCCTCGGTTTGGACGTCCTCCGGCATCGCGATCGTCACCGCGCCCGTTTCCGCCTGGTCGGTCAACACGCGAATAGCTTCAGGCAGACTGGAAAGCAACTGTTCTGGACGGTTGATCCGGTCCCAGTATTTGGACACGGGCCGGAAGCAATCATTGACCGACACGTCCTGTCCGAGCACATATTCGAGCTGCTGCAACACCGGATGGGGGAGTCGACTGGCGAACGTGTCACCAGGCAACAGGAGCACCGGAAGCCGGTTCACCGTGGCGGTTGCCGCGCCGGTGATCATATTCGTCGCACCCGGACCGACTGACGAGGTGCAGGCGTACATCTGCAACCGGTTCTTCGTCCGGGCATAGGCGATCGCGGAATGGACCATCGCCTGCTCGTTCTGCGGACGCACGAAGGGCAAGTCGGTGCCGACCTCTTCCAGCGCCTGACCGATTCCGGACACATTCCCATGCCCAAAGATGCCGAACATCCCGGCAAAGAGGCGCTGCTCGACGCCATCCCGCTCGACATATTGGTTCTGGAGAAAGGTGACGATCGCCTGGGCCATCGTCATGCGGGTTGTGCTCATCGGTCTGCTCCTGCCGAATCCGGAAGTCGTGTTCCGGTTCGCTCTATCGCTTGCCAGCCTTGCCGTTGATCCGCTCGTCGATCTCTTGCCACGACGTGAGACCGGCATTCATCTCGTCGTTCCACGTCCCACGCACCCAGCCGTAGGTTGGATCGTCGAACGGCTGCATCGTGCGGACCGGTTCATCCCCGGCCAGGATGTTCAAGTAGTAGCCGGTGTAGCCATGCGCCACGGCGTAGGCGTGATACCCCTCAGGCATGATCAGGGCGTCGCCATCGCGAATGATGTAGGGCTGATCGACCGACCCGTCGGCGGTGTAGAGCCGCTGAAACGCAAAGCCCTCGGATGGTTCGATCCGGTAGTAGTAGATCTCCTCGAGATCGGCTTCGGCCGGCATGCGGCTGACATCGTGCTTGTGCGGCGGGTAGCTCGACCAGTTGCCGCTCGGTGTAAACACCTCGACAACCAGAATCCGGTCGGCGGGAAAGTCGGGTTTGATGATGTGGTTGATCTGCCGGGCCGCGTTGCCCGCACCCCGGATTTCGACGGGCGTATTCTCCGGCCCGATGTACCGAACCGGAAACTCCCGCGTCGCCCGTGACTTACAGATCGCGATCTGCGTCGGTTGCGACGCCGTCACCGCGTAGTCAGTGTTGATCGACAGGTAAACGGCGGATGGAGGTCCCGAAAATATCGTCGAGCGGCTATTGAGCCTGAACGATTCTTCGCCGACCGCTACCGCGCAATCGCCGCCCAGCAGCACGACGCAGTGCTCGTCATCTCCGGTCTGTGCTTCGAGCGAACCACCCGATTCGAGTGTCCAGACGGTCAGTCCGCAATACTCCCATCCGGCAGATTCGACCGAGACATCCAGCGCGATGCCGTTGCCGTCGGTCGCGTTGGATGAAATGAGCAAACGTTCCGGATGGTCCATGAACTTTTCCTTAGCTGACGTCAAAACGAGCCCGGAGAGACCGGACTGCGGCTCTTCAATGATGCTTCGGCGGCGTAGGCCAGTGCCATGGCGGCGCGACCGTCAGCGCCGGTCACAAGCGGCATCGAATCTTGCAGCACCGCGGCAATGAACGCGTGCATTTCGGCAACGAACGCATCGTCGAATCGCTCCAAAAACCAGTAGACGTGGTCGCTGGAGATGCCATCGGACGATAAGTGAAGGAGTGGCGTCTCCCGCGAGAACCCGATGAAGATCGCTCCCTTCGAGCCGAACACCTCGGTTCGCACATCGTAGCCAAATGCCGAACGGCGGCTGTTGTCGATCACGCCGAGTGCGCCACTGCCAAACCGCAACGTCACGATGCTGGTGTCGATGTCGTCCAGCTCGCCGAAAACAGGATCGACGAGATTCGACCCCATCGCAAAGACCTCGTCGACTTCTTCGCCTGCCAGCCATCGCAGACAGTCGAAGCAATGGATGGTCATGTCGCGATACAGTCCGCCCGAAGTCGGTAAGTAATGTGGTGGGGGCGGACCAGGGTCACGCATCGACTCGCGCAGCGATTCGACCGCGCCGATCGCCCCCGCCTCGATCATTTGCTTCGCTTTGGCGAATCCCTTATCGAACCGCCGCTGAAAACCGATCTGCAGAATCGTGCCCGCTTTCTCCACTGCCGAAAGGGCGGCATCCGTCGACTCGAGATCGAGAGCGATCGGCTTCTCGCAAAAGGCGTGCTTGCCGGACTCGGCTGCGGCGATGATCAGTTCAGCGTGTGAGCTTGTGGATGTGCCGATTGCGACGGCATCGATCGAGGGATCGGCAAACACCACGCCTGGATCGGTGGTCCATCGCTCGCAGCGCAACTTACTCGCCAGTGTTCTCGCTGCTGTTTCGTCGATATCGCAGACGATGCTCAATTTCGCAGCCGGAACGTCGAATGCCAGCGTGCGGCCGTGCCGGTGACCGATCCGCCCAGCGCCAAAAAGACCGACGGAGACACGCTCTTCTGACACCGGGATTCCTTTCAATCAGGCGTTGAGCAGACTTCGGGCCGCCGACGCGATATGCGCCGCATTCAATCCGTACTTTTCGAGTAGAGCGTCATTCGGTCCAGATTCGCCGAATGTGTCTTGCCATCCGACACGCCGCAGACGTGTCGGACGATGCTCCGAAAGTGTTTCGGCCACCGCGCCGCCCAGACCACCGATGATCGAATGGTCCTCGGCGGTCACCACTGCATTTGTTCGTTCGGCCACGGCGACTATTGCGCCAATATCGAGTGGTTTGATCGTCGGCATGTGCAACACAGAGGCTTCGATGCCTTCCGCGGCCAGCAAATCCGCCGCTTCTAATGCGCGCACCGTCTCGACGCCGGTGCTGATCAGTCCGATATCGCCACCGGAGCGCAACAGGTAACTCTCGCCGATCACGAAGCCTTGATCGGGCGGCATGACAACCTGGCTCGGATCGCGAGTCAGCCGCAAATAGGTCGGACGGTCGTCTTGCATCATCGCTGTCATTGCCGCCCGTAGCTCGTTCGCGTCGGCGGGCGCGATTGTCACCACCCCCGGCATCGCCCGGAAGACAGCGATGTCTTCGACCGACTGATGCGTCTTGCCTGTCTTGCCAGTCAGAATGCCGGTGTAGCCGCCACAGAGCTTGACGTTCAAACCTGGTTGCGCAACGACAATACGGATCTGATCGAGAGCGCGCTTGGCCAGAAAAGCGGCGAAGGTGCTGACCCACGGCACAAGTCCGCACGACGCCATGCCGGCGGCAACGCCGACGAGATTCTGTTCCGCAATCCCCATCTCATAGAACCGGTCAGGATGGCATTTGGCGAAGGTGTCCGCTTTGGTTGAGTTGGCCAGGTCGCCGTCGAGCACCACGAGACTCGGATACTGGTCGCCGAGCGCGCAAAGCTGTTCGCCCCAGGCGTCTCTCAGCGCTTCAGAAGGTGCATTCGCTATCGAGATATCGTTGAGCTCGATCATCGTCAGGCGGCCTTTTCCTGCACTTCTTCTGCGCCGAGCTCGTCGATCGCAGCCGCCAGTTCCTCTTTGGAAGGCGCCTTGGCGTGCCAGTTGAAGTCGCCCTCCATGAAGGAAACGCCCTTGCCCTTGATCGTATTGGCGACGATGCAGGTTGGCTCTCCGCGGTGCGTAATCGCCTCGGCAAACGCCGTCGCGATCGATGCATGATCGTGCCCGTCGCACTCCACGGTGTTCCATCCGAATGCCCGGAATTTCTCGACCGGATGATCGTAGGGGATCTCACGAGTGTACCCCGACTCGTCGGGCCAGCCGAACTGTGGAAGTTTGTTGTAATCGACAATGGCGGTCAGTGAATCGACCTCGAATCGGGCCGCAGTGAACGCTGCCTCCCACACCTGGCCTTCCTGGATTTCGCCGTCACCCACCATCACCCAGGTGTGAAACGATTGCCCGAGCTTTCGGGCTGCCAGCGCCATGCCCAGTCCCGGCGACAGTCCTTGTCCGAGCGAGCCGGATGACATATCGATGCCGGGCAATGTCTTCATGCAGGGATGACCCTGCAGGCGAGAGTTGATGGCGTCGAATGTGGCCAGCTCCGATTCCGGAAAGTAGCCTCGCATCGCCATCACCGTGTAGAGACCGATCGAGGAATGACCTTTGCTGAGAATGAAACGGTCGCGTTCGGGCCAGCGCGGATTGCCAGGATCGATGTTGAGCTGATTGAAATAGAGATGAATGAGAAGGTCTGTTGCCGAAAGTGGTCCGCCAACGTGCCCGGCGTTCGCCGTGTGCACCGACTCCAGGATGAGCTGTCGCGCGCGAGCGCTGAGGCTCTTCAATTCCTCAGTTGAGTAGGACGCCGGCATTGCCTTCTCCCCGGGACGACGAGCCGCCCTCACCATCTCCCGGCCAAAATCACTACGGGAAAGCATAACGGCAATCGCCTCAGCATCGTGGTCGACACCCGGCCAAAAAGGTCAGTCCAACCACCACGGATGCAGATCAGCGCGTCTTGAATGGATGAGCATCGACACGCAATCGCATTTTCGTCTCGTGTAAGATAATCGGAGTCAGAACACCGATGAACCGCGGCCGTTCCTTTGGCCCTGTCGAAAGGAGGGCAACGCCAGTCAGCAACGAACCGGCTCTGATTACGCAGGTGTAATCAGAATCTTGTGTCAACGGAGAGGTGAAGACCACAATGAAGGAACGCATTACTTCGACCCGTATCGATCGCCGCGTCGCGTTGAAATCCGGAGCCTTCGCCGGCGCCATGCTGGCCGGTAGCGGCCTCGCTACACGCGCGATGGCGCAGGAAGAGGCGCGCGACGTCAGCATCATCGTTGTTTCGCATGGCCAGGCCTCCGATCCATTCTGGTCGGTTGTACAGAATGGCGTATCGCAGGCCGGCACGGACATGCGTGTCGACGTCCAGTACCAGGCGCCCGGCACCTTCGACATGGTCGCCATGGCACAGCTGATCGACGCCGCTGTTGCGGCCGGACCGAACGGCCTCGTCGTCTCGATCCCCGATGCCGATGCTCTCGGTCCTTCCATTACAGCGGCCATCGAGGCCGGCATTCCTGTCATCTCGATGAACTCGGGAAGTGACGTTGCGAAGGATCTCGGCATCCTCGTCCACGTTGGACAGACTGAGTACGAAGCCGGGTTTGGCGGCGGCGAGCGGATGGCCGCCGCCGGCGTCACGAACGCGATCTGCGTGAACCAGGAAGTCGGCAATGTCGCGCTCGACCTTCGCTGCCAGGGATTCACCGATGCGCTCACCGCGGCTGGTGGCACGGTCGAGGTGCTTGCGGTCGATCTCGCTGATCCCACGGGGTCGCAGCAGGCGATTTCCGCGGCGATCGAGGGAAATGCGGATGTCAACGGCATCCTGACCCTCGGGCCGACCGGCGCCGCGCCGGCGCTGGCGGCGCTGACCGATCTCGGTTCGCTGGGCACGATCAATCTGGCAACCTTCGATCTCTCGCCAGAGGTGCTGCAAGCGGTCGAGGCGGGCGATATGCTCTTCGCCATCGATCAGCAGCAGTACATTCAGGGTTACCTGCCCATCGTATTGCACACGCTGCTGGCCGTGAACCTCAACACAATCGCCAACGATGTGCTGATGACCGGTCCGGGCTTCGTGACCGCGGAAACCGCAGGTCGCGTGATCGAGCTCTCCGCGGCTGGTACACGCTAGCTATCGCTTGATGATGGTGAGCGCCGGGGCGACATAGCTCCGGCGCTCGCGCAGCAATCGGGAGTATTTGGGATGTCGGCTGCCAATGCCGGTTCGCGCATGGACCAGAACGCTCAATCCGCTTCGGGAAACGCCTCCAGATGGGTGCAGCGGCTTTTTCTGAAACCGGAGATGGGCGCGCTGGCCGGCGCCATCGGCGTCTGGATCTTCTTCGCCATCGTCGCTGGCGATCGCGGCTTTCTCAACGGTCGCGGCACCGCCAGCTATCTGGAAGTGGCGTCGTTGCTGGGCATCCTCGCCGTCTTCGTTTCTCTTCTGATGATTGGCGGAGAGTTCGACCTTTCTATTGGTTCGACGATCGGCGCCTGCGGCATGATCGTCGCGCTCCTGACAACCGAGTACAACTGGAACATATGGCTGGCGATCGGCGCATCCCTTCTGGCCGCGATCCTGATCGGCATCGTCAACGGGATCGTCGTCGTCAAGACCGGGCTGCCGTCGTTCATCGTCACGCTGTCGATGCTCTTCATGATTCGGGGGCTCACGATCGGGATGACTCGTGAGGTGACAGGAAGAACCCAGGTCGGCAGCGTCAACCAGGCGGATGGATTCGAGTCGGCGCGCCGCATCTTCGCCAGCAGCTTCAATCTGAGCAGACTCGAATCTGTGTTGGGCTGGATACCGTGGCTGGGCGACTGGCTCACCGAACGAGGTTACTTCGCCGCGCAGTTCTCCATTTCAATCGTCTGGTGGCTGGGGCTGACCGCTCTGGCTACATGGCTCCTTCTGAGAACGGCCTTTGGCAACTGGATCACGGGCGTCGGCGGCAATCTCCAGGCGGCTCGCAACGTTGGTGTGCCGACCATGAGGGTCAAGATTCTTCTCTTTATTGGCACGGCTGTTTCAGCCTGGCTGGTGGCGACGATTCAGGTCGTCAAGTTCACCGGCGCGGATGTGCTGCGCGGTGAGTTCCGCGAGTTCTACGCGATTGTTGCCGTAGTGATCGGGGGGACTCTCCTGACCGGCGGATATGGCACGGCCATTGGCGCGGCGCTCGGCGCGTTGATCTTTGGCATGGTGCAGCAGGGGATCGTCTACGCCGGCATCAACTCCGACTGGTTCCAGTTTGTGCTTGGCGCCATGCTCCTGGCAGCAGTTTTGCTGAACAGATTCGTTCGAACGCGGGCGGTGGCGGCGCGATGACTGCCGACGTTCAAACATCCCCAGCCGTCGAGCTCCGCGACGTCTCCAAGTACTTTGGCACGGTCGTAGCTCTCGATTCGGTGTCGATTTCCGTCAACTACGGCGAGGTTCACTGCCTTCTGGGCGACAACGGCGCCGGCAAGTCGACGTTGATCAAAACGATCAGTGGCGTCTTCCGGCCAGACCGCGGTGAGATGCTGGTCGATGGACAGCCGGTCCGCTTCGACTCTCCTCGAGACGCCCTCGATCATGGTATTGCAACGGTCTATCAGGACCTGGCGATGATCCCGCTGATGAGCATCTCGCGAAACTTCTTCCTTGGCACCGAGCCGGTTAAAGGGTGGGGTCCGTTCCGTCGTTTCGATCTGGCGACTGCCGACCGCATCACACGAGAAGAGCTGGGCAAGATGGGGATCGCCCTGCGATCGACGGATCAGGCCGTCGGCACGCTGTCGGGCGGCGAGCGACAGTCGGTGGCGATCGCCCGCGCGGTCTATCACGGCGCCAAAGTGCTCATCCTCGACGAACCAACCGCAGCCCTGGGTGTCAAAGAAGCGGGCGTGGTCCTCAAGTATGTTGCCCAGGCCCGGGCCCGAGGCATCGCCGTCATTCTGATCACTCATAATCCCCATCACGCCTATCCGATCGGCGACCGCTTCACGCTGCTGAATCGCGGCGGCGTCATGGGCGACACAACCTACGCCAAATCGGACATCACCCGCGAGGAAGTGGTGAACATGATGGCCGGTGGCGAAGAACTCGACGAGCTCGAACATGAACTGGCCGAATTCGCCCGCCGCGACGAGCTCATCGCCCGGCAATCAGCCTCATCCTGAGTCATCACGTCGTCATTCCGACTGTAGCGCAAGAATCTCTCATTAGGAGAGCGGGCGTCTCCTGCCTCGACCATGCTTGTCCCGAACGAGAGATTTCTCGACAGGCTCGAAATGACGGGGCGCGTCGCCGGCTAAACAGCGTTTCGCGGAATCATCAGCTTGCTGAACTGCTCCGCCGCCCGGTCGATGTGCCGTTTTCCGTTGTCGAGCGACGGCTGGAAATGACCGGGGAGGTATGCCTCGAACCCAACCTCCGCCATTTTCAGCGTGCTCGCCGCGTAGTCCTGAATTGAGCAGTCGGCGATGTTCTGGGCGATGATCGTTCCTCCCCAGAAAACGAGATCGCCGGATATCAGCGTGGTCTTTTCTCCGCCTTCGACGAGCAGCGACACATGCCCGGCGCTGTGTCCCGGCGTTTCGAAGATCGTCAGCTGCAGATTGCCAACCTCGAATGTAGCGCCTTCCACCAGTCCCGGCGTGGCTGGACAAGCCTCGAAGAGATAGTCGGCCGGATAGAACCCGCTCTTCTTGGCAAACGGCAGGCTGATTGCCTCTTCATCGCCTATTTCCAGCGTCTTCGCGCAAAGCGGCGAACCGAGGATCTCAACGCCAAGCCGCCGCCGGAAATCTGCCGATCCGCCCGCGTGGTCGGCGTGATAGTGTGTCAGAAAAAGCTTCGAAATCCGGTCGTGTGAGATGCCATCGAATGAGATGTTCTTCAGGATCTGCTCGGTGGCGCCGTACTTGCCGCCCATGCCTGCATCGACGATCGCCGCGTCCGTACCGCCATCGATCAGATAGATGTGGCAATCGAGTGGCGCCGAAATGTTGAATCCAGTGTCGCCGCCCCCGATCACTGACAAATCGCTGGTCAATCGCATCGAGGCATTCCTCCGTAAGCGTCGTTCGCCGTCGCGACATCCTATCGCAATGACATCGTCACGGTCTCAGGAGAGCGCATCCAGTATGGCGTTGAGATCGGTGAAAACCAGATCGGGCTTCTCCGGAAAAGCCGCAATTTCCTCGCGCGTGGAAACGCCCGTCAGCACCATCACCGACAACGCGCCTGCGGTATTGGCGGCCACGATGTCGGTATCGAGACGGTCACCGATCGCCACGGTCTGTTCCACCGGAACGCCCATCTGCTCGGACGCGATCTCGAAGAGCAAACCACCAGGCTTCCCAACGATATCCGGTTGCTGACCAACAGACGCGGCGATCGCAGCGACGATGGCTCCGCAACCGGGCACAAGCCCGACCTCCGTAGGAAGGGTGACATCGGCGTTCGTGGCGATGAACTTCGCCCCGCCGCGAATTGCGGCGTTGGCGGCGTAGAGCTTCGCGTACGTGAATTCCCGGTCGAGCCCGGCCACAACTGCCGCGACCGGTCCTTCACCTTCAGCAGCCGGTTCGAGGTGAGCGGAACTGAAGAGCTGCGCCGACAGCGCCGGCTCCCCGACGACGAAGATGTTGCTGCCGCTCGGCAGGGTCCCTTCCAGGTATTGCCGGGTCGCCGTGCCGCTGGTGACGATATGCTCTGCCGAGACTTCGATGCCCATGCCGGCAAGCTTCTCGACATATTGATGCGGTGTGAGCGTCGAATTGTTGGTCGCCAGCCTGAACGGAATGCCGCGAAGCTCCAACGCCGCAAAGAGCCCGGCCACCCCGGGCAATGGCGCATTGCCTCGATAGAGCACGCCGTCCATATCGAAGATGAACGCGCTGGCATCGCGCAGTCGCTGCAAATTCGAAGTCACATCTGTTGTAGAGGCAGTCGACATGTACCTCAGCCCTGCAGCGCGGCGACAATGGCGTTGTTGAACACCTCCATGTCGGCAGGTGTGCGCGACGAAATCAGATTGCCGTCGACAACGAGCGGACTGTCCTCGTAAAGCCCACCGGCGTTGATGATGTCGTCGCGAATCTTGTTCACACTCGTCGTCCGCCGCCCATCAAGAATTTTGGCTGAGATCAGCAGCTGGGGACCGTGGCAAATCGAAGCCACTGGCTTGCCAGATTCGACAAACCGGCGGGTGAAATCGACCGCGGGCTGATGAATGCGTAGATTCTCCGGCGCTCCGCCACCCGGAATGACCAGCGCATCGAACGATGCTTCGGTTTCGGCGTCCAGATCGTCGAATGTCAATGTTGCGTCGAGCACAGCGCCCTTCTTGCCCTCGACCTTGCCTCGCTCGATGCCGATCAATACTGGCTCAGCTCCGGCCTCCTCGATCACGCGGATCGGGTCGGTCGCTTCGATATCCTCGAAATTCTTGGCAATGACAACTGCAACGCGTTTTTTCGTGCTCATGATTGGGTCCTTTACATGATGCGACTGGGACGGACTCTGGCCCACTCGGCGCCAGAGTCCGTCCCAGTATAGAAAACGCAATCCACTTGATCAGGCAGGCGCCGTAATCTCCACCGCTCGTGATGCGTTCAGCGAATCCAGAATGCTCGCGAACGCTTCAGGCGTCATCGGACCGAAGTCCTCACCCGTTCGCGCACGGACGGCCACGGTGCCGGCTTCCGCTTCCCGTTTGCCAATCACCAGCATAAAGGGAACCTTCTGCATCTGGGCGTTGCGAATCTTCGCCTGCATGCGGTCGCGCCCTGCATCGATTTCCACCCGGAAACCCCTCTGCTTCAGCGCATTGCCGATCGACTGCGCGTATTCGACCTGATCGTCGGTAATCGGAATCAGCACCGCCTGCACCGGCGCTAGCCAGACCGGGAACGCGCCCGCATAGTGCTCGATCAATCCACCGACGAACCGTTCCATCGACCCCAGAAGCGTGCGATGGATCATCACTGCGCGATGCCGCTCGCCATCTTCCCCGATGTAGGTGACGTCGAAGCGCTCCGGCAGGTTGAAATCGACCTGAATCGTCGGGCCCGTCCATTCCCGGCCCAGGGCATCGACCCATTTGATGTCGATCTTCGGACCGTAGAACGCTCCGCCTCCTTCATCGATGGCGTAGGGCAGACCACGCCGGTCGAGAGCGGCGACGAGCCGGTCGATCGCCAGAGCCCATGTCTCCTCGTCGCCAATCGCCTTTTCGGGGCGTGTCGCCAGATAGGCTTTGAACTCATAGCCAAAGACGCCGGCCATGTGTTCGGCCAGGTCGATGACGCCTTCGACTTCGTCCACGACCTGGTCGGGCATGCAGAAAATGTGCGCGTCGTCCTGTGTGAATCCCCGCACCCTCAGCATGCCGTGCAACGTACCCGAGCGCTCGTAGCGATAGACGGTCCCCAGCTCCGCGTAGCGAATCGGCAGCTCCCGGTACGACCGCACATCATTCTTGAAGATCATGATATGACCGGGACAGTTCATCGGTTTGAGGTAGTAATCGACCTCTTCAATCGACATCGGGGAGTACATGTTTTCGTGATATGTCTCCAGATGCCCAGACAACCGGTAGATCTTCTCCGACGCGATGTGCGGCGTATAGACCAACTTGTATCCGCGCGCGATCTGCTCCTGCTGTTCGAACTGCTCGACCAGGTACCGAACCGTCGCGCCCTTCGGTTGCCACAGAATCAGACCAGGACCGATCTCGTCCGACACCATAAAGAGATCGAGCTCACGACCAAGCTTGCGGTGATCGCGGCGTTGGGCTTCTTCGAGACGCAACAGGTGATTGTCAAGTTCCTCTTGCGTTGGCCAAGCCGTCCCGTAGACCCGCTGCAGCATCGGCCGGTTTTCATCGCCCCGCCAGTAGGCGCCGGCGACTGATTGCAGCTTGAATGGTCCTATCTGACCCGTGGACTTAACGTGCGGACCCCGGCAGAGATCGAGAAACGAGCCTTGCTGATAGGTCGTGATTTCCTCGCCATCCGCGAATCCCTGAATCAACTCGACCTTGTACGGGTTGTCGGCAAACAGCCGCAGTGCTACGTCCCGGCTGACCTCCTCGCGGACAAACGCTTCATCGGCGCGCTGATGCTCGCGCATGCGCTCTTCGATGATGGCAAGATCATCGGCCGAGAGTGGAGTGGGGAGATCGAGATCGTAGTAGAAGCCATGCTCGATCGCCGGACCGATCGCGAACTTCACCTCCGGGCGCAGTTCCTGAATCGCTTCGGCCATCAGGTGAGCGCATGAGTGACGCATCCGCGCCAGCTCAAAGGCAATCGGATCGCCCTTGGCGTCGCCAAGATCGATATCCGTTGTCAATTCGTCCAGTGATTCGGCAGGCATCGTAGAAATTCCTCATTGGGTGAGTCGACCGGAAACAACAAAATGCCAGGCATCCCTGCAGGGACGTCTGGCAAACGTGGTTCCACCCATATTCCGGTCAAGACAGACCGCTCTGATGACCGGTAACGGGGTCGTCCGTCTTCTTTACTCCAGCGCAAAACGCGTTTCGAGAAGAGACTCACAGGTGGTTTTCGCCGAATTGCGAGAGAACCGGATTTCAGCAATTTCCGGTCTTTCTGGACTCCGCAAGAGGGGTACTCGTCCTGATCAGCATCGCATCAATGTATTCAGTTGTGTCGAAGAGCATAGAAGTGAGGATTCTGTCTGTCAACCGGTCGCGGGCGGCGGGCGCGGATTGGTCGCCCCGCGGTCATGGCCAAACGCTTTCAGCGCTGTGACGCCCGCGATCAACAATCCCACCGCAACAACGCCGAGAATCGTCGCGATGGGCAATCCTCCGTCGTCATCGGACGTCCCAGAGGGCGTATCGACGGCCATCGATTGGGTCTCCGGCTCACTGTCGGGCGCGGGCGCGGCGCTGACATCATCGGTCGCGGCGACGCCACCACCTAAGGTTCCACCAGCAACCGCCGATGTCCGAATCCAGTTGATATCAGGATCCTGATACGACAGCACATCGGCGATCGCGCCCTCGTTGCCCTGGGTGCGGCGGGCACGGTCCGCGAAGCCATAATTGAGCAGGATTTCGTTGTCCTCGTACCAGACATTTGGCGCCACGCCATCCAGCGTCACCGAGATCAGCGTCGTGTCGCCGCGACGCGCAATCTCCACCAGGCAATAACCGGCGTCATCATCGAATCCGGTCTTTCCGCCCACCAGCCCGGAATATCCTTCGGACAGCAGCCGGTTGGTCGTCGTCACGGTGTAGTTGCCGTTTGACGTGGTGTATGCGGTGGCGCCGATGATCTCCTCGAACTCCGGGAAACGCAGCGCATACATCACGAATGTCGCGACGTCGCGGGCCGTCGAGTAATGGTCCTCTTCACCCCAGCCGTGCGGATTCATGAAATGGGTGTTTTCGAGACCCATGTTGACGACGCGCTCGTTCATCAGATCGATGAAGTTCTGGTATGCCTCGTCGGGCGTCGAGCCCTCCGTTTCGCCGAGTGCCCGCGCGATAGCATGCGCGGCGTCATTACCCGACGGCAGCATCATGCCGTAGAGCAGATCGCGAAGCGTGAATGACTCCCCCGGCCCGAATCCCATCAGGGTCGAAGTCGCATCGTAGACATCGTCGTTCTGCGTGGTGATCACCTGATCGAGATCGCCTCGTTCGAGTGCTTCGATCGTGGTGAAGACTTTGGTCAGACTGGCGATCGCCACCCGCTCATCCGCATTCTGCTCGGCGATCACCTCACCGGTGTTGGCGTCGATCACGATATAGCGCTTCGAGGAAATGCCGAGGTCTTCGCTCTGCGCCAGTGAGGTGGAAACGAACAACAGAGTTGCCAGTAGCGAAACGAGGAAAAGGCCGTAACGGTTGCGAGGGGGTGTTGTCATGTGCCTTAGTCGTGTAACAGCGGTGACCGCATCGTGAGCGACGCCCGCCAACGATACCATGCAGCGTCCTGCATCCAGTGGGATGGCAGCGCCATAGTCGCGTAAAGACATGCGCATGCACGCTCCCGGCGCGAGATTGTCAACGCGATGCTGTATGTGCTCCGGGGCGGGATTGCCTGGTGTTCTCTCCCTGATACTATGCACACGTAATCCGTGAAAACGGTACCGGATCGGGACGCCCGCATCCTGACGACATGCTGGTAAAGCGACGCGGAGCTTACTCCTTGCCCATCTCCCGGATCGATCCCCTTGCCCACGAGCCAACTTCGATCACGCCGCTGATCGAGCGGCGTGGCGTGATGCGACTGATCCCGGCGCCCCTGCCGCTGACGCCTTTGATCGGACGCGAAGGCGAACTGGAGGCGATCGCTGGTCTCCTCGAGACACCGGGCATTCGATTGCTGACGCTGACTGGCCCGGGTGGAGCCGGGAAGACGCGCCTGGCAGTGCAGATCGCTGCGGATCTCGGAAACCGTTACCGTGACGGCGTCGCGTACGCCGGGCTTGCCACGGTGCGAGATCCCGCGCTCGTCATGACTGTGATCGCTGAGTCCGTGGGGATCAGGGATCAGGGGACGCAGTCGCTCGTCGCGGTGCTTCGTGATCGCCAGCTCCTCCTCATTCTCGACAACTTCGAACATGTTCTGGATGCCGCGCCGGAGGTGGCGGAGCTCCTCTCCGCCTGTCAGCACGTGACTGTGCTGGCGACGAGCCGGGCGCCGCTGAGAATCTCCGGTGAACATGCGTTTCCGGCGCCTCCGCTCCTTGTGCCAGATCCGGAGCGCTTGCCTCCACTTGAAGAGCTGGCGACGGCGAGTGCGG
>CAYWSE010000036.1:0-34716 GCA_964461025.1 uncultured Sphaerobacteraceae bacterium | reverse complement strand
GGCTAGTCAAGAGTGCCAAAGTTCAGGGCAACGCAGGCGTTGCCGCTACGACGTTACGAGCGCTTCTCTGGCACGCGCGGCTCGCCAAGCGTCAGCATCAATCGATTCGCGTTGGCGAAAAACGCCGTGTAGTTGATCACGTCCAGAATCGTCAGATCGTCGAAACCCAGATCGCGCAATGGCTGCAGATCGGCGGCGCTCAGTGTCTCTGGATCGAGCGTCACTTTCGTCGCCAGATCGACCACCGCCCGCTCGACCTCCGGCAGCTCTGCATCGACGCCGTCGTCGAGAAAGCGCTGGATGACATCCCGCTTCTTCGAGTAATTGGCGTACATCCGGGCATGAACCGATGCGCAGAAAACGCAGCCATTGATGCGGGAGGTCGTGGTCGCGCCCAGCTCGCGCCACGCGCTGGGTTCGGGATCAGTCGAGCTGTAGACGTGACGGTGGACGAGCGCCCGCGCCTGCACGGCTTCGAGATCGTTCGACAGAACGTTGATGTAGTCGGTGTTTGGCGCTGTCCCGACAAACTCCTCAACTGCCGCACGTCGCTCCGGCGAGAGCTCTGTCTCCGTTGCTCGTTCGATCCAGGGCGACCATTCGAGGAGGTCGAGCGTGAAGGTTTCGCGAACGGGTGCACTCATGACTGATCTCCAAATGCGCGAAGTCCGGCGATCAACCGGAGCTGATACGAAACAAAGGCGATGACCTGCGCCAGCGACAGAATGCCTGCCGGGGTCAATCCCGAGTCTTTCAGTCGCTGCAGGCTCTCTTGCGACGTCTCGGACGGCGTCAGCGTCACCAGATCGGCGTGACGCACTGACGCGCCGAGCGTTGTCTGATCGGGCCACGTCGCCGCGACGTCGCGAGCGCGAGCGATCGTTTCCGCCGGGATGCCGGAGCAAATCGCCTTCGCGGCATACCATTCGGCGACCGCCGTGCTATCTGTATGGGAAGCAATCCGCGCAGCGATGAGAAATCGGTCCTGGGTTGGGAATTCGGCGGAAGAGGCTTCGGTCGGATTGAACAAAGCGTCGTAATACGCCTGAAGTTGTTCGGCCAGCTCCGGTTTCTGATTTCGCAACTGCGCGATCGGACTCGTTCCGTCGATGCCCAGAATGGCATTGACGACATCGGTCCCGGTTGTTTGAACGGTGCTCATGAATGTGTGTACTCCCTGACTTTAATCTGAAAAAGCGATCTCTCTCGGAGTTCAGAAACGTCGTTCTTCATCGGCCTCGCTATCCTGCGCGACAGCGTGGCACAAGAAAAACGGGGTCATTTCGGGCCATCATACTGGCGCGCCGGCACCAGCGCGGCATGAAAAAGAATCTGTCATCCAGAGCGGAACGGAGCGCTAGCGGTGCGAAGTCGAGGGATCTCCCGCCGCGGCGGGAAGCGACCGGCATCGTTGTCTCTGGATCGCTTGCGTACCCGAACGAGAGATTCCTCCACTCCGCTTCGCTGCGGTCGGAATGACAGGCTGTGTTGGACAGATCTCTTCACGCCAGCGTCACTCACGAGCGTGCACCGTGCAACAGCAAATTGCTCGGCTGCCAGCCAAGCGCCGGCGCTACGTCGCGACCGATCAGCTCGATCGTCTCCAGAATCTGCTCGTGCGCCGGCAACCCCGGCTGCACCTGACAAATAAGATCGGTGATCTCATCGATCAACGGCTCCCGCAACAGTGACTCAGTCACCTGATCGACCGATCCAAAGTGAATGTTGTAGTGCGAGAGCAGCTCGTCGACCGGCAGATTCACCGAGCGTCCCATTTTCGCCAGCTCGGCCTCGGACGTTTTCAATCCCTCCCGCAGATCGCGCTCGGCGACGCGTGGGTCGCGGGCCGGATAGACCGTGCGCGACATGCCAATCCGTGGTTCGACTCCGGCCGGCAGCTCGGCGTAATACCGGTCGACCAGCCGCCGCTGAATCGGATGCGTCTCGTGCGGCCCCCCGCCAATCGCCACACGGGAGAGGAGGAGCCCGTTCCCTCGTCGCGCTGCTTCGGCCACCCGCTCCTCGCTGGCCGGCGATTCCCAGATCCGCTGCCGCAATCCGGGAGCCGGAGGAAAGAGACGATCGTCGTCGGCATTGAGTGCCGCTCCTTCGAACGCCTGGTTCAGAATGCCGATCGCGCCGTCGTACGCTTCTCTCCGGTTGGAAGTCGTTCCAAACATGGCCAGGACGGCGTCGCTCGAAAACCCCGTGCCGAGTCCGAACTGCAACCTGCCCGGATAGAGCACGTCGAGTACGGCGGCGTCCTCTGCCACCCGATAGACATTCTCGTGCGGTAGCGCGACGATCGCCGTACCCAGCCCCAGCCCACGCGTGCGCTCCGCCAGCGATGCGAAAAACACCATCGGCGACGGAAGCCCGCCGTGATGGCCGAAGTGGTGTTGCGCCACCCATGCCGTATCGAATCCCACCCGGTCTGCAGTGACAAAGTGCTCGATCGTCCGCTCATACAGCAAAGGCGCCGGATCGCTCCCCTGCAGATAGGAAAAGAAGCCGAGTTTCAGGGGACGTTCACGTGACATTCCAGCGCATACCTTTCAGGGCACAGATGCACATCGGGAACTCAGTCGGCCGCGAGTGAGGCCGCACCGGTATGGATGAGATTCCCGCCAATGGGCTTGGGATTCAGTAGCAGGTTCAGGATCGGACATGCCCGTTCCACGGCCCGGTGAAGATCCTGAATGGCCTCGTGAGAAGCCGGAGAATCGACATGAACAGTGTACTGAATGTTGTGCGGGTAGACGGGAACGTGCTCGAAGCCCGGTTGTCCGGCCCGGAACTCGATCTCGCCAGTCACATCGACCGACAGCGCATCGAGTGGGACTTCACGATCTGCCGCCTGGATCAGAAAGATGTGCGTCAGGCAACTCCCCAGCACGCCGAGCTGGAGCTCCGGTGAGCCGGGGCCAAAGTCGAAGCCGGCAAAATCCGAAGGCGTATCCATCAAAATCTGAAAATCCCGAATCCTGATGCGGCGTACACCGCTTCTTCCCTCTGCGGTGACATTTGCTGAGAGTTGATGAGGCGCCGCGGGGAGGTCGCCTGCCGCGGCCTTTTCCCGCCGTGTCAGGATCGCCGCCCGCTTGTCGCCGAGGTAACCACGCAGTCCACTCATGATGATGTGCCGCTCCCTGTTTGAGTGGGAACCGCGGGAGCTCCGCGGTTCCCGGCAGAATTCGTCAGTCGTGCTCGATCAGGTAGACCGTTTCCAGCGTCGGCGCATAGGCGATGCGCTGGCTCAGTCCCTTGATCCACGGCCGGTAGGCGATGATCGTCTGCTGATCGAAGAGAGGCGCGATCGCCACCTCATGCACCGCGATCGCCTGAGCTTGATCGTAGAGTTCAATCTGGTGCGCCGGATCGAGCTCGATCTGCGCCGCGTCGAGCAACGAGTCGACCTCTGGATTGCTGTAGTTGCCGTTCTGCGTCCCCTGCAGCGTTCCCTCCGAGCCGATCGTTCGGCGAATCTGGTAATTCGGATCGCCCGTCGCCCAGCAGTTGTTCGAAATGGCGACTTCGTATTCACCATTGTTGAGCGAGTCGGTGACCGCCGCCGCTTCCAGCTGCTTCAGCGAGATATCGAACCCGACCGGCTGCAAGACCGCCTGCAGATACTGGGCAATCAGCGGATACGGCCAGCCGAGCAGATTCTGCCCCGGCGGGTTGAAGAGAAGCTCGAAGCTGACCGTTCCACCACCCGTGACTTCGCTGATCAATGCGGCAGCCTGTTCGGTGTCATATTGCAGCTGAGCGTCGGGGTCGTCGTTGATGAACGTCGTGTTGTACTGAAGAATCAGCCCCTTGGCCGGCACACCGTAGCCATACAGCAGCTCGCCGACCAATTCATCGCGATTGAGGGCCAGATTTAGCGCCTGCCGCACCCGAACGTCATCAAAAGGCGCCTTCGACTGGTTGATCAGGAGATACGTGTTGCAGGCCGTGTTGTATGCCTCGACGACATAATCGGGATCGTCGCGAATTTCGCCTGCCTGGGCAGGAAGCACCGCGCCAAGCTCGACCAGCGCGTCGACTTCTCCCGACTTCAGCGCCGATAGCCGCGAGTTGGCGTCCGGATAGATGTTCAGCCGGATCCGCGTCAGGGTCGGCTTCTCGCCCCAGTAGTTCTCGTTGCGCTCGATCACCGCATACTGATCGCGCTGCCACTCGACGAGCCTGAAGGGACCAGTGCCGATCGGCAGTCCGGTGAAGTTCGAGTTCTCATCGAACTGGTTTTCCTCGAACTGGGCGCTGTAGTGATTGGCGATCGAATAGGGAAGAAGCGGACGCGGCGTCGCATAGGCGATCTCGACCGTGTAATCGTCGATCGCAGTCACGCTGGTCGGTTCGCCGTAAATCTCGGGGAAGTTGATGCCGCCGAGGAAGAGCGAAGGCCGGCCGCTCGATGCTCGGGCATGTTCGATGCTCGCCAGGAACGATGCCGAGGTGTATGGCGTGCCATTGGAGAAGACCGCGTCGTCGCGAAGATGGAAGGTCCAGACCAGACCGTCTTCGCTCAACTCCCAGCTTTCCGCCAATCCCGGCTGAAGCCTGAACTCGTTGTCGTACTTGATCAGCGGCTCCCACACCTGCAGACTGGCGTGGGCGTACCAGAAGTCCTCTTCACCATTGACGAGATTGCGATTTACCCCAACCGTCAGCTCCTGGTTCTCCGCCAGCGATTCTCCTTCGCCAAGTTGCACATACGACGGCAGCTCCGCCTCCTGGGCGATAACCTGCGCTCCGCTCGACACGATGAAGACGAAGCTGATGAGGAGCGCGGGAATCAACCAGCGCGATCTCTTTTCGGGTCCGGACGACCGGACTGATTTCAATGAACGTGACACCTGATGCTCCTTGTAACGTGATCGACCTGCCAGTTGTTGGGTTGCGCTTCGCCCGCCGGGCGATCTGTGTCGTCCGGAAACCGTTCTCCTTTCCCCTCTTTTTAGTGACCGATGTCGACGATGTCTCGAATGGCGTCTCCAAGAAAATTGCTGGCCAGCACAACCGCAGTGATGCAGATGCCCGGTGCGAGCACGAGAAGTGGGTATTGCCCGAAGTACTGACGAGACTCCTGCAGCATCGTTCCCCAGTCGGCCGTGGGTGGTTGCACCCCCAGACCGAGAAAACTGAGACTGGTGATGGTCAGGATCATCACGCCGAGATCCAGCGTGGCCAGGACGGCGATCGTCGTGATCAGGTTCGGCAGAATGTGCCGGAAGATCACCCGGCCCGACGATGCCCCCACGCTGACCGCCGATTCCACATAGAGTTGCTCTCGCAACGCGAGCACCGACGCCCGGAAGATGCGGGCATGACCAACCCATCCCGCCAGAATCAGCGCCAGCAACAGACTGGTTGTGCCTGGCCCCAGAATGCCGAGGATCGCCAGGGCCAGGAGCAGGCTCGGCAACGCGAGCAGGATATTCAGCACCTGCGAGATCAGCAGATCGGTTCTGCCCCCGAAGAATCCCGCCAGCACGCCAGCCAGAAGACCGAGCGCGACCGTTCCCAGCATCGC
Source organism: uncultured Sphaerobacteraceae bacterium (assembly GCA_964461025.1). Lineage (GTDB taxonomy): Bacteria > Chloroflexota > Chloroflexia > Thermomicrobiales > UBA6265 > JAHBVL01. The sequence continues at coordinate 29,177 of CAYWSE010000036.1, read as the reverse complement.
CAGACCAGCGATCGTCAGTGTTGTGCTGCCCCCATACAGAATCCTGCTCAGGTGGTCGCGTCCCAATTGGTCGGTTCCCAGCCAGTGGTCGGCGCCGGGAGATTGAAGCGTATTCGTCATGGATATTTGATTCGGATCGTGAGGCGCGATCACCGGCGCAAGAAACGCCAGAAGAACGACGGTGAGGATGAAGCCTCCCGAAAGCCACCCAGTCCAGTGTTTGCGCAAGGAGGCCCAGGGAATGCCGCCCCACGTCCGGTGGTGACTACGTACCGGGACGACAGTGTCGAAGGTCATCGCCTGTGCCGGGAATTCGCTCAACATGTCAGCTCCTGCCTACCGCGCCGAGGCGAATTCGCGGGTCGAGCAGGACATAGCAGACATCGGTGACCAGATTGACGAAGATGAAGAAGCTGCCGGCCAGCAGGATGTACGCCGACATGACTGGGAGATCGCGCGACGAGATCGCGTTGAGCACCGCGCTCCCCATTCCCGGCCAGGAGAAGATCCCTTCGATGACGATCGCGCCAGCCAGAATCTGACCGAACCGCAGTCCGAGGATCGTCAGAATCGGCAGAAGTGCATTCTGCAAACCATGCCGAAACGCGATCGACTGCGAGGCGAGTCCCTTTGCTTTCGCCGTTCGGATGTAGTCCTGCCGCCACACCTCGATCATCGCGCTGCGAGTGAATCGCATCAGACTGGCGGCGGCGCCCGCGGAGAGGGCGATCACCGGAAGCACCATATAGCGTGGTCCGCCATACCCCGCCACCGGCAACAGCTTCCAGCGTTCGCCGACAAACGCGATCAACAGCAGGGCGAGCCAGAACGACGGGATGGCGGCGAAGAGCACGCTGCCAAACCGGCCGATCAGATCGATCGGGGAGTTGGCGAAGAGCCCGAAGAGCATGCCGAGCGGAATGCCGACGAGCGCCGCAGTCAGGAAGGCCGCAATCCCCAGCCGGAGCGTTGGGCCGATCCGTTCGCGCAGAATGGTAGTCACCGATCGGCCATCGAGCGACGACCGGCCGAGATCACCCTGCGCCACATTTCCCAGCCAGGTCACGTAGCGGACGGGCAACGGATCGTTCAGCCCGAGTTTCTCGCGATAAGCCGCCAGCGCTTCCGGACTGGGATCCTGCCCACCTGCCCGCAACGCCAGCATGGCGGGATCGCCCTTCGCCGCGGTCGTCAGCAGAAATGCCACGATCGTCAACAGAATCAGCGTAGGAATTGCCGCCACCAGGCGTCCAAGAAGATACCGGCCCATTCCACTCGTCCACACGAAAAACGATCCACAAAGCCGCCGTGCTCGGGAGCGCAGGCTGAACGACGTCGTGGCCTGATGCGAAAGCACATGGCGGTCATCGACCCGGTCCGGATCGATGAGGGTTGGATGTGATCTGAGTCGTTGCTTGGTTGCTACACCCAGATCACGCCGGTACACATCGCGCATATCGATGTGACCGCGATCTGAGCTGGGAGCGCGTGAATGGAGGAGGGTCCAACGGACGTCGAGGTGTGTCTCATCTTTCGGTTCCCCTGCCGGACTTAGCACCGTATGCGATATGGCTTCGCCGGTTGCTGGAGCATCATCGGGCCGGTCCCTCCGCTCCTCTTGATGAGGCGATCCCCTAGTGAGGATCGTTGCAGATTATATTGTCATATCTTGATACAGAAGTCAAGAATGGTTTTCGGCGCCTTTCATCCGCTTTTCGCGTAGTTCGCAAGCATTTCCGCGTCACCGCGTAGAATTGCCCTGCTGAACCGCGTTTGCTGCGGATGTCGTCAATAAGGGGCTATCTGATCCATGCGTATGTCTCAAATGTTCGGCCGTACATTGCGCGCCGCGCCTGCCGACGTCGAAATCATCAGTCACCAGCTCAGTCTGCGCGCAGGTTTGATCAGACCGCTCGGCTCCGGCATGTTCAGCATCCTCCCGTTGGGCTGGAGGATTATCGGCAAGATCGAGAACATCATCCGGGAAGAAATGAATGCCATCGGCGGGCAGGAATTGATGATGCCCGTCGTCCATCCCGCCGATCTCTGGAAGGAAACCGGTCGCTACTTCAAGGTCGGTCCCGAGCTGGCCCGGTGGAAGGATCGCGCCGATCGCGACATGGTCCTGGCGATGACGCATGAGGAAGTGGCCGCGTCACTCGCCGCGTCCGAAATCAACTCCTACCGGCAGCTTCCACAGATCATTTACCACCTGCAAACCAAGTTCCGCGACGAACCTCGCTCGCGAGGCGGTCTGATTCGCGTTCGCGAATTCACGATGAAGGATGCCTACAGTCTCGATCTCGACGAAGCTGGTCTCGACGACTCCTACCGGAAGCACTGGGTCGCCTACGATCGCATCTTCCGCCGCGCCGCTCTCGATTTCATCGTCGTCGGCGCCGATGTCGGCATGATGGGCGGCTCGAAGTCCGAAGAGTTCATGGCGTTTTCGCCCAATGGCGAGGACACCATTCTCATCTGTAGTGGCTGTGGCTATGCTGCGAACCAGGAAGTCGCCCGGTTCGGTCGCGATGCCTCATCGGACGAAGCGCCGCTGCCTATGGAAGAAATCGAAACGCCGAATACAACGACCATTCAGCTCCTTGCCGATTTCCTCGGTGTGCCGACCTCCCGAACGGCGAAAGCCGTCTTCTTCATGGGCGCCTCGGGCCGGTTCATCTTCGCGGTCGTGCGCGGCGATCTCGAGATCAACGAAACCAAACTGCGCATGGCGACGGGCGAGAGCGGACTCGTGCCGGCCACCATCGAGCAGATTCGCGCCGTCGGAGCCGAAGCCGGCTACGGTTCGCCGGTCGGCGTCAAGGACGCGTTCATCGTTGTCGACGAAAGCGTCCGTGATGCGCCCAATCTCGTCGCCGGCGCAAACAAACCGGGGTATCACCTCCGCAACGTCAATCTCGGGCGCGACTATCAGGCCGATATCGTCGCGGACATCGCCTCCGCCCAGGCCGGCTATCGCTGCCCCGATTGTGGTGAAGTGATGCGCGCGGAGAATGCCATCGAAGTCGGTAACATCTTCAAACTCGGAACGTTCTACTCGGTTGCCCTGGGCGCCAACTATCTCGATGCGGAGGGACAGGAGCATCCAATCGTGATGGGCTCCTACGGGATTGGTCCCGGTCGCCTGCTGGCCACCGTTATCGAGCAAAGGTATGACGAAAAGGGCATCATCTGGCCCCTCTCCGTCGCCCCATACCATGTCTCGCTGATTTCGATCGGTTCTGCTGAGGATACGGACACGATCGCCGCCGCCGATGCCCTGTATGCCGACCTGTCCGCCGCCGGAGTCGAAGTGCTCTATGACGACCGCGACGATCGTCCCGGCGTGAAATTCAACGACGCCGACCTGATCGGCATCCCGTTGCGCGTCGCGGTCAGCTCCCGCAACCTGGCCAAGGGCCAGGTCGAGATCAAGCGTCGCACCGCGCTTGACCCCGAGTTCGTCCCGGTCGAGTCCGCGGTCGCAGAAATCAAAGCCCGGCTCGATGCAATCGCCGCTGAGGAGCTTGCCGCTTCCGGACTGTAGTCCCCGGCCAACCGCTGTCTTCGAATGTAGCCTCCGGCGCTCTGCCTGATCCTTACCCCCCCGGGGTGCTCCACCAAATCCGTTCCCGCGGGCTCTCCACCAAATCCGTACCCATCGACCTCCGTGTCGATGGATGGCCCGCAGGGCCATAGCGGACTCTCCGACCACGACGTTCGTGTTGGACACGCGGGTTGTCGGCCTCCGGCCGACCGCTCCGGCACGGGGCCGGAGCCTACACTCAGGTAGCGCCCAAGCAAGAAATTCGACTACCACCACCGAATGGATGTGGCCTCCAGCGCACTGCCGGAGGAATGGCCCGGAGGGCCATAACGGACTCACCGACCACGACGTTCGTGTTGGACGCGCGAGTTGTCGGCCTCCGGCCGTCTGCTCCGGCACAGGGCCGGAGCCTACATCCCCATGATGTCGGAGTGAGGCCGTAGTCTTCTCTTGCTTGCGAATTACGTGCGCGCCCAGCCGAGCAGGATCGCGTCGGCGATCTCGGCGGTGACTTCTCCGGTCTTGAGATCGATCACCTGTACGCTGCCTTGACGGCCCTCGCCGATCGTGTCGAAGACGCCGACGGCCAGCGAGCAACCATCGGGCGTCACGAGTCCCACTGCGCTGCCGGTGGAGCTGCCAATCTCCTGAGCGACGCCAAGCTCCGCGTCGATCAGCCAGAGACGGCCAATCGCGGGCGAGAGCGACCAGATCGTCGCGAAGCGACCGTCGTTGCTTCTGACGGGGCCAATGAAATAGACGCCGTCGCCGCTCTCTTCGAGCACGGTTTGCGCTTGACCAGTTTCCAGATCGAGAACGGTGTATTGCGCGCCAGGATCCGCCGGTCGAGGAAGAAGACTCGGTTGAAACAACACCCAGGACGCCTGGCGGCCGACAGTCGTCAGAAATGAGCCTTCGAGCGGCGGCAGGTCGATTGCTCCGGCGCCGGTGACATCGACAAGGTGCCAGCTGATGACGTCATCTCGACGCTCGGAAACGAGGATGTGCGTCCCTGTCGCGTTGATCACCCGCGGTTGCAGCTCCTCCTCGCTCCGCAACAACAGCACCGGACTACTCCCGTCGTTCGGTACCCGGTAAAGTCCATCCACCGTCATAACGACGAGGATGTCGCCTGGAAAGCGCTGCAAACCGAACAGGTCGTCCCCTTCGAGCAGAGGCGTTTCAATTCCAGTCGCCACATCTCTCGCCACGGCAATCGATACACGGTCAGCGCCGCGACGGAGATAGAAGAGGGTGTCGTCATTGCTGGAAAACGACGGATAACCGAGAGCGTCGCCGCCACCAAGTGATTCCGTCGTTGAACCGGCTGCAAAGTCGAACAGGACAATATCATTGCCGGTCCAGACGGCCAGCCACTCGTCGCCCGGTGCTATTGCCGCGCCAATGATGAAATCGGATTCGTCGATAAACTCGTTCAATGGCAGACCGGCGCCCGACTCCAGATCGACAAGCCACGCATCCAGACTAACGGGATCCTGAAACAGCGCGAAACGGGAATCGTCCGGGACTTCGAAGCCCGGAGCGTCATACTGAATACTGCTGACCCCCTCGAACTCGAGCAGGGGAGTGACCGTTCCATTCGCCGCATCGAGAATGCCGTAGTTGCCGCCCAGCGACCGGACGACCGATCTGGCTGGGTAGGTCGCCGGAAAGACCTGCTGCGGCTCCTCGAACCCGGCGCGAGCGATCTCCTCACCGTTCACGCTGGTCAGGACGATGTCGTTGCTCGTCAACGGTTGACCGGGTGTCTGCGGAGCCGTCGCGACGGCCAGCGGCAAACACTGCGATGACGATGTACCACGCGTTTGCGCGTGAGCGGTCGCGATGAACCCGACGCTCAGCAGCATTGCCAGCGCCAGCGCATGAAGTCTTTTCATCGTCCTGCTCCCTTGCCTGGAGTTCACACGAATCCGCCCGCCCAAACACGCCGTCATTCTGAGCAAAGCGAAGAATCTCTCGTTCGGGGACCAAACGGCGCTATGGGACGCCGTCCGCTGCGACGGGAGATCCTTCGCGACGCTCAGGATGATGGCCTTCGTTCGACAGGCTTACATTGTCGCACGACGTTTTAGCCGAGCGAATCCACCAGCGCCGTCGTGAATTCGTCCACCTGCTCTTCACCCCAGATGAGGGGCGGCAGAAGGCGGAAAACGACCGAGCTGGCCGGCAGAGCCAGCACACCCCGTTCCTGCATCGCCCTCAACGTCGGCGTCACCCGTTCCTTCAACTCGACGCCGATCATCATACCGCGACCGCGCACCGCGCGGATTTTGGGATGATCGAGTCCTTCCAGTGTCGTCAACAGCTTCGCGCCAATGCTCGCCGAGTTGGTGTAGAGATCGCGCCGCTCGAACGCGTCGAGCGTCGCCACGACCGCCCGGCAGGCGAGGGGATTTGCGCCGAACGTCGTCCCGTGCGTACCGGCCGGAATCTTCTCCGAGACATCATCGGTCACCAGTGTCACACCGATCGGGAAACCATTGGCGATCGCCTTGGCCGAGCAGAGAATGTCCGGCCGGACGCCCGATTGCGAAATCGCAAATGGCGCACCAGTCCGGAAGCCTGTCTGGATTTCATCGGCGATGAACAACGCGCCGCGAGCGGTCGCCGCTTCCCGCGCCGCTCGCAGAAAGGCGTCTTCGCCGGGATAAACGCCCGCCTCACCCTGAATCGGCTCCAGGATCACTGCGGCTGTTTCGTTAGTGAAGGCGGCTTCGATTGCTTCCGCATCGTTGTAGGCGACATGGGTGACCTCGGCTCCGAACGGCTCGAATGGTCCCCGGTATTTCGGATCGGCAGTGACCGCAAGCGCCCCGAGTGTGCGTCCGTGATAGCCGCGCCGCGCCGCCACGAAGTGGTTGCGCCCCGTCGCCACCTTGGCGAACTTCAAGGCCGCTTCGATCGCCTCAGCCCCCGAATTGGAAAAGAAAGTCCGTGTCAAACCTTCCGGCGCAATGCGCGAAATGGCCGCCAGCGCCGCCGCGCGTGAGTCGTTGTAGAAGCTTTGATGACAGGTGGTCAGGTGTTGCAGCTGATCGAGCATCGCCGCCGCGTACTCCGGATCGGCATGTCCCAACGCCGCCACGCCGTAGTTGCTCATCGCATCGAGATAGCGGTTCCCCTCGGAGTCGAAGAGATACGCTCCTTCGCCGCGCACCAGCGCGATATCCCGCTTGGCATAAAGGGGAATCTGTTTGTCCTTTTCGATCTCGGCGATCAAATCGAGTTTCAACGTCGGAAATGGTGCGGTCATTGGTGGATATATCCTTTCAGATGATGCTGTTCAAAGGCTGGCGTTTCGAACCACGGTGCCGCGTCCGGCCAGCGCATCGCTGACGGGACGCTCCGTACGGCCGTCCGCAAACAGCACTCTGCCGACCCCTCGCTCAACAGCCTTGACTGCCGTTTCGACCTTCACCTTCATCCGTCCCTGCGCCGCATCGAGCGCGCCCTCGGGATCGGAGGCGTCGATTTCGCCGATCAGCGTCGACTCGTCATCCCGATCGCGCAGCAACCCCGGCGTGTCAGCAAAATAGATGAGACCCTCCGCGCCCAGCGCCACTGCCAGCTCAAGGGCGAGGCGGTCGCCGTCGACATTGATCGGCGTCCCTTCCTCGAGATCGATCGCCGGCGGTGTCAACACGGGCAGATAGCCGGCATCGATCAGCAAGTTGACGAGCGTAACGTCAACGTCCTGCAGCGATCCGGCATGATCGTCGCGCAGCACCTTCGTCTTGCCATCTTCGGTACCCCGGATCACCGCTTTGCGCTTACCGGTCGCCAGACGACCATCAATGCCGCTCAATCCCACCGCATTGACGCCGGCGTGTTGCAAGGTGGTCACCAGCAACTTATTGACCTTGCCGCAATAGGCCATCAGCATTGTTTCCATTGTCTCCCGGTCGGTGTACCGGGAAACCCGGCCCTTATCGTTCGTTACGATCCTCGGCGGCTGCCCGAGCGCCGTACTCAACCGGCTGAGCTCCGCATTCGCGCCATGCACGAGCACAAACGTCTCATCCAACCCCGCCAGATCAGCCGCAAACCGGTCGAAAACATCCTGTGTAATTCCGGCTCCACCACCAAGTTTCAAGACATACATCGTGTTTCCTTACGTCAATCGTAAATCGTAGTCCGTAGTCCGTAGTCCGTAGTCCGTGGTCCGTAGTCCGAAGTCCAACCAGAACCCTCTCCCGCGGCCGGGAGAGACTCCCTTTCCGGGACGGAGAGGGCACGGGGAGAGGTTACAGGGTGAGGGACAATCCCAGTGCCCAGTGCCCAGTGCCCACCTTTGCCAATTGCCCTTTGCCTAAAGCATCGGTGGCCCCGCCTTGATCCGCTCCTTCAACGCCTCGACGCCGCCCTTGTCACCCCACATCGACTCGACCCACCACGTTGCGCCCGCATCGCGAAATGAGCGGACTTTTTCCAACGCCGCCTCATCGCCAATCGGGGTCACCCCTTCCATAACGATGTCGAATGTCGAGTCCGCGCCCTTCTTCTCGATCGCTGCCGCCCGGATCGCCGCGACGTCATCCGGCGCGATCGCATTCTCCATCGGTGTCTCGCCCGGTTTGTATGGAAGAACACCCTCGACCCGATAGGCGCGATCCATCGACTTCGTACTGGTCGACAGCCCCACGGTCCAGATCGGCACCGGTTGCTGGATGGGTACGAGATCCCAGTCCTTCTTCTCCGACCAGTCGACCTGATAGTGCGTTCCGTCGAAGGTAAACGGCTCTCCCGACCAGAACTCATGCATCAGATCGATCGATTCGTCGAGCAGCTCGGCTCGGGTCCGGCGGTCGGTTTCTTCGCCGACTTCGGCGAAGCCTGTTTCCAGAGCTCCAAGCCCAACGATCAACACCGCTCGGCCGTCTGAGACGAGATCGAGCGTCGCGACCTCCGAAGCGAGCTTCCAGGGACGCCGTCGCGACGGCGGCGTCAGCAGCGGCCCAAGCTGGATTCGCGACGTTCTCGCCGCCATCGCCCCAAGCAACACCCAGCAATCGAGCCCGTAAACGACCTCCCACCCAAACGCCGCATCCCACCCCGATGCCTCGATCAGCTCCGCCAGCTCGACGAAATCATGGGCACTTCCCTGGGTAATCACGAATCCATGTTTCATAGTCAATGTCCTTGCCAGCAGTCAGCAGTCAGCAGGCTATTTCCCATTTGGCATTTCCCGAACGCGTTGATGTCCCTCACCCCCGGCTCCTCTCCCGACCGCGGACGAGGGGAGCAACTCTATTGCCTATTGCCCATTGCCTAAATCGGATGCAACCCCGGAAAATCGATCGCACACGTTTCCTCGAATCCGCACCGCAGGTTGAACGACTGTACTGCCTGACCCGCTGCGCCCTTCATCAGATTGTCGAGCGCAGCCATCACCACAACCCGCTTACTGTGCGGATCGCGCTCGAATCCGACATCGCAGTAATTCGAGCCGGACAGAATCTTCGGTTCCGGGTAGCGATGGATGCCGCTCGACTCTTTGACGACGCGCAGGAAGGGCTCATCCTTGAAGGCAGCGCGATAGAACGCCCAGACCTCCTTGTCCGACAGGTCCTCTTTCAGATAGACATGCGAGGTGGCCAGAATACCGCGCACCGCCTCGACCGAGGTCGCGGAGAAGGCGATCGTCGGCACGTTGCCGTCGAACGTCAGCTCCTGAATGATTTCGCCCGAATGCCGGTGCCCCGTCGGTTTGAACGACCGCATCACTCCCTGCCGCTCCGGGTGGTGCGACGCCAATCCGGGAGCGCCGCCCGACCCGGACGATCCCGTTTTCGCCTCGATCACCACCGGCATCGACAAATCGACCACCCCCGCCTGGAAGAGGGGATAGAGACCAAGAATCGACGTCGTCGCCATGCACCCGGCGCTGGAGATCAGATCTGCTTCGCGGATTTCGTCGCGATGCAGCTCCGGGATGCCATAGACGAACTTCGCCAGCAGATCGTGATCGTTGTGTTCGTGGTCGTACCAGGTTGGGTAGCCCGCCGGATCGTTCAACCGGAAATCTGCACTCAGATCGATGATGATCGGCGCGATCTGCCGGAACTCGCTCATTTTGGTCATCGAGACGCCGTGCGGCAAGGCGATGAAGAGCACATCGCACGGTTCCAGCGCGGCACTCGCGACGAACTTCAGCTGCGTCCGCTTGCGCAGATTGGGATGCACCGTATGAATGAACTTCCCGGCGCTCCGCTCAGAAGTCACTTGCCTCAATTCAGCGCCAGGATGACTCAGCAGCAGCCGAACGAGCTCACCGCCGCCATACCCCGACCCGCCGACAATCGATACGTTGAGTCTCATGTCATTCTCCGATTCTCATTGCCCATAGTGAAGCTCAAATCGCCCATGCTTCGGTCAGACTGACCGCCGCACCAGGCGGCGTCACCCATACAAGTCCAAAAAACCGCTGTCATTCTGAACGCAGTGAAGAATCCGCCGCCGCAGCGGGAAGCGGCCCGCAGCGCTGTTGGTTGCGCCGTAGTCAACCCGAACGAGAGATTCTTCGCTCCGCTCAGAATGACTGGTTGCTATGTTGGTTCGATGCGCCATAGGTCATTTCTGCTCAGGCAAGGGAGGCCATCGACTGATTGCCGACCGGCAACCCATTGCGCCCAACCTCAATGACATAATCGACGATCCTCGCCGGAATGTTCACACCGGTCGTATCGATGCTGTTGCGAAACTCCATCGTGTAATTCACTTCGTTGACCAGCAGCCCGCGTTCACTTTCCAGCAAATCGACCGCCACCACGCCGCCACCAACCGCCCGCGAGGCCGCCCGCGAGATCTCGTCGATCTCCGGCGTCACAGGACAATTCGTCGCGGCGCCCCCACGCGCGGTGTTGGTGATCCAGTGAGGGGAGGTGCGATAGATCGCGCAGATCGTCTCGTCGCCGACCACAAACGAGCGGATGTCGCGCCCTGGTTTCTTCACATATTCCTGAATGTAGAACGCGCCATGGTGAAACGACCCAAGCGTCACTTTGTGCTCGAGCAGCGCTTCGGCGGCATCTTGGTCGTTGACCTTCGCCAGCAATCGCCCCCACGATCCGACTGCCGGTTTCATGACCACCGGATACCCGATCGACTCGATCGCCTCCAGCGCCGATTCCGGCGTGAACGCCACGATCGTCCGTGGGCTCGGCACCTTGTTTCGCATCAGCGCGGTCGTCGTCAGCATCTTGTCGCCGCAGGTGTTCGCCACGTCATACGTATTGACCGACGGCAACCCCCAGTCGTTGACGATCTTCAGCACGTAGAGTGCCCGCAGATGATTGATCGCCCGTTCGAGCAGCACATCGCAGGCGATCGACGGTTGCTCGATATCGAGGAAGAGATCGCGATCGTCGAAACGCACCAGATTGACGCCCCGGCTCTCCAGTTCGGCGAGCAGGAGCTTTTCTTCGACGCGGACGCGTGACATCAGGATGCCGACTGTGATTGGACTCTGCACCTTTGATTCTCCGGCGGCGACCGGCGGCGTCTTGCCGCGGTCCAGATACATGCATGAAGCCCTCGTCCAAAGGACGGAGGGCCTCGCTCCGTGGTGCCACCTTTGTGCGCCGGTCGCTTGCGCGGTCCGGCCTCGGGAGGCGGAAATCCGCCTCGATCTCTGTAACGGGAGCGCCCGGCCGGTTCTACTGATGCGCCGAATCGGCGCCGGTTCTTCCGGCGGCTCAAGGGTCTTCTCCTGACGGCTGGATTTCCGCGAAGCTCACACCAGATGCCTCGCTCGCTGAGGTTCCATGTCCGCAGGCTCTGTCCCTGTCAAAGCCTTTCACCTATGAGATTACGTAGATGCCCGAGGTTCTGTCAACAACGTTGTCAGTCCCCCGAGTGCATCCGTTCGGCCAGTGCCGAGCGACCGAGCCGCATTGCTTCGTCGACGATCTCCGCCGCAATGTCGACCTGTGTCGTCGAGAGCAATCCGTGGAACTCTCCCCCGGTGTTCACCTCGACGATCGTGTAACCATCGAACGTCTCGATCAGATCGACCCCGGCGATCCTCGCGCCAACCGCCGAACATGACTTGAGCGAGAGTTCTTCGATCTGCGGCGTCACCGGACAGGCATGCGACGTGGCGCCGCGCGCGGTGTTCGTGATCCAGTGGTCCGATGCCCGGTACGACGCTGCGAGCACCCGGTCGCCCACCACGAAACAGCGAATGTCCCGTCCCGGTTTCTCCAGGAACTCCTGGACATAGAAGATGCCGTGATGGAATGAGCCGACTTCGAGCTTCTGCTCCAGAATTACCCGCGCCTGTTCGGGACCGTTCACCTTGGTGAGCAACCTGCCCCACGAGCCGGTGACCGGTTTGATCACCGCCGGATAGCCAATCTGCTCGCACGCTTCGAGGCCCGACTCGACCGAAAAGGCCAGCAACGTGCGGGGCGTCGGAATGCCCGCCGCTCCCAGCGCCATGCTGCAGTAAGCCTTGTCATCGCAGATCGCTGTGGCTGACGAACGGTTGATCGTCGGGATTCCCCACGTCTCCACCGCCCGCAATGTATAGGCGGCGCGCGAGTGGGCGACGCCCCGATCGAGCACCACATCGACGTCGTATTCCGGATCAGGCGGCTGATTCGACGTGATATCGAGCACCAGTTTGCGGTCCATGAGAGTCCGCACATCGATGCCGCGTTGCCGCGCAGCCGCCAGGATCAGCTTTTCCTCGGTCCGCAAGTAGGAAACGAGTACCGCCAGACGCAAGGTGCCGTCGCGGTGACGTCCAGTCTGGACATGGCCGTTCGATGAGGTCATAGCGCGTTCAATACTTCCGTCAGAATACGAACGGCCTTCAGATAGTCGTCGAGGACGATTCGCTCCTCCGGCGTGTGATCGAGCGAAGAATCACCCGGTCCATAGGCCACGATCGGGCATTGCCATGCTGGCCCGACCACACTCATGTCCGACGTGCCGAGCTTCCGCGTGAACCGCGGTGTCCCGCCTTGCGCTCTGATCGCCCGCAAAAAGGGTGGCGTCAGCGGCGACCGCTTGTCGGTTTGATACCCCTCCTGAATGCCGAACATCTCGATCTGGGCCTCGCCGGCCAGCTCGTGCACCAGCGGCAAAATTCGCTCGGAATGGACGGCCGGCGGCAATCGCAGACCGATGGATAGCCTCGCTTCATCATGGAGTCCGTCGCCCGTCGTGTTGAAACTTCGCAACGAGGGGCCAATCGCATTGAAACCGGACGCTTCGCCATTGATCGCGGCAAGCTCAGCGGTCAGCGCATTCCAGTACGCGACGGCGATTTCGCCGACCGACTCACCCGGTCCGGCGGTATGTCGCGAGTCCTGCCGAAACACGTATTCATAGGAAATCGTGCCCCGGTAGCCGAGACACACCTGGTCCCAGCCACTCGGTTCGCCGATGATGCAGAAGTCCGGCGCCAGCCAACCCTTCACATGATTCGCGCCGACCGAGCCGATCGCTTCCTCGCCGACCGCACCGACCACGGTGATCGTGGCGTTCAAACCGTGCGCTGCGGCGGCGGCCGCGACAAACGTGGCCAGTGGACCCTTGGCATCGACCGCTCCCCGGCCGTGCAACACGCCCTCTTCGATCCGCACAGGGATGTCCCCGGGCACCGTATCGATATGCCCAAGCAGGACGATCGACGTCGGTCCCGATCCGGTTGTGCCAATCGCGTTGCCGGCGTCGTCGATATACGCATTGAGCCCGGCCGCACGCATCTGGTCGGTCAACCAGGTGACGGCCTGCGATTCACCGCCGCTCAGACTCTGTATCGAGACAAGTCCGTGCAGCAGATCGACGGTCGCCTGCTCGGAAAGCGCGGCGCTAGACAGAGACGGCGATGCCACGCTCCGCCTCCTTCGTTGCCAGTACTTTCGCCAGTGTCGCAACAGCGCTGCCGACCGGCGTCACGCCCGTCAACACCATCCCCCGGAAGTCGGGGACTGGATCGACATCCCACACCATCAGCTCGCCATCCACTTCGACGATCTGCACGCCGACAAATGTGGCAAAGAGCGCCTGAGCGGTTTCCTCCGCGAGGCGCATCACGGCCGGCTCGCGTAGCGACTGCCGCCCGGCTGCCGCCGAGGCCACCGCGACGCCATCCACGACGACGATCGTGGCGATTTCTGTTTCGCCAGGCGCTCCGGCCTGAACGAGCATCGTCCGGGCCGCCGGGGCCAGCAGCGTATGCCGGTGCTCCAGCAGCGCCTCGGCGATGTCCTCATCGAGAATCGGTTGCGGACCTTTGCTCGGAGAGAGCGAGAAGAGCGTCGCCGGAAAACCAAGCGACCGCAGTGCGGTCATGCCTGCTTCTTCCGACGATGCCAGCAGTGTGCGCGGACGAGGAATCCCGGCTCGAACCAGCGCCCGCGACACCTCCAGCCGGTTTCCGGTCGCGGCGATGCCGCCGCCGATCACCGGCAATCCGAAGTCTGCCGCCACCGACATCATGAACGCGGCCGACGTCCGGTCGCGACAGCGATCGAGCAGCAAACCGCACTCGCCGAACGGCGCTTCCGTCCAGGAGCTGGCGCCAATCGGCAACGGCGCGGCGGTGGGCGGAACGGTCAGAGCAGGCAGTTCTTCGAGGCGCAGTGCCTCGAGAAGCTCCTTTTCCTCCACTCTCACCCGGTCGCACACGATGCCGATTGCACTCATCGCTGTCGCCTGTCTCCCTCAGCGCCGATTCGGTCTATTCGCCCCAGTCCTCGCCCTCTTCCGGGGCCGGTCCGACCGTCACCGGATCGGTGCTCAACACTTCGAGCTCGACCCCGCACTCGGCGCAGACGATGATCTCGCCTGTTTCGACCGCCCCGGTCTCGATCTCAGCCCCACACTCCGGACATTCCACACCTGCTGCACTCATGGTCGTTTCCTTTCGACTTGTTCCAATTCATACGTTCCGGAGGGCCAATCCCTCCGGCTTACCCTGATAAAAGTGCCGATCCGGCTAGCACAACATCTGCAAGAGCAGTGCCTTATGGGCGTGCAGCCGGTTTTCTGCCTGATCGAAGACGACGGACTGCGGTCCGTCCACAACTGCCCCCTCGACCTCCTCGTCGCGGTGCATCGGAAGGCAATGCATGAAAATTGCTTCCGGTTTGGCCAGACTCATCAGCCGGCGCGTCACTTTGTAGGGAGCGAGGGCGACAGCGCGGGCTGCGCTGTCCTCCTGACCCATGCTGACGTGGACATCGGTGTAGATCGCATCGGCATCGGTGGCCGCGGCTTCGGCATCGTCGGTCACGGTCACCGCAGCGCCACTCGCTGCCGCTAGCCAGTTCGCTTGTGTGACGATGTCGGCCGCTGGCCGGAAACCGTTGGGACAGGCGATGGTGACGTTAACACCGGTGGCCGCCCCGGCCAGCATCAGCGATACCGCCACATTGTTGCCGTCGCCGAAGTAGGCCAGATTCAGACCTTTCAGATTGCCGAAGTGTTCCTGTAATGTCTGCAGGTCGGCCAGCGCCTGCGTCGGGTGGTTCCGGTCGGAAAGTCCATTGATAACGGGGACACCGGCATTCTGAGCCAGCTCGACGATGTGCTCGTGCTTGACCACCCGCGCCACGATGGCATCGACATACCTGCCGAGCACCTGCGCGGTGTCGGCGACCGTTTCGCCCCGCTTCAGTTGCAGATCGTTGACGCCAAGAAACACGGCTGTGCCACCCAGCTGGGCCATGCCCGCTTCGAACGACACTCGAGTCCGCGTGCTCGGATGCTGGAAGATCATCCCCAGCGTCTTGCCGGGTAAATACGTGTGTGGTTCGCCGCGATGATGCATTCGCTTCAGGCGGGCCGCGGTATCGAGCAGATCGAGAATCTCGTCCGGCGCCAGATCGACGTCCTCGACCAGACTCCGTCCCTGCAGGCGAGTGCTGATCGTGAACGTTCGCAGCGGCGCCGTGGTCGAACCACCGAGCGATTTGCTTTGCAGTTCTTCCGAGCGGTCGACGGCGCGCAGATCCGGAACCACGCGCGTGGGAGCGACATTCGTTTCAGAGGTTGGATTGTTCAGATAAACCGGCTCCGGCATGGTGCGTACCCTCTGGCTCTCGACGATGACGAGACGCGTGGCGTCGCCGATCGGGGATCGATGACCAAAGGGGCGAGGAGCGCCGGCCCTCGCGGTACCACCCTTCTTGCGCATCCGGGGATGGAGCGCACCTCTCGGCTGTTGCGTGCGTGGGAGCCACCCACCAGAACCTACTTGCCCGGCGATCGGTGTCGCCTTGCTTTCTTCGGTTCGCCGCTCAGAGGCGCGTTCGGCGCTGCGATGCCGGTCCCGGGCTCTCACCATCCCCGAGTCGCTCAGGCACGCAAGGCGCGTACTGGTCCCCGTCAATACGGGCGTTTGCGTCGCGAAGGACGCCAGAAACGAAAAAATCGACTGTTCGTGAAATTCTCGTTGGAGGCGACCGTCGGCGCGTTGCTTAACGCGCTGGTCGCCTGAGCGGAGAGCGGGAGGGGCGCTCCACGAACTGTATTGTGTTCATCGCGTCACCTCGAATCCGCCCTCAGACGCTCTCGCGTCGTGCATGGCAGCAACCAATCGCCTGCAATCCACTGAATTGCAGAGTGTTTGTATACCCTGAAAGGGGACGAAAGTGCAAGTTGTGTTCAAAGTCCTGAGTCCGAACCCGCGTACCCTCGACCGTCGCTCGTACTCGTTCAGAAGAAGGTGCGTTGCGGTTACGCCACTCCTGCCGTCTCGCCGTCTCGCCGACTCGCCGTCTCGCCGACTTGCCGTCTCGCCGACTCGCCGTCTTCGTCACGCGCTATCCCGCCGAATCAGCTCCACCGGCCTGGTCTCCACCAACGCCTCCGGATCGGCCTTTGCCTGACCCGAAAGAAGCCGCGCCGCGCGCACGCCCATCTCGTCGAGCGGCGCCCGGATCGTCGTCAATAAGGGGGTGAGCTGCTGGGCGAGGGGAATGTCGTCGAAGCCAACGACAGAGAGATCGTCCGGCACCCGAAGTCCGCGATCGCGGGCAGCGTGAAGCGCGCCAAAGGCCATATCGTCGCTTGCGGCAAAAATGGCGGTCGGTGGATCCGCGAGCGCAAGGAGTCGGTGTGTTTCATCGCGCGCGATCCGCGTATCCCATGCTGCCGGAGCGGTCAGTTCCTCGTCGTAGTCGATCCCTGTCTGTTCGAGGGTAAGCCTGTAACTGGAAAAGCGGTCCTGGGCAGTGGCATAGCGCATATCGCCGGCCAAGTGTGCAATGCGCCGGTGTCCAAGCTTCACGAGATGCCGAGTCGCCAGCGCACCTCCTTCTGCGTCGTCGTATGTGACGGCGGGAAATCCAAACCTCTCATGCCCCGGTCGTTCGAGACAGACACAAGGCGTTTCCGATTCGAGTACGACGTCGAGAAGCGCGTCCGTGTGCGGCGCGTCTTGCACGAATCGCAACACGATCCCATCGACACGGTCGCTTTTGAGCATTTTGCGCAATGGGGTTGGATCGTCGCCGATCGCCAGCGGAAACATCAGCAGGTAATGCTCGTGGAGCTGGAGCTCCCGAGTGAGCGCGGTCAGCATACGACCGAGATAGTGTGAGGAAAAGCTCTCGTTCGGCAGAAAGTCGTAGGTGACAAACGCGATCGTGTTGGTCCGCCTCCCTCGCAGACCTCGCGCAGCGCTGTTTGGGTGGTAGTCAAGCTCGGCTATGGCGCTGAGCACGCGCTCTCGCAGCTCAGGTGAAGTTGGCCGTGGTCCACCGTTGATGACATACGACACTGCCGCGGTCGACACACCGGCGTGCCTCGCGACATCCTGCAATGTGGTGCGCTTCCCTGGCTTTGACCGATCGCCCATCCCCAACTCCCGTTGCATTCTGCGCGACGGACGTTCGCTTCTTCAATCCTCGGAATGTGGACCAGTTGACAAACCCGCATATGCAGCTTAGCATCAATCTAATCGTTTAGATACCACGAACAGTCGCCGCTCCGGGCAGCAACAATGCCCCCATTGGTCATACCGCCACACACCGCGGTAAGCAGGCAGAGAGGAGGAAGCCGATCCCCAATCGACGATCAGCAGTTCGATGACTGTGGTCCTGGCTAGAGAAAAGGAGTTCGACTCATGCACAACCAT
Source organism: uncultured Sphaerobacteraceae bacterium (assembly GCA_964461025.1). Classification (GTDB taxonomy): domain Bacteria; phylum Chloroflexota; class Chloroflexia; order Thermomicrobiales; family UBA6265; genus JAHBVL01. The sequence continues at coordinate 11,517 of CAYWSE010000036.1, read as the reverse complement.
GTTTCCCGACTCGCGAACCATCGCCAGACTCGACGTTCGTTCCTCGGAGGGGCCGCCGCGCTCAGCGCAGGCGCCGCCGGACTTTCCCTGAACCCCAACAGTGCATCAGCTCAGGAATCGACCGAAATCAGCATGATGGGCTGGGGGAGTGATCTCGAGAAGCAGAACGTTGACAAAGGACTGGCGGCCTTCGAGGAGCAAAACCCCGATATCACCGTCGACTGGATTCACATTCCGGTCGCCGCTGACCAGCAGGTTGCCTTGAAAACCGCCATCGCCGGCGGCACGGCGCCCGATCTCTTCTGGTCGACCCCATTTCGCGACTTTGTCGCCCTTGGCGCGGCCCTGGACGTCACCGAGTTTCTCGAGGCCGACCCGGTCCTCGGCGCACCCGACTATTTCCTGCAGCCGCAGGAATTCGAGCGGGCCACAGTCAACGACAAATGGTTCGGCATTGGATCCTGCTGGGTCGCCCCTCACATCTACTACAACGCCGATCTCCTCGCCGAGGCCGGCATCGATCCACCTTCGTCGAACCCGGCCGAAGCCTGGACGTTCGAGGAATTCAAAGAGTACGGCCGCCAGCTGACCTTCGATGCGGACGGTCGCCATCCCGGCGACGACGGATTCGACGTCGACAATGTCAGACAGTGGGGTGTGAGCTGGCCGACCTTCGATATCGCGTTGGCCGGAGCGATCTATTCCAACGGGGGCTACACGTGGGGAACTGACTACACCGCCGGTCATGGTTCGCCCGAATCCGTTCAGGCGATTCAAGCGATCGCCGATCTGACGAACGTCGATCAGATTGCTCCGGTCCCGGCTGTCCTGTCGCAAATGGGAACTGACTGGCAAGCGCTCGCCACGGGAAACGTGGCCATCATCGTCCAGGGATCGTGGTCGCTGCAGGATATCTCCAAGCTCGACTTCAACTACGGTTGCGGAGTGCTTCCCGTATTCCAGGAACCGGCCACGGTACTCCTGGCCCACAGTCATTGCATCAGCTCTTCGACCGAGCATCCGGAAGAGGCCTGGAGGCTGCTGGCCTATCTGTCATCTGACGAGTATCAGCTGGGATTGATCCAGGCAGGCCTGTGGTTGCCGAGCCATACATCCTTGTTGACACCCGAAGGCATCGCCTCATGGATGACAGAGGGAGTCCATCCTCAAGGCTACGACCAGATCGTGACCGACTATGTCGCGAACTACGGGCACAATCTCTTCTATCCGGCCGGATATGCGGAAGCGAACGAGATGATCGTTTCCGCGCTCGACCCGGTCTGGATCGGAGCGCAGACGGCCCAGGAAGCTCTGGTCGACTCAGGCGTGCTGGATGAAATCAGCGCTCACTTGCAGGAACAGCAGGCATTGATGGCGGACGTGTAGCAAGAATCTCGGGGAGCGGCGGGCGGTGGCCAGCGCTGAAGCCAAAGTTCAAACAGTCGCAAGTGCACCGGCAGTCTCCGTTCAGGGCTCCCGGCTGACGCTTCGACAGAAGGAAGCCATCGCCGGATATATCTTCATCCTGCCGGCGGTTCTGGGATTCATTCTCTGGACCGCCGGTCCCATGCTCTATTCCCTCTGGCTGAGCTTCCATTCCTGGAACCTGATACAGCCACCCAAATGGATAGGGCTCGGCAACTTTCGGAAGATGTGGGACGACAGGATTTTCTGGGCCTCCGTCCGTGCAACGTTGACATATGCCGCAATTCTTGTCCCGCTCTTTCAGGTGCTGAGCTTCAGTATGGCGCTGCTGCTCAACTCCAAGATCCGCGGTATTACGTTCTTCCGCGCTGCCTTTTACCTCCCCGTGGTCGTTCCGGTGGCCGCAGCTTCGTTTCTGTGGCAGTTCATTTTCAATTCTGAGTTCGGGTTGCTCAATTACCTGCTCGGCAAGCTCGGTATTGGCAAGATCCTCTGGCTCCAGGAACCCCGATTTGCCATGACAGCAATGGTCATCATGTCGCTCTGGCTTTTTGGCGGAACAATGGTGATCTATCTGGCCGCGCTTCAGGGCGTTCCTGAACATCTTTACGAAGCGGCCGCGCTCGACGGCGCCGGCGCGTTGCGCAGGCTCTTCGTCGTTACGATCCCGATGATGTCCCCGGTCATCTTCTTCAACTGCGTTCTCGGCGTCATCGGATCGCTGCAGATATTCACCCAGGCGTTCATCATCACGGAGGGTGGTCCGCAGAACGCCACGAGGTTTTACAGCTATTTTGTCTATCTGAGAGGATTTCGCGACTTTCAAATGGGCTACGCTTCGGCGCTTTCGTGGGTGCTTTTCGCCTTCATCTTGCTGTTGTCTCTGCTCATCTTTCGCACGCTGGGAAGAATGGTCTACTACGAAGACGAGGGCCGCTGACGATGTCCGCATCGGTTCATGACGCTCCACTTCCATCGACTGGCGGGAGCCGGTTGAAGTTGGCTGTTCGCGCCGAAAGACTGCTGACTCTGCTCGTGCTGGTTTTCATGACGATCCTGCTGCTGGCCCCGCTCGCATGGCTGTTGAGCACCGCGCTCAAAGAGCAGTCCCAGATATTCAGGTACCCGCCGGAGTGGATACCCAATCCCTTCGTCTGGTCCAACTTTCGCGATTCGACCACTGTCTACCCATTTGGCCGGTATGCCGCGAATACTTTGATCATTGCCGGTTTGAACATCACGGGTGTGTTGCTGACCGCGTCGATGGCGGCCTACGGATTCGCCAGGCTGCGATTTCCGGGCAGGGACCTGATTTTCATGATCCTGCTCAGCACGCTGATGCTGCCCTTCACGGTCTTGATGATTCCTCGCTTCATTGTCTTCAGAGAACTCGAGTGGATCGATACCTGGCTGCCGCTGATTGTCCCGAACTGGTTCGGTGGCAGCGTCTTCTTCATCTTTTTGCTTCGGCAGTTCTTTCGCACGATTCCTCGCGATCTATCCGATGCCGCGAAGCTTGATGGCGCGTCTGAGTTCCGGATCTTCTGGCAGATTGTGCTCCCCCTCTCGAAACCTGCGCTGGCTGTGGTTGCCGTTTTCGTTTTCCTCGACACGTGGAACGACTTTCTGGCGCCGCTGATCTACATCACCTCTCCAGACAAATACACCGTGTCACTCGGTCTCTCGCTCTTCCAGGGGAACTTCTCATCTCAATATGCCTACCTGATGGCGGCCTCGGCCATGATGATCCTGCCGACGATTGCAGTCTTCATCGCCGCTCAGCGCTATTTCATCCATGGGGTCGTTCTCACCGGAGTAAAGGGATAGGCACGTGCGCGACACCAGCCATCGTCATTCCGACCGGAGCGAAGCGGAGTGGAGGAATCTCCTGCCGCAACAGAATCCAGCCTGTTCACCTTTGGCCATGAAAACGACAATGCTAAGGAGGCGCTCATGACAGTCGAACTTCGCACTCGGGCCGTCGTTGTCGACACGTCCGACAGCCTTTACGCGCTCTTGCGGCCGATTGCCGTCGGCGACGTGCGTCTCGCAGACACTATTTGGGAGCCTCGCCGCCGCATCACCACCGATCGCACGATCCCGGAACAACACGCTCTTCTGGAAAGCAGTCAGCGACTCGACAACTTCCGGCGGGCTGCAGGAACGCTCGACGGACCGTTCTTTGGCCGCTATTTCAACGACACGGACGTTTACAAGTGGCTCGAGGCTGCCGCCTGGACCCTGGCGGTTGACTACGATCCCGCCCTCGACTCGCTCGTCGACGAGGTCATCCAGATCGTCGGCGACGCTCAGCTGCCAGACGGCTATCTCGACAACTTCTACACCGTCGATCAGCTCGACAAACGCTGGACGAACCTCACCGTCACGCACGAGCTCTATTGCGCCGGTCATCTCTTCCAGGCCGGCGTCGCCCACTTCCGGGCGACCGGCAAGACATCACTCCTGGACATTTGCTGCAAATTCGCCGATCTGATATGCGACACGTTCGGACCGGAAGAGGAAGGCAAAACTCCTGGCACTGACGGCCACGAGGAAGTCGAGTTGGCGCTCGTCGAGCTTGGCCGCGCCACCGGCAACCGGCGCTACATCGACCAGGCGCTCTATTTCCTCGATGCCCGTGGTTATGGGTTGGTAGGGGGCGACGAATACCACCAGGATCATGTGCCGTTTCGCGAGGCGACATCGGTCGTTGGGCACGCGGTCCGCCAGGTCTATCTGACCGCTGGAGCAGCGGATATCTACGCCGAAACTGGAGACGAAACGATCCTTGCGGCCCTGCACCAGCTCTGGGAAAACATGGTCTCCCGGCGGATGTATGTCAGCAGTGGGATCGGCTCGCGCTGGGACGGCGAGGCGTTCGGTCGCGATTTCGAGCTTGGCAATCTGCGGGCCTACACCGAAAGCTGCGCCGCCATCGGCAGCATCATGTGGAACTGGCGCATGTTGCTGATATCCGGCGACGCCAAATATGCCGACCTGATCGAAACGACGCTCTACAACGCCATGCTGCCCGGCATCTCATTGAGCGGCGATCTCTACTTCTATCAGAACCCCCTGGCCGACGACGGCACCCATCGCCGCGAGCCATGGTTCGACTGCGCGTGCTGTCCGCCGAATCTGGCCAGGACATTGGCCTCGATCGGTGGCTACGTCGCAACCACCTCGGATGCCGGCGTGTGGTTGCACCTCTATGCCCAAGGCACGGTGAACGCCCGTCAGCCTGACGGGTCGCCTGTCCACCTCGACATCGCAACCGACTATCCGTGGGATGGCAAGGTGCGCGTCACGGTTCAAAGCGGCGGCGACTTCTCCCTCTACCTGCGGGTTCCTGGTTGGGCAGGAGACGGGGCCGGCATCGCCATTAATGACGAACCGGTCAGTGAGCATGTCTCGCCCGGAAGCTATGCCGAACTGCACCGTGCCTGGACCGCGGGCGACCTCGTCGAGATGACCCTCCCCATGCCGGTGCGGCAGCTGCAGGCCCATCCGCACCTCTTCGAGAACGCCGGCCGGGTGGCGGTGATGCGAGGTCCGGTCCTCTATTGCCTGGAGGAAGCGGGAAATGAGGGCATCGATCCGCGTGACGTCATCGTTTCATCTGATTCCAAGTTCAGCGTGAGCCACCAGGCGGGTCTGCTGGGCGGCGTGACCACGCTCACGTTGCCCGTTTCCCTCGAGTCGCCCGATCCAGTCTGGGACGGCCAGCTCTATGCCGTCGCGAACGTGGCGGCGGCCGCATCACGACACGACGCGACCGCAAGGTTGATTCCGTACTTTGTCTGGGCCAACCGCGTACCTGGTCGCATGGAAGTCTGGCTTCGCAGCGAGTAGACGCGACAGATCTCCCTCAGCTCGCAGGCGGCTGCTCGTAGGTCGCCGGTAGGATCACATCGAGCAGAATCTCGTGCAGATCGTCGGCATGTTCGAATGCCACGGCATGTCCGGCGTCCTCGAATGTGTACATCTCCTTCGCCGGCGCCTGCAGCAGATCGAACCACTCGTGCGCCAGATCGCGCCGACCTGCCAGCTCGTGTTCGCCATCGAAGAGATAAACCGGCACTTCAAGGGTCGGTGCATCAACGCGCAGATCGATCTCCTGAAGCTGCGGGTACATCGTGGCGAAGACATCGATCAGTCCGCGCAGAACGTTGACCTTGTCGATGGCGTTGTACTCGCTTCCCATGATCCCCCAGAACCCCACGCCTGACTCCTCACCCCGGTCGAGATACGCCTGCGGCGGATCGTAGTCCCCTTCGATCAGCGGGTAGTTCTGCATGATCACGCCATATGCCCAGAGATCGGCATAGGGCGGCGGACCGAAGCTTTCCAGTTGATCGACGAGTCCATCGTCGCCCTGGCGTCTGGCTTCTGCGATCAGGTCCTCATAGATTCGCTGGTCGGTCAGCTTCGGATTGACCATCTGCCCGCTGCCGATATAGGCGTGGAAGAGATTGGGGCGCGCCTGGACGGTGAGAATGCCCAGCAACGATCCCCACGACTCGCCCATCAGGTAGACCTTCTCCTCGTCAAAACGGTCGCGAAGATAGTTGGTCACGTCGATGGCGTCGGCGACGAAAACCTGCGGTGTGATCGTGTCCGGATCGAAGGCGGGATACGACTTGCCCGTGCCGCGTTGGTCCCATCCGACCACAATGAAGTCGGCAGTCAGCTCTTCGAGAAGCGCTCGCGACAGCGCCAAATCGCTCTGACCGGGCCCACCACTCAGGTAAAGAAGAACCGGTAAATCCTCGCTCGCCCCGCGGATTTCCAGCCACTGATCGACGCCGCCGATATTGACCGCGGTTAGTTCGGCAATATCCTTGTTGCCATCGGCGCCGCTGACGGACGGAGTCGATGCCGGAAGCGCGATCCAGACCGCCAGAGCCGCCAGCAGCAGCGTCGGCACGAGCAAGGCCAGTCTCCCCACCCAATGCCGATTGCGTCTGAGAGAGTGGAAGTCGTATCCGGTCCGGTATTTGTGGATTGCCAATCCGTAGCCAACGCCGAGCATCATCGGTAGTATGGCCAGAATCAGGTAGATGCCACGCCCCGACACGAACGCAAGAATGCCAAACGTCGAATCGAGGTGAATGCCGTCGACCGTCGGTCCAACGGCATCGGCGCGAGCAAGCTCGAATGCCATCACGTTTGCTGCCGGTGCGAACAGCAGTGCCCATCGCGACCGAACCAGCACCCCGGCAACCACGCCGGACGCAAGCCCAATAGCCATCAACAGCAACGCTTGCCCGCTCGTCACCGGTCCGCGCGGCATGGCAAACGCCATCGTCAGCCCGGCCAGGGCCGGGATACCAACCGCCCCAAGGATCTTGAGGAGCCGGCCCGTTTCGATGTGTTGCAGGATGCCAGCGCTCCCGGCTGCCCGGGTGGAGTGGAGTGAATTGGTGACCATGACCGACCTCCCCGTTGAGCGCCGCCGCGAACCGGATCGTCCGGGCGTCTGATCACATGGTCGGGTTCAGGTCGTTGCAAAGTGCCAACGGAGTGTTGGGCAGGGTATCAACCGCGTGACAACGAGGCGAGCGGCAGGTATGACGGTCAGGGGTCGACGGTGATATGGGAGCTGGCATCCATTTTGCTGTGCAGGACTCGAAGGATCTCGATTGTTTCGCCGGAATTCCGATAGTAGATGGAATGCTGTCCGACAGACGATCTTCTCAAATCGGTTCCGAAGCCTTCGACCGTTTCTCCCGATTCAGGGAATTGCGCCAGCCGCTCGAGAGCTCCGTCGATTTGACGCCGATAGCGCCTTCGCTGTTCCGGCCCCCAGACCTTCTGCGTGTACGCGAGAACGTGCCTGATGTCACTCTCGGCATCTTCTGAGATGTCGACGTTACGGCTGGACATCGGGCCTGATGGGCGTTCCCAATCGAACCATTTCATCAGCCTCGCGTTCCAGTCTGTCCATGAGGTCTGGTGTCCATGGAATCAGCTCGCCTCTATCAGCCTGGTCAATCCCAACCTGAAGGGCCGCGTTGAGACGTTCGATCTGCCGATCCCGGGCCTCCAGCTGGAGTACCGCCTGGCCAACGAGCTCGCTGGCATTCGTGTACTGGCCGGCCTCGACCTTCTTCCGGATGATTTCCTCAATTTGAGGAGTGAGTGTGACGGTCATGATGACTCTCCGAATGGCTACACCGTTCCCTCAAGTATGACATCGCGCACGCTTGAGCGTGAAGCAGTAGTGCCGAGAACAATGCGTGCCCGTTTGCCGCTCGACTATAGTCTCCCGAGACGAATAGGACGGGTCGATTGCGGGGGAATGTGCTGGCGCCATGGCTGAACCGTTGCTGATTGCGAAAGCTGGAGATGTCGAACTTACACTCCTGCCCGGAATGGCCAACCGTCACGGCGTCGTGACCGGCGCCACCGGTACCGGCAAGACCGTCACCATCCAGTCGATCATCGAAAAGTTCAGCGAGATCGGCGTTCCCGTCTTCGTGGCGGACATCAAGGGCGACATGGCCGGACTCGCCGCGCCCGGCGGCGGCAATGAACGCGTCGACAATCGCCTCGCCGATCTCAACCTTCCTCCACTCGAACCTACTGCCGCGCCGGTCATTTTCTGGGACGTCTATGGCGAGCTGGGACATCCCGTCCGCACGACCATCAGCGAGATGGGCCCGCTATTGCTCGCCAGGCTGCTCGATCTCAACGACACGCAAACCGGTGTACTGCAAGTCGCCTTCGCCTATGCTGACGACCAACAGCTGCCGTTGATCGACCTGACCGATCTCCGCGCATTGCTCAACGACGTGAGCGACAAGCGCAAGGAGCTAAGCGTTGATTACGGGGCGGTTTCCCCAGCATCGATTGGGGCGATTCAGCGTGGTTTGCTCCGGCTGGATGAAGCCGGCGGCGATCTGCTGTTCGGTGAACCAGCGCTCGATCTGAACGACTTTCTTCGGACTGATTCCGAGGGCCGGGGATACGTCAGCGTTCTCGCCGCGGAAAAGCTCTTTCATCAGCCTCTGGTCTACGGCACGTTTCTCCTCTGGATGCTTTCGGATCTCTTCGAAACGCTTCCTGAAGTCGGTGATCCCGAGAAGCCTGTCCTGGCCTTTTTCTTCGACGAAGCGCATTTGCTTTTCGCCGACATGCCGAAGATGCTCAGCGATCGCATCCAGCAGGTTGTGAGGTTGATCCGCTCGAAGGGCGTCGGCGTTTTCTTCATCACCCAGATGCCGATCGATATCCCCGATGTCGTGCTGGGTCAGCTCGGCAACCGGGTGCAGCACGCCTTGCGGGCGTACACGCCGCGCGATCAGAAATCGATCCGGGCCGTGGCCCAGACCTTCCGCGTCAACGAGAACTTCAACATCGAGGAAGCCGTCACTCTGCTCGAAGTCGGTGAAGCACTCGTTTCCTTTCTCGATGAGCGTGGAGCCCCGACCGTTGTCGAGCGAGGATTCATCATCCCGCCCCGCAGCCGGATCGGAGCGCTGACCGCGGAGGAACGCGCTGCGGTGATTGCCGCCTCGCCTGTGGCCGGAAAGTACGACGAGTCGATCGACCGCGAAAGCGCATTTGAGATTCTGCAGGCTAGGCTGAAGCAGTCCGAGCTCGACGCGGAAGCGGAGAGACAGCGACAGGAATTCGAGAAAGAGCGCGCCGAGCTCGAGATGGAACGCGAAAAACTCGAACGCGAGGCCGCCAAACAGAGTTCGAAGAGCCGCTCATCCAAAGACCCCTTCGACGAATTCCTGGGCGACACCGCCTCCACCTTCGGTCGCGAGCTCGGCAAGGCCCTGTCGCGCGGCCTCCTCGGTTCGCTCAAGCGGTGATCGATGTGTCTTGGTTTGACATAGCGATTCGCCATTGATAGCCTTTCCACTGGTCTTCGTGGAGGCGGCCGGGTGAAGAGCTAAGAGACAAAGCACTGTTTTTTGGAGAGCCGGACACTGGTCCGGTCCATCTGGTGCTTCATCTTGCGGCGAACGATCCAATCCCAGCGCTGAACCACAGCCGGATTCTTTGAACCCCATCACAATGCGCGATCGCGTTCGCCGCGAGTCTGAAGCAGGTCATCAGACTCGAGGTCTTAATGTTAGTTGTCAATCGCGTTTCCAAACACTTTGCCGATTCCTTCGCGCTCGACGACGTCAGCTTCACCCTGCAACGCGGTGAGAAGGCTGGGCTGGTCGGCGCCAACGGCAGCGGCAAATCGACCCTGTTGCGCATCATTCTCGGTCAGGAGTCGCCAGATTCCGGCTCAGTGATGTGGGAGCCTGGCGCCACTGCCGGCTACATGTCGCAGCAGCTCGAGGTCGAGGCCTCAACTCGCGTGTCCGATCTGCTGGCGTCGAGCAATCCGGAATGGCGAGAGGCGAAAACAGCATTCGATGCCGCGGTCGCCCGCCTTGCCGAGACTTCAGACGCGGCCACGCTCGACGCCTATGCCGCCGCCCTCGAACGCTTCGAGCAGCTCGGTGGCTACGATGTCGAGCAGCAGATGGCGGAAGTCATCACCGGGCTCGGCATCGGCGACATTCCACTCGACCGGCCCATCGCACAGCTGAGTGGCGGCGAGAAGACGCGCGTTTCGCTTGGCGCGCTCCTGCTCGGCAACCCCGATTTGCTGCTCCTCGACGAACCAACCAACCATCTCGACCTTCCAGCGCTCAAATGGCTGGAAAACTGGATTCAGTCATCGCCGCGAGCCGCTATCATCGTCTCGCACGACCGCGCATTTCTCGACAACACTGTCAGCCGCATCCTCGCCATCGACGAGATCACGCATCAGCTCACCACCTGGCCCGGCGGCTATTCCGACTACGTCCAGGCTCGGCAGCGAGCGCAGGAAGTGACCCTGGCCCGGTACCGCGATCAGCAAGAGGAAATCGCCCGCGTCGAACGGGAAATCCGCGATCTGAAAGACCGCGCTCGCCGGACGGAAAATAGCACGATCAATTTCGCCATCCGCAAAATCGCCAAAGGGACCGCTCGCCGGGCCGTCGTTCAGGAACGTCGTCTCGAACGCGGACTGGCCGGTGCAGACCACATCGAGAAACCCGCCTACGACCGCACGCTCTACCTGGCATCGCTGGCTCGATCTGGGGATGCCAGCCGGCGATTGATCCTCGCTGCCAGCGGTGTGACTCAATGCGTCAACGGTCGCCCCATTCTCGAGAACATCGATCTCGAAATGCACGGCGGCGACCGCGTCTGGCTCTCCGGCCCAAACGGAAGCGGCAAAACGACGCTTCTGGAGATTCTGGCCGGCAAACCGCCTAGCTCAGGGAAGGTCGTCGTAGGGGACGATCTGACCATTGGTTATCTGCGCCAGGAACATCTCCGTTCTTCGGCTCCACTGGGGCAGACGGTGCTCGACTCGATGCGCAGCGCGGTGACCGGCGAGGAATCCGCCGTCAGAGCCCTGCTCGATCAGTTTCTCTTCACCTGCCGCGAAGTGATGAAGGACGTTGCCCTCCTCAGCTATGGCGAACGACTCCGTCTCGAGCTCGCCCGCATCGTCGGCCGCGGCGCCGATGCCCTCCTGCTCGATGAACCAACCAACCATCTCGACCTGCCCGGCATCGAACAGCTCCAGGCAGCCCTCTCGACCTATCGTGGCCCCCTCGTCATCGTCTCCCACGATCGCGCCTTCATCGACGCCCTTGACCTCACTACCGAATGGCATCTGCACAATGGCCACCTCGAAGCCCTCAAACGGTAGCCGCGCATGGCAATGCGCCCGCCGCCCCCAACCTTTGATCCTCGTCACCAGGCCCGTAGCCGCGCACAGCGTGCGCCCGCCGCAACCCAGGCGACGCTGACCCCCGACGACAACTTTCCTGAAACCCGCCAATCCCGTAGAGATCTCGTAACCCTGGCCACAAGTTTGTTCTGCGCGGCTCCCGGCAAGCCCTGCCCGACCCGGGCATCTACATCTACAAATACCCAACACGCCCTCTGCTACACTGTCCCAGCTCCCAGCTCCCAGCTCCCAGCTCCCAGCTCCCAGCTCCCAGTGCCCGTCCTCTTTTGCCTGTTGCCCTTTGCCCATTGCCTGGTATGGAATGATTTGTCAACCCAGTGGGTGAATCTCTTTTC
>CAYWSE010000035.1:3128-35249 GCA_964461025.1 uncultured Sphaerobacteraceae bacterium | reverse complement strand
ACTGTGAAAACGTTTTCAATGCCGCTGTTTTGCGAGCAACGGTTGATGGCGCGTAATCACGTTGACGGAGATGAAGCAAGTACCGGTTCAGATTTTCGGGAGTCAGCTCGGTCCAGAGTGACAACGGCGCCAACTGATCCTCCGCAGGCGGCGCCTGCAGATATTCCTTGAACTGCGTCAGATCGTTCCTGTACGCGGCAATGGTGTTATCGGAAAACTGTCGCTCTCGTCCCAGTGAACCGAGAAATCGCTCGATCTCCTGCTGAAGAACCTGTTGATCATCCATCGTGTATGTACCTCTGAGCCGATATGCCGTGGTCAGCGACCTGCTAGATCACGGACTCCCACGGAGAATATGACAAACCAAATGCATCGGCCACACCCGGATGGGTAATGTGGCCATTCAACACGTTGATTCCGCTAGCCAGTGTGCTGTCGGCCTGCGCGGCGGCCGCCAAACCGAGGTCCGCCAGCTCCAGCGCATAGGGAAGTGTCGCATTCGAGAGCGCCAGCGTACTGGTTCTCGGCACTGCGCCAGGCATATTCGTGACGCAATAGTGGACAACACCGTTCACCTCGTATGTTGGGGCGCTGTGCGATGTCGGTTTGGCCGTTTCGATGCAACCACCCTGATCGATCGCGACGTCGACGATTACCGTACCAGTACGCATGGTTTGGACCATCTCACGGGTCACCAGCTTCGGCGCTTTGGCGCCAGCGATCAAGACCGCGCCAATCACGAGATCGGCATCCTTGACGACCTCAGCAATGGTGTGGCCGGTTGGAGCCAGCGTGATCAGGCGACCGTGCAGGATATCGTCGAGCTGACGGAGACGGTCGAGGCTGCGGTCGATGATCGTGACCTCAGCGCCAAATCCGAGCGCGATCTGCGCGGCATTCAATCCGACAATCCCGCCTCCGATGATCACCACACTGGCCGGCGCGACACCGGGTACGCCGCCCAGGAGGACGCCTCGCCCCCCATTTGTGCGCTCCAGGTAGTGGGCGCCGATCTGGACCGACATCCTTCCCGCGACTTCGCTCATGGGAACCAGCAGCGGCAACGACCCATTCGCCTGCTGCACGGTTTCGTACGCGACAGACTGGACGCCGTTTGTCATCAGCGCCCTGGTGAGGGTTTCCTCAGCAGCAAGGTGAAGATAGGTGAACAGGAGTTGATTCTTGCGCAAAAGCGAGTATTCGGCGGGAATCGGCTCTTTGACTTTCATGATCATGTCGGCAGCGGCGAAGATATCAGCGTGGGTGTCGGCAATGCGTGCGCCTGCCGCGGCAAATTCGGCATCGATGAACCCGCTGCCATCCCCAGCGCAAGCCTCGACGATGACCTCATGACCGCGATGAACGAACTCCGCTACTCCGGCGGGAGTGACCGAAACCCGGTTCTCGCGATCTTTGACTTCCTTCGGGATCCCAACGATCATCGGCGACCTCCCGCCACTGGACGACTGCGCACAGGCGTCAGGCGCCCATCGTGAAAATGCTGCCGATCTCCTCCTTCAACGGCGGTTATCGGCAATCAGAGCCGCGCGATTCTAACATAAGATGCGGTTTGCGGCGGAATCCGCCATCGGTGAATCTGGCGCATTGTAGCGATTCGCTGGGGTTGCCTCTATTCGGTCAGCGCATCGTATAGTGCGGCAGTCAATTCGGCTCCCTGCAAGGAGCGACAACGCCTTCGAGGTATTCGCAAGCATGTTCATTTCCGGATTGCCCAACGGTTCGCGTCATCTGAGACGATGGCTGATGCTCATTACTGGTCTGATCGTCTTCTCTCTTGTCCTCACCGCGTGTGGTGGCGGAGACGACGATGATGATCCGACCGCGACCAGCGCGCCACCGACGGAAACTGCTGCATCGACTCAGGGCGAAGCAACGCCCGAAGCCACGGCCGCGGCGTCGCCATCGCCAGTCGCCAGCCCGGCAACGTCGCCGATCGCGTCACCCGGCGCCGAAGGGGCTGTTGCTGCGCCCTCGCTCCTGGCCCCGCTCACGCGCGCCGAGTTTCAGGCTCAGCTGCAGGCCGCCTACCCGATGGAGGCTGCCGCGACTGACGGCGGAACCCTCGTGCTGGGTGAATCAACCGACATCAGCACCGTCAACGGATTGCTGACGAATGACTCCCCGACGATTCTGATCACCGGTGCAATATTTGAGGGTCTTATTGGCGTTTCCCCGGTCGATGGCCGGCCAGTGCCTGGGCTTGCCGACTCGTGGGAGGTTTCGGAAGACGGACTGACCTATACATTCCATTTGAATAAAGACGCGAAGTTCCACGACGGTGTCGATTTCTCGGCGAAGGATGTCGTGTTCAGTTTCGATGCCGCGCTCGATCCCAACACGGGGTTTTTCTACCGGTCGATCGTCAATGAAGCAATCGACAGCTACCGAGCGATCGATGACGACACCGTCGAGTTCGTGGCCCGCGAGCGGACGGTCACATTCCTTTACGAGGGTCCTGGCGCGGTGGTGATCATGCCCGAGCATGTATGGGGGGCGATTGGGCCGGAAGCGTGGTCGTTCGACGGTGGTTCGACAGGGCAAGATCCCAGTCGCGTCATCGGCACTGGTCCGTTCAGATTCAAGGAATGGGTGCAGGGTTCGAGCGTCACGATTACCCGCAACACCGAGTATTACGACAAGGTCCCCTACATCGAGGCACTTCGCCTCGAAGTCCTGCCAAACGCCGATGCGTCGGTGATCGCACTTCAGCAGAAGTCGATCAATGTTATGGAAATCATTCCGCCGGCCCAGATGGAAGCAGTGCAGGCGACTGACGGTTTGAATGTCGAGATCTACGACTTCTTCCAGTTCACGTACTACACGATGAACCTGGATCCGGCTGTCACCGAACTTTTCCAGGAACAGGACGTCCGCCAGGCGCTCTTCTATGCGCTCGACCGTGACGCGATTACCGAGAGCATTTTCCTGGGATACGGGGAAGCGGCGACTGGTACCCAGCCGCCGATTTCACCGGCTTACGCTCCCGACCGGATGACGCCAGAATATGTCTTCGATCCGGCCCGGGCGCTTGAATTGTTCGCCGCCGCTGGTTGGGAGCGGGATGGCGACCGTGGACCGCTCAAGAAAGATGGCGAGGAGTTCGAGTTCGAGTTCGTGTACGCCGGCGGCGACTCTGTGGTCGAACAGATCGTCTCCTACATGCAGGACGCCTGGGACGAGGTCGGCGTCAAGATGGAGCCGCGATCGGTCTCTGGTCCAGCCCTCCTCGACGCCCTGGAAACGCACGATTTCGACATGGCCCTGTTGGCGGTGACGACGTCCTACGACGGCAGCCAGACCTCGCTTTTCAGTTGCGATGCCATTTCGTTCGGTCTGAACTTCGGCAGCTACTGCAGCGAAGAATGGGATGCGCTCGACGATCAGCAGCGCCGAGAGTTCGATGCGGACGCGAGAAACGAGCTGCTGATTCAACAGTCGGCGCTGATCTGGGATGACCAGCCAATTGGGGTGTTGCGATTCGGCGTCGCCAGAACCGGCTACACCACGACGCTGCACAACTTCTACCCGAACGGCTACGGCTTTATGTGGAGCCTCCCCTGGGTCTGGATCGAGGGCGCCGCGTAGAGGTTTACCAAGATTCCTTGTTCCCAGTGCAAATGGTCGTCTATCAGGGCTGGCTTCGTGCCGGCCCTTCTTGTCGGCTACCTTCTTCGTTGAGGAGCGCGGTCCCGACATGGTCGCGCGGTGTCCATAGTTAGGGTGGGCAACTGAGAACGCTTTCGAGATGTGCTCCCGCCCGGTGGCGGTCATGCGGCAGGGCTATAGACATTTGGTTACTAACTCCTATCGTGGTCGACGTAACTGGAATGTTCCCATAGCCTGTTGTTCCAGCCAGATCAGCGCGTGCTCAAATCTCGAGGCTGGACAGTTCTGTCTCATTTTCACTGTTATGACCCGGACGATGGGCCGACGTGAGGCGCTATTGGGCGCTCGACTTTGCGAAGAGCGCGGCGGGATCGATGGAGAAGTCGACGATGGCCGTCGAGCGGAGCAGACCGTTCTCGAGTGTGGTTTCGACATAGACGCCGTCGGCAAGACGGAGAATCGTCACCGTTCGGAGCTTTGGATCGACGATCCAGTATTCCGAAACTGCAGAGCGCTCGTAGAGTTGCTTCTTCTCGATCAGGTCGTAGCTCTCGTTGGACGGAGAAAGGATCTCAACGACGATATCTGGCGCTCCGTGCATGACATGATCCTGGTAGGCGTGCAATCTGCTGTTCGAGAGTGCGATAACGTCGGGCTGCACCTGGTCTCCAGGCGAAAAGCGAACATCCACTGGTCCGGGGAACGCCTCGCCGTGGCCTTTTTCATCGATCTCTCGAACCAGCAAGCCGAGGACTCGTTTGACAAGGAATTGATGATCTCTGACCGTTGCCGGCGACACGTGAAGCTCTCCTCTGATGATCTCCCGGCGCTTGCCATCATCTGGAAACTGTTCGAGTTGGTCTGCCGTCAAGAGCATTGTTGCAGTTGACATGACCGAAATCCTCCGAAACGGGGTTTATTCGTTGCTCACCCTGGCGAAAAGCGCTTCTGGATCGATCGTGAAGTCGACGATGGCCGTCGAGCGGAGCAGACCGTTCTCTGGTTCAGTTTCGACATAGACGCCGTCGGTCAGCCGGAGGATGGTCAGCATCTGGAGCTTTGGATCGACGATCCAGTATTCGGAGACGCCGTACTTCTCGTACAACCGTCTCTTCTCGATTTGATCGTAGCGTGCATTGGACGGCGACAATATCTCGACCACGATATCCGGAGGGCCGTGCACGATGTGCCCTTCGTAGATGCCAAGCCGGTCGCTTCGAATGACCACAAGATCAGGCTGCACCTGATCGATTTCAGAAAACCGCACATCCGGAGTTGCGAAAACTCTGCCTGCACCCTCTTCGTAGATCGCTCGATAGAAGATCATTGACAGGTGCATCGAGAGGTCCTGATGGTTCCGGGCAGCGGAGGGCGACACGTACAACTCCCCTTCAATGACTTCCCGGCGTTTGCCGTCGTTCGGAAACTGGTCGAGTTGGTCGGCTGTGAGAAGAGTTGTCGCGGTGGACATATCAGAACGCCTTTCGCTGCGTGCGGTGTAGCCAAAGCATGGACTCCCCCGGGACCTCAGTCAAGCGGTGCGGCAGTGGTACCATTCCCGATTGGATCGGTTGTCCTGCGTTAATGTGCGCCCCGGTCCGTCACGGAGCGAGTTTTTGTTCTCCAGCAGTTTTCTCAACGGTCTCTACATCATACCCATTCTCGGTGTCCTGATCTTCGTTCACGAAGTCGGGCATTTTGTTGCAGCGCGCATGTGCGGTGTCAAAGTCGAGGAGTTCGGGATCGGCATTCCGCCGAGGATGTTCGGGTTCACCCGCAAGGGTGTGCTCTGGTCGATCAATTGGATTCCATTCGGTGGTTTCGTGCGCGTCAAAGGCGAAGATGGGTCCGACATGGACCCCGATTCGATGAATGCCCAGCCGCCTGGCAAGCGGGCATTCTTCCTTTCGGCCGGCGTGATCATGAATCTGCTGCTGGCGATCGTGCTGATGATCTTTGTCGTCGGCGTCAACGGTCTGCCGAACTATCAGAATTACATCGATGCCGTCGCGCCAGGCTCACCCGCAGCGAAGGCTGGCTGGCAAGCCGGCGACCGCATCGTGGCCATCAACGGCGATGATGTGGAGCAGACGCAGCAGATCGTCAATTCGACGCGCAAGAACGCCGGTGAGGAAATCAGCGTCACCCTCGAACGACGCGGCTCGCTGGTCGAGACTACGCTCATCCCGCGCGAGAATCCGCCCGAGGGCGAAGGGCGCGTCGGAGTCAACCTGGCCCAACGTACCGTCAGCGACGTCTATGCCGACGCTATCGCGACAGGATCACCGCTTGCCCAGTCCGGCCTGCAACCGGGCGACCGACTTGTCAGCGCCAACAACCGGACTGTCGACAATGCCTATGTGTTGCAGACGGAGCTGAAGCGCTTCGAGGGAGCAGACCTTCCCATCGAGTATGAGCGCGATGGCGTGATCTATCAGACTGAGGTGGAAGTGCCCCGCAGCGTTACGGGTGAAAGCCTCGTCTACACCACGGGGTTCGAGGTACTTCGAGAGTCGCCCATTTTTGAAGATGTCCCGGCCCTGATGGTCATCCCGCGCGGTTTCGAGGAAGCCTGGGAGGCCACGACCCTGATGTTCGAGAGTATTCGGTACGTGCTGACGAACACGGACAGTCTTGGGCAGGTCGCCGGTCCTGTCGGCATGGGTCAGCTGACCAGTGAGCTGATCGAGGAAAGCACGTTGCCGCAATGGGTGACGCTGGCGAACCTGGCGATCATTCTCTCCCTGAATCTGGCTTTCCTCAACTTACTCCCCCTCCCAGCGCTGGACGGGGGCCGATTGCTCTTTGTGTTCATCGAAGTGATTCGCGGCAAGCGTATCGCCCCGGAAAAAGAGGGGCTGGTGCATATGGTCGGAATCATCATGCTGATCAGTCTTATGTTTATCATCGCCTTCAACGATATCAAGCGAATCATCGGCGGTGACTCATTCCTTCGCTAATCATGAGGAGCGCCTGACATGCTCGTAGCGCCTCGCAGAAAAACGCGCGTTCTCGACGTTGGTGGTATGCGAATTGGTGGCGACAATCCCGTCGTGGTGCAGTCGATGGCGACCGCCGACACCCGCGATCCCATTGCCACACTGACCCAGATCGGTGAGCTGGCTGATGCCGGATGCGAGATCGTGCGCATCGCGGTGCCCGATCGCAAAGCGGCGGCGGCCCTGCCGGAGATCGTTCCGCATTCGCCCGTGCCGCTGATCGCCGACATTCATTTCGAGCACACACTGGCCCTGAAAGCGCTCGAGGCGGGAATTCACGGTCTGCGGCTCAATCCCGGCAATATCCGCAAGCATGACGATGTCGTCGAGGTCGTCAAGCTAGCTAAAGAGCGGGGCACTCCCATTCGCATCGGTGTGAATTACGGTTCTGTCGCGCCGATGACGCGCGAATTCGTCGATGAAATGGCCGAACAGAACGCCACCCAGGTCGATCTCCGCGCCGAGTGGATGGTCCGCAGCGCATTGGGTCACATCAAGATTCTCGAAGACCTCGATTTCGGACTGATCAAGGTCAGCCTGAAAGCATTCGAGGTGCCAGTGATGCTGGAGGCCTACCGGCGGTTTGCGGCATTGCCGAACGACTATCCGCTCCATCTCGGCGTCACCGAAGCCGGCACCCCGCGAGCAGGCAGTGTGCGTTCCGCGGTCGGACTTGGCACGTTGCTGGCGCTGGGCATCGGCGACACGATTCGCGTGTCGCTGACCACGAACCCGGTCGAAGAGGTGTTCGTGGGATACGAAATCCTCAAATCGCTCGAGCTGCGTCAGAAGGGCGCAACGATGATCGCCTGCCCGACCTGTGGCCGGGTCGAAGTCGATCTCTTCACGATCGCCAACCAGATCGATGAGTTTCTGTTGGGAGTGAACGACACCATCCGCGTTGCGGTGATGGGGTGCGTCGTCAACGGTCCAGGCGAAGCGAGAGACGCCGACGTCGGGTTGGCCGCGGGCAATGCCAAAGGCGTCATTTTCCGCAAGGGCAAGATCGTGCGAACGGTTCCCGAGACGGAGATGATCGAGGCGCTGAAGCAGGAAATCCTGCAGGTCGTCGAGGACCGCAAGAACGGCATCGTCGATGAACCTGCATTCGAAGGACAGTACAAACCGATGTTGACGCTGACGTCGGTTTCCTGATTATCGACGCGCGTATCCCACTGAGAGGAGCAGAGGTGAGCGAGTTTTCCGCACCACAGAGCGTATTGGATCAGAAGTCGCTCGACTTCCTTCTGTCGGTCGATTCGCCGACGATGGCCAATGCGATCGAGCTGGTTTCCAGCCGCGAGCGGACCGAAGGCTATGTCGGCGGTAACGTGCGAGCGCTCTTCGATGACCTCGGCGTGATGGTTGGCCAGGCGCTGACGGTGAAGGTTTCGAACCCGCGCGGTTCGGTGCTCGCAGGTCGCGACGGCTATTACGCGATGTGGGATGCACTCGCCCAGATGCCGAGGCCGTCAGTGATCGTGATGCAGGACATCAGCGGTGAACCGTCACGATGCGCATACGCCGGTGAAGTGATGTCGACACTGGCCCAGCGCCTGGGTGCGGTCGGTATGGTGACCGACGGTGGATATCGCGATCTGGCCGAAGTTCATGAGCTCGGTTTCCACTACTACGCACAGTACGCCGTGGTGGCGCACGGCAATTTCGCCATCCATGAGGTGGGCGAGCCAGTATTCATGGATGGTGAATGGATTCGCACGGGCGATATCCTGCACGGCGATGCGAACGGCATCGTTGTGGTGCCGACCGATGCGTTGGACAAGCTTCCGGAAGCGGTCTCGACGATCCGGAGTCGCGAGAAGCGATTGATGGATTACATCAAGAGCGATGCGTTCGATCTTGAAAAGGTGAAATCAGGCAAGGGCTACTAGTTTCACATCCGGTTCCCGGCCGATCCGAGACTTCGTGCATTTCTTCACAATGTGCCGCAGCGGTTGGTACACTGGCGTCAGTGCAAAGTGCACGATTCACATTCAGCGTTTTGAACGACACTTCCTTGCTCTCAGCTCGAATCAGGAGAATCATGTGATGCGATCGGTTTCGGTAGTTGTCCGCCTGGGAATTGTGGCGGTGGTATTTCTCGCGGCGCTGGTTGCCGTTGCAGCGGGCCCGGCTCGGGCGCAGGAGAGTACACCTGGTTCAGCATTGAACTGCGATCCAGTCGTTTCCAGTGTCACCGTCGAGGGGACGGCGGAAGCGCTGCCTGAGAAGCCGGACGATCTGACAAAGGTCAAAATGGGCTACGTTCCGGTTTCGATCTTTGCACCGGTGATGATCGCGCAGGACAAGGGCTACTTTGCGGAAGAAGGTCTCGATGTTGAGCTCGTGCCCTTCCCGGGAGGTTCCGATCCTGTCGTTCTGACGGCCACCGGCGAGCTCGATCTTGCGATTGGTGGTGCAGGACCGGCATTCTGGAACGCGGTCGCCCAGGACCTGCCGATCACGGTCATTGCTCCAGGTCACCAGGAAGGCATTCCAGTGGCGACGCCGCTGATGATTTCACGCGAGTCTTGTCTTTCTGGTGAAATTACCTCGGTTGCCGACCTCGAAGGCAAGACAGTGACAGTGAACGCGCCGGGCGCCACGGAATATTGGCTGAATGCCGCGCTTTCGACCGGTGGTCTGACGATCAACGATGTCACCGTGGAAGCACTGGCGTTTCCTGACGCTGTCGCCGCACTCGAAGCCGGCGCAATCGACGCCGCGATGATCGGCGAGCCGCTGGCCACGAAAGCCGAGCAGGACGGCATCGCCGTTCGGCTGGCGACCGATTTTCCGATCGAAGGCATACAGCCCACTCTGGTCTTCGCCAACAATGACTGGCTTGCGGACAATCCCGAGCTGGCCGAAGGGTTTGCCACCGGCTACATGCGGGCGGTGCTCGATCTCTCCGACAATGGATTCGCCGATCCGACCAATCTGGCGATCATCGAGTCATACACTGGTGTTCCCGCCTCACTGATCGCTGCTTCGGTTCCACCTGTCTACGCGACTGATGGCATCATCAATGTTGATGGATTGCAGGAGTTGCAATCGTTCTTCAGGGAACGCGGCCTTCTCGAGTATGACGAAGATATCGATCCGGCATCGATCATCGATCAGAACTACATGTTGTCGGCCGTTGCGGAAACTAATCCAAATCAGCCGTAAACGCGGGCCGCGCCGGCCTGACGGCGCCACAACCATCTGATGGCAGTCGCACTTGCACCCCATGCCCAGGCCCAGACCGCAACAGCGGAGGCCAGGGCATCGGGCGGCGCTGCGGTGCGAGTCGATCAGGTTACCCGGATATTTGAAGGACGTAGCGGCCCGGTCGTCGCGGTTGATGATGTCTCTTTGAATGTCAACGAAGGTGAGTTCACTGCCATCGTGGGACCGTCCGGTTGCGGCAAGACGACCCTGCTGCGAATGATCGCCGGGCTGGAGACGCCGACCAGCGGGACGATTGCAGTCACGTCCTCCGATCAGACGGCTGTCCGCAACGCCATGGTCTTTCAGGGCCGTTCCGTTTTTCCCTGGTTGACTGTCTCAGACAATGTGAAATACGGTCTCTCGCTGAACGGAGCGTCGTCTGCGGTCAAGAAAGCGCGGACGGAGTCGCTCCTCTCGCTCGTTGGTCTGTCCAGATTCGCTTCAGCCTGGCCTCATCAGCTCTCGGAAGGAATGCGCCAGCGGGTCGCCATCGCCCGGGCATTGGCAGTCGATCCGCAGCTTTTGCTCATGGACGAGCCATTCGGGGCGCTCGACGAGCAAACACGGTTCATTTTGCAGGAGGAGCTCCTGCGCATTTGGGAGCAGACCGGGAAGACGGTCGTCTTCGTCACGCACTCAATCGATGAAGCGCTGACGCTGGCCGACCGCGTTGTCGTCATGTCGGCGCAACCGGGGACGATCAAGGCGATCATCCCTGTCGAGTTCGGACGACCTCGCGATCAGGCGACGGTGCGGTCCGATCCAGGATTTTCCGAGAAGTTCTCAGCAATCTGGGCGTTGCTGAAAGAGGAAGTCCAGATGGCACGACGTGCGGCCGGAGAAACGGTCCGATGAGTCGCCGCAACCGTCGCCTGCTCGAAGTCGGTCTGACTCTGGCGGCGCCGCTCCTGCTCCTGATCGCCTGGGAGCTGGTTTCCCGGTCGGGGCGGGTCAACCGGGTTTTCTGGCCACCCCCGTCGAGCCTCTGGGACACCACGGTCTCGATGGTTCGCAACGACGGATTGTTCACCGACATTCGTGTCAGCTTGGTGCGCATCGTCGGAGGTTTCCTGCTCGGTGCGATTCCCGGCATCTTGCTCGGGTTGGCAATGGGACTCTCCTGGCCGGTTCGCGTTTTCATGATGCCGATCGCCACGGCGCTCTATGCCATTCCCAAAATCGCCCTGCTTCCATTGGTGATCATCGCGCTCGGCACCGGCGAAACGGCAAAATGGGCTATCGTCGCCATTTCGATCTTCTTCCTCGTTGCGCTGAACACGATGAGCGGGGTGCTCAATCTCGATCCGGTTTACCGCGACGTCGCCCAGAACTTCCAGGCATCTCGCTCCCAGGTTTTTTTCGGTGTGGCGCTGCCGGGGGCCACGCCGGCGATCTTCACCGGGTTGCGGCTGGCGCTTGGCTTTTCGCTGATCGTCATCGTCGGCACCGAGTTCCTCTCCCCCAGCCAGGGGATCGGCGCGCTGATCTGGAAGAGCTACTCCATACTGGCGATCAAAAAGATGTATGTCGGCCTGATCGTCACCGCGATTCTCGGGTGGTTGCTGATTCTGGCACTCGACCTGATCGAGCGGATTGTCGTACCGTGGAATCGCGCTTCATGAGTTCGACTACCGCCCCTCTCGGAAGCACCGCGGATCAGCGACCAGGCGCCCTCAAGATCTGGTTCCAGGCTGTCCGCTTCTTCTCGTTCACAGCGTCTGTCGTCCCAATCGTTGTGGGATCCGCGCTGGCCCTTGTCGATCGTCAGTTCGATGCGGTGCTCTTTGCGGTGATGCTTGTGGCGTCGGTCGCCTGTCATGCCGGCGCCAATCTGGCCAATGATTACTTCGACGACCGGAAAGGGATCGACAACGACGAGTCGCTCGGACCGTCCAAGGTCATCCAGCTCGGCTACCTCTCGTCAGCGCAGGTGTTGCGTGGCGCGATCGTCGCCCTCGGCATCGCTACGGTGCTTGGGTTGTACATCGTCTACGAGACCGGTTGGACGATTCTGATTCTGGCGCTTTTCAGCCTGGCCGCGGCCGTGCTTTACACGGGTGGACCAAAACCGCTCGGGTATGTCGCGCTTGGCGAAGTCACCGTTTTCATCTTTATGGGACTGGTGATGGTGTGCGGTGCGTATTATGTGCACACCGGTCACCTGACCTGGCAGGCGGTCCTTCTTTCGCTGCCCGTCTCGGCGCTCGTGGCAGCCATCCTGCACTGCAACAACATTCGGGACATCGAGTTCGATCACGCTGCCGGCAAGCGAACGCTCGCCAGCGTCTTCGGCCGGACCTGGGCGAACCGCGAGTATGCGGCGCTCGTCTACGGGGCGTATGTCGCAATTCTCGCCCTTGTGGTCTATGACTCCTCGCTGTGGCCGGTTCTGGTCGCGTTTGCAGCACTGCCCGTGGCGATCGATCTGGTTCGCATCGTAAATGGTGATTCCGGGCCTGCCGAACTCAACAAGGCGCTGCGCCACACTGCTGGCCTGCATCTCCGGGTTGGACTGGCGCTGACCACCGGGTTGATCGTCGCGGCGATCATCGACCGGTATCTCTGACTGTGACCGCCGGAGACGTGAGCGACTACGCGCCGAGCCGCATCCTGAAAGGCGTCGCTGTTGCCTCAACAGCACTCTCTGTCGCTACAGCCGGGACGTATTGGCGCGTGCGACGCCACAACCCCTACCGTCCGGTGCTCGGGACCCTGACGATTTCCCTGAAGTCACCTCACAGCAGGCTGAGCGGGCTGCGAATCGGGTTCGTCACCGACGTGCACGCCGGCCCATTTGTCGACCCTCCGGCGATCTCCGCTGTTTGCGGTCTCCTTGCCGCGCAATCGCCCGATCTGGTTCTTTTTGGTGGTGACTACGTTTCGGAGTCACCCCGATTCTTGCGCGATTCGATGCCTATCCTGGGACAACTGGCCCGATCGGCGCCGTTGGGAGCGCTGGCGGTACTCGGCAATCACGACATCTTCGTCTCGGCCAGCAAAGTTACGCAGGCGCTGGAACAGGAAGGCATACCTGTTCTCCGGAACGAGTCGCGTGCCATCGATTGGCGAGGGGCGCGAATGTGGGTCGCCGGTATCGATGATTCGCTGCATGGCGTCCCCGATCTGGACGGGACATTCGATCAGGTAGACACGGACGACCCTGTCCTCGCGCTCTGGCACGAACCACAGTTTGCCAATCAGGTTGCCGAACGCGGAGCGATCGCCCAGCTCTCGGGTCATTCGCATGGGGGTCAGGTAAAGCTGCCAGGCATCAAACCGGTCTGGCTTCCCAAACACGGACGGAAGTACAGCACCGGATTGAACGATGCCCTCGGAATGCCGGTCTACACGTCGCGTGGCAGCGGAGTGTACCGGCCGCCGATCCGATTGAACTGCCCGCCGGAGGTGACGTTGATCACATTGGAGGGGCCGGAACGTGTTTTGCGTTGAATCGTCACTGCACAATCGGCGACAGATGCGATAGGATGCTCACCGGGGTTTTCGGTCTCAATGAATCGGGGAAGTGGGAGGTGCCGCTCGTGACTCTGCCTGTGAACATTCACCGGATACTTCTGGCTGGCGCACTCCTTGTCTCACTCTGTGCAACCTTGCTGACAATCCAGACGGTCGTGGCGCAAGATGACGATCAGGATGCCGCGGATGCTCCCGCCGGCACAGTCAATGTGGAGATCATCCTCGATGCATCGGGGTCGATGGCCGAAGAGATCGAACCGGGCATCACCCGCATTGATGCCGCGAAATCGGTGCTTCAGTCGATCATTGCACAGCTGCCCCAGCAGGATGGGGTCAATGTCGGCATCCGCGTCTATGGACACAAGGGCGCGAACAACGAAGCTGGGCGCGCTGAGAGTTGTCTCTCAACCGAACTCATGGTTCCCGTCGATGGCGTGCAAACCGACGCGATGAAGGAAGTCATTGACTCCTATCAGCCGGTGGGCTGGACGCCGCTCACCCTGGCGCTGCAATCATCCGAGCTTGATTTCCCGGACGCTGCCGAGGGTCAGGTCAACGCTGTCATCCTGATGACCGATGGGCTGGAAACGTGCGGTGGCGATCCCTGTTCGATCGCCCGTCAGCTGCACGGCGGACCCAAAGCGATCACGACCAACGTGATCGGCTTCGCCATGGCGCCAGAGGAGCAGAAGGCGCTGCAGTGCGTCGCTGATGAGGGGGGCGGCACGATCATCGGCGCCGCCACCGCTGCCGAACTCAACGAAGCAATGACCATCATCCTGTCCAGTCTGGGTATTCTGGAAACGACGGGGGTCATTGAGATCGAGCAGGTCGGCGGCATCTATCCCGCCGCAACGGTCACCGGCGGACCCGCCCCATCAGCGCTCTCGCCTGAACCGGAGGTGACAACAGCGACGTTCGAGGAGAGCAACTTGCTGGAAGTTCCGGCCGGCAATTACATCGTTTCATGGGAAACCGCGAGTGGCGGCGCTGTCTCGTTGAATGTTGCTGTCGCTCCCGGCGAAACCACGCTGATTCGCGGCTCGCTGATTCAGCTGCCAGTGAGTCCCATTACGCCGTATCGCGTCACCGCCCTGGACGGATCAGTTGTCTGGGAGGGACCGGTGTCTTTCGGCGACGTGCTGTGGGTGCTGCCAGGGACTTACCGGATCGAAGCCATCGGCGCCGACGCTTCGACGATCATTCTCGGTATGGTGATCCAGACGTTGCCGGGGACAATCACCGAGGTCAACGCCACCACGATCTAGCGGAGGGCGTGTTGTTGTTTGAAGTCACGCACGGACAGTGCAGTTGAGGAGTCCATGAACCGAGTTGGCGTCGGCGTTATCGGATGCGGCATTGGCAAATGGCACATCGAGGGGTACAGGAAGGATCCACGGGCGGATATCATCGCTCTCTCAGGTCTCGATACTGACCGGTGCACTGAGATCGCAACGGAATGTAACGTTCCGAATCTCTACGAGGACTATCACCTGCTCCTGGAGCGGGCAGACGTTCAGGCCGTCAGTATTGCGGTGCCGAATTTCCTGCACGTGCCCGTCGGACTCGATGCGGTTGCCGCCGGCAAGCACGTCCTGATGGAAAAACCGCTCGCGCGTAATGAAGCCGAGGGCGCACAGCTCGTTCGCGCCGCCGACGAAGCGGGACTGATTCTGGGTATGGCGTTCAATCGTCGCGCCCGCTCCGATATGGAAGTGCTCAAGGCGCACATCGACCGTGGCGGTCTCGGCAGGATCTACCACGCCAAGGCATTCTGGCGGCGGCGGTCCGGCATTCCTGGTATGGGAACCTGGTTTACATCAAAGGATCGTGCCGGCGGCGGACCGCTGATCGATCTCGGCGTGCACGTGCTGGACATGGTGCTCTGGGCAATGGGTGAACCGGAGATCGTTTCGGTCAGCGGGGCCACGTACGCCGAACTTGGTCCCAAAGGACTCGGCAGCTGGACCGGGAACCGGTTTCGGGATGTGGCGAGCAACGGCTTCGAAGTCGAAGATCTCGGTGTTGGATTTCTCCGCACATCAGACGGCGCGACGATCTTCCTCGAGGCGAGCTGGACAGCGCATACGAGCGACACCGACGAATTCGGCATTTATCTGCTCGGAGACAATGGCGGCGCCGAGCTGCATGTCAAGGACTACGAAACCAGCAACACACTGCGGCTCTTCTCGACCATCGACGGTGTGCCCTTCGATTCGGTGCCACGACTTCCCTCCAAACCGCCGGGCGCCGGTCATGCCGAGATCATCTCCACGTTTCTCGACGCGATCATCGACGGGCATGCGATGTCTCCCTCCGGAGAAGAGGGATTGAGTCGCACGCGCATTCTCGATGCCATTTACCGTTCGTCCCAGGAGGGACGAGAGATCGAACTGTCGCCAGTACTGGCGACCCAGGCAGACTAGGAAGAACGCTGTGAAGGTCACGATCTGGAACGAACACCGGCATGAACTGAAGAACCCCGACGTCCAGCGTCTTTATCCCAATGGGCTCCATACCGCAATCGCTGATGGATTGCGCGCGAATGGCGATTTCGACATCTCGGTTGCGAAACTGGATGAACCACAAAATGGATTGAGTGACGAATTGCTCGCTGCCACCGATGCCCTGATCTGGTGGGGGCACACCGCACACAACGAGGTCCTCGACGACACGGTCGACCGCGTTCAGCGACGTGTGCTGGATGGCATGGGACTGGTGGTACTCCACTCCGGGCATCACTCGAAGATCTTCAAACGACTGATGGGCACCACGGCGAATCTCAAATGGCGGGAAGCAACCGATAAGGAACGAATCTGGATCGTTTCCCCCAGTCATCCAATCTGCGAAGGGTTGCCGGAGTACATCGAAGTCGAACGCGAAGAGATGTACGGGGAGCACTTCGACATCCCCGATCCGGATGAGTTGGTCATGGTCAGCTGGTTCACCGGTGGCGAGATTTTTCGCTCCGGACTTTGCTACCATCGTGGCCGCGGTCGCATTTTCTACTTCCGGCCCGGTCACGAGACCTATCCGACCTACTACAACCCGCTCGTTCTCAAGGTGATCGCCAACGGCGTGAAGTGGGCCAAACCTTTGGAGAGTGGACCGGCGCCAGTTTACGGACTCGGTTTCTGGAACAAACCGCTCGAGCCCCTTCCACCGGAATGACGGTCGCAGCAGCGAGTTCAGGAGCATGATGGTGACAGACACCAAACGATTTGATGTGCTGATCGTTGGCGGCGGCACGATGGGCTCCGCGGCCGCATGGGCGCTTTCCAAGCGCGGATTCAGCGTGGGGGTTTTCGAGCAATTCAACCATGTGCACGATCTCGGATCGCACGGCGGCCATACCCGCATTTTCCGCCATGCCTATTCCGAGGGCGCCGACTACGTTCCGCTGATGCGTCGCGCCGACAGCCTTTGGGTCGAACTCCAGGAGGAGACAGGTCTCGACATCGTGCATCGGGTCGGCATACTGGAAATGGACGGGCCGGACGGTGTCCATGCCAAGCAAGCGCGCGACGCCGGCGCCGCACATGATGTCCCGTACGAATGGATGAACGCCGCCGAAATTCGCCGCCGCTGGCCGGCATTCACGCCTCCTGACGACTGGGAGGGCGGTTACAGCGACATTGCCGGCTTTCTGATGGTGGAGCCGGCGCTTCGCGGTATGCGTGACCTCGCTGAACGGCAGCAGGTGACGTTCTTCGAGAACTCGCCAGTCGGTCGCTATGGTGTCGAGGGGGACAGCGTCTGGCTGGAGACGAACGACACGCGCTACGAGGGCAACCGGCTGATTGTTTCCGGCGGCTCGTGGTCATCGACCCTGCTGGCAGATCTGCGGCTGCCGCTGACTGTCGTCCGTAAGGTGCTGTCGTGGCTCGACGTCGACGATCCGGCGCCGTTTCAGCCGGAGGTCTTTCCGGTTTTTGCCGCTGACAATGGGACAAGCGAGATCTACGGTTTCCCGCTCTACGGCCAGCCCGGGCTGAAAGTGGCGTCACATCTTGGTGGCGAGGTCACGACGCCGGAAACGATCGATCGCGTCGCGCCGGGCGTCGAGTCGCCGGCGTTGCTCGAATGCACCAGTGTTCTGTTGCCCGGCGTTTCCGACCGGGTGCTCGCATCGAGCGTTTGCATGTACACGCGAACACCCGACGAGCACTTCATCATCGATCGTCACCCAGAACACCGGCAGATCGTTTTCGCAGCCGGATTCTCCGGACACGGTTTCAAATTCGCCACGGAAATCGGCGAGCATCTGGCCGATCTGGCGCTGAAGCACGACGCCGTGCCGTACGAGCTCTTTCGCTACGATCGCTTCGTTTGGCCCTAGATGCCGCCGCGCTCGCGGACCCAACCGATCAGGCCGTCCGGATTGCGTGGGTCGGCGCTGGGCGGCCAATTGCCGTTGGCCGCGGCCCATTCGTGCACGAGCTGATGCAGCAGACTGTCGTTCATCACAAAGCCGGTGGCTGCCGTCTTTCGGGCACTGCCGCTGTCCTGCAGCTCGGCGAGCCCGACGCGCAGTGAGTAGATGAATGCCCTCTGCTGTGCCTCATCGAAGTGACGGGCAAAGGGGAACAGCGCTGCGTCCTTCGTCTGCAGATAGAGCGTCGCCCATTGCGCCAATCGGTGATCGTAATTCGGTGCCGGATCGATCTGGGCCACGCGAGTCTCCCTGAGTCATGTCACGTCGAAGGCGGAAAAGCGAACCGCCAATATCGCCAATTATCCCGGATTCGCCGCTGTTCGTGCAGCGTCGTCTGAGTCCTTGAGCGGTTTCAGATAGAGCAGATACTCATTGATGCCCACCTTCAGCACGCGGTTGACCTGATAGCGTGTTCCGTGCGCCATGTCCTTATAAATGCCGCCGGCATGGAACCGGCCGAGCCGCATCTCTCTGGCGGTTTTTGAAACGATCTCGTACGTCACCTTGCTGCATTTCTTGCAGTGAAAATACTGATTGATTTCGTCTGTCGGGCCCGTGTAACCGCGTTGAACCAGAACGGTGTCGGCGCTGCTGCACCATGGGCACAATCGTGTCTGACCGGGCGCTGGAGCCGGAACGGCAAAGAGTCTGTCATCTCGGGCAGGACGTCGTGCGGACATGCGCTGATTGTACCAGCGCCCACTACCCATCGCTGGTTCATCGGCGGTCCCTTTGCTCTGGGTCGGGCATAATGGCATGGCAACGGGGATCAGGGGCCCGACCATTGAGCCTGGGAGACGGAGAGCAGGATGACGGAGTCCCAACACGATACTGAGCAGACAGAAAAGTCGCCCGTGGCACGTGCGCTAGAAGAGCGCGCGCTGATCGTTGCGTCAAATCGGGGGCCCGTGACGTTCAAGTGGCAGAGCGGGCAGCGTTTCACATCGCAACGCGGCAGTGGCGGGGTGGTGACTGCAGTCAGCTCGATTGCCCGCGAACGACAACCCGTCTGGATCGCCTGCGCGATGACCGACGGCGATCGCAAACGCGCCGCAATCGCTGCGCAGGAGGGGGAGATTCTCATCACCCCTCCAGGCGAGAATCCCGATTTCCGGCTGCGTTTTGTGGTTCCCGATGCTGAGACGTACCACAAGTACTACAACGTCATCGCCAATCCGCTTCTCTGGTTTCTGCAGCATTATCTGTGGGACACGCCACGCTCTCCCGACATCACCGGTGACACCTATGACGCCTGGCTGAACGGATACTGTGTGGTCAACCAGCTATTCGCCGACGAAATCCTGGCGTCGTTCGAAGAGTTCGACAAACCGCCAATTGTCATGCTGCAGGACTACCACCTCTACCTTGTCGCCAAGATGATTCGGGAACGCCGCCCCGACGCCATCATCCAGCAGTTCGTGCACATTCCGTGGCCGGAACCTGATTACTGGCGCCTTCTGCCTCTGGCGTTTCGCCAGGCGATTTGCGAAGGCATGCTGGGCAACGACATCATCGGCTTCCAGACACCGGATCACGGCCGCAGTTTTCTGCATACCTGTGAGGCATACGTCCCTGGCGTCGAAGTCGACTATCCGGGCCGAGCAGTGCTCTGGCAGGACCGGCGTATCGAAGTCCGCACCTACCCGATCTCCATCGACGTCGAATCAGTGCGGCGCGCCGCTTACAGTACCGAAGCGCGATCGCACGACCGCTACCTGCCGAACTATCTGAACGAGTTCACGGTACTGCGCGTCGACCGGGCCGAACCGAGCAAGAACATCGTGCGTGGATTTCATGCATTCGACCGGATGCTCGAGAAGCATCCGGAGTTTCTGGGACGGGTCAACTTCCTCGCCATTCTGGTGCCGTCGCGACTCGATGTCAGCGAATACCAGGAGTATCTGGACAACGTCAGCTCGATCGTTGGGCGGATCAACGCCAAATACGCCAATGTCGAAACGAGCTGGCAACCGATCCATCTCCTGCTGGGTGAAAACTATCCGCGCGCGCTCGCAGCGATGAAGTGGTACGACGTGCTGCTTGTCAATACGATCATCGATGGTATGAATCTCGTCGCCAAGGAAGGATGTCTGCTCAACGAGCGCAACGGCGTGCTGATCCTGTCAGAAGGGGCCGGAGCCGCCATCCAGCTCGGCGGCGAAGCGCTGATGATCGCCCCTGCTGACGTGGAAGGCACCGCGGAGGCCATCCACCGGGCGTTGACCATGCCGCTCACGGAACGGCGACGCCATGCGGAGAACTTGCGCAGGCTGGTCGAGTCGGATGATGTCGCGGACTGGTTCAAGCAGCAGCTCCAGGACATTGGACGCTATGCGATCCTCGGTGAGCGCGATCCAGGCGCTGTGCTGCCGGATGGAAGCGTCGTTGGTCCCGATGGCACACCCCTCGAACGGCCGATCTCACTGACGCAGCTTGTCAGCTCAGCTTCCAGCTCGCTGGACATCGAGCTTCCCGAAGTCAGTTGAGTGCTGAGGCGCCCATGTTGCAGAAGGTGTACGTACACCTCTAGAATACCTCTTGCCCGTCCCGCCAATGCTGAACGGATGTGTCGCCTCCGCGCCGTCCGCACGAAGAATGTGCCGCAACTGATGGATCAGACACCCGAAGAGACTCCGCGCCACGCTGAACCAGAATCCGGACCCCCCGCTGACGCCGCCCTGACTCGCCGGGCGCTCTTTGGCACGGTGTTCGGCGGTGTAGCCGTGGTTGCCGCTCTGCAGAGCGTCGGCGATCGCTTCTCATCACAGCGCAAAAACAAGCTTGGACTACAAACCCAGGGGGATCACGCTACTCCAGAATCTGGCGGTCGTGCTGAGGACAATCCCGTTGCGAGTCCGGTCGCCAGTCCGCTCGCCAGTCCGGTCGCTTCGCCAGTTGCCACTCCGGTTGGACCAGCTACGATCGGCAATCTCCGCGTTCACCGTGGCGAGAGCTTCGAGTACGACTCCGCCCCAGTTGAAAGCGACACGCTGTCGATACTCGTCCTCGGGGACGGAGCCAGCCTGAATCTGAGCCCGGCGTCTTTTCGGCACGACTTTCAGATCAGTGCCAGCTACCTCGATCCACTCCTCTGGAGCGATGACCAGACGATGGAGCCGCGACCGTGGCTGGCCGAACGGTGGGAATGGGACGACAGTGGCAAGCTTGTCACCTTCCACCTTCGGCGGGATGTGCGCTGGCACGACGACACGCCATTCCAGGCGCGAGACGTGGTCTTCTCCTACACCGTCTATCGCGACGACATTGACAGCAACGTCCGCAACATCTTCAACCAGATGGAATCGGTCCGGGCGGTCGATGAATGGACCGTTGAGGTCAAGCTCTTCACACCAGACGGCAACTGGCTCTTCAATGCTGCCACGCAGCTGATTTTCCAGCGTGCCCAGTACCGTGATTTCTGGGTAACCAGAGTGGCGGGAGAGCGAACGCTCGCCGATTTTTCGTGGGGAAACACGCTGCCCGTTGGCACCGGTCCCTGGAAGGTGAAGGAGTTTTCGGCCGAGGGCGTTTCGTTCGAGCGAAATGACGACTACTTCGAAGCTTCGCCACGCTTTCAGGCGCTCGAGCTGGCCGTCGTGCAGTCGCGCGAAGAACGCCTCTCGCTCTGGAACGAAGCCCAGGGCGATGTCTTGTCCGGAGTGCGCGTCACCGACCTCCCATCGGTTTCTGACACACCGGGCGAACTCTACGCCTCGCACGGCGCCAGCGTGATGTTTGCGGCGTTCAATTTCCAGAACCCCGCTCGTGCATTTCCAACCTTGCTCGGCGACATCCGGATCAGGCGGGCGCTGTCGCTGGCGGCCGACCGCAACCACTACGCAGATGAGGTTTTCTCAGGATTCGTTCGGCAGCGAAGCGGAGGAACGATCGCTCAGCCATGGGCATTCGATCCAGGCAACACGGTGCCGGAACGCGATGTCGAGGAAGCGCGGAAGCTGCTCACCGAAGCGGGGCTTACCGATCTGAACAACGACGGCATGCTCGAGGATTTCAACGGGGAGACGCTGCGTTTTTCGGCGATCGTCCGGGACGATGCGAGTCCGGCGCTGATCTCCTTGTTGCAGGGATTGACAGCCGATTTCCGCGACATCGGAGCTCTCTTCGAGGTGCGCGTCCTCGATCCAGCCGGTTTCACCGCCAGTTGGACGCAGAATCGCGACTACGATCTGATTGCCTACGCGTATCCGCTCTATCCAGGATTCACCGACTTCGACCTGTACGGCTCGAACTTCGATATCCGGATCAATCCGCAAGGCTGGAATCCAGGAGGCTACCGAAACGAGCAGGTGGACGACCTCCTGAAGCGGCTACTCGTGACGGTCGATCCGGGGTTGCAGAGGGACGTGCTGCATGAGCTGCAATCAGCTGTGAACGACGATCTGTTCGGACTCTGGTTTGGTTTCCCGGACGATCTGGTCATCACCAGAGAGGAACTGTCTGGCTATCAGCCAAACAAGTACCTCTCGACATGGAATACGCGTCTGCTCTGGCGAGAAGACCGCTAATGGTTCTTCCAGAGAGCGGTGCTCGTTCTGACACCGACCTTCTCTGCAGGTCGCTCATCGCTGCGGCGTGAGATTCGTCGACAAGTTGCGGTGAAAAAGTCTGTACGGACGCCTATCCAGGAGACTAGGTTCAGCGATTCGATCGATGCCGCAGGATGCTTCCCGCTGCGGCGGCGAGTTGGCTCACGCCCTCGCCTTCGACTGCACTCCGCTGGCGCTCCGTTCCGCTCAGGATGACACGCGCTGTTCATGCCGCGCTGGCACCAGCGCGCCGGTATGATGGCTCGGGATGACGTGTTCTTTGAATGCGGCCAGGATTCGTGAGTCCTGCTCCAATCAAGATTCCTTCGCTGGAGCCGGGGTCGTGGTGGTCTTGCGTGCGCTCGACCGTTTGCGCGCCACTGGTTTGCGCTTCAATTCGGCGACGTAATTCACCGCCGCTGGTTTGATCGCGATCAGCGCTTCCCGTACCCCTTTTGAGTAGGCGTCGTGAGCTTTGAGCAAATCCTCGATTTCGCTCGCCCGATCGGTCAGCGCAACCATGACGTCGATATCGCGATTCTTCCTGACTGCGGTTCTGACCGTTTCACGCAACGCTTCGAAGGGATCGCCGTCCCCTTCCCTTCCTTTGAGGGATGTCTCAAGAGACGTGATTGCTTTGTTGACCGCGACGGCCTGCTCTTCCGACCAGCCCGTGATGTCTGGTACGAGCTGCTTCAGGCGCTCGATATGGAAAAGGGCGATGTTGACTTTGTTTTCGGTGGTGTCGTTGATCGTCTCTTCAGCGACGACATCTAGAATTGGACCTGAAGCGGCGACGACTGCCACAGGGTCCACCGTGACCGCTGGTTCAGTTGCAACAACAGCAGCGTCCACGACAGGATCGGTCCAGCTTACTGGTTCTGGCTCCGGTTCTCCTTCCCAGACGGTTTCAGCAGCAACAGGCGCGATTACCGACTCAGGAACGATCCAACCCGCTGAAAAACTCTCTGGTTCGGCAGCGCCGCCTATTGAGCGCTCGGGAATGCGATATCCACACGATGTGCAGAATCGCGCGGTCGGACGGATTTCGGATCCACAATTTGGGCACGTTTCCATCTTGTTCTGACCTCACAATGGGAACAGTCGGGCATGCGAGCAACTTGGCTGGCCGCACGAACTCGACCGCACGCTTCGATCCGGTTTACTTCCCGAATCTTCGGTCAAATCACGGCGCTTAGCAAACCAACCGCGCTTCCGAAAAGAATCAGCAAAGCTGAATTCGTGTTCCGAGCGATCAGGAGCACAGCGGCGAAGAGAAAAACGGCAAGCGTCAGCGGGTCGATAATGGCATCTCGCCCCAGTTGCCAGGCAACGCCGGCCATCAGTGCGAGCGACGCTATGGTGATTCCATCGAGCAGAAGGCCGAGGGTAATCCGCCCACGCACCCTCGGCAAGATCGGGTTGATCAGCGCGACAAAGATGAACGATGGCAGGAAGATGGCGATCGTGGCCAGGACGGCTCCTGGAACTCCTCCGGCGAGATAACCGACAAACGTGGCTGTCGTGAAGACAGGGCCGGGGGTTATCTGCCCGACTGCCACCGCGTCGAGCAATTGGGCTTCGGTGAGCCAACCGAAGTTCTCGACGAAAGTGCTGCGCAGGAACGCAATCAGGACGTACCCTGACCCATAAAGCATCGCGCCGATTTTCAGGAATTGCAGAAAGAGCCTCAGCACCGAATAAGGCACATTCGGGTCGGCGGACGTCGCTTGCTGGAGAAGCGACAACAGTGCTGTGGGCGCCAGGGAATAGGCAGACTGACCAGACCTCAATCGCGAAGCTCTTGTCCCGAGCAGGTAGAGTGCTCCACCGGCAAAGAGCAAGACTATCTCCGAAACGCCAAACAGGTACAGCGTCACGATTCCGGCAAAGAAGATCAAACGCCAGACTGACGTGATCGACGTACGACCGAGCATCAAAATCGCCTGCAAAATCACCGCCAGCACGACCGGTTTGATGCCACGAAGGAGATGCTCGCCCGAGGGAGTCTCGCCATATCGTTCGTATGCAACCGCAAACATCAGAGTGATCAATGCGGCGGGCAGGATGAAACATGCGCCCGCGGCAATCAGTCCTCGCCGCCCAGCTCGCTCGAGTCCGATATGCATGACCATCTCGGTCGAGTTCGGACCGGGAATCAGATTGGTAATCCCGATGAGATCGAGAAAATGTTGCTGGCCGATCCAATTGCGGCGGTCCACGACCTCCTGGCGGAGCATCGCGATGTGGGCGGCGGGACCACCGAATGCGGTCACACCGAGTTTGAGACCCAGGCGAGCGACCTCAGCGACGTTCCCATGTGGTATGCGATGTTCCACCAATGCCTGCGCCGCCGACGCCGTGTCCCGCTCTCGCGAGTTTCGCGATGCCTTGGTCTCGGTTCGATATTGTTGCCTACTATCCTACGACGCGTTGAAGGAAGCATTGTTATGAGGTAGTAAAGCTGCGAGAATCGTCAGCCGTGAGACTGAGCATCGGGACAGGAGCAGTTCGAGTGAGTGAAGCGTTAGTCGGTCGTCTGGCTGTCAAATCGAAAACACTGAAACCTGGCGACGGCTGGGCGGTTGAATTGCAGCCCGATGAACTGCTGCAAATCGTGTCGATTTCCGGAAAGCAGGTGTCCGACCTTGTTGCCTGCGTGACCGGTAGTCCGGCGGAAGTGCTATCGACGGCGATCACGCGATCGAAGAACAACTCGATCATGCTGCAGAAGGG
This sequence comes from uncultured Sphaerobacteraceae bacterium, assembly GCA_964461025.1. Lineage (GTDB taxonomy): Bacteria > Chloroflexota > Chloroflexia > Thermomicrobiales > UBA6265 > JAHBVL01. Next base: position 10,218 of record CAYWSE010000035.1, on the reverse strand, counting down.
CATGACGATCTATTCGAATCTGCGCAATCCCCTCTTCAAGGTCGTCGAGGACACCGTCGGGCGTCACGATATGCTCTTCGCGGCTTGCGACCCGAAGCGCTACGCGGATGACTACGGACTCAACGATCACGCCAGTTGCCGGGTTGCGCTCACTGCCGCGTTGGAGCCGCACGGACTCGAATTCTCCGCAATTCCCGACCCGATCAATGTCTTCATGAATGTGGCGATTCTGCAGCGGGGCGAGCTCGAGCTTCGCGAGTCTCTGGCTGAAGCGGGCGACTTCATTCTCCTGCGCGCTGTGCAACCAGTGGTCGCCGCCTTGACCGCATGCCCACAAGACCAGAACGACGTCAACGGCGGCGCGCCGAGCGACATCCTGGTCCGCGTCTTCCGCTAGAAGAGCAGCCAGAGCTGGATGACGATCACCACCAGAACAATGATGAGAAGTCCGAGGTAGCGCGGCTGGACGAGTTCCTCCCGCAGCGACCGCCCATCAGGAATCCAGACGCTCTTATGCTCGTTTCCGGAGTCGGTGACTGGGCCGGTATGCTCCAAATCGAAATCCTGATCGACAGGCTGCTCTGGCACAGCTGAGCCGGGCAAAGAGTCACTCATTCCGCCACTTTCCAATACCGCTCGACGGCAACGCCATCGCCGGCTGCGGTTGCGTGCTTCCACATCGCCTCGCTGATTGTCTCTCTGGTTGGGGCGACACCGACGTAGGTTTCGAAGATCACGGCGAGCTGGGACGGATAGTCCATGATCGCGTCGATTTTCGTCTCGAAGACCTCGCCAATCGCCACAGCTTCCGCTTTTTCGACAGAATCGCCGAGCTGCGCCATCCGGGTGGTGACATTTTCCTCATTTAGGGCGTACGGCAAATCTTCAAAAAATCGCACCCTGTAGCCTGCTCGGTGCATTTCCAGCCCGGCCCGGTAAGCGATCTGGTGATCGACATGCCGGCCGATCGCCAGCGGCGCATAGACAATCGTTTCGTCCTTCCGAGCATCATCGGTCTTAAGTGCGGCCACAATAGCGGAAGGCAAGCCTGCATCCCGATCATCTGGATCTCCAAAGATCGCCGCATCCGAGTTGTAGACGTCACCACGGTAGATGGCGTCGTGAAACGGCAGGTAGACATCGCGCGAGCCGATACGACTGGCGGCGGCTTGCTCCTCGGCGCGACGGGCATCGATCACGTCTTCCGCCGCAAATCCCCATTCCCGGTGCAGGTGCTCAGCGAACGGCGTCAGCGGCGCCTCTGGGTCCGGATAGTCGCCGAAAAGCAACGCTACCTCTGGTTTGAGTCCGCGCGAAGAAAGCAGGGCAACTGTGCCGCCGCAGGAGAGAGGAATGTCGTCGTAATGCGGCGACAAAAAGAGATGCCGGTGGCTCGATTCAGTCACTGTTGGTTCCCTCCCGAATGCGCCCAACCGGCCGTGCCGCCGGACCTGCGTATCGTACGTCGCCGGCGCGTCGGGTCAAGCGTCGTCGGTCGAAGTCCTCGAGGATGGCCTGGGCGTATTTGCGGGTCGTGCCGACAAGATCGCGGAATTGCGCGAGGGTAATCTCTCCTTCCCGATCGAGATGGGACACCGTGTGTGCCACGAGCATGTCGTGCGTATGGCGATCGAACGCGATCTGATCGTTGACGATGACGATCGCGCCGGTGGCTTCCATTGCTTCCAGCAATTCCCGGTCAATGTCGAATTGCTGCGGTGTGGGAGGTTCGAGCGGCTGCGCTCGTAGCGCTTCAAGGTAGTTCCCCGCCTTTGCCTGACGGGCGGCGTCCAGCTCGATTCGGAACGCGGGCAGACGTACGATTGGCCCTTCCCGGACGAGTCCGCCGTCGCCAGTCATCCGATCGAGGATCGCATCGAATCCCTGCGCGCCGATTCCGCTGCCGCGTCGCAACTCTTCGACCGGCATGCCAACCCTCAGCGGGTGCTCGAGATGAAAAGTCTCAACGAGCCGCAAAATCCGCTCGAACAGTGCTGTCAAGGTCAACGACGTTGCGAGGAGCGCAGATGTCGCGGTCGGATCACTTCCAATCGATTCGATCGTGGCCATTGCCATCAACTGATCGATAGCATCCTCCGCCAGCTCCCTGCTCGTCAGCATTGACACCGCGGTGAGTAGATCGTTCCGCGAATGAATGTCTGAACCGAGCGCTGACAGGACCAAATCGACCGGATTCCCCGCCTCCCGGCCCCGAAGACGTTCGAGCACTCTCCGGTCGAATCGTTTGTGCCGCACCGACTGGGCGTCGAGAATCACGCCTCCGCCAATTGTCCGGCTGGGCGAAGCCTGGCGGACGATGTATCTGTCGCCCGGCGCAACGGCAACCGGTTCGGCCAGCCGGAACTGGACGAGTGCCGCATCGCCAGGTTCGATCTCATTCCCTTCGAGGAGAGAAAGCTGTGCCTGGACCTGGCTCGAACCGGTGAAGAGATCCACTCTCCCGTTTTGCTCCAATGCAGCGGGGGCGTCTGACAGAAGCTTCAACCGCGCGTCGAGGCGGTGCGACGCCCTAAGCCCAGACCCACTGGTGAGCACCATTCCTCGTTGGACGGAATCGACATCAACCCCGGTCAGATTGATCGCCGCCCGCATTCCGGCCGAAACGAAGCGCACCTGTTCTCCATGCGATTGCAGACCCCGCACGCGAACCCGTCGTCCTTCCGGAAGCAGTGTAAGCTCGTCGCCAGCGGCAAATACGCCGGCTCCCAGCATCGTGCCGGTGACAACCGTGCCGAACCCGCTCATGGTGAACGTCCGGTCGATTGGCAGGCGGGCAGGACCGGGAGTCGCGCGGGACGAGAGCGAATCAGCGACTTCGTCGATTGCAGCAACGAGCTCCGCCAAACCGGTCGATGCCGTCGCCGAGACTGGCAAAATGGGCGCTGAGCCGAGCGTCGTGCCCTCCATCATTCCAGCGACCTCCTCGATCACATAGTCGGTCATCTCACGTTCGGTGAGATCGGACTTGGTGACGGCGACAACGCCGCGGTCGATGCCGAGCAGATCGATGATCGCCAGATGCTCGAGCGTCTGCGGCATCGGTCCTTCGTCTGCCGCGACGACGAGCAACGCCAGGTCGATGCCTCCGATGCCGGCCAGCATGTTCTTGATGAAGTGTTCGTGGCCCGGCACATCGACAACGCTCGCCGCGCGCCCGCTTGGCAGATCCAGCCGGGCGAAGCCGAGATCGATCGTCATCGACCGAGCCTTCTCTTCGACAAGGCGGTCGGGGTCAGTGCCGGTCAATGCCAGAACGAGCGATGATTTGCCATGATCGACATGCCCGGCCGTCCCGATGACGATCGGCCGCCGGGCGTCTGCGAGTTCTGCGCTGAACGTTTTCTTGTCTTCGGCGGGCATTCCGCTGCAATCTCTGCTGCTGGTCGGTCACCTCGTAAGGTGCGATACCCGCAAAGTCTATCGAGTTCCTTCAGGCATGAACCAGCACGTTCGCGCCGACCGGCTCGTCGGCAAGCACCTGACGCAGCAGTGCCGCTTTGCGATTGATGACTGCCAGCTCTTCGGTGGAAATCGTCTGGAAGCCATCGCAGATAGCCGCATCCGGGTCTGGTTGGGCCTCGACGATCAACCCGTGCGCCCCCGCGGCGATTCCCGCCAAAGCCATCGGCTGCACCAACGATCGCAACCCGGTGCCGTGACTTGGATCGACGATCACCGGCAGGTGCGTCAGTTGACGGGCGAGTGGCACCGCATTGAGATCGAGGTTGAAGCGCAGGGCGGGATCGAACCCGCGTATGCCCCGTTCGCACAACACCACATTCGGATTACCCTCCGAGAGGATGTATTCGGCCGCCATCATCCATTCGTCGATCGTCGCCGAAAAGCCGCGCTTGAGAAGAATCGGTTTGCCGGCGCGTGCTGCCTTCTTCAGCAACGGCGTGTTGGCCATATTGCGCGCGCCGATTTGCAGCATATCGGCGCAGTCGGCAACGAGTCCCACCTGTTCAGGTTCGAGCACTTCTGTCACGAAGGGCAGACCGGTTGCATTGCGTGCATCGGCCAGCATTTGCAGCCCTTCTTCGCCATGCCCCTGGAAGGAGTACGGCGAAGTGCGCGGTTTGAACGCGCCTCCTCGCAGCATCCTAGCGCCGGCCCGTCGAACCGCAATTGCCGCCTCGACCATCTGCTCGCGACTCTCGACCACGCAAGGACCAGCGATCAGCACCGGATCGTCGCCGCCGAACACCACATCGCCGGCACGCACGAGCGACCGGCCGCGGTGCTCGGCGGTTGCCAACATGTACGGACGGTGTGCGGGGAGCACCTGACTCGCGGGCAGCCCTTCGAGCAAGTCGGGCGGCAGCGTGCGGTCGAACCCGATGGCCACCGTGCCGTCATCGAAGCTGAGCGATCTGCACCCGATCAGGAGGCGCCTGGCCTCGATCGTGAGATTGTCGAGAATGCGTTCCGGTGTCCCTGCCTCGAACGTGACGATCATTTCTGATTCCCCTGCACTTTCTCGCTTGCCGCCGAACAAACAAAAAACCGAGGCTCATTGCCTCGGTCCCCCTCGTGCGTTGCTGCGTTTCTGGAGCGTTACGGTGTCAACACCTCTCGCCCCGCCAGCATCGCCGGGGGGTTGCCGTAAAAGTAAAACCACCAATTCGTGCCCGCTGGGGTCGCATCATCGGTGACTCTTTGGCTGGTGAGTTGCTCCAGATTTCGCATGGACGGAACGGTACAGTGGAGGTGTGGCTGGTGTCAACTTTGGTCTGAGGTCCGGGTTCCGAGGTCCGAGGTCCGAAGTCCGAAGTCCGAAGTCCGGAGTCCGGAGTCCGGAGTCGGGAGTCCGAGGTCCGGAGTCCGGAGTCCGAAGCTGAGCCTGCGACTGGCTTGGTGATTACCCCGGACGAGTGAGGCGGCCTCTCCGCCTGTTCGCCTATCCGTTTATCCGCCTCAATCGACCGGCATGGTTCATGCATTGCGTCGCGAAGGACTCGAGTCGGTCCACGCTACGGAAGGCTGATCGCAGGAGCGGCGGCAAACTGGTAGAGTGGATACACATGTTCGCCCGTGCGGCGGACAGTGAGTTTGGTCGGTTCTATTTGCGCCGGCGTCGCCGGCTTACAGGAGGAAAACAATGGCGTTCACGCTTCCCCCACTGCCCTATCCCAATGATGCGCTCGAACCTCACATCGACGCGCAGACGATGGAGATCCACCACGATCGCCACCACAACACGTACGTCACCAACCTGAACAACGCAATCGAAGGCGTCGCCGAGCTGGAGGGTCTTTCCGCCGAGGAGCTGATCAAGAACCTCGACAAGGTGCCCGAAGCGAAGCGAACCGCGGTCCGCAATAACGGCGGCGGGCACGTCAACCACACGATGTTCTGGGAGATCATGGGTCCGAACGGCGGCGAGCCGTCCGGTGCGCTCCTCGAGGCGATCAATTCCGCGTTTGGGTCCCTCGACGCGCTGAAGGAAGAGGTCAATAAGGCCGGCGCCGGCCGCTTTGGCTCCGGCTGGGCGTGGGTTGTCGTCAAGGACGGCAAGCTCGCAGTCACCAGCACACCGAATCAGGACAACCCGATCATGGATGGTTCGGGCACGCCGATTCTCGGTGTCGATGTCTGGGAACATGCCTACTATCTCAAGTACCAGAACAAGCGCCCGGATTACTTGTCTGCCTGGTGGAATACGGTAAACTGGTCGGCTGTGGCGGATCGCTACGCGGCCGCTTCGAAGTAACGCCTGGCACTCATTGCAACAATGAGCGGGGGCGGTGACGCCCCCGCTCTTGTTTTCCCCTGTGAAGCGCAGATGCACGCGGATTTGCGGCAACCCGCTCATCCCGGACCCACGACGACTCTATGCAGCTCCTCCTCGACTTCTACACCTATTACCGCCCCTGGAAGAGACTCTTCCTGCTCGATTTCTCCTGCGCAGTTGTTGCCGGGTTGCTCGAGCTCGGCTTCCCAATGGCTGTGGCTTACTTTATCGACACCCTCCTGCCGAGCGAGGACTGGAGCCGCATCATCTTCGCCTCGGTCATCCTGGCGATCATCTATTTCGTGCGGGCCGGGTTGACGGTGATTGTGACTTACTGGGGTCACATGCTCGGCATCAACATCGAAACCGAGATGCGGCGCAAAGCGTTCGATCATCTGCAGAAGCTACCGTTCAGATATTATGACAATCACAAGACGGGCGAGCTGGTCGGTCGGGTGACCAAGGATCTCGAAGAGATCGGCGAAGTCGCGCATCACGGTCCGGAAGACGCGTTCATTGCCGTGATGACCTTCGTCGGCGCTTTCGCCTTGATGGTGTCGATCAATCCTCAGCTGGCGCTGATCACTGCTTGTCTGGTGCCGTTCACCGCCTGGGTGACGACGCGCTATGGCGGCAAGATGGCCATCACGTGGCGTGATCTCTTCGACCGTGTCGGGCAATTCAACATCCGGATTGAGGAAAACGTCGGCGGCATTCGCGTCGTGCAATCGTTCGCCAACGAAGAGTTCGAGCGATCCCTGTTCGCTGTCGACAACGCCAAGTACCGATTGGCGAAGTTGCGGGCGTACAAAATCATGGCTGCGACGATGACGCTGAGCTATCTCGGCATGCGCCTCACCCAGCTCGTCGTGATGGTCGCCGGAACGTGGTTTGTGATGCAGGGATCGTTGACCTACGGCGGTTTCGTCAGCTTCCTCCTGCTGGTCAATGTCTTCTTTCAGCCTGTGGAGAAGATCAACGCGATCATCGAGATTTACCCCAAGGGCATTGCGGGATTCAAGCGCTATCAGCAGCTCCTGGCGACGGAGCCCGAAATCCAGGACGCTCCGGACGCCATCGATGTCGGCAACCTGCGCGGCGACATCGAGTATGTCAACGTCACCTTCGGTTACGTGCCGAACAGACCGGTGCTGACGAACCTCAATCTCTCGATCAGGGCCGGAGAAACCGTCGCGTTCGTTGGTCCATCCGGCGCGGGCAAGACTACGATCTCCGCGCTGTTGCCCCGTTTCTACGATGTGGATAGCGGTGCGATCACCTTCGATGGCATCGACATCCGGCAGATGACGCTGAAGTCGCTCCGCCGTGAAATCG
>CAYWSE010000035.1:0-3118 GCA_964461025.1 uncultured Sphaerobacteraceae bacterium | reverse complement strand
AGCAGGATGTCTTCCTGTTCGGCGGCACGATTCGCGAGAACATCGCCTATGGCCGCCTCGAAGCATCAGACCAGGAAATCCACGAAGCGGCACATCGAGCGCGTCTCGACGAACTGATCGCCTCGCTGCCCCTCGGAATCGAAACGATGATCGGCGAGCGGGGAGTCAAACTCTCCGGTGGACAGAAGCAGCGTTTGTCGATCGCCCGAATGTTCCTCAAGAACCCGCCGATTCTGATTCTGGACGAAGCGACCTCGGCGCTCGACACCGAAACCGAGCGGCACATCCAGCAAGCGCTGCTCGAACTCTCGGAAGGCCGCACGACGCTGGTGATCGCCCACCGCCTGGCGACGATCCAGAACGCCGACCGCATCGTTGTCGTCGGACCGGACGGTATCGAGGAACAGGGCGCCCACAGCGACCTCCTCAGCCGCGAGGGCGTCTATCGTCGTCTCCACGACGCACAGTTCGGCGCAGTGGCTCCCGATCGAGAGCTTTCGCTTGCCGGCGAGCAGTCGTACGGATAGCCTGAGATCCCCCGCGATCACGAAACGGTATGGCATCGACACGGAGGTCGATGCGTACGCCGTGCTGAGGCAATGCAGGCATCGACACGTATCCAACTGCACTCAAGGCCGGCTCAGGTCGATGCGTACGCCTTACCGGGCATCGTCCGATAACCAGACCGTAGGCTTCGACCTGAGCCTGCCCTGAGCGAAGTCGAATGGGTGTCGATGCCCTAATGGGATTCATCGGTCGAGCGTCGTTGCGGCATCGTCCAGCAGGGGCTGCAGCGTCTCGATGTACAGCCTCAATCGATCCGCGACGGCGGTGCGCTCGGCGGCGTCGAGAACGCCGAGGGGGCGGTTTTCGATCAGGTGTCCCCATGATTGCGTCCAGCGGCCGAATTCGACGTCGGAGCCGAGGATGTCCTTGATCTCAAGGATGTGGCGGTCGAGCTCCTGCAAGATCAGCAATGTCGATGCCGGGCTCTCCTCCAGATGCAGACCGAGCTCGATCTGCTGACGCCGGGTATCGACCCACACCTCGTAGTGTACGCGCTCGTGTTCGTAGTAGATCTTGAGCAGATGCCCGAACCGGCGCGTGCGGAACGCGCGGTACTCCTCGGGAAGTTCCCGACGCAGAGTCGTGACGATCCCGTCGAAAAACGTCGCCCGGCTCATTCGCGCCACAAGTCACTCCTCGAGGACGTAGACCGAAGTCCAAAGTCCGCCGGCACAGGGCACGGTTCTACGTCCTCTCCGCCAGCACAGGGCCGGGTTCTACGTCCCATTGCCTATTGCCCATTGCCGTACGCCTTTTGCCGTCTCCGACCTGCGCGTTATGGTCAGATCGTTGTACCATTGTGCAGCAATTCACAAGCCCGGCAATCTGCCGGACTGGTGAATCAGACAGCGGCTGTTGGCCGGCGCGTTTTGCGCGACTGGCAGGGAGCCGCTCTTCTTTGTGAGGGGGCTCCGTCAACAGGAGCTTGTGCGATTCACGCCAGGGTCAGAAAGAGACGGGACAGGAGATGGCAGAAGCAGCTGCGCCAGCGAACAGGCTGACGATCGGCGTGCCGAAAGAGTCGGTGTCAGGCGAAAACCGCGTTGCCTTGACGCCGGATGGCGTCAAGAAGTACGCCGGAGCTGGACACAAAGTTCTCATCGAAAAAGGCGCCGGGAAAGGCGCATCGATCAGCGACGAACAGTTCGAAGCCGCTGGCGGAACAGTCGCCACCGGAAAGAGCGTTTGGAGCGAATCCGATCTGATCCTTTCGATCCATAAACCGAGCGAGACCGACATTGCAGCGATGAAGCAGGATGCGGCGATCATCGCGTTCCTGCAGCCGATGATCAACCTGGACCTCGTAAAAGACTTGCAGAAGCACAAGGTCACCGCGTTCAGCATGGACGCGATTCCTCGCACCACCCGCGCCCAGTACATGGACGCCCTCAGCTCGCAGGCGACGATCGCAGGCTACAAAGCGGTTCTGCTGGCCGCTGCTGAGCTGCCGAAGTTCTTCCCGTTGCTGACCACGGCAGCCGGCAACATTCCGCCCGCCCGGGTGCTGGTGATCGGCGCCGGTGTGGCCGGATTGATGGCCATTGGTACGGCAAAACGGCTCGGCGCTGTCGTCGAGGCGTACGACGCCCGCGCCGTCGTCAAGGAGCAGGTCGAGAGTCTGGGTGGACGGTTCGTGGAAATCGACACCGGCGCCGATCTTGCCGGAGCGGGCGGCTACGCGAAAGAGGCGACCGAGGACATTCTCGCCAAACAGCAGGCCGGACTCGCTGCTCGCGCCGTCAGAGCCGATGTGATCATCTCCACCGCGGCCGTTCCCGGTCGCAAAGCGCCGTTGCTCGTGCCTGCATCGACTGTCGAGCAGATGCAGCCTGGCTCGGTGATCGTCGATCTCGCTGCCTCGGAAACAGGCGGCAACTGCGAGCTGAGCGAACCGGGCAAGACGGTCGTCAAACATGGCGTGACGATCATCGGCGCCACCAACCTGCCGAGCACGGTTCCGGTCCATGGCAGTCTGATGTACTCCAAGAACCTGCAGAACCTGCTGGCGCTCCTGATCGACGAGCAGGGCAGGCTGAAGATCGACATGGATGACGAAATCGTCGCCGGGACAATCATCACCCGGGACGGCGAGCTTCTGCATGAGGGAACGAAGCAGCGCATGGGCGACACCCAGGCGAAGGGGGCATAAATGAGCGGAGGATGCAAGCGAATGGCCGGTTTGGGTGCAGTCGGGACGGGTGACTGATGGACGAAACAACACTTCTGATCATTTATATCTTCGTGGTTGCGATCTTCCTCGGTGTGGAGTTGATCGGACGAGTGCCCTCAACGCTTCATACACCACTGATGTCGGGGACGAACGCCATTCACGGCATCGTGGTTCTTGGCGGAATGATCGTTCTCGGTCAGGCCGATACCTGGTGGCTGCAGGTGATGGGCTTTCTCGCCGTCGCGCTGGGAGCGGCCAATGCCTTCGGCGGATTCGCCGTGACCGACCGGATGCTCGAAATGTTCAACCGTAAGCCAGGAGCGGGGCGGTAACAATGATCGACAACTGGCACGATGCTATCGTCGACCTCGCCTATCTCGC
>CAYWSE010000034.1:0-35470 GCA_964461025.1 uncultured Sphaerobacteraceae bacterium | reverse complement strand
GGGCAAGGTCAATCGCTGCGCCGTCCGCCGACCTTACCGCGGGGATCGTGTGGATACATATTAGAACACCTGTACTGATTTGTCAAACGGGTTATCAGGCAATGGGCAACCTCCCGGTTCGGTCTGGTCGACCCCGACGCGTGAAACGAGCATGTCCCTTCCCGGCATAGATGGACAGATCCCTTTATCGGCCGGGAATTGATACGGCTCGTTCAAGTTTGTCGTCTTAGCCACACGTTTCAACGCGTGGGCCGACGGCGCAGGGTATCGACACGGAGGTCGATGCGTTCAGTGATGTGGAGATCGCTGCGGCGACATCGGCTGGACGATCGCTGCCGTGTAGAATCAGAGTGTGTAGTGAGGTCGTCATAACCGAACGCTGGCTGATTCGGATGTGGCGCTCGTCCTGAACAGATTCGGTGGCACGAATCATGACTGCGTCGTACGACCACGTTCTATCGGACGCGACGGCCTCAGTCGTGTCTTGTCCCTGGCGCCTCGTGCCCGGTCAACTCCCTGAAGATCCCACACAGGTGCGCTGGTGGAACCGCCTCACCGGGCAATCACGCGAGGATTCGGCCGGGTGGGGATGGCTCGATGCCATCCACCCCGACGACCAGGAAGCCGTTCACAATGCCTGGCTTCTCGCTACCGAAGGCATCGATCCATATCTCGCCGTTTTTCGCGTGATCACCTCGAGCAACGACACCCATCTCCTTCTCGCATATGCACTGCCGAGCCGGGAAGGCGCCGAGCCGACGGAGGTCTGGTCGGGACGGATCATCGACATCACGCTGTACGAGCGGTCGACCAACTATGCCGCGGCGGTGTCGGAGCTTCTTTCAAAGCTCAGCGAGGCGCCTCGTTCGCCTGACATACCGGCGATTGTGCGGGAGGTCGTTCAGCGTGCCTGCAACGCTGATGCCGTGGCCGTGCTGATTCCGGCTTTGGAAAGCGATGCCGTCGCAATATCCGCATCGTCCGACCTTCTCGATTTGCCGGTTCAGTCATTGCTTGATTCAGCGTCCAGTGGCCCGTCACACGACGGTCACGCGACACACGTATACCGGATCCATGATGATCTCTTTGGCTTTTCCACGGTCATCGCGGCGCCGATTCCAGCCGGCACGACGCAGCCCGGCGTTGTGGTTGTTGGTTTTCAGGAGGCATTTTCCGCATCCGAAGTCGATGGCGATTTTGTCCAGGCGGTTGCCCTGCACGTTGGTCAGTCGATCCGCCTGAACGATTCTCTGCGGGGACGGGAAGCGCGCTTCCGGCACCTGGCGGAGGCCCTGCCACAAATCGTCTGGGTCAGCAGCGGAGATGGGTCGCGCCTCGAGTATCTCAACCAGCGCTGGGAGGAATACACCGGCATCGACGCTGGGGACGTTACGCCGGCCAATGTGAGTCTGCTGACGCATCCCGACGATCGGGAGCAGGAACATCAGCGATGGCGACGTTCGTTGCAGACGGGCGAACCATTCGAGATGGAAATGCGCCTGCAGGGGAGTGATGGTTCTTACAGCTGGTTTTTGAATCGCGGGGTTCCCGTCCGGAATGCTTCCGGGGACATCGAAACCTGGTTTGGCACGATCACCGACATCGACGTGCAACGGACGGCATTGACTCACCAGTCGGTCATCTCCGCTCTCGATACCCAGATACGGTTGCTCTCCGATCCTGCCCAGATTCTGCAGACGCTGGTGACGACGGTTGGACGCCAGTTGCAGGTCGACCGGTGCTTTCTGACTGAAGTGCTCGATGTCGACCAGCCGAACGCGCACGATGTCGCTCTCGCGCCGGCCATCGCCGTGCGGGCGCTCTGGGTGGCTGGAGATTCGGACAACATCGACAGCGTTCGCGAGCTGGCGCCGATTCTCAGCCGGCAATTCGCCAGCGATCTGCGGCCGGGCCTGGTCATTGCCGTGAACGATCTGCAGAACGAGGCGCCTACCGACGAAGCGAAAGCAATCGCGGCGCAGTTGGGTGTGCGAGCGATCATCATCGTTCCCTATCTGCGGGCCGGCCGGTGGGTGGCGGGCATCACGGTGCATTCAATGACCCCGCGCAAATGGACTTCCGCCGAACTTGCCATTGTCGAATCGGCGGTCAAACGGACGTGGCCGCTTGTGGAGCGGTCGCGCGCAGTCGAAGCGTTATCGGAGAGTGAGAACCGGCTTCGACATGCTGCTGAAGCGGCGAACTTTGCCAGTTTTGATTTCGATCCGCGGTCAGGGGAGGGCTATTGGTCGAACGACACCTACCGCGTGTTCCGCCGCCGGGATCTGGCAGCGCCGCCGTCCACACTCGAGGAGCTCGTGGCCATGGTCGATCCGGACGACCAGCAACGTCTCCGCGACCTCGTCGCCAGCGTCAGTCGACCTGGCGCCAGCAATGTCATCATGGGGGAGTTTCGCCACCGAACCGATGATGACGAGATCTGCTGGTTCCTCCTGCGTGGCAGCGTGCAGTTCTCAGGCAGCGAGGATGAGCGCATCGCCGAACGCATTCGTGGCGTGTTGATGGACATCACCCCTCGCAAGCGCGAGGAAGAAGAGCGATTGGTCGGGCTCGATGCGGCTGTGCACGATCTGAAGAACCCGGTGGCGACCATCCGGGCGCTTGCCCAGGTCGGCATGCGAATGGAGCAGCGAAGCGAAACGCCGAACGAGGAAGTCGCCGAGCTTCTGAAGTCGATCGAAAGCGCAACCGACCGCTTGACGGCGGTGATCGGCGACTTCACGGACACCGCGCACCTGAGAGCCGGACGGGAGCTGCCGCTACAACGCAAGCTGACCGATCTGGCGGTGTTGCTCTCTGAGCGAGTTGAGGTGTCGCGAGAATCCAATCCCGATCGTGAGTTCATTGAATCGAGCACGGAGGAACCGGTCGAAGGTTGCTGGGATGCGGCGCGCCTGCGTCGCGTCTTCGACAATCTGCTTGGCAATGCCGTCAAGTTCTCTCCTGATGGGGGGCCGATCGAGATCACCGTACGCCGGGAGCGGACGCCGGGTGGCGAAGAAAACGGCGTGGTGGAGATCGTCGATCGCGGTATTGGCATCGCCGTGAGCGATCTGGCTCGAGTGCAGGGGACATTCGAGCGTGGCTCGAATGTCCCCGAGTCGATTCCCGGTACCGGTATGGGGTTGATGGCGGCCCGCCTGATTGCCCACCAGCATGGCGGGTCACTCGATCTCGCCAGCGTCGAAGGGGAAGGGACGACGGTCATCATCCGATTGCCGATCGAGCCGTGCGGCGAGACCGAACGTTGACGATCAGGCGCTCAATGCTGCGACGATTGTTTCGGTATTCGAGCGCATCATGCCAAGATAGGTATCGCCGGGACTGCCCGGTTCGCCAAGGGCATCGGTATAGAGCGACGGCGCGAGCGTGACTCCAGCACTGGAAGCGATTTGCTCCATCAGGCCAGTGTTTCCGACATTCTCGGTGAAGATCGCCGGTACTCCTGTTTCGTCGATGATGTCGATCAGCGCAGCGATGTCCTGCGCCGCCGGTTCAGCCTGCTCGGTGGAGAGGCTGAATGGCGAGCCGATCACTTCGAAGCCGTAGCGCGCGGCGAAGTACCCGAAGGTGTCGTGCGAGGTGACCAGCTTGCGGCGGTCTTCTGGCAGGGTCGCGACTTCCTCCATGATCCAGGCGTCGAGCGCTTCCAGTTCCGCGATATAGGCATCGGCGTTGGCGGCATAGACATCTGCATGATCGGGGTCAACCGCGGTCAGGCCGTCGCGAATGTTGCCAACCATGACGATCACATTGGTGGCATCCTGCCAGATGTGCGGGTCGAACTCGCCGTGCTCATGGTCGTCTTCATGCTCTTCGGCTTCGTGATTCTCCTCATCATCGGCATGCTCGTCGGCCTCATGATCACCGTCTTCATCGCTATGAACATCACCTTCGGCCGTTCGCAGAGGCACGCCTTCTGAAGCGTCGACCAGCACCACGCCGGTTTGTGACGCTTCGATCATGCCGTCCAGCCATGGTTCGAAGCCGACGCCGTTTTTGACGATCAGATCGGCATCCGCGAGCTGGATGACTTGCTCCGGCGCGGGTTCGAAGGTATGGGCGTCGGCATTGGACGAGACAAGCGTCGTGACATCGACATGTTCGCCGCCGACCTGCTCGATCAGATCGGTGAGGATGCTGAATGTCGAGACAACACGCACTGGCTCCTGCGCACTGGCGTGCGGCATTACCGGCGCCGCCAGCAGCGCAACCAGCGCGATGGTCGCCATTCTCATCAGGGTCATTTTCACGTCGAATCTCCTGTCATCGCTGCAAGCGCAACGGCAAAGCGCTTTCCAATACACCGCAATTGTTGAGACATCGTATCACTAGTTTTGGTTCCCTGGGAACTAGCACGCTGGTTTCCGGAGTCTTGACAGCGCTGCCGGCGACAGGTTATTGATACGATATCTCAATACGGCGGCCGGCCGGCGCCGATCTGGGACAACGAACGGCTGCGGAAGCAGAAGACAGAGGAGAAACAGATGAGACTCGTCCTGCGAGTCGTTGCGCTCGCTTGCGCAATGGTCATATCGGGTTTTGGTGTCGGCAGTGCTGTGAATGCGCAGACCGCCGGCGATCTCAGCGAAGGGGTTCTGGTTGTCGCCGATCCCGCCGAGGCAACGATCGCAATCTTTTCGGCGCCAGGCCACGAACTGGTTGCCCAATTCGATGGCATCGTGATGAACACACATGCCGGATTCCTGCCACTCGAAGACGGCCGGCTTCTGCTCGTCGATTCAGAGGCGAACGAATTAGTGGTATTCGATTTGTGGGGAAGTGACGGCCCGGTCATCGCCGGGACAGCCATGGTCCCTGCGGAGGTGAGTCATATCGCGGTTGATCCGGACTACAGCTTTGCCGCCGTCGGATCGAGCGAAGCGGGGGCTTCGAATTCATTGGTCGATCTGGCCGATTTCACGACGCAGTCATTCGACATCGAAGCCGGTGAAGTCGGCCTGATGCTGGGCAGTGATCCACTCACCCTGTTCCACCGGAACGACGTGTCGATGCAGATCGAGGCGCTCCCGGTTGCAGATTTGCAGGGTGGCGGGCTGGAGCCAGTTTCGGCCGTCGCTACGGGAGCGTTCGGACACGGCGAAGGCATCGTTCATTCGCTCAACCGTATCTATGCCGCCACTGACGACGGTGTCGATGTCGTCGATTTCAGCGGCAGCGAGCTGACGTATCACGGCACATTGCCCTGGGATGACGGCGAGCAGAGTGGTGGCCGAGGTTACTTCATGCGCGTAGGCGCCAATCACGAATCCGTCGTTTCCTATATCGCCAACCGGGGTACGGAGGAGACGCCATGGGGTGAATGGACGAACGACGTCTACGTCATCAACACCTCCACCGGCGAGGTGGTGCGGACGCCGCTCGCGCCGGGATTGGTGTACCGGTTCGGACTGGCCGACAATGTCGCGCTTTTCTTCAACATGCATCCTGATGGCGACTTCGCCCACATCGTCGACGTCGATCCCGAGTCACCGGGATTCGGCTCGGTCATTCAGTCGGTGCCGCTCGAACCAATGACGAAAGCGGTAGGGGCGGACGAGTCTCCCTGGGAAGGTGAGAGCCGCGTGGCGGCCATCTCACCAGATGGAGCGACGGGCTATGTCACGGCGGGCGGCGATGGCTACATCGCGGTGATCGACATCGCATCTGGAACGGTGACGGGCACGATCGACACACCGACCGCGCTGAGCGGCGGTGGATACATCCTGGCGGTTTCGCCGGGTACGGAGATTTGGGACACGGTCGGACGTTAGGCGACGATGACCCCACAGCGGCTTCAACCGCTGTGGGGTCTGAGAGGAGCATCGCTCATGATCGTCACATGCCGCGCCCGGCTCACGTTCCCGCTGCGGGCTGCGTTACTGGGAATCGCGGGGCTCAAACGAGATTCCGGGCATGCCCAGGATGCGGAAACTCCTGCGCGGCTGCTCGTCAGCACGCCCCTTTTTGCCGACATCGTGGCGAATGTCGCAGGAGACCGGGCAGCGATCTGGTCGGTGACTCCGGAAGGGGCCGATCCACACACCTATGAAGCCGTCGCCCGGGATCTGACACGCGTTTCCGATAGTGACGCCTTCATTTTCATGGGCGCGCATCTCGAACCATTCATCGAATCAGGCGCCTGGCGGAGAGCGGTCAACGATGCTGGCATCCCGGTACTGGAGATCGCAACACATCTCGATCTGATCGAATCCGACCTGGTGATCGATCATGGCGACCACGTGCACGATCTGCGGGATGGCGATCCTCACGTCTGGCTCGATCCGCTGCGGGTCGTCGAGATGACGCACGTGATCGAGGCATTTCTCTCTGAACTCGATCCTGAAGGGACATCGATCTATGCGGAGCATGGCGATGCCTATCGGGAAGCGTTGCTTGCACTCCATGAAGAGATCGTCGAGGGAGTGGCGGGCATCGCTCCGGATCGACGCAAGCTGGTCGTGTTTCACGATGCGTACACCTATTTCGCGGAACGATACGATTTCGACGTGATCGGCGTTGTGTTGAAACAACCACAAGGAGAACCTTCCGCTCAGGAGTTCCGGGAGCTCGTGGATGTGATCGAGTCAGAGGGGGTTTCCGTTGTCTTCGCCGAACCTCAGTTCAACACAGCAATTCTTGTCGGCATCGTGCAGCAAACCGGAGTCGCGATCGGCGAGCTGCTCACCGACGCCTTTGCCGGAAGAGTGGATAGCTATCTCGAACTGATGCGGTTCAACCTGGAGAGTCTGGTCACGCATTTGGGCAGCGAGTGAGCTGCGCGCTCCGGATGCCCGACTGGTTGGCCCACCGCGTAGAATCAGCATTCATGCGCAGGATTCTGATTACGGGTATGTCTGGCACCGGGAAATCGACTGTGGTGCTGGAGTTGCAGCGCCTTGGATTTCACGCTGTCGATGCGGACACGAGCGAGTACTCGGAGTTTGTTCAGGCCGCACCGGGCGACGTGACTGGAGTCGGCAATGGTCTCGACTGGGCCTGGAAACCGGATGAGATCGAACGACTGCTCGATTCCGGCAATGACGACATCCTGCTGATCAGTGGGTGCTCGCCGAACCAGGGGCGTTTCTCTTCGAGATTTGACCGAATTGTGCTGTTGACAGCGGACAAAGCGACGATCGCGAAACGCCTTTCCGAGCGGACATCCAACTCCTTTGGCAAATCGGCGGATGAACTTGCCAGAACGCTGCAGCTTGTCGACGAAATCGAGCCGCTGCTGCGCGAGCGTGCTGATGTCATCATCGACACGGGGAAGCCACTCGAACAGGTAGTAGCGCGGATCGTGAAAGTCATCGAAGATCACGCCTGAAGATGCCGTTCAGCCGATAAGGAGATTTGCGATGACCACAGAGCTGTATCGACTTTCCGCTTCCGAAGCGTTGGCATTGATGCGCGCGCGGGAGCTTTCGCCGGTGGAGCTCCTCGATGCGGTCACTGACCGGGCGGCGGTCGTCGAGCCGCAGATCAACGCCTTCTCCTTCACCTTTTTCGACGAAGCGCGGCAAGCCGCGAAGCAGGCGGAAGAGCGGTACATGGGCAAGGGCGGCGAGCCGCGCCCGATGGAAGGGATTCCGCTCGGCATCAAGGAAGAGATGCCAGTTGCCGGTCAGCCTGTGACAGGTGGTTCGCTTGTCTACAAGGACGAGATCGCCGCGCATACCTCGCCGCTGGCTGCCCGGATGCTCGATGCCGGGGCGATCATCCATGCGCGCACGACCTGTCCCGAGTTTTCCTGCGCCGCCTACACTCATTCGCGATTGTTTGGGATCACCCGCAACCCGTGGAATCTCGACTACGACGTTGGAGGCTCGACTGGCGGCGGGGCGGCGTCGCTGGCGGCGGGAACGACGATGCTGGCGAGCGGTTCGGATATCGGCGGCAGTATTCGCATGCCCGCTTCGAGCTGCGGTGTCGTTGGCTACAAGCCGCCATACGGCCGGGTGCCGCAGGACCCGCCATTCAATCTCGATCACTATTGCCACGAGGGACCATTGGCTCGAAGCGTGGAAGACGCCCGGCTTTTCGAGAACATCATTGCCGGACCGGAGCCGAACGATGTCGTGTCGCTCCGGCCGAAGGTCGAGGTTCCGGCGCTGACCGCCGATGTGCGGGGCTGGAAGATCGCCCTGTCGGCGAATCTCGGTGACTACCCTATCGACGATGATGTTGCCGCCAACACACAGACGGCGGCGGCGGCGTTTCGCGCGGCCGGCGCGATTGTCGAGGAAGTCGATCTCGGCTGGAAGCATGAGGAGGTCAATCGCGCCGCCTGGACGCACTTCTCGCTTCTCTTTGCCGCCTGGGTCAAGGAGATTTGCGACGAGCACCGCGATCTCCTGACCTCGTATGCCATTTTCTTCGCCGAACAAACGTCGAATGCGCCACTGACGGCGCTGGAGGGTATGGAGCTGGAAGGGAGGATCTACTCGGCGCTGGGCAAGGTGCTCGACGAGTATCAGTTGCTGATTTGTCCGACGCTTGCCATTCCCGCTCTCGAGGCCGGGAAGGACTATCTCGACGAACCGGTGTTCGTCAACGGCGAGCCGTATGGTCTCGACGACATCATTTTGACAACGGGGTTCAACATCAGCAGCCGCTGCCCGGTGATGAGCGTGCCATCGGGATTGTCACGAAATGGCGTGCCGACCGGGTTGCAGATCGTTGGCAGAACATACGATGACCTGTCGGTATTCCAGGCAGCGGCAGCGCTGGAACAGCAGCAACCGTGGGGGATGCCAACATTGCCGTAAGAGCGCCGGGATGAGCACTCCATGTGGAGGTACTCGTTGGGATCAAGGCGATTGCTTCGGATCAGCGGGTTTCGGATTGCAGCAACGCTGCGATTTGCGCGAGGTGATTCACATCGTGCCAGCACATGTGGATCGTGATCTCGCGCAATGACGCTTCCCCATAGGCGGAAAGCGTCGCCCGGCGTTCCCAGTCGGCGTCATCGAGACGTTCCAATGCCGCGACACGTTCCTCGCGAAGACGCTCGAACTCGTCGAGCACGCCCGGCAGCTGACGCTCCTGATAGGCGCGCTCCGCAACCATGCCGGTCTGGTCGTATCCCTCCAGCACCGGATCTTGTGCTCGCTGGATCATCGCAATGCGGTCGATCGCCCGCAATTCGGCGTCGATCAGGTGGCCCACGATCTCGACCACCGACCAACCCTCCGAATCACGCTGGTGCGCCGCGTCGTCTTCCATTCCCCCAGTAAGTGCGCGCAGAACAACTGGCGTTTTGCGCAGAAGGTCGGTCAGTTCCTTATTTCCGCCGAGTACGCCCATCACCGTCGGCCCCTATGCGTCTTCATCCGGCATTTCGAGGACGGCCCGGAGTTCCTCCAGATAGGCTCGCTCGCCTTCACCGACCTGTGTGCCGCCAATGCCGAGAAACCCGCCTGACTTCGCGGCCAGCGTCACCTGATCGGCGATCGCATACAACCAGTGCTTGAACTGCACGAACTCCTCGAGCGTCGCTGTCGATCTCATGATCGACAGCGATTGCGCGACGAGATCGAGCGAGGCCTCGCCCGCCAGCGACGGACTGCGCTCCTCGACGACATCCTCAGGCTGATCCTCGACCGCGTCCCGATCGTCGTCGCTTTCGGTTCCTGTTTCGTCATCAACATTCTGCATCGACGCAGCGAGGAACTGAATGATCTCGTTTTCAGGGAACGTGAACGCCGCCTCGCTCGCCGCCGTCAGACCCGCTTCCATTTCTTTCGCGAGCGTGAGCGCGCCATCCTGGTTTGCGTACGCTGCAGCCATTGCCACCGAAGTCGGCGTCCTGTTCAGCACCGCCAGGTCTTGCGGCGAAAAATCGGTCAGTGCAGTCACGAGTCGTTCCTTTCAAGACGGGGCCATCTCATCTGGCAAATAGTAGGGGAGTCCCGGTTTCTACGTCGCATCGCGCGCTCACGTCATCTGGATCCGGGCCGGTACGTCTTCTATTTGACACGTATAGCACTCTTCGCTACGATCCGCAGACCGGTCAACCACTCAACCTCTGCCGCGTTCGGCAGAACGGTCTTGAGGCCCGATTCGAAGACTGACCGACCCTTCCGCAGCTCCGTTGCGCACAGGCTCCGTGCTTTTGCCTGAAATCCTGTCTCGGGTGATGATGCGGCAGACATTCTTCCTATCGAGATGGTGCTGATAGGAGGCACATTCAGGAGAGTCCACAATGACAGACTCATTTCGCATTGGCTACACCGGCGACTTTCTGACCTCCGAGGGCCGCATCGGTTGGGGTGATATTGGCCTGGCCCGATTCGATGGGATACCCGGCGTCGATGTCTCATTCCTGCCGCCGCATGACCCCAAACTTGCCGCTGAGGTGGCGGGTGACTTCGATGCGCTCGGTGTGCTTGCCGCCAAAGTTACCGCCGATCTCGTCGATCACGCTCCGCGGCTGGCTTTGGTGGCCCGGTTCGGCGTCGGCTACGACGCCGTCGATCTCGATGCCTGCACCAGGAACGGCGTGGCAGTGACGATCACGCCGCCTGGAGTGAAGCGGGCCATGGCGTCCACCGCCGTCACGCTCATCCTGTCGCTTGCTCATCGCGTGCTGGAAATGGACCGTATGACCCGCGCCGGCGAATGGTCGAAAAAGCTCGACTATATGGGCTATCAGGTGACGGGACGGACCCTCGGGTCGATCGGGCTTGGCAACATCGCCCGCGACATGTTCCATCTGATGGAACCATGGGAGATGCGGCGCATCGCCCACGATCCGTACGTGTCCCCGGCGCTCGCCGCCGCGCACAACGTCACGCTTGTCGATCTGGAAACACTCTTCCGCGAATCCGACTATCTCGTCGTTCTCTGCAATCTGACCGACGAAACCCGCCATCTCGTCAATCGCCAGCGCCTGGCCATGATGAAACCAACGGCGACGCTTATCAGCATTGCCCGCGGTCCGATCGTCGACGAACCAGCGCTGATCGATGCACTCCAGGATGGAACGATTCGCGCTGCCGGCATCGACGTCTTCGAGCAGGAACCGGCTCGCCCGGATAATCCTCTTTTCCAGCTCGACAACGTCATCGTCGCGCCGCACGCGCTGGCGTGGACCGAGGAGTCGGCAATGGGCATTGGCAGCAGCGTCATCGACGCAATGCTCGATGTGCGGGCTGGTCGCGTGCCGGAGTTTGTGGTGAATCGCGACGTGATCGAATCACCGCTCTTTCAGGAAAAACTGGCGCGGTATCGCGAACAATGGGGGTCGTAGCAATGCGCAGGAATACCGTCAAGGAAACACTCGCCGCTGGTGGCGTTTCGGTCGGCACGATGGTGTTCGAGTTCAACTCGACCGGCATTGGCCGTCTGGCTGGGGAAGCCGGCGCCGATTTCGTGATTTTCGACATGGAGCACACCGGCTGGAGTATCGAAACGATTCGGATGCTGATTGCGACGTCCCGAGCCTCGAAAGCGCTGCCGATGGTTCGCGTGCCGGCAACCCAGTATCACCTCATTTCGAGACCCCTCGATACGGGCGCAATGGGCATCATGGTGCCAATGGTCGAGTCCGTCGAGCAGGCCCGCCTGATCGTGCAGTCAGCAAAGTACACACCGGAAGGAAGCCGGGGCGCGGCATTCACCATTGCTCACGACGATTACGAAGGCGGCGCCGTCACCGACAAAATGCGCGACGCTAACCGTGAGGGCTTAATCATCGCCCAGATCGAGACAGCCGCCGGCATCGAAGCGTGCGAAGCGATCGCCGCGGTCGATGGCATCGATTGTCTTTGGGTCGGACACTTCGATCTGTCGCTGTCGATGGGCATCGCCGGTCAGTTCGATCATCCCGATTTCATCGCCGCGATCACCCGGGTCGCCCAGGCATGCGAATCGCGCGGCAAAGCGGCCGGGGTGATGGTGTCCGATCTCGAAGCCGCGGCGTTCTGGCGTGGTCTCGGCTACCGGGCGTTCGCGTTCAGCGGCGACCTGTGGATCTACCTGCACGGACTGCGGGAGGGCATCAATGGCGTGAAGGCCCTCACCCTCAGCCCCACTCCCTGACGGGAGAGGGGAGTCTTTTCATGTCGATGGGAGTTTCTGATGACCGAGGAATCGGGAAGCGCCAGACTGAAGACTCCTTCGGAGCGAAACCTGCAAATACGGCAAGCGAATGCCGTCACTGTCGGACGCGCAAGAGCGCTTCGCCGTGCGAATATCGCGAGCGAGGTCATACTCTGGGAGCGGCTGCGCGGACGCAGACTCGCCGGGCTGAAGTTCAGGCGTCAATGTCCACTCGGCAGCTTCATTGTCGACTTTTTCTGCGCGGATCACGGTCATATCGTCGAACTCGATGGCGATTATCATCAGCGAGAAGACCAACGAGCGTACGATGAGCAACGCACCGCCTGCCTTCAGGTGGATGGCTATCGTGTTCTGAGATTCAGCAACGCAGAGGTTCGCGAGAATGTGAATGCTGTATGCAAAGCAATCTTGCATGCTGCACAGCTTTCCGCCGAGACAGAACCCCTCGCCCGTGCGGGAGAGGGGCAGGGGTGAGGGATACTCCGTGCAACAGTGCGACGTGAGACAGGCGCAATGAGGATGGCGGAATGAAGATCGGGATTGGCGGACCGGGGCTGATGGGCTCGCAGATTGGCGTCGAGTACGCCCTGGCGGGTCATCAGGTGACCTTTCTGGTTCGCAATCTCGAACAGGCACAGAAGCGCGTGAACACCGCTATCGCGCTCGCCGCCACGCTCGGTAACTGGCCGGATGATGTGATCGAAGGAGCGCCAACCCGCATCGCCTTCGCCGCAGACATCAGCGAGTTCGACCCAGCCACCGAGCTCTTTCTCGAATCGATCATCGAGGAACCACAGGCCAAAATCGATCTACTCAAGTCGGCCGGCAAGCAGATGCCTGACGCGATTCTGGCCTCCAACACGTCGTCGTTGAGCATTGGCCGGCTTGGCGGCTGGTCGGGCGCGGCGCGCCGCACGATCGGCACGCATTACTGGAATCCGCCCCTGCTGATGCCGCTCGTTGAAGTCGTGGCTGGCCCCGAAACCGACAAGGCGATCGTCGAACGCGTGATCGCGCTTCTCGAGGACCTGGGCAAACGCCCGGTTTCAGTCGAGCGTGACGTCGATGGCTTTGTCTGGAATCGCCTGCAGATGGCGCTGCTGCGCGAAGCCGTCTGGATCGTCGAGCAGGGTGTCGCAACGCCCGACGTGGTCGACGAAATCGTTCGCGATGGCCTGGCTCGCCGGTGGCGGTTTACCGGTCCTTTCGCCACGGCTGCTCTGGGCGGTCCGCAAACCTTCACCAGAATCGCCAACAATCTCTGGCCGCGTCTCTCGGCGGCCCATCAGGTGAAAGACCTGAATCGCTGGCTTATCGACGACCGCAACGAGCTGACGGCGATTCGCCAGAAGCGCGACGAGGGGCTTATCGAAGAATTGCGAAAGGAGCGGGGAGATGACATCGCCACGGAGTAAGTCCGTCATTCCTCGCCATGCCGCCTGGCCTCGCGATCGATTCGGCGCCGGACGACGCCGATGAGCGCGCCGCAGATCAACGTCGACCCGATTCGGCGTGAACCGGTGGCTACTCAGGTCGCCCGGCAGCTGGTGGAGGTCATTCTTTCCGGACAAATCGAACCGGGCACGCGCATGCCTTCGGAACGGCAGCTCGCCGAGTCGTTTGGTGTGGGTCGGTCTGCTATGCGGGAAGCTCTCAAAGCGCTCTCCCTGATCGGTCTGGTCGAAGTCCGTCAGGGCGACGGCACCTATCTGCGGCGAGCCGACTCCGCTTTGTTGCCAGAGGTTATCGAGTGGGGTCTGTTGCTCGGCGAGCCGCGCACCATGGACCTGGTGGAAGCCCGTCAGGAGATCGAAACGGTGCTGGCTGGCCTGGCCGCGCAACGCCGCACGGAAGAGCATCTCATCAGGCTGCGAACTGCGCTCGATCAGATGGAACAAGCCCGCACGCCTGACGAATTCGTCGAGCACGATATCGCGTTCCATCTGGCCGTTGCCGATGCCGCCCGTAACTCCGCCCTGCGCGATATCCATTCGAGTATTCAGGCGCTCCTCCGGGCCTGGATCTTACGAGCGCTCGGCAGCTCGGAGGCAATTGCGCGATCGCACGCCGAACACATCCCGATCATCGAGGCGATCGAAGCCGGCGATCCGGAAGCGGCTCGCGACGCCATGCGCAGCCACATGTCCGCCGCAGCGATTCGGTTGAAGGTCAACCTGCCTCATCAGGGCGCTGTTCCGGCGCCTGGTCAGGAGGAATAGGGTCGTGAGCACCAGCGCTTGGACGGTCAACGTCCGCCGGTATGGTTCCAGGAATCCATTGCCTGAGAGAAGGACACTTCACGCCGGTCCAGTCTCACTTGTTCTGGAAGGGGGCGATCTGCGCTACGTCCGTCTGGGCGACACAGAAATCGTCCGGCGGCTGTACATCGCCATCCGCGACCGAAATTGGGGAACGATCCCGCCTCGCTACACACGGTTCGATATTGACGATCGTGGCGACCATTTCCGCATCGATCTGGCCGCCGAACACATTTCGGACGATGTCGACTTTGCGTGGAGCGGTGCGATCGAAGGACAAACGGACGGAACGATCTCCTACTTGCTGGAAGGAGCCCCCCGTAAGCCGTTTCTGCGCAACCGGATCGGTTTCTGCGTGTTGCATCCCTCCGACCTTTCCGGGGTATCTGCATCGACGCAGACGCCGGATGGCGCGGTCGACAAGGCCTTTCCCGATCTTATCTCGCCGCACCAGCCGTTCATCGACATGATCTCGATTTCGCATCCGGCCGGACCAGGCTCCATCGCGACGATCGCTTTCGAAGGCGATCTGTTCGAAATGGAAGACCAGCGCAACTGGACCGACGCGTCGTACAAGACCTACAGCACGCCGCTACGCTTGCCCTACCCAGTCGAGGTCGGTCCGGACGACCGCATCGCCCAAAGCGTCACGATCTCAGTGTCGGGAGCGCAACCGACCACTGCCGCCGGGGATACTGCGAAACGACCCGATCTCGAGGTTGCGATCTACGCCCTCTTCCATCTGCCACCCATCGGGTTCGGCGCCGGCCGGAGCGGCACGATCTCGCCGGAGGACATGACACGGCTGCGGTCGCTCAAGCCTGCACATCTCTGGGTCGGTCTCGACCTTGGTTCGGGCGACTGGCGCGACGATCTGGCCGAGGCGACCGATCGCGCCATCGAACTGCAGACGACCCTCGATCTCAGCGCCGTAGCGGCGCCCGACGGCGGCTGGGACTCGCTGACTGCTGCTATCCAGGAGCGTTCGTCGCCTGTGGGGCGCGTTTTTGCTTTTCCGGCCATCGACGAACCAGTTGTCTTTCCGCGCTTCGATCTGGCCACTCATCCGGTGACGATTGCGGCCGCGCGAACCGCTTTCACCGCCGCCGGCATCGACGCCAAACTGGGAGGCGGCACGCGAGCCTATTTCACCGAGCTCAACCGGGCATCGCACTTCCTGCCGGTCGATGACCTCGATACCGTGACTTACACCATCACGCCGCAGGTCCATGCATCGGATAATCTCTCCGTCATCGAGACACTTCAGGTGCAGGGTGAAACTGTCCGCAGTGCGCGGAGTCTGATCGGCGACCGCGAGCTCGTTGTCGGTCCGGTCACGCTGCAACCGCCATTCAACCCAAACGCCACCGGACCTGCCCCCGCCACACCTGAAGACCAGCTCCCGGCGACGGTCGATGCCCGGCAGCTCTCGCTGCTTGGCGCCGGTTGGACGCTGGGAAGCATCAGTGAGCTGAGCAAGGCTGGCGCCAATGCCCTGACCTTCTACGAACTTTACGGATGGCGGGGACTGAGCGAGAGACGTCGCGATCTCACCCGCCGCGAACTTTTTCCGTCCGAACCGGGTCAGCTCTTCCCCCTCTTTCACATCTTCGCAGCCGTGGCCGATTTCGCCGGAGCTTCGATCGCATCGGTGACGATCGCCGAGCCGTTCAAACTCGCCGCGCTCGCTCTGCGCAGCGGCGATCGTGTCCGCATACTGGTCGCCAGTCTGGTCGAGGAACGCTCGCAGGTTTCTTTCTCCGTGCCTGGTCTGCATGACACGACAATCACGCTTCTCAACGAGACGACCTGGGACGAAGCCAGCTCCGATCCCGGATTTCTTCGCCGTGCGAGCGGCGCGGCACTCGCATTCGAAGATGGATCGGCGACCATCGACTTGTTGCCGTTCGCGGTTGCATGCATCGACGGTCGCGCCGGAGAGGATCGGTAAAGGAGCAACTCAGTGGTCATCACGGGTGTCGAGGTCAGCGTCGTCGAGGAACCGAACGAGCATTCCTTTCGATGGCGTGCAGGTTTGCCGGGCTCCGACCGAACGACGATCACCGCCCGCGTCGAGATCACCACCGACGACGGCGTTTCCGGTGTCGCCTACAGCAGTCATGGCCGCATCATCGATGCGCTCTTCGATCGCCGGCTGCGGGAGATGCTGATCGGCACAGATCCCCTGATGAAAGAGCGTCGCTGGGCGGATGTCTGGGAAATCGACCGCATCGAGGAGCTGCCGATCTACGCGCTCGGCGTCGCCGACATCGCTCTCTGGGACTTGACGGCGAAGGTCGCCGGTTTGCCCCTCTATCAGGTCATCGGCGGCTATCGCGACCGCATCCCCGCCTACGCCAGCACCGTGACCTTCGAAACCACCGAAGAGTTCCTCCACGTCGCTGACCAATGCCTCGACTACGGATTCCAGGCGATCAAACTCCACGCCTGGGGCGATGCTCGCCGCGACGCACGCCTTGGACAGGATTTGCGCAAGCATGTCGGACCGGATGTCGCCCTGATGTACGACGGCTCCGCCGGATTCGATCTGGTCGATGCGCTTTACGTCGGTCACGCCCTGCAGGAAGCGGACTTCCTCTGGTACGAGGAACCAATGCGGGAGTTCAGCATCGACGCCTACCGGCGGCTGGCTGAGTCATTGCGGATCCCGGTGCTCTCGGGAGAAACATCCGACGGCGCTCACTTCAATATCGCCGATTTCATCACTCAGGGCGCGGCGGACATGGTTCGCACCAGCACGCACTACAAAGGCGGCATCACCGGCGGATTGCGCATCGCGCATCTGGCGGAAGCATTTCATATGCGGGCCGAAGTCCATGGCGGCAGATTGCCAAATCTGCATCTGGCCTGCGCGATTCCGAATACGACCTATTACGAATCGCTGATCTATTCCACGAACGTTGTCGTCGAAGACGGCATCGGCCGCGACGGGTGCATTTCGCCGCCCACGACGCCGGGCATCGGCTGGACGTAGGACGGCAAGACGGCAAGACGGCAAGACGGCAAGACGGCAAGCAATGTGTAGCTGCAGACGCCCGTATCTGCAAATGTTCGCCATTTCGTGATTTCCTGCCTGATCCCGCCTCGCCTGCGGATTGTCCCTGTAGACGAAGACGTCCGCTGCAACCAGACACCGCCTGGGACACACGGGGCGCACCGCTGTGCGCGGCTACGGGGCGACGTTGGTGGCGGGAACCGAGCGACGTCCTGGTTGCGCCGGGCGCATGCCATGCGCGGCTACGAAGCGACGTTGGTGGTGGGACTCGATCGCCTTATGGAATGCAACTATCATGGACGTAGGCTCCGGCGCTCTGCCGGAGCAATCGGCCGGAGGCCGATAAGAGCCTCGCCGAAGACACTGCCTTGACCTTGCCCGGCCCCGGGCAGGAGTTATGGCCCTGCGGGCCATCCTCCGGCAGAGCGCCGGAGGCTACATCGATCCAGGAGCGCGACTCTCCGGACTTCGGACTTCGGACCAACCACCCACGACCTACGAATCCTCCTGAATGCCCTATGATTGCTTCAGGCATCTCTGCCTGTTGTTGCGTTGGTCGAGCCTCGATGCCCCACGTGCCACGTTATTCCATCTTCATCGCGCTGCTCGTCTTCGGTCTGCTCAGCTCGCCGGCCACCTATCGAGGCGGCTCCGCGGCGGCTCATCCTCATATGTTTCTGCAACTCTGGCACGACGCTGCAACTGGCTCGTTCTCGCATCATGCCGCCGATGATGAACACGCCCACCATCAGCACACCGGGCACGCCGCTCCCACGTCGGCTGGGCAGAGCGATCCTGATCGCCCATCTGTCTCGGCATTTGTCGTGTCGGATTGGGGTTTTTCCGCGCTTCTGGCGCCTCAACCGGTGCTCCACTCGTCGCCTGATCCGTCGGAATCTCGCCGCAATCTCCTCAATGACATTCGATTTGGAATGGAAATACCTCCCGAAACTCCACCTCCCCGCTTCTGATCGAGCCTCGTTTCACATCACAATTCCGGGCGAATGGCTGGCGACACGCGAAACGCGCGTGGCTGGCTTGTCCGGCGTATCGGTCAGTGGCAGAACGCGCGACTCCGCCGGGTGGCGATGAGTTACCCGTTCTGGCAAAAGAAGGAACCTGAATCATGAAGACACGTTTCAAACTGCTGGCGATGGCAGCGGTGCTCACCATTCTCGGGACATTTGCCACCACCGGCACAGTCTCCGCGCACGAACAGCGCGACGTTGGCGATGCCGGACAGTTTCATCTCGTTGTCGGTTTTCTGAATGAGCCTGCTATTCAGGGTGAGCTGAACGCGATCAGTGTTCGCATCACGCGCAACGATCCGAACGCTACTCCGGCCGCTGAAGGTGAAGTGATCGAGCCAACACCAATCGAGGGTCTGGAAACATCGCTGACCTTCGAGATCATCTACGAGGACCAGACCGCCGAGCTGCCGGTTGAAACCGTTTGGCGCGACGCTGGACATTATGTTGCGTATGTGATCCCCACCGAACCGGGCGTCTACTCCTTCCGGATCTCGGGCGAGATCGAGGGCGTGGCGATCGAGGAAGTCTTTACCGGCGGTCCGGAGACCTTCAGCGAAGTCGGCGCCCGCGCCGAGCTGGAGTTCCCGGCTCCCGGCGAGTAGCGCAACACGATCGCTCGTTTGGGCGTCCGCCGGTTTCGTCGCCGGCGGACGACCCTCCTCATGCTCTCCACAACGGATACTTCGATGATGACCGGATTACGCAAAACAGGAATCTTCCTGACCGCGCTGGCGTTGCTGCTCGGGGCAGCGCTCCTGCTCGGTCACGAGGATGTCGCGGCACACGCCGCGTTCGACCGGAGCGACCCCGCCCCGAATTCGATCCTGCCCACCTCCCCCGCCAGCGTCACCGTCTGGTTCACCGAGCCACTCGAATTCGGCTATAGCAGTGCTGCGCTCTACGACCAACGCGGGGCCCCGGTTCCGGGCGCGGTGTCGGAGCCAGGTGACGACGACTTTTCGCTGCGCATTCCGTTGACTGAGCCGCTCGAACGAGGCACATATTCGCTTGTCTGGGACAACCTTTCCGCCGCCGACGGTCATACCGCGCAGGGGTACATCGCGTTCACCGTCGGCACCGCGGACGACGTCACGCAGGTTGCGGCGCCGCTCGACACTGGCAACGACGGTCCGCCGGAGTGGCTGCAAGCGGTTTCCCGCTGGCTCGTTTTGCTATCTCTGGCGCCGATTGTCGCTGTCTGGCTGATCTGGCTGGCCGTTATTCGCCCTGCTGCTCGAGACGACGAAACCCTCGTCTCCACGCTGTCACGCCGATCCTGGAATCTCGCGCTCGTTGCGCTCGTCGTCTATCTTGTGGCGAATGTGCTGGCATTGGTCGTGCAAGCGGCGACGATCGACAGCGACAATCTGCTGGAAAGCACCATCGATGTGCTGCGCGACACGCGCTATGGCGAGCTCTGGATCGCGCGAATCGTACTGGTCGCGATAGCAGCGGTCGTCCTGGAATGGGTCGACTGGCAGGAACCACGCCACCGGCAATGGCTCTCGGCGATTGCTCTGGCGCTGAGCGTCTCCCTGGCGGCGCCGATCAGCATGAATGCACACGCGGCGGCACTGGGCGAAGGCCGCACCACGGCGATCGTTTTCGACTGGGCGCACGTCACCACCGCCAGCATTTGGTTCGGCGGACTCCTCCTGCTTCTGACGAATCTCTTGCGGGCGCCACGTCCCGAAGGTGGCCGCCGTGAGGTACTGGCCATCGCCATGCCGCGATTCTCCGCCGTAGCGCTCGTCTGCTGGGGTTTGCTCGCACTCACTGGCGCCTATGCATCGTGGCTGCACGTCGGCAGTCTGGACGCACTGCGCAACACCGATTACGGCAAGGCGCTAACGGTCAAGCTGATGCTGGTCGTTGTCGTCTTGATGATCGCCGCATTGAACCTGCTGGTCATCACCCGCCGGTTGGTGAGAGGCGATCCTACGTCGGCGAACAAGCTCACCTGGTCGGTAACCAGCGAAGTCGTCCTGACGGTTCTGATCCTGCTCGCCGTCGGCCGGATGACGAGTCTTCAGCCAGCCCGCGACGCGATCCAGTCGCCCACCGAGGCTACGTCGATCGAACTCTCACTCGACCTGGAAGGTCATCCGGCAACACTTTCGATCATCCCGGGCACACCCGGACCGAATCACTTTGTCCTCAACCTGCCGGATGAAACACTGGCAGACGACACCGAAGCGGTTATCGAGCTCGAGCTGACCGATGGCGCCCTCGGTGTCAACGAGCTGAAACTGGATCGAACCACTGGCAATCAGTTCGAATGGCATGGAAGCGAGCTGAGCGCCGCCGGTGACTGGACCGCCGAGGTGATCGTCCGCAGCATCGGCAACTACAGCTGGGAGGGCGAAACCGCCTTCCAGGTTGGTGATAGCGGTCAGTCAGGCAGCAGCGACCCATGGCGCTTCAGCGAACACTCGATCGCCGCACTTCTGCTGATCGCTATCGGTCTGATCGGTCTTGTGATTGCCTGGCTCGCCGGGCCGACCGGACTGCGCCGGGAAAGCGCTCTCCTCGGCGCGATCGCCATCGTGCTTGGCTTCGGCATCATGGCCACCGACCGCACCACCCCGGCGAGCGCGATTCCGATGCGGACCGAAGCGACAGACGAATCGATCGCCCGTGGAGCCGAGATTTATGCAGCTCTCTGCCTGACCTGCCACGGTGCGACCGGGCAGGGAGATGGGCCAGGCGGGGCGGCCCTGCAGCCGCCACCCTCCGACTTCACCGACGTCGCGGCGCATTCCCATGCCGACGACGAGTGGTATCGCATCGTCTCCGAAGGCTCTCCCGGCACAGGCATGCCCGGTTTCGGCGAAGAACTCACCGATGCCGAAATCTGGGATGTAATCAATTACATTCAGGCGGAGTTTCAAACGTAGGGAAATGGGAATTGGGAACTAGGAACTGGTAACTGGTAACTGGTAACTGGTAACTGGCACGGTAAGCTTCGGACTTCGGACTGCGGACTTCGGACTCCCGACTCGGGACTACATAGACTGAGCACACCTTGAAGAAGATCGGCTTTCTCTCATTTGGACACTGGTCGGCGCAGTCGGGCACGCAATCCGGCGCCGACGCGCTGCTGCAGTCGATCGAGCTGGCGGTCGCCGCCGAAGAAATGGGCGCCGATGGCGCCTACTTCCGGGTCCACCACTTCGCCCGTCAGCTCGGATCGCCCTTTCCCCTGCTCGCGGCGATCGGCGCCAGAACGAACCGCATCGAAATCGGCACTGCGGTCATCGACATGCGCTACGAGAATCCCTGGTATATGGCCGAGGATTCCGCCGCCGCCGATCTGATCGCGGGCGGTCGTTTGCAGCTCGGGATCAGTCGCGGTTCTCCGGAGCAGGTGATCGACGGCTGGCGCTATTTCGGCTATGAACCGGCAGAGGGTGAAACCGATGCCGACATGGCTCGCCGCAACGCCGAAATCTATCTTGATCTCCTGAAGGGGGAGGGTTTTGCGACCCCGAATCCACGTCCGATGTTCCCAAACCCACCCGGTCTGCTGCGGCTCGAACCGCACTCACCCGGCTTGCGCGACCGCATCTGGTGGGGCGCCGCCTCGAACGCCACGGCGGCCTGGGCGGGAACCCTCGGCATGAACCTGCAAAGCTCGACTCTCAAGTTCGATGAAAGCGGTCAACCGCTGCACATCCAGCAAGCCGAACAGATTCGCATCTTCCGAGATGCCTGGAAAGCGGCGGGGCATACGCGCGAACCGCGGGTTTCGGTCAGTCGCAGCATCTTCGCGTTGGTCGACGACCGGGACAGAATGTACTTCGGGCAACGGGGTCAGGACGGCGACCATATCGGCTACATCGACGACAACACCCGGGCCATTTTCGGTCGCAGCTATGCCGCCGAACCGGATGTGCTCGTGAAGCAGCTCGCTGAGGACGAGGCAATCGCCGAAGCTGATACGCTCCTCCTCACCGTGCCCAACCAGCTCGGCGTCGAGTACAACGCCCACGTCATCGAGGCGATCCTCAGCTTCGTCGCGCCGGGGATGGGGTGGCGTTAGCCCGTACTCCGGACTTCGCGGCCAACCACCGCGTGATGTCGAGTTCGCCGGGAGAGCAGCCGTAACTCGTCAACAGGGCAGCGACTTCGCCGCGGTGATAGGTCGCGTGGTTGCCGAGGTGCAATATCAAGATCGGCAGCGGGAAAGTGTGCGTCTTCTGCGTCTGATTGGTGTAGGTAGCGTCGCTGGCCTCGAATGCTGATGCATCGATCGATGCGAGGAAGGCGCTATGCACAGCATCGATCTTCTCCCAGTGCGCCCGAATCGACAAGACATCAGGGAACTCGAGTTTCTTCGGATCGAGACGGGTGACGTCCTGTCCCCAGCGACCGAGCCAGATCACTTGCGCCCACATCATGTGCGCGAGCGTGTCGCGGATCGGCCAGACGTCAGGCAGTCCGGATTCAAGAAACTGCTCAGGCGTGAGGCCTTCGGCTGCGGTGAGGATACGATCGTTCGCCCAGATGGCGTAGTCGTGGTAGTCGCGGAGCGTTTCCAGTAGCACGAGTCCCATTCCTTTCCCGAAGAGCCCGGGGAACGTAGGCTCCGGCACTCTGCCGGAGCAATCGGCCGAAGGTCGATGATTGACGCCAGGCACCTCGACGATAGTCTTGATCGAGACGGCAATCCGCGAGAAGTCTATGGCCCTGCGGGCCATCCTCCGGCAGAGCGCAGGAGGCTACCGGATCTTCGAACTTCGGACTACGAACGACTCACCGTCCGTTTCCAGTCCTGCCAGCGATTGAAGTCGATCTCCCCGGGCGAGCAACCAATGCGCGTGAGGAGTGCAGCGACCTCTCCCCGGTGGTAGGTCGAATGGTTGGCGACGTGGAGGAGCTGGTTTCCGAGGGGGTAGGTTCGCGTTTCTCCGAGGTGGTCGACGTAGGTGAAGTCGCGAGTGAGCTGCTCGTCGTCGAGACGCGCCAGAAGTGTGCGCATCGCCGCATAGACATCGACCTAGAATGCGCGAATCGAGGCCAGATCGGCGAAGTCGGTTTCCTCGATGTCGTCCTGTGAGTCCTTGCCGTCGTTCCAGCGGCCGATCCACGCCCATTGCGACAGCATGATGTGCGCGATGCTGAACCGGATCGGCCAGACGCCCTCCAGATCTGATTCCAGAAACTGCTCCGGCGACAGTCCTTCGGCAGCAGTCAGGATGCGGTCATTCGCCCATTCGGTGTAGTCGTAATAGTCGCGGATGAATTCGATGAGCATTGCCATTGATCCTTTCAAGAAGTCCGAGGTCCGGAGTCCGAAGTGCGAGGTTCGAATGCCGAAGTCCGAGGATCGACATATAAGAGAAGCTGGGACGTGACGATGTCCATTGGACGCCGGCACGGGGCCGGGTTCTACGTCCTAGCTTGCTCAGAACTCTTGACTCCGGGTTCCGAACCTAACCTCCCAGCGCTTGATCGAGGTCGGCAAGCAGGTCGTCGATATCTTCGAGTCCGACCGACAATCGGACGACGTCGGTTTTGTAGATCGGCCAGCAGAGCGATGATGTGTCGCCGAGACTCGTGGCGAAGGTGAAAAGCCGCAGCGCTTCGGCGAAGGCTGGAATTGCCCCGGTACCGTCACGCAAGGTAAATGACAACATGCCGCCGTACAGTCCGGAATCGCCGGTAAGACGGCGGGCGGTTTCGTGCCCCGGGTCGGCCGGCAAACCGGGATAGTTGACTCGCTCGACCATCGGATGGGCGCTCAGGAACTCGGCGACCGCCAACGCATTTGCCGAGTGGCGCTCGATCCGCAGAGGCAGCGTTTTCATCCCCATCATGATCAGCCAGGCGCTGAATGCACTCAACGTGCCGCCAAATCGCATGACCGTCGTGCGCAACGTGTCCACAAGCGCTCGATCCGCCGCAGAGACAACGCCGCCGATGACTTCTCCATGCCCGGCCAGAAACTTCGTCGCACTGTGCAAAACGACGTCCGCCCCGTGCTCCAGCGGTCGCAGTATTGCCGGCGACAGAAAGGTGTTGTCGACGACGAGCAATGCCCCGTGCCGGTGCGCGATTTCCGCCAGCGCGGGTAAGTCTGCGACGATCAGACCCGGATTGGAAAAGCACTCGGTGTAGATGATTTTCGTATCCGTCTCGAAGGCGGACTCGACCGCATCGAGATCGGTTACATCGACTCTGCTGAAGCGCATGCCGAGCTGGGGCAGGTTTTCGTTCACCAGCTTGTTGGCGGTGTTGTAGATCTGGTCCGCCGCGACCACATGCCCGCCGGCAGCGGTGGCAAGCAACGCCGAGCTGATGGCGGCCATCCCTGACCCGGCGCCGACGGCGCCTGCCGCGCCCTCCAGATCGGTCAACTTTTTTTCGAGGACATCGACGGTCGGGTTGAGGTCGCGGCTGTAACCGTAGACCCCTTCCTTCCCTTCCCAGAAGTCGTTGAAGCGCTCCCAGGTGCCGAGCGCGAAGGTATTGCTCTGATAGATCGGGGTACCGTGCGCGCCCGTCGCTTCGTCCGGTTGTTCACCGGCATGAATCGTCCGCGTGTGGAAGCCGTAGATATTATGAGATGCCATGTGTTCCTCGAAAAACGCACGAACGCCCAGGATAAGCGCTCCCATATGGAGCGCTGATGGTAAAATGCTACTGGAGAACTGATCCTGTGGCTGGAGAATGGCAACCAGCAACTTTTCAGGAGACCCCCGATGGATGCCTGCGGGGCAGGTATCAGTCCTCTTTTCTCCTTCTCTGAACCAGACTCACTGACCGATTCTCAGCGCTCGATCGCCGTGCGCTGTACATCGTGGCGACATTCATTCGCCCAGCCCGATCGAATCCGACCACCATTACTACAAACTGTTCGCGTTCATCGCGTATCAGCACCTCGAACATTCCTTCGCTGTGCCGAGAAGGGCCGGCGAACTCCCACCGTTCCAGTGCTTCAGTCAGATTCTCCATTACCGGAACCACCGAATGGTGGCGAGACCTGATCTTTTGCTCGACTGCTCGGGACATGCGTACAAGACACGGATCGACCTGCAATACGAGACAAAGGTGCGAAGGAAGTAGAAATCGACGCTCGACAACCTCCCAATCGAAAACTCGCTCGTCCACTCGGTGATCCGTTGTCCCAATGTCGCAGTTTGCAGGCCGAGGACCAAGAGTCTGCGGCCAGAAGTTTGTCCCTCGCCCCCGGCATCCTCTCCCCATGTCCTCTCCGGCCGGAAAGGAAGCCTCTCCAGACTGCAGAGACGTTCCTCACCCAACCGCGGGAGAGGGGAGAGCATTGCATCTGCCTATTGCCTATTGCCTCTTCCCTACTGCCCCTTCAATGAATATTCCAGGCCCTGCTCCTCGCACCAGCCCTTGTAATCGAGCTCTATCCCGTCGGCCCAGACATTGACGTCGATTTCGCCCGCCTTGTATTTCTGCTCCGCGAGACGCTGCTTGCCGAAAACGTCGCGCTGGCGCGTGTCCTCCGAAAAAACGACAACTGTCTCCGCCAGATGCGGCGGCACGAACGTGACGCCCTCCTGTGTGCCGAGCACAACATCGCCCGGCATCACCGTCGCCCCACCGACCCGAATCGGGATGTTCACCCCGACCAAGGTGACGCCGAAAATGGCGCTCGGATCGACGCCGCGACAGAACACGGCGAAATCCGTGAGCTCCAGGATGCGGTAATAGTCACGGATGCCGCCGTCGATGATCATGCCGGTGCCGGTTCGGGACCGGGCGGCGGTGGAAAGATTGTCGCCGACGAACGTGCCGTCGCGAATTTTGCCGAAAAGGTCGACGACGAGCACGTCGTTGGGACCGAGCGAGTCGATCACCCAGTTGTTCTGGCTGCCGGTGCGGCCCTCGCTCTCGCCAATCTGCTGGACGACGTCGTTCAGGTCGGGTCGCAGCGGCACCATTTGGGCGGTGACCGCCCGGCCGCTTAACACCAGCTCATCCTGCGTACGCAGCCAGTTGCCTTCGAACTGATGGTAGTAGCCATTGCGTCGCTCGAGAATGCCCCAGGCTTCGTCATTGGTGACGAGCTTCATCCGCTCGATGATGTCGTCGGACACTTTCGGACGGCCGTCATCCAGTCGTTCACCAGTCCAGAGAGGTGTCAGCGCCTCGACCCGCGCGCGATCGTTGAAAATCATCTACGGTGTACCTCCGGTCGGGAAGATGCCTCGGATTGCTGCGAGCATGGTGCGTCAGACGACAAAGGTTTGCAAGGAAGCAAGGTTATATGATCAGAAACCAGCGACATTCAGCAATCTGGCTCCTCTGGGACGGCGACTGCGACTTATGTGGTTCTTGGGCCAACTGGCTCGAACAACTCGACATCGATGTCGTACTTACGCTCATTTCGTATCATGATGCGCCGCCGATGACGCCTGCCCTGCGCGTTCGGGCCATTCAGGACTGCTGAGTCTCGTTACCTGGCTAAGGGGTGTCGAGTTCCTCGAGTCCGGAGCTAGACCGCAGGTAGTCAGTTCGCAATCGAGTGTTTCGCTCGATCGCACCAGGTACGAGCATGCTCTGCCACATCTTCGGCGTAACTCCCTGGCTTGCCAGCATTTCGACGGCCTCAGCGAAGATCATCCACATTGCCACCATGCCGGTGATGCCCGAGCTTGGAATGATGCGGACACCCGTTTCGCGCAGATCGAGCTCACCGTCGCCATAGCTTCCGCCCAGATCGACAACCAGATCGGCGATCGAGGACAGACGCAGCTGCTGAGGGTGCTGAAGCAGGATGCGGTCATCATCTT
Organism: uncultured Sphaerobacteraceae bacterium; assembly: GCA_964461025.1. Classification (GTDB taxonomy): domain Bacteria; phylum Chloroflexota; class Chloroflexia; order Thermomicrobiales; family UBA6265; genus JAHBVL01. The sequence continues at coordinate 8,310 of CAYWSE010000034.1, read as the reverse complement.
CGAAGACTCGTTGCGTGAGCGCAATCAGATAGGCGCCCCGTTCCTTTGCCTGTAAAGCGATATCGATTGCCAGGGTCGACGTGCCAGCCGGGGTGCCTTCGATTACCACATCTCCAGGCTCGAGAACAATCGGGTCTTCGAGAATATGAGCGGCCATGAAGCCGCCAGCTCGGTAGGTTGCCTCACCGTGCAGACAATGACTCGTTTGGGCGATCCAGATTCGATGTCCAGAGCCAATCGCTCTAGCGACTTCCCCTGCAGCAATTTGAATGGAAGCATGCTGGCTCTCGACCAGAGTTCCCAGATGCGTCTGTAGCCTGGAATAGAAATCCAAAGCCGACACGGCAATCTCCATCTCCACCATCGCGATGATGTCCAACCGGCGCGGATCGAAGTAGGAACTTGTCAATTCCGCCATCGAATATATTATCTTGGCAGCGAGACACACGCCGTCATCCTGTCCCGTAGAACGGGCACAATCACAACAACAGGAAGCATATGAGCTCGGTCAACAGAGTCTACGAAAGCACGCGGCGCTCCATCATCGACGGAGATTTTCCGCCCGGCAGCGCGCTGAAGATCAACGATCTTGCGAGTCTGAACGACGTCAGCCTGATCCCGGTGAGGGAAGCTATCCGGATGCTGGCGTCGGAAGGGCTCGTTGAAATGGTTCCCAACCGGGGCGCATTCGTTTCAAAGGTCTCGATGAAAGAGCTCGTGGACATTTATCAAACGCGAATCGTGCTCGAGATGGAAGCGGTTCGCCAGGCAGCGCCCAGGATCGATCAAATCGACATTTCGCATGGGAGGGTATTGATACATCAGCTTCATCACGCTGTTGTATCGGGAACGGAAGACTTCCTCGCGCTGCACCGTCAATTTCATTTCCTTATCTATGATCGATCCGAGTCTCTGTGGCTGCTGCGCATTATCAATATGCTCTGGGATCACACAGAGCGGTACAGACAGTTTTCGATGCCCCGAGTTGATCCCATAACCATTCTCCAGGAACACGGGGCCATACTGGATTGTCTCGAAGCCGGTGATACGAACGGCGCTGTGCTGGCTCTCCGCTATCACCTCGAACGATCGGTGCAGTTTCACCTCGACCATGCCGCAAAGGCCGGCCAATCCGGTCTTCGCCAATCAGGTGGATGACTCCGCAAACCACCTGTTTCGATCTGAAACAAGGCTCGCAAGCGTCTGCAAAAGCCCTGCCAACGCTGAACTGGTTTTCATGATCTATTGACAATGCGGAGGCAGTCGGCAAGAATATATTATATTCGTCGCGCGCGAACGCAGCTGGGCAAAACCCAGACAACCATTGCCCAGGTCTCTGGAAGCGAGCCCTCAGCTCTGATCCAGGAAAGCAAAGCGCACACGAGCGGGCAACCGGGAGACTATCTGGAGGTTTTGCGAGATGACCAACAGTCAGCAAAGCAGTTCAATGTCCGAAAAGCGGACACGTCGGCAGGTGCTCTATGGGGGACTCGCGGGTTCGGCCGCCATTGCCGCCTCTCCTGTGCTGATGGGGGTCGCCGGATCGGCTTCTGCCGCCAGCGGCGCCGGTTTGCAGCCCCGTGCAGCCCGCTTCCAGGACGAAGAGCGAACCACCGTGGTCCATTGGGCCCATCCGATGACCGAAGACGATACGACATTCTTCGATCCAATCGTTCAACAGTTTCAGGACGCCGGCAACGCGATCGATGTCCAGATCGAGCTGCAGCCATGGGATGCGCGAGTCGAGCAGAAATTGGCGGCATTCGCCGCGGGAACCTCCCCTGACTCTTCATACCTGAACTCGGACGAGTTCGCGCAGTACGCGGAACAGGGCGCCATCTTTTCGATCGACGATTATCTGACCCAGGACGATCTCGACGATCTGCTGCCTGGGCCTCTGGCGGCGATGGAGTGGGACGGCGTTCGCTACATGTTCCCGCTCCTCTTCATTCCGACCTATCCGTTCTATAACCGCGACCTCTTCGAGCAGTCGGGGCTCGATCCGGACGCTCCTCCTGTGACCTGGGACGAGCTCGACGAGCAGATGGCGGCGATCCTCGCGGCTAAGGACGCCGGTACACACGATGCCTGGCCGCTGGCGATTCCGGAGCTGGAAGGGAGTTCGGTGACGTTCAACCCCTGGTTCTATCAGGCCGGTGGAGCGCTGCTGAACGAGGACGGAACCTCCGGCTACGACTCCCAGGCCGGTATCGATGGAGCGAATTTTGCCGTCCATCTGGCCGACTCGTACAACAGTCCAGGGAATGCGGGCGCGCAATATGGCGTGCTGGAAGACCAGTTCTTCACCGGGCAGACGGCGTACCAGATCATGGGTGAACACCGTGTCATCAAACGGTGGCTCGATGAGTTTCCCGATTTCGCGCTTGATGTCGCGGCGCCTCCGGGCCGCGAAGTGCAGGCTGCAATCGGTGGCACTGGCGCAGTCGGACTCTGGGCATCGAGCGGCAACGAGCATCCCGATGAAGCCTGGGCCTGGACTCACTTCCTGACCAACGAAGGCAATCTTGCGTACAACCAGGGAGCCGGATTTGTTCCAGCCAGACAGTCCGTGCTTGCCGAATACACGACGGATGCTCATCCGATGGTGTTGAAGGCAATTGAGGTTGCATTCCCGCACTGCATCATCGCCGAGAAGCATCCTCAGGTACGAGACATGTGGGCGGCTTTGACGCCGCAGATGCAGGCCGCTTTCGCCGGGGACATCACAGGGGAAGAGGCTGTGCGAAACGCAGCCGAGTTGATCAACTCTGAGGTTCTCGCTGGCTAACGCGTCAGCTACCGAGTTCGATCTCTGATTGGCACACCCTCCCAGAGGGTGTGCCGCCCTTTCCCTCCCCTCCTTGTGTACAGCATCCACGAGAGTGTCCAGGTTTGAGCCAGCGGATGAATCATCAGTCGAAACTCGCGCTCAGTGGCTATCTGTTCATGTTGCCGAGCATCCTGCTCTTTGCAGCGTTCCTGGCTGGACCTGTCGCATACGCGCTCTATATTTCCTTCAACGAGTGGACGATTCTGAAGCCGCCGATCTGGCAGGGTCTGGGCAACTACCGGCGGCTGATCCACGACGATCTCTTTTTCACGTCGCTACGAAACACAATCGTCTATACCCTCATGTACGTGCCGATGATCCTCATTCTGGCGCTCGCCGCCGCACTGGCCGTAAACCGGCCCATGCGCGGGCAGTCGATCTTCAAGGCGCTGATCTTCATTCCGGCGATTACACCGTCGATCGTCGTGGGAGCTGTCTGGCTTTATATCTACGACGGCAATCTCGGCCTACTGAATGCCGCTTTGCGCGAGCTCGGGCGCGACCCAATCATCTGGCTGGGTGACCGGGACTACGCCATGCTCGCCCTCGTCATTGCCTCAGTGTGGCAGCGATTCGGGTGGTTCATGATTCTCTTTCTGGCGGGGTTGCAGGATGTTCCGGCCGATCTGAAGGAAGCGGCCAGGCTCGATGGCGCGTCGACGCGGCAACTCTTTCAGCATGTCACCTGGCCACTTCTGCGACCAACGCTGACCCTTGTCACCATTTTGGCGGTCATCGGCGCCTTTCAGGTTTTCGACCTCGTCTATGTGATGACTGGCGGCGGACCAGCCTACGCCACGCACACGTTGAGTTTCTACATCTACGCAAAGGCATTCACATCCCTGGAGATGGGATATGCAGCGGCAATGAGCTACGTCTTCTTCCTCATTATCTTCCTCTTGACGCTCGGCCAGCTCCGGTTCTTCCGATCAAGGGTCGACTCATGAGCGCAACGTTGCCGGGAATCGATGTCTCGAATACTGGAAAGCACGGACGCCAGGGACGCTGGCGAGAGGATCAGGTTCATACCGGTCTGGGATATCTCCTGCTGATCGTGCTCGGGGCCGTGTCGCTCCTGCCCTTGCTCTGGATGGTATCGACATCGCTCAAGACAACAAACGCACTTTATGTCTTCCCACCCCAGCTGATTCCGGAAGACCCCACGCTGGAGAACTATCGGAAGTTTTTCGCACGGGATGGCTGGACCTACGTTCGCAACAGCGTCATCGTCTCGGTATCGGTGACGTTGATCGTTGTGCTCACCAGTTCGATGGCGGGATACGCGCTGGCGAAAATCCCCTTTCCTGGACGGCATGGCCTCTTTCTGACGTTGCTGACAGGGTTGATGATTCCGTTCGAGGTTGTGCTAATTCCCCTGTTTGTCCTGATCGTGAAGCTGGAACTGGCGAATAGTTTTCTCGGCATCATCCTGCCCATGTGCGCGTCTCCATTCGGCATTTTCGTGATGAGGAATTTCCTGCAATCGATGCCTACTGATCTTCTTGACGCCGCCCGCATCGATGGCGATTCCGAGTTCGGCATTTTCTGGCGAGTGGTGCTGCCTCTGTCGCGCCCGGCACTGGCTGCGCTGTCGACCATCATCTTCATTACGTCGTGGAGCGCGTTTCTGTGGCCGTTGCTCGCCTCGAGCGGCAAAGAAACCAGAACACTTCCAGTTGCGGTTTCGATGGCCAATCAACTGGGATTCAGCGCGAACTACGGCATGATGATGGCCGCGGCGACAGTCACGTTTGTCCCGGCGCTCGTCATCTATCTCGTTTTTCAGCGCTACTTCATTGAAGGAATCACTATGACGGGACTCAAGGGATAGACAGTTGCCGCAGAGAATCACGACACCTGAATGACGATCGATCGTTCCCCTGCAATGGACCGGAGTGCCAGCTACGGTTTGCATTCTCGTGTCTCGTTGTTGCGGGGGATGGACCTCGTCGCCGATCTTATTCAGCCGACACTCGGCCCATTAGGGGGCGTCATTCTTGTTTCCGGTGACTCGCGGAATCGGGCAGGCTCCGCATTGTCAGACGCCGGACAAATCGCACGACGTGCTGTCCAGTTTTCCACCGAATCTGATGACATGGGTGCAATGCTCCTCCGCAATCTGGCGTGGCGCATGAGCACGGATGCCGGCGGAGGAGCAGCGACTGCAGTTGTCATGGCTCGGGCTCTCTTCCGGCAACTGGTCCGAGGCATTGAAGCAGGCTTCAATCCGTGGGACATGAGCAACACGATCGGATTGCTCGCTCTGGAATCTGAACAGCGAATCGCAGCATCTGCGCAAAAGACTACAAGCCTCAGGACTCTGACTGCGGCACTCGGCCAGTCTCTCCCGGAACCTGGAGCCGCCGAAGCTATCGCCGAAGTACTCGATACGCTCGGCGCGAACGCGGTCATTCGCACCAAGACTGGGCAACATGCGGACATCTCGTGTTCCTATCAGGAGGGATCGTTCTGGACGCTCCGCTGCGCGTCACGCTACCTGCTGCCAAACGACGCTTCCGAAATCACCCTCGCCGATGCAGCAATTCTTGTCACAGACATCCCTCTCGGATCGCCCGACCAACTTGCGCCGATCCTCGATCAGATGGTTGCCTCACAACGGCGTGCTGTTGTCCTGATTGCACCGGAGATGAGCGACAAGGTCATCTCCATGCTCACGATCAATCAGGAGCGAGGGGTTCTCGATCGGGCATTTGCCGTCCTTGCCCCAACGACGTCAAGCACCCGCCGGGAACTCCTCGAGGACATCGCGACAATCAGTGGGGCCCGCCTGCTTTCATCTGACCGCGGCGATGCCTTGCGGAAGGCCACCCCCGACGATCTTGGCGCCGCGCGTCTCGCCTGGGGTACAGCGACAACCTTCGGACTTCGCGGCGGAGCAGGAACGGCAGCTCAGCGATTGGAGGTCATTGCCCGCTTGCAGACGGAGATTCTTGACGCTACGCCCTCCCGGAAGAAGCAACTTGACAAGCGAATCGGCAACCTGGCAGGGGCGGTGGCCGAACTACGGCTCCCAGCCGGACCTGACGCAACCAATGCAGAGCTTGAGCAACGTGCTGAGTCAGCGATTGCCTCAGGCAGGTTGATTCTGCAGGATGGCTTGGTCGCAGGCGGAGGAATGGCCCTCTACACTGCAGGCGCGGAGAACCGCTCGATTTCGGAACATCTTCGCAATTTCTGCGAGCGTGCGATGCGCCAGGCACTGTCCGCTCCGCTTAAGGCCATTGTGTCGAATGCTGGATACTCACCGGAAAAGATCGTCGTTGAAATGGCCGATCATCCAGGTCAAATCTTCGATGTTCGCGCCGGACGCTGGACTGATCCATGGCAAGCGGGGGTGGTCGACAGCGTCGCAGTGTGCTGTGCCGCACTCCGTGAAAGCGTCAAGACCGCACTGCAGGCGATCTCCATTGAAGCCCTGGTCCCACGCAAGAATCCTCCATTTTCGGAGCTGCCATGAAACGGCGACGTTGATGAGCAATTCACTGGAGCTCCACGCGTTACAGGGAAGAGGAACGGCAGGGGCGATCATCCAATCGGCAACGAACCCAAAGCGTGTCTATGCAGGCACCGGCTCCGGTGTGAATGTCTCCTTCGATGGAGGTCATTCGTGGAATTCGTATGGTCATTCGATGCAGCCGACGCTGGTGGAGGCGCTTGCCTGCGCGCGTAGTGCGGACGACCAGGAACCCGTTCTGGCCGGCGGTGCGATGGGGCTCTTCCGATCCCGCGATCACGGCGAGTCGTGGACCGCAATACTGAATACTGTGCATGTCCGCGCTCTCGCAGCACTTCCGGCCCACAAGGGGGGTTCCGATTCTTCGGTAGTGCTGGCTGGTACCGAAGCCGATGGAGTGCTTCGATCCGAAAATGGTGGAGAATCCTGGACCACCTCGAACCCCGGGTTGCTCGATCGAACCGTGCTGTCGCTGGCCACGATCCTTGACGGGGAGGACAGAGTCATAGCGCTGGCGGGAACCGTTTCCGGTGTCTATCTGAGCAGAAATGCTGGCCGAGCGTGGCGGCCAGTATTTATCAGCGAGGAGGGCGGTGATGTCGAGAGCATTGCCGCGGTTTCTCGACCAGATGGAGGATGGACAGCGTTTGCCACTTCTTCAATGCAGGGTCTCCTCCGTTCGGACGACGGCGGACTCACCTGGAACATCGTGGACTCTTTTCCCGGCTCAGGTTCTGCTTTGATCGCGGTTCTGAAGTCGAACGATGCAGACCAGTACCTCGCGGTCAGTGCCGATAGGGATATCTTTCTTTCAGTTGACGAAGGGTCGAATTGGGAACTTGCCGGCACATTCGCAAATCCGATCATGTCGCTTTCGGCTTTGGCTGGGGATGAGCTCTCCGGCACTCTGCTGGCAGGACCAAGCGATGGTGGTATCGTCCGCTACGACCCTGTTTCTCGACGTTGGTCGCCTTCCGATTCAGGATTAACGGCAGGTTATTGATCCGAGCTCACCCTTGGTCGATACGAGTGCCTGCCTGTTCGGCAACAGGGTAGTGGATCGCGTGATAGCGTCCTATCAAGCCGTCACTCGCCACGAGGAATCATCAGTATGAACAGCCCAACGACCTGGCTCCTCTGGGACGGCGACTGCGACTTTTGCGAGTCGTGGGCCGGTTGGCTGGAGCAAAACGATACTAACGTTGTTCTTACGATCATTCCGTATCAGGATGCGCCGTCGCCGCCGATGACGCCCGCCCTGCGGATTCAGGCCAGCCGCGCCGTGCAGCTCGTGACTTCCGACGGCACGCATCTGTCTGGCGCGGCGGCGGTGCTGTTTGCGCTGGAGTCGGTCGGATGGCATGCTGGGGTCATGCGCGCGTTGCAGAGGCGACCGTTGCTCTGGCTGGCCGATGCCGGTTACTGGGTCGTCGCCAGAAGCCGCGGCCGCATCGGTCGATTTGGTTGCTGTCGTTCGTGACCCACACTCCAGTTGACGGCAATGGCGCGATCGACAGAATGGTGGTCTGTCTGGTCAGGAGATATCGATGAAACAGTTTCTGCTTGTTCTGCTGGTCGGATTGACCGGTCTTGGCATGCTTGCGTCGCCCGTTGCCGCTCAGGACGGAACCCCGGTCGCCGGCGCGCCCATTGTCCTCACCGGCGACTGCACCGTAACGCCGCGCAGCCAGGAAGAGGTCAATGCCCTGGCCCAGATTGCCGCGGCGACGCCGCCGAGTGAGACGTCACCAGTCACCACGCGTTTGCCCGAGGGCGATCCGGTTGATGAGGAAACGATCGGCGCGCTCCTGGCAACACTGAACGAAGCCGACGCGTGCGCCGCCCGGCGTGATGTGCTGCGATTCCTGGCCCTCTACAGCGACTACTTCATCGTTCGCTACGTCTTTGGCGATGAACCGGTCGGCATCGTGTCGGGGGGAACGTCAGCGCCGCAGGTCAATGCGCAAGGCACGCCTGTCGCCCGCGTGAATGTGATCGACGATGC
>CAYWSE010000033.1:0-42812 GCA_964461025.1 uncultured Sphaerobacteraceae bacterium | reverse complement strand
CGGGGCACTGGGCACTGGGCACTGGGCACTGGGCAAAGGTGGCTCGCACTCGTAACTGCGCCTGGCGATGCGCCTGACTCGCCAACGCAACGATCGATCCCCAAAGCCAACGTTGCCTTCGAAGCCGCGCACAGCGTGCGCCCGTCGCAACCAAGACGACGCCGGGATCACACGACCAGCGCCATTGCTCGCCGCGCACGCCCCAACCGGATCGCAGGGCATCGACACGGAGGTCGATGCCTACGGTCATACGGAGATCGATGCCGACGGCGATGCGGAGATCGATACAGACGGCGATGCGCAGGTCGATGCCGACGGCGATGCGCAGGTCGATGCCGACGGCGATCCGGAGATCAGTGCCTACGGCGAAGAGGAGACATCTTGCCGCCCATCCGCCTATCCGCCCATCCGCCTATGCGCCTCTCCGCCTCTCCGCCTCTCCGCCTATTCGCCTCTCGGCCTCTCCGCCTATTCGCCTCTCCGCCTCAGCCATGACCTGTTTCAATGTGAGCCAGAGTCCTACAATGAACCCATGGTGGATCAGCCAGGCGTGCCGGTGGATTCCGGCCATGCCGTGAGAAGGAGAAAGTCGACCGATATGAACAACAGCGACCGCCGAGTCAAGATCGTCGCCACACTCGGTCCGGCCGTGGCCGGACGTGAGAGATTGCGCGATCTACTGGTCGCTGGAACCGACGTCGTCCGCATCAACGCCGCCCACGGCACACCGGATGAGCGAGCTCGTCTCATCGACGACGTTCGTCACGTCGCTGAAGAACTTGGCGTGCGCGCGCCGATTCTCTTCGATCTGAAGGGTCTCAAAATTCGTTCCGGTCCACTCCAGGGCGACGAAAAGGTCCCCATCGCCCGTGGTTCGAAAGTCGAGATCTTCCCCGAACCGGTTCCTTCCGGTGAAGGCCAGATTGGCATCGACTATCCCGATCTGCTCAATGTCATCCAGCCAGGTTCGCGCTTGCTGATCTCCGATGGGCTGATCGAGCTGATGGTCGAGCGCGTCGAGCGTGACAGAGCCCTCTGCCGCGTCGGCCGTGGCGGGCTTTTGCTTGGACGACAGGGCGTCACCCTGCCCGGTGCGCAGATCACTGGTGGGGCGCTGACGCCGGTAGACCGCGAGGATATTGCCTTTGCTGTGAAGCACGGCGTCGATTTCATTGGCATGAGCTTCGTCAACGACGCCAGCGATCTGGTCATGGCGCGTGGCGTGGCCCAGGCGTATGGCGCTGAACCGCCGGGACTGATCGCCAAGATCGAACGCCCTGATGCCTTGAACAATGTCTACGGCATCGCCCAGCAGGCGAACGGCTTGATGGTGGCCCGAGGCGATCTCGGTGTGCAGCTGCCACCCGAACAGGTGCCGCGCGCCCAGAAGAACATCATTTCCTGCGCCAATTCGCTCGGTGTGCCGGTGATCACGGCGACGCAGATGCTCGAATCGATGATCACTCAGCCGATGGCCACCCGTGCTGAAACGAACGATGTCGCCAACGCCGTCTGGGATGGCACCGACGCCGTGATGCTGTCGGCCGAGACTGCGGTCGGCCTCTTCCCAATCGAAGCGGTGGAAACGATGTCCCGCATCATCCACGAAGCCGAGAAGGACGGTCCAATCCGCACCGCTGCCGCCGCTCAGCCACTGCCGACTGACGGTGATCCGTCGCTGGCGATTGCTGATTCGATCGCCCGGGCGACCCATGCGCTTTCGGAAAATGCGCCGGTTGACCGCATCGTGGTTTTCACCTTGACCGGAAACGCCGCCCGGAGGGTGGCCAAATACCGGCCGCGACCTCCGGTTATCGCCGTGACGACGAGCGATCACGTTGCCGCGTCGCTGAACATGATCTGGGGCGTCCAGGCGCTTGTTGTGCCTCTGGAGACCGATCCCGACAAAATGTTCCGCATCGCGGGCAACGCGATCATCGATGCCGGCATGGGCGTCAAGGGCGATCACACCCTGATCGTCGGTTCGTTGCCGATGATGAAGGTGGCAGGGAAGACAAACCTGCTGCACATCCGGCGGCTCGGTTCGTAATTCCTGTCAGGATTCGGCCGGCTCCGCGGCCAGCGGCAAGGTGAACGACGTCACCGATCCGCCGGTGAGTGGCCGAACGGTCCAGACGCGACCGGCGTTCAGCTCGATCATGCGCCGGGCGATGACCAGTCCCACCGAACGTTTCACCGGTTGCCCACCGGGCGCCGATGCACTATTGGCGATATTGACTTGCGCCTCGTGACCAAGATCGAGCATCTCCACAAGAACTGATCCTCCGGAGACCTCCTGGCGCACCGCCAGTTCTATCATCTGATCGAGAATGGTCGATACCTGTTCCGGATCGGCGAGAATCGGTCGCATCGCGAAGTCCACTCGCGGCAGAATCCGGACGCCAAGCATTGTCGCCTGCGGACCCAGACGTTCGCATGCGGACAACACCTGCGCACTGAGATTGACAACGGTTGGTCTGCCGCTGGAATAGCCGGATTCAAGACGGGCCAATTGCTCGAGCTCATCGAGCAACGACTGCTGCTCCGAAATTTCACGCTGCAGCGAAACTGCGAGCCGCCGTATTGATGCGCTATCGCTGATTTCACCCCGCGCTAGTCCGTCCAAGCCGCGGTCGAGCGACAAAATCGACTCCTGGAGCTCGGTGATCAGAGCCGCGAGCAGATAGCGTTGCGATTCTTCGAGCGATCTCTGGCGTTGATAGGCAAACTGCAATCGGCCCGCCAGCGTATTCATCGCTCCACCCAGATCGGCAAATTCCTGTTCCCCGCTCGAAGGCAGGCGAATCGACAAATCGCCCTGCACGATGCGCCAGGAGGCGGCGGCGAGATCGCCGACCGAGGCGGTGAACCAGCCGCTCACGAACGCCGAATAGATCGCGGCAATGGCGACGGCATACGCGAGAAAGAGTCCCAGCAGCCGAAAATCGTGCTCCGACTCGAACAGGATCATCGACGAGAAGCCGACGATCACCACCACGACCAGAATGCCGATCACATGTGCGGTGATCAGTCTTGCGGCGACCCTTCGGCCGTGTCGCTCGCTCAGCAACCAGAGCAACACGCCACCGATCAGCAGCGACCCGATTGCCGCGGCAAACAGAATGGCAGTCAGCTTTGGCAGGTCGCCGGTCGGATAGTCCAGAAGCACGACTGCCGCAACGATCGCCCCGGCCAGCGAAACGAGTACCGCCAGACCCACGAGCGTCAGTCGTCGCCAGCGAGACGCGGCGCGCAGACGATCAGCGTATGGAGGCGGTGTATAGGTTTCGGAACTCACGCATCCTCCTGTCCGAAACGGACAGAAGCGGAGTGTACGGTGATTGCTTGTGACGGCGAGTGCATACGAACTCAGCCCCAGGGGTTGTCGCCCGGGGCTTGCGGACCACCGAATCGTCCCTGTTCGCCGGCATCTCGCTCAGCCAGCAACACCATCACGCCGAGAAATGCGTCGTGTGACATCGTGGTGTCGTGAAAATGGTATCGCCCGATTTCATAGGAGAGCTGCTGGCCGGGGATGAACTGCCCGCCCGTCGTGGTCAACGCTGCGAGGCTGACGAACCTGTCATCATCGAGCGGCAGTTGATCGATGAAGAGTGAAAGCTCGAGAAGCGCATCCGCGCTCTGCAGATTTCGCGGATCGCGCAGGTCATCGTTGAAGCGTTGACGGCGCCAGTCGCTAATCGAGCGTATGAATGCCGCTATTTCGTACCGGAAGTGTGCCGGAGTTGGCATGGACTGTGCTCCAGTCAGGTCAGGACCGGTGGTCACGACCTCATTCGAAAAGTCAGCAGTCAAAAGACTTGCAATAGATCACCTGTTCTGATACATTGTGTACGTACACATTGAGCGCGGTCTCCGGAAGGTCCGGAACGATCTCCGGCGAAGACGTACGCCGGTGCGCGGTGGCTGCGGCTTTGTTCAAAATCTCGGGTTCGCTCCGCGGCCCGGCCAGGAAAGTGAGAAGCGCATCATGGCCATGCGAATGCCCCGTTTTCTCAAGCCAAACGATCATTTTGCCGATTTCCATATCGCGGAATCCCCAGCGCGTCTGCACGCTTTGGGCGAACCAGCCGAAATTATCCCCTTTCCCGGGTGCGTCGAGCAGAATCCGCAGCCGTCGATCGAGATGATCCCAGCCAAAGCCCAGCTCCGCAGCCGGCGGCTGAGCGACAATCGCCGGCCGAACGAAGACCGGTACGAAACGACCTTCACCGCCACTGGCGGCTCGCCGATCGAGTTGCTGCGCACACTCGCGTCGCTCCTGGAAAGCGATGCGGATATGCAGCGCCCCGCGTCAAATGGCGAACCAGTGGTGCTCGATATTCGCTTGATCGCGGGCTGACAAGACCGATCATCCCGCATTCGCGCCGAACCGGCTGAGTGAAAAGAGCGACGTATCGTGTCGCGTCGAGCCGTTGATGACGAGATCGGCAACGATCTCCCCCACCACGGTGCAGAACTTGAAACCATGACCCGAGCATGGAGATACCAGCACAACACGATCGCTCTCGCGGCTGCGGTCGATCACGAAATGCTCGTCCGGCGTGTTCGTAAAGATGCATGAAGCCATACTCATCACCGGTCCGGCCGCAGCCGGGAAGTAGCGTTCAGTGAATTGGCGGAGAATCGCTTCATCCTCCTCGTTCGGCTCCCGGTCGAAGTCGTCAGGATCGATGATTTCCTCGCGATGATGGTACCGGCCGACCTTGAATCCAGGGATGGTTGAAACCGGGAAACCGTAGTACCGGCCCTCGTCGACCGTGAGATTGAAGACGGGAAATCTGCTCGGCAGGAAATCACCCAGTTCGAGTGGTTGAAACCATGCGAGCACCTGTCGTTCTGGCGATAGCAACGCCGCCAGATCAGCAGAAAGCTTGCCGTTCCAGGCTCCGGCGGTCAGCACGAGCTGATCGGCTTCGTATGTTCCCTTGACCGTCCGAACCGTGACCTTGTCGCCGGTCGCATTCCACTCGAGTACTTGCTCCTGTGCCCGCACAACAGCGCCGGCTGCCATTGCAGCGTTTGCGAACGCGACCACACTCCGTTCCGACAACAGAAACCCACCCTCCGGCTGATAGAGCGCCAGATGTCCTTCGGGCAACCTGTAGCCCGGAAACCGCTGCGCCAGTTCGGCGCTTGTCAGTACCGTATGCTCGAGGTTGTGGAGCTCGCACGCCTCCAACGCGCCGCTGAACACCTCGCCGTCTGGCTGGCTGGCGTCAATCGAACCGGTGATATGCAGCAATTGTTCGCCGGCGCCCGCCTGAAGTTCCCGCCAGAGTTCATACGCTCTGTGGAGCAAGGGAACATAGGAGGGGTCCTCATAGTAGGCGAGGCGGATGATCCTGTTGACGCCGTGGGAGGAGCCCATCGCATGAGGCACATTGAACCGCTCCAGCGCCAGCACCGACTTCCCGCGACTTGCCAGTTGCCAGGCTGAGGCCGCGCCCATGCCACCACATCCGACCACAATGACATCGAACTGCGAAGTCACACCTCACTCCAATCCAGCTGGACGATCACCCTGGCGCTGAAGAAGGCAGCGTTGCCTCATCGCCATCTTCGGCAAGTCCTGCGAGACGCAAGTTGCCCGGACCGGTCACAGTCTCAAGATCATCACCCCAAACCTTGAACGCCGCCGAAATGAGCGCCGCCACGGGTGGACCGAGCAGCACGCCGGGAATCCCCATCAGCGTGCTGCCGATCAGCACCGCGATCAGACTGATGAAGGGCGAGATGCGCAACGTCCTTCCGAACACGCGAGGAGACGTGACATAATTTTCGAACTGTTGATAGATCAGACAGGCAACGATGATGATCAGGAATTCGGTCGTTCCCTGCGCCAGGGCAAGCACAGCGAAGATTCCTGTGGCCAGAGTGGCGCCGATTATCGGCACCGCGTCGAGTACGAAGGCGATCACTGCAGCCACCACGGGCGACGGCAAGTCGAGAATCGTGAACAACGCGAAGGTGAAGACAGCGAACAACGTCGAGTTGATCATCTGCCCAACGATATACCCGCTGACAACCCGGATCACCTCGGGCACCAGTCGACGAACTTTCGCTTCCTGCCCGGCGGGCAATCCCCTGCCCAGACTCTTCAGCGTTTCGTCACCAGTCGTCAAAGTGAATGCCGCGACAGCGACCGCGGCCACAATTCCCGCCAGGATACCGAACAGCGTCATGCCGCCACTGATCGCCTGTTCGATATCGATATCAGTGACGCCTGGATCGGACGTCTGCTGATCGACATACGTGATGATGCGCGCGTAAAGCTCGGGCTCGCGGCGCTCGAGAAAAGAGAGCGAGTCTCTCGCATACGTCGGCAGGTTCTCCCAGAAGTCGGCTGCCTCCTCGACGAGTGACGGCACGACAAGCGCCGCGACCATGATGAAGACGGCTACCGTGCACAGCAGCACAGCGACAACCGCGGTGCCACGACGCATGCCTCGGCGTTCCAGCCGCCAGACCAATGGAAAGAGCGCCGCCGCCAGCAGAAAACCGATAAATATCTGCATGAGCACATCGGACGTTGCATAGATGAACCACAACAGCCCCATGGTGAGAAGAACGCGCAGCACCGTTCGCCACGGCAATTCGATTTCGGTCCGCGTGGTTCCCGGTGGGGGAGGCGAGCTGGGTTGAGCCTCCAGCACCTCGACGACGTCCGCGATGGCGCCATCGTCGTCGGGTTCGACTGGCCGGTTGAGGTTTTCTGGCATCCGTCGCTACTCCTGCTGCGATCACCATACCGGCGTGAGTATGCAACACCTTTGGCGCTGCATTCGGCGGATCGGTTGCGTAAACAGTATCGGCACAGGTAGCGTTGAACCAACGCGCCGGACACAGAACCGGCTGTTGGTGCTGAATCTGAATTGTGGGGAATGAATGGGAACTGCGCTGAAGAACCTGCGGGATCGAATGGGCACGATCACCGACCTGTATTCTGCCGTCTCACTGTTGAACTGGGATCAGCTGACGATCATGCCGCCGCTGGGTGGTCCGCTGCGCGCTCATCAGATCGAATCGGTGGAAATTGTTGCTCATCAGATCTTCGTCGACCCCGAAACCGCGCGTCTCCTCGAAGCCGCGGAGACCGAGACTGCCACAGGCGAAGGCAGCGAAATCGATCATGCGCTTGTGCGCGTCACCCGGCGCGATTACGACCGGGCAACACGCGTACCGGCAGCCCTCGTAGGCAAGCTTGCGAAGGCATCGTCTGACGGCTATGCCGTTTGGACCAAAGCACGCGCCAATGATGATTTTGCAGCGTTTCTCCCTTCTCTCGAACGCAACATCGAACTCCGGTTGCGATATATCGACTGCTTCGAACCCGCGGCGACACCCTATGACGTGCTGGTCGAGGATTATGAGTTTGGCATGACGAGCGCTGAGATCAGCTCGGTGTTCAACGGACTCAAGCCTCAGCTCAAGTCGCTCGTCGATCGCGTGAGAGATCACCAGCATCTCGTGTCCGATGCGCTCGTATTGAAGGAATATCCACTCCAGGGACAAGATGAGCTTGGCCGGTGGGTGCTCAGTCAGCTGGGATATGACCCGGCAAGCTGGCGGCTCGATCTCACCGTTCACCCGTTTCAGCAATCGATCAGCGTAGACGACATCCGTCTCACCACCCGCTACAACGAAAACGACGTCTCCGACGCCCTGCTGAGCACGGTCCATGAATTCGGGCATGGCATCTACGAACGTCAGATTGACCCCGCGTTGAGCAGGACGCCACTGGCGGAAGGTTGCTCGATGACCCTTCATGAGTCGCAGAGCCGGTTCTGGGAGAACCTGATCGGCCGGAGTCCGGAATTTGCCGAACTGCTGCATCCTCGCTTCCAGCAGATCTTTCCAAAGCAGGCCAAGGGTTCGTCACCGCAGGATTTCTACAAGGCACTGAACAAGATGCAGCCGTCGCTGATCCGGGTCGAAGCGGATGAGCTCACCTACGGATTTCATATCATCGTTCGGTACGAGCTGGAGCGAGAAATCATCGAAGGGCGCATGCAGGCAAAAGATTTGCCGGAAGCCTGGAATGCGCTCTACAAGCAGTACCTTGGTGTCGATGTGCCGAACGATCGCCTCGGCGTTCTTCAGGACGTGCATTGGTCTTCAGGGTCGTTCGGCTATTTCCCAACCTATTTCCTCGGTTCGATTCTCGCCGCGCAAATCTGGAAACGGATGATTGGCGATCTTCCGAACGCCCGCGACCTCATCACGGCTGGTGATTTCGCGCCGATTTGCGACTGGCAGCGCGAACACCTGCATCGATTCGGACGCATGTACACACCAAAGGAAACAATCGAGCTCGTGGCTGGTGGTCCGCTCGATCCAGCTCCATACGTCGCCTACATGACCGCCAAAGTGAACTCACTCTATGGAACATCGCTCTGACGCGATCTCCTCGTCCACACAAGTGAAAGGTGGAGCACCATGAGATTCGGAATCTTCGCGCCACAAGGGTGGCGGCTCGACCTGGCGGAAATCGCCGATCCCGTCGCTCAGTACGAAGCGATGACCAATGTCGCCCGGGCGGCGGATGAGGGCGACTGGGACTCGGTGTGGGTCTACGATCACTTCCACACGGTGCCGACAAAACAGCTCGAAACGACCTTCGAGTGCTGGACCGCCACCGCGACGCTGGTCAGGGACACCAAACGGATCAACGTTGGCCAGATGGTCACCTGCAATGGCTACCGGCAACCCTCGTTGCTCGCGAAAATTGCCTCGACAGTCGATGTGGCCAGCAACGGCCGTCTTTACTGTGGTTTCGGCGCCGGCTGGCATCAGGAAGAGTGGAAAGCGTACGGCTACGAGTGGGTCGAAACGCCGGTTCGCATGCGCAAGTTCCGGGAAGCGGTGCAGATCATTCACAAGATGTGGACGGAGGACTTGCCACAGTTTCAGGGCGACTACTACCAGATCGACCAACCCGTCAACGAGCCGAAGGGCGCGCGAAAACCGCATCCCTCATTCTGGATCGGCGGCAGCGGCGAGCAGGTCACCCTCAAGCTGGTGGCTCAGTACGGCAACGCCTGCAACGTCAATGCCGACCCGCCGGAAATCGCCCGCAAGCTCGATGTGCTGCGCAGGCATTGTGAGAACGCCGGCCGGGACTACGATTCCATCATCAAATCCCACTCGGTGGCCATCTCGCTGCAGAATGCGGACGGCTCATTTGGCTGGCCGAATCGCAAGTACCCGCGTGCCGAGATGGCCGTGGAATCGACGATCGACGACATTCGCCGCAAAATCGAAGAGGTCGCATCGGTTGGCATTGACTACATCATCTTCTACGTCGACTGCGTCGCCTACGATACGGACAAGGTCCACCGGCTAAACGAGGAAATCGTCAGACAGTACAGCTGAATCATCGAGCGGCGTTTCGCGAATACCAGATACTCAGGAGGATCATCGTGGCAATTTCCCTGGACAAGCGCGTCTTCGGTTCGACGGGTCTGAAAACCGCGCCCATTGCCGTCGGTTGCGCCCCGATCGGCAGCATGGTCGATGCGTTCGCCTACGCGGTGACTGAAGAAGACGCCGTCGCGACGATCATCGCCGCGCTGTCCGGTCCCATCGACTTCATCGATACTGCCGCGCTCTATGGCGATGGCGAAAGCGAACGTCGCGTTGGCCTGGCGATCCGCGAGCTTGGCGGCTTGCGCAAGGGCGCCGTCCTCCAGACCAAGCAGGGCCGCGACCCGAAAACCGACATCTACACGGGCGACGTGGTTCGCGCCCGAATGGAGCGCAGTTTGCAGCTGCTCGGCGTCGATTCGGTCGATGTCGTCTATCTGCACGACGCCGAATGGACGACATTCGAGGACGCGATGACGCCCGGTGGGCCCGTCGAAGCGCTGCAGTCGTTCAAGGAACAGGGTCTGACCAAGTACATCGGCGTAGCGTCCGGACCGAACGATGTCGAGCTGCAATACATCGAAACTGGCTTGTTCGACGCGGTGATCACCCACAACCGCTACACACTGCTCAACACCGTCGCCAATCCGGTCATCGATGCCGCCAAAGCGCGAGGCATGGCCGTGCTCAACGCGGCGCCGTATGGCAGCGGCATCCTCGCGCGAGGGCCGGAAACCTATCCCCGCTACGCCTATCAGCAGGCGCCTGACTGGATGCTGGCCCGCACCTATGAGCTGATCTCGATCTGCGAGCGCTACGGCGTGCCGCTCGCCGCCGCGGCTTTGCAGTTCTCGATGCGTGATTCGCGGATCGACGTCACCATCGCCGGCATGAGCCGGCCAGACCGTATCCAGAACGCGATCGACTACGCGGCGACCGACGTTCCCGACGTGATGTGGGAGGAGATCGACGCTCTGCCGCCGCTCCCATCGCCAGACCCGGAAGAGAGCCGCTGGAAGAAATGACAGCTCATTGTGCTCTTGACATCGGACGGCGGCTGGAATAGGTTGCCGGGCAAGCGGGTCGCGACTGGTGCGACGCATTCGGCGATTGAGCAAGGGCGGGCAGTGAATCGTGGCATCTGAATCAACGCAATACGATCTCCTCGTGCGTGGCGGTGAGGTCATCGATCCCGGCGCCGGCTTGTCGGGCAAGCTCGACGTCGCCGTCAAGGATGGCAAGATCGCCGCGGTCGAGGCCGGCATCGACGCCTCCAAAGCCGGAAATGTCATCGATGCGACCGGGCAGTTCGTGACGCCGGGGTTGATCGATCTCCACACACATGTCTACTGGGGATCGACCTTCTGGGGCATCGAGCCCGATCCGGTCGCCGCGCGCTCTGGCACCACCACCTGGCTCGATGTCGGCACCTCTGGCGCCTATTCCTTTCCCGGATTCCGCCGAAACATCGTCGAGACGAGCAAATCGAAGATCTTCGTCCTGCTCAACCTCTCTTCGATCGGTTTGATCGGACCATCGTGGGAGCTGGCCAATCCTGACTACTGGGATGTCGATCTGGCCCGTACGATCATCGATGCCAATCGCGACGTCATCATCGGCGTCAAGGCCCGCATCGACAGCAGCACGACGCGCGGCGTCGGCATCGCGCCGCTGGCGAAGGCCCGAGAGCTGGCCGATGCGGTAGGGCTGCCCCTCATGACGCATATTGGCGCCGGGCCACCCTCAATTCACGAGGTAATCGAGCACTTGCGACCGGGTGACATCCTCACCCATTGCTTCACCGGCAATAACATGCGGATCATCGACGACAACGGCAAGATCCTGCCGGAAATCAAAGCACTGCGAGAGAAGGGTCTGATCCTCGACATCGGGCATGGCACAGGTTCCTTCAGTTTCGAGACAACCGAAGCGATGCTCGAGCAGGGATATCTGCCCGATGTGATCAGCACCGACATTCACCAGATGGCGATCCAGGGCCCGGCCTTCGACATGCCGACAACGATGTCGAAGTTCCTGGCGCTTGGCATGTCGCTGCCAGACATCATCGAACGATCCACAGCGAAACCAGCCGCCGCGATGCGCCGGACTGACTGCGGTTCACTGGCTGTTGGACAGCCTGCTGACATCGCGGTCTTCTTCATCGAGGAAGGTGATTTCACCTTCCAGGACGTCAGGATGGTTGAGCGCAAAGGCACGCAGGTTCTGCGCAATGCCACGACCATCATCGACGGTGAGCCACTGGAGCGCGTGCCGCTGCCGAAGCTGCAGCCATGGGCGGTTCTGCCGAAACATCAGCGCGGCAAGGTCAATCCGATCACCGAGGTTCCGGCGAAGGACCCGGCTCCACTCCTTGACAACCGGTAGCTTTCGCGGCAGATTGACGCATGCACTGCTGCTACCAGAAGAGGTGCTGAGCCTCTGAGAAGTGAAGGGATGCACGGATGAAGATCGACGACCGTTTCATCGACAGGTTCATACAGCGTGCCGAGCAACTGCGTTATACGCGCCGCCAGGTGATGCGCATTGGCGCTGGTCTGGGACTCTCCGCCGCGGCGATCAACACCGTGCTCGCTCACCCCGCATTTGCGCAAGACTCAAATGCCTCTCCGGCTGCCAACGGACCGGTGCTCGATTCGCTATCGGGCAATGAGCTGTCGTTTGACGATATCGTTGCCGCTGTTGAGTCGGAGGGCGAGGTCACCGTCGCCAACTGGACATACACAGCGACTGACGCACTCATCGAGCGATTTCAACAGTATGTCAGCGACGTCTATGGTGTTGACATCACTCTGAATTATCTCGGCACGCAACAGCCGAGCACTTACCTGACCGAGCTCTACGCCGCTGCCGGGGCAGGAAACACTCCACCGCACGATGTTCTGGCCATTGAAGAGAATTACTGGGCCGAGATACGCGCACAGGAAGCTGCCGAGAACGTCACCTTGCTGGCGGAGGTGCTGCCGTCTGGTCTGATTCCAAATGCCGACCGGGTTTTCGAGAACTTCACCCAGTTCCCAACCGCCGTCGGCTTTCAAGCGTCGGCATCGCCGGGAATCACCTATAACAGCGACAATGTCGACTTTCTGACGGACTGGACCGATCTCGCCGACGAACGGCTGAAGGGCAAGATTCTGGCCTGGCTCCCCGGCGACATCACCGGCGGCGGTGTGCTGCTGGGCGTTATCGCCGCCCAGGGTGGTGATTACACGAATCCTGACGATGTTGCCGAGGGCATTCGATTCCTCGTCGAGGACGTCCATCCGAATGTGCTGAAGTACACGACCGACACCTCCGAAGCCCAGCAGCTTCTGCGCGACGGCGTCGTCGACGTTGTCACCTTCTGGAACTCCCTGGCCCGCCTCCAGTATCTGGATGGGCAGGAGAATGCCGCGTTCCTTGTTGCTGCGTCGGGACAGTACGCGGCGAATGGATATATGTTCGTTCCCGTCGGAGTCGCGCACCCGGTTCTGGCCCAGATCTTCATGGACTGGCGGCTGAGCGATGATGCGCAGTTCCCGGATCTGGAGTCGTGGGGTATCTCAGAGGGCAACTGGGCTGAGTTCCACGAAGGCTTCATGGGCGAG
This sequence comes from uncultured Sphaerobacteraceae bacterium, assembly GCA_964461025.1. Classification (GTDB taxonomy): domain Bacteria; phylum Chloroflexota; class Chloroflexia; order Thermomicrobiales; family UBA6265; genus JAHBVL01. The sequence continues at coordinate 29,820 of CAYWSE010000033.1, read as the reverse complement.
AGCTACGTCGATCTGGTTCCCGACTGGATTGCCGACGTGTATTTCAACTTCTTCCCGACTGTGGAGCAGTTGAGCACCCAGTACAAGAACGTCGATTGGGCGTACTACGTCGAGAACAGCAGTGCCTGGTATGACGAGTGGCTGGCCGGCATCGGACTCTAGGTCCCATCGGCACAGCAACCGGCGAGCCGGCTGGGAGACCAGCCGGCCGTTCGTTGTGCTTGCTGCAGTGGCGACCACGCGCCGAGGTGATGAATGGCTGAGGTCGCCGCCAAAGTGCCTGTCGTGACGCCGGTCCGGGACGCGTCCGAGGCGAGATCTCGGCGCAAAACGCTGACCGGTCTCGGACTTCTATCGCCGGCGATTGTGATCGCCGTGATCTTCTCGGTTGTTCCGCTCATCTATCTGATCAACGTCTCGCTGACGCGAGAATCGACCTTCTTTTTCGACAATCCGCAGTACACGTTCGACAACTATCGTCAGATATGGAACCGGTACCTGCCGCATGTCTGGACGACGATTCGCCTGGCAACGCTTGCGTCGTTTTTTTGTCTGGTCTTCGGCTATCCCTTCGCCTACATTCTCGTGCGCAAGGTGCAGTATCGCGATCTTGTGCGCATTCTGATGATCTTCCCGCTCTTTGGTCCACTCTATCTGACCTATGGCATTCGGTTCGTGTTCGGTGTCAACGGCCCGTTGGCGCCGGTCTTCGATTTTCTCGGCATTGAAAGCCGAACCTTGTTGTTCGCCTATCCGGAGCAGATGACGATTTTCGGCATGGCTGTTTTCACCTTTCCATTCATGGTTATGAACGTGGTAGCTGCTCTGACCAATGTCGATCCCACCCTGGAAGAAGCCGCCCGTACACTCGGTTCCCGGCCTTGGCAGGTATTCACTCGTGTGCTCTTTCCCCTCAGCTGGCCGGGTGTGCTGGCCGGATTCCTGATCTGCTTTGGCTGGAACCTTGGCGTGTTCATCGTGCCAATGCTCCTCGGCAATATCGAGCAGCAGCGTGTTCTGTCGCTGGCTCTGTACCAGAAAGCCATGAGCCAGTTCGATTACGGTTTGGGTTCTGCCATGGGCGTCGTGCTAATGGCGCTCGCCTTTAGCGTGACCTGGCTCTCGCTGCGATTTTCGCGAGGGGCGCTGGCGACATGAGTGCAATGTCAGTTTCAACTGGTGCGCCGCGCTCCCGGTCGCTCGGGAAGTTGCTGATCTCAGCTGTCCAACACCTCTACATTTGGTTTTGGTTAGCGCTTTTTGTTCTGCCGTTTCTGACGACCGTCGTTCGGTCGCTTGAGGACCCGGACGGCGGATATTCCTTTGCAGGCTACCGATTCGCATTCGGCTCGTTTCAGGATGCGCTGATCCTGTCGCTGCAAACGACCGTTGTCACCATCTTTCTGAACATCCTGATAGCCATTCCTGCGGCGTACGCGATCGTTCGCTATCCGATTCCCGGCAAACGAACGATCCTCTCGGCACTCAATCTCTCCCTCTACACACCCGGCGCCGTCATGGGCCTGAGCTTGTCTCTTCTCTTCGCTTACCGGCTCAGCAGCATTCAGGGATCATTCTGGGCGCTCGTTGCGGCGTATGTGGTCGGAACATTCCCGCTCATGCTGATTCCGGTTATCGTCGCGCTGCGAGATCTGCCTGACGTGTTCGGCGAGGCGGCGCGAACGCTGGGCGCTGGGCGCTGGCGAACGTTGTTTCGGGTCGAAATCCCGTTGCTCGGACCAGGTATCTCCGCCGGCGTCCTGCTGACCTTCGTCATCGTGTTCAACGAGTTCCTGGTCACGCTGTTCATCGCTGGTAAAGGCAATCAAACTGCCGCCCTGACCATCTACAACATCCTCGCCCGAGCCGGATTCGCGCCGTCGACGGCGGCTCTTGCGTCGATCATGCAGTTCACCTCATTTGTGGTGGTTTTGCTTTTTTTCAAGGTCTTTGGATCGCGGTATCTCAAGGGCACCTATCTCGGCTGAGTTTTCGGAGAGCACATGGCGCGCGTTACGCTACAGGAAGTCACAAGGCGGTATGGTGAAACGGTCGCTGTCGATCGCGTCAGCGCCGACATCGCAGACGGCGAGTTCGTCACATTGCTGGGGCCATCGGGCTGCGGCAAGACGACCACTTTGCGGATGATCGCCGGTTTGGTCGAGCTTACCTCCGGTCACATCCTGTTCAACGAACAGGTGATGGACCATGTGCCGACGCATCGTCGGCACATCGGGCTTGCCTTTCAAAGTCATGCCTTGTTCCCGCACATGTCGGTAGCGAAAAACATTGGATTCGGTCTCACCAACAAACGAACGCCGAAAGCCGAGGTGAGGGCCAAAGTCGACGAAATGCTCGCGATGATCGAGATGACTGGTATGGGCGACCGGATGCCGTCGCAGCTCTCAGGCGGGCAGCAGCAACGTGTCGCACTCGCCCGCATGCTGGCCACCGATCCCCAGGTGCTGCTTTTCGACGAACCGCTCTCGGCGCTCGACCGTAATCTGCGCGACACCCTGAAATACTCGATTCTCGAGCTGCAACGGCGAACCAAAAAGACGGCGATCTACGTCACACACGACCAATCAGAAGCCTTCGCCATCTCCGATCGCATCTTCGTTATGAATAAGGGACGCGTCGAGCAGGCAGGCACCCAGCTCGACATCTATCTCCGTCCAGAAACTGAGTTCGTCGCCAATTTCGTCGGAGACAACAACGCGTTCTCCGGAATCGTGACGTCGATCGAGACTGGACCGGAGGGAGAGCGTAACGCTTTGGTGGATGCGGCGGGTGTCGTGATTCGCGCGGCAGCGTCGCCCGATGTTGTGCCTGGAGATCCTGTGCGGGTATTTGTTCGCCCCGAGCACATCGAGGTCGTGAGCGACGGCGTGGACGAGGAAGGGATCGTCTCTGGAAACGTGGAGCAGATCGTCTTCGAAGGACCAATGGTCCGGCTCACCGTCGACGCGAACGGCATACCATTACAGGTCAATGTGAGCGGAAGCGAACGATTGACGCTCCTCGATCAGCACTCCCGACCGATCCGCCTCCGCTTCCGCGATCCCTCAATCGTCCGTGACGATGTTCCTCGCTGATCGACGGCCAGGACGCGTGTCGTGAGGGAAAATTGGTGTGAAGAAATGGAGTTTAGTCGCCTGGCGGGTCTCCTCGTCCCCGCATAGCCTTACCTTGCGGTTGATCCGGCCGTAGGTAGGAGAAATTTTCTAACTCAGGCGACTAATGATTCCATTCTGGCACCGGGTTTAAATCATCGGCAAGACTACTGGTGCGCATTGACTATCGGCCGTCGTGGAGGCGAAGGCCCGGAGTCTCGACGCGGGTGCGGTAGATCGAGCCGGTCGTGACCTCGGTGATGACCAGCGTCTTGCCGTCGTCGCCACCGAACGCGCAGTTGGTCACGTTTGGCCCGGGGACCTCGATCTTGCCAGTCATCGTGCCCGACGAGTCGAAGATGTCGACGGCACTGCCGTTGAAGTGCGCGACATGCAAGTTGCCGGTATCATCGAAGGCCATGCCGTCGGGACCAGAGGGCTCGTACGTATCGGCCCAGTGTGTGCGCGGACCCACGCTGCCGTCGGCGGCGATTTCGTACCGCAGGAGCCGGTTACGTCCCGTTTCCGCAAGAATGACGGCCGAGCCGTCCTTCGTCAGCGCCACGCCGTTGGGAAAGGCCAGACCGGAATCAATCTGCTCGAGCCGCCCATCAGGAAAATACCGGTAAAACCCGCCGACCGGATTTTCCAGCGAGGTTTCCCAGGGATCGGAAAAATAAACGACGCCATTGGCATCGAAAACGAGATCGTTGGCGCCGTTGAGGGGCTTCCCTTGATATTCGTTGACGACGATCTTGCCGTCACCTTCGGGCGTAATCCGGAGCAGACCGTGAATGTCTTCGCCTTCGTCGGCGACCCAGAGCGATCCATCGGGATGAAACGCCAGCCCCGCGGGGATGCCTCCGGTGTTGTAGAACTCGCTGACCTCGCCGTCCGGAGTGACCTTCATCACTGAGCTCTTCAGCCATTCGACGAAGAAGAGATTGCCTTTGCGGTCGAACGCCGGACCCTCGAGCGCAGTCAATCCGGAAACGATGGTGTCCATTCTGAGGAGCCCTTCATTGTTGTTAGTAGATAGTAGATAGTAGATAGTAGATGGTAGATGGTCAGTGGTAGGAGGCGCCCCAACTGTTTACCATCGACCATCAACCATAAACTATCTGCCCTAATCCAGATGCTTGCCCGGGCAGCCAGGGATAAAGCGAGGAATGTCCTCTTCCTCGCTCTCGGCAATGATCCGTGCCGGATCGGCGCCGACGAGCTCCGCCGCCGCGGCGGAAATCTCCTCGACCTGATCGCGCATGAACCCCTGCGTGGAGTAGCGGATCCCGCCGTCCATGTCGATCACATAGATCGCCGGCGTGCCAAAGACATCGAACGACTTCGACAGTGGATACTCTTCCCCTTCGATCAGAATCGGGTAGTTGATCCCAGTCCGGCGGATGAACGACCGGGTCACGTTCGCCGAATCCTGGGCGACGCCATAGACCGTCAGTCCGTCGTCGCCGTATTCGTTGTTGATGCGGTTCAGCAACGGCATCATCGCTTTGCATGCCGGGCAGGAGCTCTTGTAGATGGCGAGCAGAACGGGACCGCTGGCGAGATCGTCGCTGATGGTGTGTTCCGCGCCTTCCTGATCGGGAAGGGTAACGTTGAGAGGGGGAGCAAGCGTCCCCGTTGCGAGTGGCATGGATCCTCATTTCGAACGTGAAACAGGGAGTTGAGACGTGGAATGTCTCCCAGCGTCTGATCTGCTAATGATACCAAACTGACATTCGCGGTCGGCGCATTCGGGTTGTGGCGTGTCCTGCATACACGCCGCTCGGCGGGCCGGCGGCCAGTCCTGCTCAGGATGCGTCGCCGCGGCGCCATGCCGGGCCGCTTTCTGGTGCCGCCGACCGCGACCATCCCAGAATTGACACGGCGACGATCCCGCCGGCAGCTACGGCGATGACGTCGCCGATGGTGTCCGACCACCCGTACACACGCCCTGATGTGAACACAAAATCGGTGAGATACTCGTAGAGTTCCCAGATCAGTCCTGCAAGGAGGAAGCTCACCATAACCGATGTCATGGCTCGTTGATGCGGCGAGGACGGCAACTTGCCCCGACCCTCCACATAGCGCAGAGCCTGATACGCCAGGGCCGCCACTGCTGCGCCACTGGCGAAATGGACGACCTTGTCATACGGCCCCCATCGGGAATACAAGTGACCGGCAGTCCCCAGAGTATCCGCCAGCGTCGCGCCAACGATGAGTACGTGGGTCTGCCACGACATGCCGCCTTCTTCTTCGAAGACGGCATCGAAGATCAACACAGCAACGAGGGTAACACCGGTCTGAAAGAGCTGATACCACCAGTAGTCGGTAAATCCGGGGCTAACGGCCTGTCCGACGAGAAGGTACGTGAGAACGGAGGCGAGCGCGATCGCGCTCAGCCTCGTGGTTCGCGATGTTTGCAGCACTGTCGGCACATCGCTCAGTATCTGACGCATTCCGCTCAACCCATGTGACTCGGTAGGTGTCTCGTTGACCTCGCCGGCCGGCAGAGCGCCGTTCATCTCGAAAGGCGCAAGCGATCGTGCAAATACGTCTCAGTATCCGGCCCTCGGCAACTCAAGACCTCCCGGAAATCAGGGAGGCACGAGTCACTGGAACCTCATAGACTCGAATGCGTCCGGATGGCGCCGGGCCGCTCCGCATTGACACTCCTCCGTTCAATTCGCTTCGACTCGACGCCACACGGGCGGCTGTCCCGGACTCTGTCCGGCGGTCGAACGTTTTCCATCCAGTAGCACAAGAACGGCCTCATCTGGTCTCAACTGGAGTGCGAAGTGGCGATATCCACGAGACTGCCCAACGTTCGGGACCGCTTGCCGAAGCGGCCGATGGACGATGCGCCGTACGACGATGTCTCCGAGGAAATGACTCTCGCGGAGCATCTGGCGGAGCTCCGGTCGCGGCTGATCAAGATCGTGGTTGGCGTCATTCTGGCGTTCATGGTTGGCTTGTTTCTCACCAACCCGGTCTTTCGGTTGATCCGGGACACATCGAATCTCCACAACGAGCTGTTCGACGTTCAGGAAGCAACCGAACCGATCGTCGCCTACTTCAAGACCGCGCTGTACATTGCCGTCGCGATTGCCCTGCCGCTCATCATGTACCAGCTGTTCGCCTTCATCGCGCCAGGTCTGACCCGAAAGGAAAAGCGGCTCCTGTATGGCTCGCTGCCGTTTGTAGCGGGGCTCTTTCTGCTCGGCGCCTCGTTTGCGTTCTTCTTTGCCGTGCCGCGAGCCCTGATGTTTTTGTCGGAGTTCAATAGCGACCTCTTCGAGTATTCACCACGGTACGAAAGCCTCCTCTCGTTCTACTTGCAGGTATCACTCGGGATGGGGATCGCATTTCAGCTGCCGATCGTGATGTATCTCCTGGCCAGGTTGCAGATTGTCACGTCACATCGCATGAGGCGATCGCGCCGTGTGGCGTTTGTGCTGGTGTTGATAGCCGCGGCAATCATCACGCCAACGCCGGATCCGTTTAACATGCTCTTTGTGGCGGCGCCCATCTATCTGCTGTTCGAAGTCGGTCTGCTCTTCGCCAAACTGGGGGAGCGACGAACTCAGCGGGCTCGCGCGCTCACTTGACGCCCTAATCTGCCGGCAGCCCGAAAGGCTGGGTGGCGTGCATCTGATGCAGTGCTACCTCTTCCGGCCCGGCAGGAGATCGTGTTGCAAGGCGAATGTGAGTGCCTGCAGTCGTGAATCAACGCCGAGTTTGCCGAACACGTTGCCGAGGTGAGTGCGAACCGTTTCGACGCCGATGCCGAGACGCTCGCCGATCTCCTTGTCGCTGAGGCCGTCGGCGAGGCACTCGATGACATCGAGCTCCCGGGGCGTCAGTAGCTCGAACGTTGGAATGGCACTGGTGGCCAGGAGATCGACGTCGGCCTGTTGCTGGTCGGTGACGATACGCCGCCCTGCCTCGATATCTCGAATGGCCGTGACGATCGCATCGAATTCGGACGTCTTGTGAAGCACTCCGTCGGCCCCGGAGGCGATTGCCCGTGCAGTGTCGCTACGCTCGCTACTGCTGGTCAAAACCAGCAAACGGGCTGATGGCGCGCGTTGTCTGATCGACTGGACGAGCGAAACGCCATTGCCGTCCGGCAGGCCAAGATCGACAATGGCGAAGTCAATGCCCTCGATCATCGGTTCGGCTTCGGCAATACTGCTCGCTTCGCGAATCTCCTCGAAGTCGGTCGTCAATCGCAACAGAACGCCGAGCGGCTGACGCGAGGACGCATGATCGTCGACCAGCAAAAGCGATCTCATATTGCGGCTCCTACATCGAACGTGAATATTGATCCCGATGTGGAGGTCGAATCGACGGTCAGGAGCCCTCCGTGGAGTGTCACGATCCGCTGAGCCAAATACAATCCAAGACCAAGCCCATGCTGCTTACCGGTCTTGGCGGCAGGACCGCGTTCGAACTTCTCGAAGACCCGGGCCTGGTTCACAGGTTCGAGACCGGGGCCCCGGTCGCAGACGTCAAAATAGACCCGCTGCCCGACCCTTCGAGCTCGAAGCTCGATTGGCTCACCCACGTCCGAGTACTTGGCGGCATTGTCGATCAGATTGCGGAGCACCTGCCCGATCCGGTCCGGGTCGACGAGCACTCGTCCCGGCAGAACGTTGACTATGATGGGATGGTGACCGGGCAGCGCTCGTCCAAACGCAGCCGCATCGGTCAACAGTCCATCGATCGGATACGGCCTGGGCACAACGTCGAATTCGTCTCGCTCGACCTGCGCGCTTTCCTGTACATCGAGCACGAGCTGGGAAAGGAGCTGGACCTCGGCCTGAATGGCCGCAAGGGATTGCGCCCGGATCTGAGGTTCATCCTGACCGTACCCCAGGAGGTCTGCCTGGCGGCGAATTGCCGCCAGAGGATTTCCCAGCTCGTGCGCGATCATAGCTGTGAAATCGCTCTTCAGAATCGAAAGCTGACGCAGGTTGTGTGACGACTCACGTTCGAGATCGAGCAGCTTGGCATGTTCTGTCCCGAACCGCTTGAGCTCCAGAATGCCCGCGACGCAGATGATTCCGGCGGATGCCAGCTCGAGCAGGTCGGCAGTCGTAACAATGGGTCCGTATGAGGACGGGAACCGGATATCATGGAGCTGTGCGCCAGCGAAGAGAATGATGGCCACCAGCAGCCATCCACCCAGCAACTGTCTGGAGCGTGGAGCGGCCGCCGCCACTGCGGCCGTGATGGCGATCGCCAGCGTCGGCACGGCAACGATCCAGTGCCAGGCTGACATGCCGTCGAGTATCGCCTTGTTGCGATCGATTTCGGCCTGGATATCGGGTTGGACAATGAGTGAAGGCAGGCTGATCGACGTCGCTGCCACCACAGCCGGACCGACAGAAACCAGAAGGATCAGCGCAAGAGCGAGTTTTCTGGAGAGTGTGGGAGGCCGCCGTGGCAGGAGTCCGACGAGCATCATGACGCCTGCCGACGCCCACAAAAGCTTTGAGAGGTACATCGACGAAGAAAAGGACAACGGTTCGCCTCGCAGGGACGGAACAAACCCAAAAAGGAGTCCGCTGATGGCGAGGATACCGAAACCCACTGCCATCCAGCGCAGCGATGCGCCCGATGGGCCGGCAGCGATCAGTACGAGCACCAGCGCGCTGAACAGCCGGGCGAACGCCGATGCTGCCTCCAGACCCAGATGCAGCTCCAGAGAGTCGACAACGACTCTGGTCCTACTCATCAGCAGGCTGGCAACGAACCAGAGCACGACGGCGGCGGCAAGCAACAACGAGGCCCGATGCGGGGAGAACTTCGAGTCGCCGCTTGCTGAGCTCATATCCAGCGCCGAGCTGGGTTCGAGCCAGAGTCTGGAGGTCCATTGCCGGATTCCTGAATCCATGATTCGGTGCTGCCGCCTCATCTCGCCGGCGAGCGTTCAACTTCACGCAATTGTCCCGCCGGTTCGAAGGACATCATACAAAACAGGTACGAGTCGGCTCCATGGACGCAGGTTCTGCGGACATCCCCGATCGCCCTCAGGCGTTGGACGCTTCGGTGATCAGGCGGTTGAGATCAGGCCGCATTTGCGCCCAGGGGCGCAGGTTTTCCAACGCCGCCGCTGCGCTCAACACGATGGCGTCTTCGCCGCGTCTCCCGACGATCTGCAGCCCAACTGGAAGACCGTTTTCCGTGAATCCGGCCGGAACGGTCGCCGCTGGCGATCCGGTCAGATTGAACGGATAGGTGAATGCCGTCCAGCCGAGATAGGTCGTTTCGCGGCCGGCAATCGAATCTGGATTTGCCTGGCCGACCGGGAACGCCTCGCATGGCAACGTCGGCGTCAGCAGCAGGTCGTATGACTCGAAGAATCTCCGGAAGGCATCGTAATAGGCGTTGCGACGGATTTGCGCGTTGGCCAGATCGGTCCCGGAGAATCGTGCGGCCGATTCGATCACCGCGAGCCGGCCCGGATCGATCAGGTCGCGTACCTCATCGAGGTTGTCGTTGTGTAGCCCGGCCATACCGCAGCTCCAGATCGTGTCCATGATCTCCCAGGGGTCGGCGAGTCCTGGATTGGATTCTTCGACGACCGCACCGGCCTCGGCGAACGTATCGACCGCTGCCGCAACGAGCGTTGCAACTTCGGGATCGACCGGCGCGTATCCCAGATCCGGCGACCAGGCGATGCGCAGTCCCTTCACGCTTTGCGGATCGAGACTCGCCAGATAGTCGACCTTGCTCGACCACGACCAGCGATCGGCAGGCGACAATCCAGCCGTGACATTCATCAACAGAGCACTATCTGCCACGGTACGGGTCATCGGTCCCATATGCGATGCGTCGAGCATCGAGCTGGCGGGATACTGCGGCACGAGCCCAAAAGATGGCTTCAATCCGAAAATGCCGGAGAAGCAGGCGGGTATACGAATCGATCCCGCGCCGTCGCTACCCTGGGCAAGTGGACCCATCCCCGCAGCCACCGCCGCTCCTGCCCCACCGCTGGAGCCGCCCGGCGTCCGGCCGTACTTCCAGGCATTGTGCGTCGAGCCGGTCACCGGGCTGGTCGTTTCGCCCTTCCAGCCAAATTCCGGCGTCGTTGTCTTGCCCAGGATCACCGCACCGGCGTTCTTCACGCGGGTGACGAACGGAGCATCCTCCGTCGCGATGACATCGGCGTAGATCAGAGACCCGCGGGCGAAGCCCACATCCTTGAGCGGAGCCAGATCCTTGATCGAAATCGGCACACCCGCCAGCGGCCCGGCCGTTCCGTTGCCGTATGCAAACTCTGCCGACTTCGCCTGCTCGCGCGCCATCTCACTGGTCACGACGACAAAGGCGTTCATTGCCGGATCGTACGTTTCGATCTGCGAGAGAATCACATCGGTGACCTCCACCGGTGAGAGTGACCGAGTCTTGAACCGCTCGATCATCTCGGTTGCCGGCATAAAACAGAGGTCGTGGCTCATCGGATTCTCTCCCTGATCTTTTCTCAGCTGTGGACGGGTATCCTTGGTGATGCGTATCGCTTCTGGAGGAGCCAACATGCATCAGGACTACATCCTGCGCATGATGCAGCAGATTTCTCTTTTTATCACCGGCGTTTTTCGCCTGCGGAGAGATGGTGACCTCAAAACCGCGCATGAGGAAGTGCTCTCCGGGTATGGGCACCTGACCGGGCTGCCTGCATCGCTGGTGCATGGACTGTCGGAAGAAGACCTGCTGGTCATGCTCGGCGCGCGCGGCGATTTGCCGGTCGATCGCTGTATCGGTCTCGCCGAGCTGCTGCGTGAAGAGGGAGAGATTCTGCTGGCGGACGACCGGGAGGACGAAGCCTGGCCTCGTTTGGTCAAAGCGCTCCGCTTCTACCTGGAAGCGCTTGTCGGCGAAACCGATCTTCGTTCGGTCGACCTTCCTGGTCTGGACGCCGTCGTCGATCGCATCTCCTGGCATCCGCTTGGAGCGGGCACGCGCGAGATCCTTCTGCCATACCTGGAATCGACAGGTCAGTTCGACAAGCTGGAAAACGTCCTGATGGCCTGGATGGATACAGGCGATCCTGATGCTCTGCCCGAGTCTGTCGCGACGTACGAGCGATTGCTTACTCGCACTGACGCTGAACTGATCGTTGGTGGACTGACGCGCAGCGAGGTCGATCACGCTCTCGCGGCACTTCACGAAACGGAACGCGATCCGGTCAGCGGTTGAAAAGCATGCACCGATCGGTAGTAGCATAGGGCGCTGTGCGCGGTCCAGATGGCCGTCCCGACGACCAACGAGGTTTTGGTGAACGAGTCCATTCCGGCCGACGCGACGTTCGAAGTCATCTCAGAGGAAGCGTCAGAGAGGTCTGGCGTCTACCGAAACGTCACCATTGGAATGGTGGCGTTGGTCGCACTGTTCGCGTATCAGGCCCTGGCGGTCACCACGGCGATGCCGAATGTTGCCGAGGCGCTCGATGGCATGTCGCTCTTTGCGGTTGCATTCGCGGCGCCCCTTGCCATGGGCGTCATCGGGATGGTCGGCTCCGGAATCTGGAGCGACCGGCGTGGCCCCGCTGGCCCGCTTTGGAGCGGTATCGCGCTCTTCGTGGCGGCTATGGTGATCGTCGGGCTGGCGCCTACGATGGGGGTTGTTGTCCTCGGACGCGCGGTGAATGGACTGGGGTCCGGATTAGTTTTCGTTTCACTCTACGTCGTGATTGGCAAGGCATTTCCCGAAGCCCGACGCCCGGCCGTATTTGTCGCGATTTCCGCGGCGTGGGTGGTGCCGTCGATCGTCGGTCCGACGATCGCGGGGCTGACAGTCGAGCGACTCGGTTGGCGGTGGGTCTTCCTGACGATGCCACTCATAGTCATTCCTGCTGCCTTTCTCCTCCGACCGGCCCTGCGCATGGTTCGTCACGATGACACCGACTGCTCCCCGTGGGACCGTCGAGCTGCGTTGATCAAGATCGGTTGGTCCATTGTGGCCGCGGTTGCGGCGCTGGGATTGCACTGGGGAGGCGAGCGTCGAGATGCCTTCGGTATCGGCGCAATCGTGATCGCCCTGGCCGCGCTGGCCGTGAGCGCTCCCAGGCTGCTTCCCGCCGGAACATTTCGCGCCCATCGGGGTTTGCCCACAGTGTTCATCGTGCGCGGGTTGATCGGTTCGGCCTTCTTCGCGGCAGAAATCTACCTGCCTCTCCTCCTGCAACGCGAGCGGGATCTCTCGCCGGCGATGGCGGGATCGATCCTGACGATTGGCGGGGTCGCCTGGTTTGGCGGTTCTTGGTTGCGAAAGAGACTGCACGACCGCGTCACACCGGCACAGTTCATTGGAGCGGGATCGATTTCGCTGTTCATCGGAATTCTGGCAGTTGCGGCTCTGGTTTGGGAGACGACTCCTGTACTGGCCGGTATTGCGGGATGGGGATTCGCCGGGTTTGGCATGGGATTGATCTACGCGTCACTCTCGCTTCAGACGCTCAACCTGTCTCCGCCCGCTGAACAGGGCACCAACAGCTCCGCTTTGCAGGTCACGGAGGCGCTGACTGTCTCCGCGGTGCTTGCCTTGACGGGAACAATGTTCATTACCCTCGAAACGCGATCGGTCAGCGCCGGATATCTCTTCTGCTTCTCCGTCGCCGCCGCACTTGCGCTCGCCTCGGCCGTGCTGAGCCCGCGAGTAGAGCCGGGACCGGACTAAGAGCGACCAGCGCCAGGCTGCTTAGTCCCGTGATTGATAATCGCGGTCTCAGCGAGAAAAACCTGCTAATGAATGTTGACGAGTTAATCCGGATACGTGCCGTTCTCCCGTTCCCCCGCGGCAACAACCTTCTCGGCACACGTCTGTCCAGCTGGGGAAAGGCTGGGGATAGGGGGTTGTCGGGCGTATCCGCATCAAGTTGTCAACTCCCATGGGCAGGTTTTCGGTTGGGTGAGACTGGAGATTTCATCCCCAGCTGCTGCCTACCGATCGAAGAGCCCCGCCCGGGCGCCGGCGGCAATGGCTCGATCGATATCGACCAGGTACGGTCCGTTGCTGCTCAACGTCACGTCGATGACCTCGGAGCCGCGCAGCTCGATTTCCCGTTCACCGTCCAGCGCGATCGTCCCTGGTGACGACTGCAAACGCACGCTTTCGCCCATCTGCAATGGGGAGTAGGAGGTGACCGGCACGTCCGCAAGCACGCCCGGCGCGATCGGCGCCACGACAACGCGCCCCGGTGCGCCAAGGCGTACGTGAAGCCCCGTTGTCGCCTCTCCATCGGGCAACAGCAGCGGCGCCAGACTACAAATGCCGATAGCGCTGTCGGGGCGGTGGGAGAGCACGACTTCCTGAATGTGGTCCGATGACCACAATGCCCGCGACCCGATCCAGCGTTGGCTGGATCGAACCACATCGACCAGTGCAACGTCAGCCGCGTGACCGTCGATTGAGACGTCGAGCCTGGGTCGCCGGAAGACCACATCCATAGCCAGTCCAGATGCCACGGCCGCTGCCGCCATGCCGGCCAGGGTTCCTTCGATGATGTGCGGAAAGACATTGTTCGTTCCGGTCGAAACAGGAATCAGGGGAACACTGCCACTCCCCCTAGACACCACTCTGTTCGTTCCGTCGCCGCCCAGCGTCACGATGCATGCGACATCGAGATCGCGCAATCGCTGGGCAGCTTCCAGCGAGTCTCCGGCGTTGCCCAGCACCGCCATCGGCAACGCATGGAGGGAGAGACCGGTCTTTGCCCGATGCTGGGCTCGTTGAACGATGCCGTATGTGTCGGGCATGTAATGCACGTCGCCAATGCCGAGTGTGTCCAGTGCGTTCAGGATCCGCCGGACGATATTGATCTTCTCGTTGTTGTCGAATACCGACCCCTGGGCGACCAGGCGGCGAATGTCCTTCCCCGATGCCGGGTTGGCGATAATCCCGACCGGGCGTGGACTCTGCATCAGCCAAGTGACCGGGCGAAGCGTTCGATCAATGTCGCTACGCGCTCGGGAGCTTCGACCTGCGGCACATGTCCGATCCCCGGCAGAATCGCGAGTTGTACATCGGCGAGCACGTTTGTTGCGGCATAGGCATGTTCGACCGGAATCACGCCATCGCGCTCCCCCCAGATCACCAGCACGGGCTGTGAGACAGCTGCCGGATCGTCTGGTCCGGGAACGGATTGACGACCGCCGGCGAACGCGGCCACAGCGGTGGCCCGCTGTGCGTCCCACGCGCCGTCCGCCGTCTGGTGACTCGCCATCTCCTCGATCGCTCGCGGCGATGCGAGCTTCTTATCCTCAAAGAACAACTCGAGGAGCCCGCGCGCCGTGTCTGCACCAGGTTCGCCTGACATCAGGTCCATGAGGTGCCTGGAGATATCCGTGCCCAGTGCCGCACTGTCGATCAGCACCAGACCGCGTACCAGATCGGGTCGCGTTCTGGCCAGTTCCATCGCCACCGCGCCGCCGAGCGAGTGACCGGCGAGAATGGCATTGCTGATTCCTGTTGATTGCAGCACCTCGCCGACAGCGTTCGCAAGACCACTGACCGAGTAGTCCGCGCTGGCCGGTTTGCCGCTTTGCCCATGCCCAGGCAAATCGATGGCCACCAGCCTCCAGTTCTCGGCCAAAGCTCCGAGCACGATCTGCCAGCTGCTCAGCGATCCGCCCAGTCCATGAATGAACGCGATCGGCTCGGCTTTGCGTGGTCCGGCCAGCAATGCGTGCACGTGTCCAACAGTGGCGACAGGAATATCTCGTTCGTCGATTGCGGACTGGCCCTGCTCTGCCGCGGCCCGTTCGACGTCGTCGATGGTGATGCGCCCGCCAGGACCGGTCGCTGTGACCGACTGAAGTTCGACTTCCAGCTCCGACGCCCGTTTGCGGGCCGCTGGGGAGGCATTGACCCGGCCAGCTTGGTCGCGGGTTGCCGGTCTCGCCCCGCGGGTCGGACCGGAGACGCCAGGCATGGCGCTCGCCGTGTCCTGAGCCGAAACCGGTTGCACCAACGTCTGCAGCTCTTCGTCGGATATCGCTTCACCGGCGGCAAGAATCACCGCCACTGGACCGCTGACCGGAACTTCGCTTCCGGCGCCTGCCACGATGCGATAGAGGATGCCATCAGCCGGCGCGGGCACATCGTCGACCGCTTTCTCCGTTTCCACGGTCAGCAGCGGTTCACCTTCTGTGACTTCGGAACCCTCTGCGGCGAGCCAGTCGACGACTGTTCCGGCGGTCATGGTCAACCCCCACTTGGGCATCTTGACAATCGTGGGCATCGCAGGCCGAATCCTTTTGTCTGTTGTCGGAGTCGCGCTACATCAGGTCCCGGACCGTCTGCGCGATCTTTTCCGGGCTGGGAATATAGAACTGCTCGAGTGGAGGGCTGAACGGCACTGGCGTATGAGGCGCGGTGACCGTTTTGATCGGCGCGTCGAGCAGATCGAATCCCTTGTCGGCGACGAGCGCCGCGATATCAGCTGCGGTCGAGCAGCGCGGATTGTCTTCATCGACGACAATCAACCGGTGGGTTTTCTCGACCGACGACAGGATCAGGTCTTCGTCCAGCGGCGACAGCGTGCGGGGATCGATGATTTCTGCCTCGATCCCTTCGCCGGCCAGTGTCTTCGCGGCTGCCAGCGATTGCTGCACCATGCGGGAGATCGCCACGATGGTCACGTCATCGCCAGCGCGCTTGATGTCTCCCTTGCCGAGTGGAATCCCCTCGTTGCCGTCTGGTACAGGACCGCGCGAGTTATACAGCACCTTGTTTTCGAAGAACATCACAAGATCGTCGTCCCGGATGGCCGAGAGCAGGAGTCCTTTCGCGTCAGCCGGGGTGGACGGCACGACCGTTTTGATGCCGGGCATGTGCGTGAACACAGAATAGTGACAACCGGAGTGTTGCGCCGCGGCGCTGACACCCGCGCCGATCATCGTTCTGATGACGAGCGGGCACCTGGCTTTGCCTCCGAACATGTAACGCAACTTGGCGCCCTGATCGAAGATCTGGTCCATGCAGCACCCGAAGAAATCGACGAACATCAGCTCCGCCACCGGCCGCAGTCCCGTCGCCGCGGCGCCAACCGCCGCGCCAATGAACCCCGATTCCGTGATCGGCGTATCGAGCACCCGGTCTCGGCCGAATTCCTGCACAAGTCCCTTGGTGATGCCCATCGGTCCGCCCCAGGCGTCTTCGTTGACAAGGTGATCGACCGTCGCTCCGCCGGCAATGTCCTCGCCCATCAGAATGACAGCCGGATCCTCGCGCATGGCGATTCGCAGCGCTTCGTTGACTGCTTCACCGTAGGACAATTGCCGTGTCTCAGTTGCGGTTGCCGTCATGACTGTCGTCCCTCCCGTGATCAGAACGCGACGTACACGTCATCGAGCGTGGCGGAGACCTCCGGCCATGGGGCATCGTTTGCTGCCGCCCAGGCCTGGTCGAGCGCTGCGACCACGCGTTCATCAATCGCCGCAAATTCGGACTCGCTCGCCAGCACGTGATCGAGCATGTAGGTGCGCAGCGTGACAATGGGATCGCGGTCGCGATACGCCGCAACCTCTTCATCGAGGCGATATGTCACCATGTCGCCCTGGAAGTGACCGTAGTAGCGGTAGGTTTTCGCTTCAATCAGAGAGGGCCCATCGCCGGCCCGGGCACGATCGATCGCCGCTCCCGCTGTCTCATAAACGGAAAAGAGATCGAGTCCGTCGACGACGACCCCCGGTATCTCGTATCCAGCCGCCCGGTTGGCGATGTCGCCAACGGAGCAATGGTAGGAGACCGGCGTCGCCTCAGCGTAGCCATTGTTTTCGCAAACGAACACCACAGGCAGCTTCCAGATCGCCGCCAGATTCAGCGACTCGTGAAATGTTCCCTGGTTCGAAGCGCCGTCGCCGAAAAAGCAGATTGCAACAGCGCCTTTGCCCTGATGCTTGGCGGTCAATGCGGCTCCACATGCCAGCGGCAAGCCGCCGCCCACGATCCCGTTGGCGCCCAGCATCCCCTTGTCCACATCGGCAATGTGCATCGATCCGCCCTTGCCATTGCAGACCCCGGTCGACTTGCCCATCAGCTCGGCGACCATCCCGGGAATGTCCACTCCTTTGGCAATGCAGTGACCGTGGCCGCGATGCGTGCTAGTAATGAAATCATCGTCGGTCAGATGGGCACAGACGCCGACGGCCACCGCCTCCTCGCCTGCATAGAGATGCACGAAGCCGGGCACGAGACCGTCGGCGAACTTCTTGCCGGCGGCATCTTCAAAGGTGCGGATTTGCACCATGCGTGTGTACATCTCGAGAAGCTGTTGCTTGTCGGGTAGGGCGGTGGCCATCGAGCTCCTCCGGTCGCATATCCGTTATCCGTGTCTGCGGTGCTTATACGGCAGAAGCGGGCAATCAGGCAAGTGAGCTCGTCCGAGGCTCGCTTCGAGGTCTCCAGTTGTCTGGTTGGACGTTGCGGCCGGAAGTCACAGGAACGCTTCCCGCAACCCGGCGGCTAGCGAGGAAGACCGACCGCCATGCCGTCGAAGCCTTGCGCTCCCCAGCAGGCGAGAAAGCGATCCCAGGGGACCTCAAACTCGTAGGGACGCTGCCAGTTCGTGTCGGTCGGACCGAGCACGTCGCGAATCACCACGACATCGTCATTGAAGCCAATTACCACCATGGCGTGATCGTTGCCCAGAACGACGGGAAGCTCCACCCCTTCTGGCGTCACCCAGGTAGCCGGCACCCAGTCCTTGAAGTCGACCGTCGTTTTGATCCAGATCAGATAACCACGTGAGAGGTAATACTCGATCCGGGGCCGCGAGTTGACGAGCCGCACTGTGAGATCGTATTGCTCGAACACCGGTCTGAACCCGCGCGACGTCGTCCGGCAAAGAAAATTCCAGCTGTAATCGCCGGAAAACGACGTGGTGATGTCGCCGCCGAAAATGAACGCTCGATCGCCGCGCCATTCGTAGTACGGCTCGAGCCGTGTATCGACCGCGATCGCCTGCAACTGGTCCTCGAGGGTGGCGTCGATGCCCAGCGTTTTTAGAATCGCCCAACCGGCGTCGAATTCGCAGGTGTAGAGCAGGAATGGACCGGTTTTGCTCGCCGTGGGAATGTACGCCGTGTAGATGGCCGGATCGCGGACCGGCAGAGGCGAATTCTCGATCACGGCCTGAGCAGGAATTTCACTGATGGACACAAGATTCGTGGCCAGTGCGACGCCCGTGCCCGCCAGCAACGCTCTTCTCGTAAATTGGCGTTTCGAGCTGGTGATTCTCATGAGTAAACGTGCACTGATCCGTCCTGTGACCGCCAAACGAGCGTTCTCAATAGTCTACGTTGAGGCATTGTGAATGAGATTTCTGTTTCGATCGCCAGTTATGCACATCGCCATTCTCGCCACTGTCGGTGCGCCCAACGCAGTCAGGCTGCTGACGGTGACGTCTGATGACTGATGAGCCAGCTACGGACGAAAATGCAGTTGATGGTCGACTTGACGGCCATCGAGCCGTGCTTCGAACTGGTTCGTGGTTGCTTCAAGTTGGAGCCCGGCAATGCCCAAGCCAAGCGCTTCTGGATCCTTCGCGTAGGACGCATGTTCCTCGCGGAACTTTTGCTGCGCCTCCCAGACATCGATCAGCGCCAGGCGCACGTCCCAGTCAGCCAGCGGCGTTGGCGCTGGGAAATCAATCGTCCGTTCCGAGAATTGCACAACGCCCCAGCGTTCGGGGCGGTGCATGTCGATCGCGTACTGCGGCGACCAGACCCAGTTGTCCTCTCTGAGCCCGGGTCGCTTCACGTACGCCTTCTCTTTGATGTCGTATTGCCACTCCACACGAGAGAAACCGACCCTCCACTGCTCGCCGTCGGCCGGTCTCTCCCCACTCCCGCCGCACTCCTTCAGTGCGGACCATGGAATGGCGACCTCCACCGTCCATCCATCATCGGTGTCAGTGGGATCGTTGAGCGTGCCGTTCAGATGCACCGCGGTGCGGACGCCGTGCATCTCCCAGCCGGATATGGCTTCTCCTCCGGCTCGGTACGGCCGGGTCAGCATGAGATCCCAGGTCGCATTGAGGACATTCACCTCCAGCTCACCATAGTGATGCCCGCGCCCCAGCGGATCGATGAACACTTCGAAGTCGTTATCGTGATACATCACTGCGTCGTGCTCGGTGATCCAGCCGCAAATGTGCGGTTCTTCCATCTCGGCCCCGACGTAGAAAAAGTCGTCATCCCACAGCATCTTCGCTCTGGTGCGAAAACGCGGATGCGGTCTGATCTCTCCTTCGATGTCGCGGAAATCAGCTGTCCACGGTGCGTGGCTCCAAACGTCGTGGTGCAAGACGCCATCCAGTCGCGGCGTGACGATCGGGCGCGGGCAGACGTAATACTCCGGCTCCCGGCGTGCGAGTTCGCGTCGATCGCTCACGACAAGTCTCCCCGTGCAATTGGTAATCCGGACCGCACCGGCCCGGCTAATGACGCCGTCAGCATCCTGGCTGGCCGTGATTCCCGCAGCAGTTCTGCCGGAGTACGACCCTCCTCCAGAGGTTGCGGGCGGCCATCCTGACTTTCACACGGGCGGGCGCCGGATGCTCTGACCAGTTGGCCAGAAAGTCGCCGACAGAGGGAAGCGGATGTTTATGCTCAGGTTCCTTCATCGGTTCGCTGCTCGATCCTCACAACCAGATTACGAGAGTCCTGATCCACGCCGGGTCCGACGGGCTTGGGGACTATGAACCATGCACTTTTTGCCCTTTGCCTAAGAGCAATGCGACCCAAACTCCCGATACTTCGGCGGCTCTTCCTCGTGATACTCACGGCAGAGCGCCACGAGACGATCCTTGAGCACATTGAACAGCTTTTCGCCCTTCTCGGCGCTGGCCACGAACGGATCGCCCATCACCCCGTTCGCCATCTCGCGTCGTCGCTCCGGAAACTGAGCGTATCGGCGGACATCGGGACTGAACTTTTGCCGCCACTCGTCTTTCACGCGCAGTGATTCGTCGACCAGTTGTGGCCGCAGGTAGAGCTGCAAACTCGTTTCCCATTCGCCGCCATGCCCGATGCTGCCATTGTCGGCCTCACTCCAGGCATTCAGCTCGTCCGTGGCCATGTTCCAGTAGGTGATCGCCAGCGCCCAGACATCCTCTTCCGCCAGCTTGACTGATGCCACCCAGCAGGGTGACTGGTTGCCGCCATGACCGTTGACCATGATGATCCGGTGGTAGCCATTCGCCCAGATGCTGCGACAGACATCGCACAGTACGGCGATGAAAACTTCGAGTCCCAGCGTGATCGTGCCGACCTCGCCCATGTTGTAGTGCGTGAAGCCGTAGATGACCGGCGGCGCCACGACGACCGGAAAATCGTCGATCTCATCAGCGGTGCGGATCGCCAGATGATAGGGAATCGAAATGTCGACGTCCTGGGGACAATGCGGTCCATGCTGCTCGACCGAACCGACCGGGACGATGACAACCGGACGGTTGTCGAGCGCAGCAAGGTGCTCATGCCGCAGCATTTCCTGCCAGAGAACCTTCTTCCCACTGGGCGGACGAACGAGCATGGAACCATCCCTCTCTTCTATTCAACGACTGCCGGTTGCAATGTCCCGAATCCGTTTGCCCACGATTTCCGCCTCATCCGGCCGGAGTGCGTGAGGCTGAATGCCGATCATGCCGAACTCGCCGCGCGTCTCAGAGGCGGCGATACCAGGTTCGCCGTCGAGCAAGGCATTCAGCATTCCGTAGGCTTCGATACCGGTGATGGCCGAATCGACGGCCACCCACAGCGACGGACCCTTGCCCGCCGGTTGCTCCCGTTGCGCCGAGAGTCCGGGCACGCCATCCAGATACTCCTCGACGACATCGAGAATCGCGTGCCAGTGCTTGAAGTCTTCCTCGTCGCTGCCCGCCGCAAAGCGCTTCAGCGCGGTGACGAGTCCGACGATCTCTTCACGCCCGACCTTGAAGCCGCGACCAAAACCCTGCGTCGGGATGCCCTGAATCGAACCCTCATCCAGCATCCAGCGACGAGTCCAGGTTTCCGGGCGGACATCCATGTCCTGTTGTTGCAGCGCCACTGATGCGACGAGGTCCTTGCGGCCAGCCAGGATGCCACTCGACTGCGGTCCGCCGATCACCTTGCCGCCCGAAAACACCACCAGATCGGCGCCTTCAGCGATGAATCGCTGTAGGTTCGATCGCGGTGGCAACTCCGCCGCTGCGTCGACAATGACCGGCACCCCTTTCGCATGAGCGATTTCGGCGACTTCCGGCAGCGACAGCGTGCCTGGCGTCCGGAAGATGGGACACGCCACCGCGGCGGTACGATCGTTGATCGCTTCCTCGATCTGCCAGCCATAGGTGCCGCCAGCTCCCGGATAGCCCAGGTAGCCGACTTCGACGAATGTCACGCCTGCCGCGCGGATGGCGTGATCGTAGAAGTTGCGATGGCCCTTCTGGACAACAACCTCATTCCTCATGCCAGTGGTGTCCGGCAACCGATCCATCTTGCCGACATCGAGCCCGACCACGCACGCAGCCGTGCCGAGCGTCAATCCGGCCGCGGCGCCATTCACGACATAACCAGCTTCGGCCCCCGTGATCTCGGCAATGACGTTGCCCGCCGCCTGCTGCAGGTAGTCGATATGAACGAATGATTCCGATGCTTCGTTCATCGCGGCCAGAACTTCCGGCGCCATCCGGCTGCCGCCCAGCCGTGTCAGCGTCGCGGCGGCGTTGATGATCGGCTTGACGCCGAGCTCTTCGAATACAGGCACGCACATTCCCTTCTGGTCTGGTCGGCAGCGAGTCACACTCTCGGCATCTTATGCAAGCGTTCGCTGCCCGGCAAGTGGCTCATTGCACTGGCGCGCTCGTCCAGTCAATGACCGCCGAGACAATGGTCCGCACCGCCATCGTCAAGTCATCGACGACGATTGCTTCGTTCGTCTGATGCGCGAGCCGAATATCGCCTGCACCATAGATGACTGCCGGTGTATCGCCGAAGAGCACCAGATGACGCATGTCTGTGCCAGCCGGAACTGCTTCAATTGATGGGGGTGAGCCATGAACCGAAACGTGCGCATCCGAGAGTGTCGCCACGAGCGGATGCGTGGTATCGATCTCCGACGGCGCGAACTGTCCGCTGAACCACTCGACCCGTGGCGGGTGCTCTGCCAGCCATGAATGATCCCGAGCCGTTCGCATCACGACGTCGACGAGCTCTTGCTTGAAGCCATCCAGCGTTTCGCCAGGCACCAGGCCGGCCCGTCCCTCCGCGATCAGCCACTCGGGCACTGACGACGGCCACGAACCAGACCGGATCACCCCAACGTTGATCGGGATCTTGTTGCGAAACGGCCGGAAGAGGGGATGGTCGATCGTTCTGTTGCGTTCGGCTTCGAAATCGAGCAGCGCCTGAAACAGCGGCAGAAACGCCTCGAATGCGCTGACGCCCTCGTCGCGATAACCACCGTGCGCGGCTTTCCCCTCCACATGAATGCGAAACACGAGTGAACCAGCGTGCGCAGCGATCAGTTTCAGATCGGTTGGTTCGGTGATGATCGCGCCGTCGGCTTTGTAACCACGCAATACAGCGGCGAGCGTCCCGGCCCCGCCGTCCTCCTCCGAAATCACGCTCTCGACGATGATGTCGCCACCGGGCTCGAATCCGAGATCCTGCAGAACGCGAACCGCGATCAGGTTGGCTGCCACGCCGCCTTTCATGTCCAGCGCGCCGCGACCTATGATTGCGCCGTCTACCAGCTCAGCCGCGAAGGGTGGTGAATCCCAGAACTCCGCATTTCCCGGCTCTACCGTGTCGATGTGTCCGTTGAGAATGATCGACCTGCCTGTTCCGGCGCCTTTCCAGACACCGACAACGTTAGGTCGCCCTTCAAATGTCTCGAACTCGCCGACATGCTCCGCGTACGTCCCCAACTCCGTGACATCTGGTTCCCAGACATCGACGTCCAGATTGAGATCGCGCATGACATCGGCGACCAAGGCCTGTACTTCGCCCTCCTCGCCCGTCAAACTGGGTGTTCTGACGAGTCCCTGGACGAGTGCGACGAGGTCTTCACGCCGTGCCTCGACAGCATGTTGGATCGTCTCTGTCTGTTGCATGAACTGCCTCTCGCCCTGCCAATTGATTATTCACGCGGTTCCCAGGTCATTTCGACGAGATCGGTTCTCATTCCCTCCTCATCAAACGCAGTCCAGCATTCCACGAACCGTCTGTACGTGTCCCTGCGATCCAGCGCCTGCCTGCTGAGCAATGAATAGAGACCTCGGCGGGGATCATCTGGAGGCGGCCGGAGCGCCGCCGTCAAAATCGCGCGGTGCGCGGTCTTCGGTGACTCGCTGAGCAGCACGGTCACTGCGTCGACTTGTCGCACATGCTCGGCCTTGAGCTCATCCCTGATCAGTTCTGTACGCACGTCGATATCGTGGATCGTCCCCAACTCCTCCTGCAACACTTTCAGCCGTTCAATGTTCAGTTTGGCGGCGTCGCCGAACGCTGGAGCAAAGAGCTCGAGCGTGTAGCGCAAGCGTTTCGCGGCGATCCTCAGGTTGTGCAATGCCTCGATGGCGAACTCCTGATCGGCCACCGAGGCCAGTGCGTAGAACTCCGCAACGCGGATTTTCAGAATCTTGCGTGCATTCTCCGCAAAGGGCCGGTTGGGTTTGAGCCCATCAACTGGAAGTGCTTTGGTCATGAGTTCTCTTCGCCAGCCGAATGCTCGGATGAAAAGCGCCGCTCGATTTCCGCTCGTACTCCTCGCTCATCGAGTCGCGCCAGAAACGCCAGCATCGACTCCCGGGCCGCCATTTGCTCGCACGATAGCCGGGAAATCACCGTGTCAACACCCGGCCGGTCGCCAGCCTCGCAGCCGGCTCGATACTCTTCGAAATAGGCGATCAGCACATCCCGGTCTCGCACCTCGCCCAATTCGCTCGTAATGCGCTTTGCGGTTTTGTGCAGTGGAGCGTACCAGCTCGCGGGGAAGGCATCGACGGCCACATCCATTGCGGCACGGACACGCCTGGAAGCGACGCGTACATCATGCACGCCTTCCGGATCCGTCCCCTCGATCGCCACCGGGAGAGCCTTCCAGACATCCTTCCACCGTTCGAAAATCAGGGATGACATCGCTTCCCTGAATGGCGTGTCCGGCTCTATCGCAGTCCCGCGTTTCGAAGTCAAGGTTCGACCTCCTCAAATGCGCTTTGGAGCAACCCCATTCTGATGCCGCTCGGGGCGCCAATAATGCTGGTGGGCAGGCAAACATCCGACAATCCGGCGACAATGGCAATACCTGCCGGTAGGACACGGGCTCGCAGGTCGCTGGCCTGAATCTGCGGGGCAAGATCTCTTGCGCTTATCTTCGTCAGCCAATCAAGCAGCACCGGCAAGTCATCGGTTGTGGCTGGCCAGTCATGCCCCAGCAGGACCCGCAAGTACTCGCCCGTGCCGCCAAGGACGAGCAACCGATCGCAAGCAGCAGGCCACCCATCGCCCCCCAGAGTGGCCTTGATCGATTCCCGAACGGCAGCGAGTTCAGAGTGCAGAGGAGGATCGGATGGAACAAGCCGGTCAGTGAGACGGCCCGAACCAACCGGATAGGACGTTGACTGCAGCAGCGTGCCCGATCTGGCGGCGATCACTTCGGTGCTTGCTCCGCCGATGTCTGCGGCGAGAATCGTCCCCGGCGACCGCAATGACACCGGGAGGCCAAGGAACGTGAGCGCCGCTTCCTCGTTGCCGGTGATCGTTTTGATCTCGATGCCGAGCTCATGCCGGACGCGATCGAGGAATGCTTCGCCGTTTGTGGCGACTCTGGCGGCCTCAGTGGCAACGCCGATCAGGCGCGTGGCCCCAAACTGACGAGCCAGAGCCACGAACTCCGTCAGAGCTTCCAGTGATGCCCTCATGCTTTCGTCAGATAATCGGCCCGTCGACTCGATTCCGG
This sequence comes from uncultured Sphaerobacteraceae bacterium, assembly GCA_964461025.1. Lineage (GTDB taxonomy): Bacteria > Chloroflexota > Chloroflexia > Thermomicrobiales > UBA6265 > JAHBVL01. The sequence continues at coordinate 4,759 of CAYWSE010000033.1, read as the reverse complement.
CGCCGAGTCGGGTGGTTCTGGCTTGCGATACGATTTCCCGAATCGAACCATCAGGCAGCTGCTGGGCGGCCGTCATTTTGATCGAGTTCGAGCCAATATCGAACGCTGCCATGACTTTCAGCGGCTTCATGCCTGACAGTGTTGGCGATTCGGGTGAGCGCACGCGGTCAGAAGCTCCTCGAGTACCCGCGTCGCGCAACAATGCGGGCAAACAGTTCGTGTTGCGAATGCTACCGTACAATCCACCCGAGCCAAGGAGTCTTCCACTGTGACACACGAAAGCAATACGACCGATGACACGCGATCGATGAAGAAAAGCTTCGATGTCGCGTTGCGTGCCGAGCTGACGCTGATCGATGAAGAGGAACTGGCGTCAAAGCGTCTGGTGGAAGCTGAACGAAAGCTCGCATCGTCGACAGCGAAGTTGGCGGAAATCCGCGCACAGGTTGAGAAGCGAATGGCGGCCGTTGAGCGCGCGGAAAACGCGCTGCTTGTTGCACGAGAACGACGCGCTGCCGGTCTGCAGTCTACCCTCTCACTGCCTGATACTCAGGAAGCAGATTCAGGCCGGCCAGTCCGCGACTAGATCCATCACACCGCGGTGGTCCTGGCGGCGCAACGTGCGGGTGTGAGTTCTGCCGGCACCCGCCATCGCCCGGAACCACGATGCATCGATCATCGTTTCTGGACACTACGACGGTCGTAGGTGACGAAGGTGCCTGCGAAGGACACCCCACTTGGCGCCCCCGGGACGTGCCGACGACGAGGCGAGTACAAAACCGAGACCGGCGTTCGCCGGTCTCGGTTTGACGCTGACATTAATTGATTGTTCAGGAAGGCGCGCCCTGGGCTGCACCGGCCAATGACAACACTGCCTGCGCGCCGACTGCCACCTCTGACGCGACATTCCCGTTGGCGTCGATCAGCACGCCGGACGGCGTACCTCCCGCTCCGAACTGCCGGCCGGTCGAAAACGCATCGTCCATCAGGATCGTCGTCGTGATTCCCTGCGCGCGGTTGGCATCTGGGCCACCGGTCGAGACGAGAACGATATCTGGTGCGGATGCAGGACGTGATCCCAACCAGGAATTGAGGTCGTCGGTCATCCGCTTGCAGAAACCGCATCCTGGATTCCAGAAGAGCAGAACCGTCTCCTTACCAACCTGATTGGAAAGCTTGAAGTCGTTTCCGTCGATGTCCTTGAGCTCGATGGCAGGCGCCTTATCGCCTTTCCTGGCGGCTGGCGCTGGAGGAGCGGCGGGAGCACCAGGCGCTGCCGCGGGCGCATTTTCACCGCGGGCCATGGCCATGACTGCTGGACCGCCAACCGATACCGCCGAGGCGATGCGTCCCTTCGCGTCGATCAGGATCGACGACGGCGTGCCGCTTGCGCCAAACGTTCGGCCGGTGGCGAAGCCTTCATCGAGTACGACAGTGGAACTCAGCCCAAGACCCTGATTGGCCTCGACTGTGCCAGTCGAAACGACCAACATGCGCGGCGATCCTTTTGGCGGATTCGCCTCCCACTCCTTCAACTCGTCGACCATCTTGCGACAGAACCCACAGCCGGGATTCCAGAAAAGCAACATCGTCGGCGCGCCTTTGAAGTCGCGCAGGCTAACCGTTTTGCCCGTCAAATCAGGAAGAACAACCTCTGGCGCGGGCTCTCCCGAACCGGCCTTCTGTCCAGCCGCAGGTTGCGGAGCCGCAGCTGGTGCAGGGGCCGGAGCATCCTCGCCCCGCGCCATCGCCAGCACTGCGGGTCCACCAACCGCGACACCGGAAGCGATATTGCCAGCTGCATCAACCAGCACCGAAGAAGGGGTGCCGCTTGCGCCGAACGATCGGCCGGTGGTGAATCCCTCGTCGAGCAAGGTTGTTGATGAAAGTCCGAGCCCCTGGTTGGCTTCGACGGTACCAGTCGAAATCACAAGCAGCTCAGGAGCGCCGGGCTGGCGATTCGACTCCCATGCCTTGAGGTCGTCCGCCATCTTGCGGCAGAATCCGCACCCCGGATTCCAGAAAAGGAGCATGGTTTCCTTGCCCTTGAAGTCACTCAGATTGACCTGCTTGCCAGTCAGGTCAGGCAGCGACACGGCCGGCGCCGGTCCACCCGAGCCAGCTCGCTTCGCGGCGGGAGCGGCTGCGGGAGCCACTGCCGCGGGAGCGCCATTGCCGGATGAAGGTTGCGCCGGAGCCTGGGGTGCGGCGGCGGCTGGTCGCGCTGCTGCGGGAGCCGCCGCAGGAGCCGGAGCTCCGGTTCGCGATGCAACCAGCTGCCGGATGGCGGCCGAACCAGCTGCTACCGGACTCTCGATCTTGCCGTCGGCCGAAACCATGACCGCGGAAGGAGTCCCATGCGCCTTGAATTGACTCGACACCTCGCGCTGATTCTGAAGCAAAACCTGCGCAATGCCGTGTTCAGCGGCCTTATTGCGATTCGCGTCTGCAGTGCCCGAGCTGATCAGACCGAATGTCATCACAGCGGCATGGTCTTTTTGCCACTTGGCGATTTCGGGAAGCAGGGCATTGCACGGCCCACAGCCCGGATCGGTAAAGAGCAACATCACTGGCTTACCCTGTGCGCGCAGCGCATCGAGCGTCATTGTTTCGCCGTAGATGCCTTCCAGCTTGAACGACGGCGCCTGCGAACCAACAGGCAGCCCAGCGGGTGGTGCAGTCGGTGCAGCGGTCACCGCGGCCGGGGCCGCAACCCCCATGGTCGGCGCCTGCAATCCGCCACCGGCCGTGACTTTCTCCAGATTTGCCTCAAGCGCATCGAGCCTGAGCAACACCCGGCCGTTTTGTCCAAGCAGATGAACAACCAGCCAGACCAGACCGGCCAGCACCAGCAGCGCACCGATTCCGACGATCGATACGATCGTCTCCCAAGTCGTCAAATCCCGGATCCAGTCCACAGCACTTGCTCCTGCATTTCCATGGCTAAACGACCAGCGATCAGTTCCGTACAACACAATGAAGAGGGCAACGGCCGAAAGAATGCCATTTCGTATGAGCGTCGGCCACCCCGCCGGCTCGGAATGAAGCTGCCCAAAGCAATGGCAGTCAGGATTTCGCCCGTTCGCCATATTGTAGGCAATACCGACAATAAACAACCCCAGCAACGCCAGCGCGCCGATCGCCGCGTACCATGCCGTCGAAGTGGGGATCAGGAGAACGGCAATCGCGAATTCCGCGGCGATGAGTAAGTACGAAGCCTGTCGGGACACACTGGCAGGAACGCCGAATCCTTCCATTGCCGACTTCGCGCCGGCAAGATCAAACGCCTTGCTTATGCTGGAAACGAAAAAGACTGCCGCCAGTAGCAGTCTCGCTCCCAGGAGCACATATTCCATCGATTCACCTCAACCTCAGCGTAGCATCTGGCGGTCCAAATCGGTAGCCCAAGGCTCGATCAGGTCCGTAGCGGTACGATCATTCTAGCACCTCGGTCCGTGTAACTAAAGATTGGTAAGCCTCCAATCTCTTGTATGCGGGGTTTCTCATTGTGAACAGTACAATCTCTGTTGAAACGGACCCTGATTCTCTCGATCATATGAGTTGAATCGTGCCGAATCGTGCCAAATGATTGTCGTCGTGCTGAAGGAGTCTGCATGTCGTTTCGACCCGAATGACCAACGTTCTTCTCTCCACCGAAGTCGATCCCGCTCCATTTCAAGCGATCGTTGTGCGTGCCCACGGCAAGTTCTTTGCGGTGCAGGAGTTCGGCGGACGCCGCCTCCTTCTGGCCACGCCCCGTGGCACGCTGAAACGATTTCGGAAGGCGACCGATCTGCTCGCTGTCGGCGATCGGGTTGTCGTCACCGAGCTGGAGGACAATGAGGGCCGCATCGAGGAAATCCTGCCCCGTTCGTCCGTGCTCGAACGTCCAGCCCGCGGTTCCCAGACGAACCAGCAGGTAATTCTCGCGAATCCCGATCAGGCGCTGTTTGTTTTCGCCGTGCGCAATCCCGAGCCCCATCTCCGCATGGTCGATCGTTTTCTGATTCTGGCCGAACGGCAGGGGATTCCTGCCGCAGTTTGCGTCAATAAGCTCGATCTTGCCGTTGGGGAAAGTGGCGCCAGCGCCCGGGAACTCTTTGACGACTACGAAGCGTCCTATCCCGTTCACTATGTTTCGGCGCAAACCGGTGAGGGCCTCGACTCTTTGGCCGCATGGCTGCAGGGGAAGCTGACGGTTGTCGCGGGACCGTCCGGAGTCGGAAAGTCGAGTTTGCTGAATGCTCTCGATCCGGACCTGAACCAGCACATCCAGCAAATCTCCGGAGCGACTGGGAAGGGACGGCACACAACCACGATGGCTGAAATCTTCCCAATGAGTTCAGACACCTTTGTCGCCGATACGCCGGGCATGCGGTCACTGGCGATGAGTAGCGTTGAACCTGACGAGCTCGATCGGTGCTTCCCGGAGTTGCGTCCCTATCTGGGTGAGTGCTTCTACGCCGACTGCCGGCATCTCACGGAACCCGGGTGCCGGATACTGGAAGCGCTCGAAGCCGGGGCCATTCCGTTTCGGCGTTATGAGTCCTACGCTGCGCTACGGCGCGGCGATGCTGAGTGAGAACGTCTACCGCGATACGGAGCTGCCGGCACCGACGGCATAGCCGTGCTCATCGACCCACGGCCGATTCTCGGCAAACCGGGTGGCCCGGAAGGGGGTCATGTCCATCAGCTGTGGTTCACCGGACGTGATCCACTCGGCGAAAACGATCCCAACGGCCGGTCCAGTCTTAAAGGA
>CAYWSE010000032.1:0-43370 GCA_964461025.1 uncultured Sphaerobacteraceae bacterium | reverse complement strand
TCCGACCGTTTGAAGGAAACGGCCCGCCGGAGTCCACGCTATGTGAAGCTGGCCATCGGAATGGTTCGCGACCCGGAAGTACCGCTGAGGTCCAAAACGGCACTTGTGCTGGGCGGATCATATGTCGTTTCACCGATTGACCTGATTCCGGGATTCATTCCTATTCTCGGTCAGATCGATGATCTCGTAGTGATGATGGCGGCGCTCGGAGCCGCGAAGCGCATGACGTCTCCTGATCTGATGCAGAAACACATGTTTGCGTCCGGCCTGACCGACGACGAGATGAAACGGGATGCCGAAACGGCGGAGATGGCCGGACGATGGGCCGTCGGCAAAGGTTTGAGCACTGCCCGAATCGTGGCGGAGAAGGGCGCGAGCGCCGTGTTCCGGACGACGCAAAAGGGTTTCGCGATGATCTCGGAGCGAGTGCAGTCGCGGTAGGTAGGGAGGCGGAGAGGCGGCTGCTTCAGCAGCGGGTCCAGGGTCACGCCTTCACGCAAACCTTTCCGCCCATCCGCCTCTTCGCCTCTTCGCCTCAACACGTACGTACGACCCCATTCAGTGCTCAGCCTCCGGGTGTATACTCGTGAGAGTGGGTCAGCTCTGTGGGGCGCAGACCCATTGCCCGGTCACCGGGACTCGCTGATTCGGCTCGCTCAACGGCCCGCCGGTATCGAGAGTTTCGGGGACACTCCAGCGAAGTCATGGCGATCCGGCATCGGCGCTGAATGGTCAGGCAACGGACAGGGTGGCGCTCCAGGCGTCCGGGCCGCGAGAATCACGGGAAGGTGCCGGCACTATGAGCCGCGAGCGACGCGGGCTCTTCCTGGTGGAAGAGCCGTCGGCGGAGCCGGGGCAATACGGTTGTCCAATGCTTATTCGCACGAATCAACCCAGTCCAGTCGATCGTAGCCGTCCTTACTGGCGGTGTTCCCTCGGCTGGGCGATCCGCACGGATCGGGATGTTGAATGTTGCCAGGCAACGGAAGCGGTCTGTGATTGCTGGAAGGTTCACCCGGAGCGAGCGCTGGCGTTATTGCCCGCGCACACCGGAAATCAGAAGGCAAGTGCAGATTAGGGGGACCGTCGAGCTTCGTTTGCTCCGCCGCACCGCACGATCAAGCAGAGAACCGCCCTGGGGAAACCCGGGGCGGTTTTTGTTTTTTCAGAGTTAGCGGGAGTCGAGCGCGACTAGGTCCGCCGCGACATCGCCACGGCGTCCTCCTGACGATTTGGGGCGTATTGCCGGATGTACCGCTCGACTGCTTCCGGACCGTAGTCACGGAGATCGAGCGCCGGGTACTTGAGGTTCGATGGCATGTAAAGATGAAACGTGAATTGCACTGGCTCGACGCGTTCGGCTTCGGCCCACCATTCATAGAGCTTTGGTAGCCAGGTGAAGCTGCGAGCGCTGACGCGCCAAAGGGCCACTCCCGCGCCGCGCTCGTACGTCAGCGCTTCCCCGAAGTAGACGACCGCGCCCGGATCCGCCTCGATGATTGCTTTGACGTCATCGTAATGGCGCGGTGAGCCTTTCAGGGAAAATCGCCAGCCGTCCGCAATGACGCGTTGCTCTTCTTTCGGCCAGTTCTGCCAGAACGGCTGCCCCAGATGCCATTTGTTCCGATTGAACAGACCCATGCGATACAGTTCCCCTGGCGAACGCGGAATCCCCCGATTTTCCGTCAGATTGTACCCGACTCCGCTATGGGTTCGGTGGATTCAAACGCGTGGGCTGACTGGGCGAGCGCCACGTACCGAATCGAGCGCTCCCGACGCCCAGAGGAGTAATGGGCTACCCAGCGAAACGACAAGTCCGACGAAGAGATAGGTCGTCTGCGCGCCGAGTGTTTCGGTGAGCCAGCCGACGAACGCGAAGGTTCCCACCGACGCCAGAGCGATGATTCCGTGCCATATGGCGAAGACGCGGCCCCGGGTGTTTTCCGGTACCCCCTCGATGACGTACGCGAACATGGCGATCACCAGCCAGGCGTCAGCGAAACCGAGCAGGAACCAGCAGACAAAGAGAACCGCCAGTGGTGGATCGAAGAAGGCGGGCACGAAGAGCAGGGGTGCGAAGTAGCCAACGAGCATCAGGAAGAGCCGTTTGCCACGTGCCTCGATGCGCCTGGCCACAAGCGCTCCCGCCGTCGCCCCAAGACTGATGCACACCGCCAGCGCGCCAAAGGCCAGGTTACTGTTGTCTCCGAGGTCGAGTCCCTCTTTCACATAGACAACGGTTGTTACGGAGAGGGCGGCCAGAGAGAGTGTCCAGAGAGCCTCTGTTCCGCAAACCGCCCGCACGATCGGCACGCGCCAGACCACGCGGAGCCCCTCCACCGCCTCGACCCAGAGATACCGGCCGAATGCGCGTGTGTCGTTGAACTTGTGCGGCGCCTCGATTCTCGGCAAGTGCATGCGCAGAAGCACGACGAACGCCAGCACCAGAATGGCCGACTGGCACCAGAAAGCGATGTCAGTGCCGCTGACCGCGATCAACCCGGCTCCCAGTGCAGGTCCGATGACTCGGGTCATTGCCGACGCCACCTGCACCGCCGAGAGAGCCGTGACCAACTGAGCCGGTTCGACGATCGTGGGGACCGTGGCCATTTCAGATGGACCGTAAACCACTGCGCCAAAACCAACGACCGCAGACAATGCCGCGACGTGCCAGGCTGCCGTGGCGAACGGAACGAAAGCCACCGCCGCAGCCCGGATGGCACAGGAGGCCAGCATCAGTTTGCGGCGGTCGAAGGTGTCGGCGAGCACGCCGGCAAATGGGGAGAGAATCGCCTGCGGGATGAGCTGGACGACCAGGATGACGCTCATCAGCGACGCGGATTTCGTCATGTCGTAAACGAAGATCGGCAACGCGACCTGCGAGATCGCGCCGGCGATGAATGCCAGGGTCGAACCGATCCAGAGAATCCGGAAGTTCGGAATCGACATCACCGCCCGGTAGCTGGTATCGATGGACATGTGCGAACGCGGATCGTCGTTGAACTCCATCGATCCCCCGGGGTATCGTCGCCTCGCGTCAGAGTGGCGCATTTTACTCTATGGCCCGGGTGATTCAGGTGAGGAGTCCAGATGGCGACGAATCTGGAACTGAAGGTTCGCTGCGGCGCCGCCGATCTCGAACGCGTCGCCGACCGCGCGACCTGGGCGGGGGCGCACTGGTTGCCGGCGATGCGGCAGGTCGATACCTACTTTCACACCCAGAGCGGCAGACTCAAGTTGCGAGAGATCACCGAAGACGACGTGACACCGTCGTTCGAGTTGATCGGTTACCGGCGCGCCGATGAATCGGGGGCTCGCTGGAGCACCTATTCGCGAGCCGCGTTTGATGAGCGCACCGGGCGGGTCGTCCAGGATGCGCTCACGACCACGCTCGGTGTGCTGGTTGTCGTCGACAAGGCTCGGTTAGTTGCGCTCTGGCGGCGAACCAGAATTCATCTGGATACTGTTGCCGGACTGGGGGCGTTCGTTGAGTTGGAAACGGTTACGGAGAGCGTCGACGACCTGCACGCCGAGGATGAAATCGCCGAGATCGCGGAGTTGCTCGATCTGGGCGAGTTCCCCTCGATTGCCGGATCCTATTCCGATCTGATGCTTGCCGGCGGAGACTGAACTCCGCCTACGCCGTTGGCGTTGCGGCGAGATCGGGGATGTCTGCACAATTATCGACGTAGAGGATTCGCTGGATGATCGGGTCGTAGATATTGCCCTCAGTCACCACAGAGTAATCGGTCGTGATCTGCCGCTGGGAGGGCGCGCTGCCGGAATGGACGATGTCGGCAGCAGTATACGTCGCGCTGTAACCGATCTCATACGGATGCTGGGCGATCAGGGCGCTGACCGTGCCGTCTGGCAACGCGTCGACAAGGGGAGGTCCCGCATCGAACCCGATCACCGCGAGCTGTCGCTGCAAACCGAGCGATCGCACTGCTTCTGCAGCGCCAAGCGACCCTGCCTGGTTTGTGGCGACAATCGCCGTCAGGTCCGGTTGACCCTGCAATGCGGAGATAACCTGCTCGGCCGCCAGCGCCGGGTCGTTCTGATTGAACTCAGCGCCGAGATAGCTGAACCCAGGGTACGAGGCCAACGCCTGTTCGAACCCGATCTGCCGTTGGTCGGTGGTGGAGATGCCCGGTCGCGTGGTGGAGAGATAAACCGTGCCGCTGCCGCCCGTCAGCTCGGCGAGCGCCCACACCGCCATCTGGCCACCAAGGACGTTGTCTGAACCGATTTCCGCCAGTGCGATCGGTTCATCGATGATGGTGTCGACCGTCAGGATGGGAATCCCAGTCGACGCCGCTTGCCGAATCGGCCCGATCATCGCTGTGCGATCGGCGGGCGCAATCAGAATGGCTGCCGGCGATCGCTGGACGGCGTTGTCCAGCAACACAATCTGTTCAGCAGGGTCGAATGCCCTCGGAGACAGGACTTCGCTGCCGATGCCGAGTTCCGAAGCCGCGGCCGATACGCCGCACGCAAGGGTCGTCCAGAAGGTGTCTGAGTCTGGTCCGGCGATCAGGATAAGCAACGGCGTCTGAGCGGCGCCTGCGTGCGTGTCGATGACGGCGAGCATCCCTGCTCCGGTCGAGGCAGCTCCCCATCGCAATAACGAGCGTCGCGTCATTTCGAATGTGAGCGGCATGGCGGGGATCGGCCTTTCGCACGATGCTGATGGCGCTGTTCGCTCACTATAGCAGGCGAATCGTCTGGTTTCAGATGCAAGATCAACAGGAAGTGCGTGTCGCCGAGTAGGATAGGGAGCCGGTGTCGCGGTAACAGGGGGAATTCGATGAAGATTGGACCGTTACTCATTCTGGGTGAAGACGAAGCGCTTGGTGCGCCGCGGCCATATTCGGAGCTGCGAGCCCTGGCGCTGGCGGCGGAAGAGGCTGGTCTCGACAGTGTCTGGATCTACGATCACCTTTTCTATCACTTCCCCGAGCAGGAACCGAAAGGGGTCTGGGAAGGGTGGACGATTTGGGCGGCACTCGCGGAAGCGACCAGCCGGGTCGAGCTCGGCGCTCTGGTGTTGTGCACCGCGTTTCGCAATCCCGCTGTTCTTGCCAAGATGGCGGTAACGCTCGATGAGGTCAGCAACGGGCGGGTGATCCTCGGTATCGGCGCCGGCTGGCACAAACCGGAGTTCGACACGTTCGGTCTCGATTTCTCCCACAAGGTCGATCAATTCGAGGAGGCGACCTCGATCATCGCGCCGCTCGTACGGGAAGGAAAGGTCGAATTCACCGGCACGTACCATTCGGCGCCGGACTGCCAGTTGCTGCCCGCGCCTTCGCGACCGATTCCACTGCTGATTGCCGGCAAACAGGAGCGAATGCTCAGTCTGGTGGCGCGCTTTGCCGATCAGTACAACACCGCCTGGCATGGACATGTCGAATCGACCGAAGAGCGGGTCGCCAACGTCAATGCCGCGCTCAAGGCGGCGGGTCGCGACCCTGCCACGTTGAAGCTGACGGCCGGTGTCAATGTCGTGTTCCCGGAGCTCGGCGAAGCGCCCGAAGGTTCGGACGATCCGGCGAAGTACGTCACTGGGACGGTCGAAGACGTTGCGAGTGCCTTCCGCGCATACGACAAGCGGGGATTCGATCACCTGAACATCATGGTCGCGCCGCACACCACGGAGGCGATGCGCCTTCTGGGCCGGGCGGCGGCGCTGTCACGGGCGTAGCGGTGAGACTCAATCCGGCTCGTTTCGGACAATGCTACGGATGCGCTCGCCTTTTTCGACGCGCTGCATTCGTCCGCTTGATGCTCGGTTGCGACGTACAGACTTCGTCATTCCGAGCTTGCCGAAGGAACTCTCGTTGGGGACATGCGGGCTGGACGAAAACGCCCGCTTAAACAACGAGAGATTCCTCCGCCCCGGTCGGAAGGACAGCTCGTATTGGGTGACCAACGTCGTCAGTACGTCGCCCGGCCGCCTGAGAGATCGAAGACGGCACCTGTCGAGAAGCTGACTTCGTCAGAGCAGAGCCAGGTGGCGAGGGCGGCGACTTCCTCCGGCTGTCCGACCCGTCCCATGGGGATGCGGCTGGTCATGTAGTCGATATGCTGCTGAGTCAGTTGTTCGAGTATCTCGGTGGCGATGACGGCGGGGGTGATCGCGTTAACGATGATCCCCTTCGTCGCCACTTCCTTCGCAATCGACTTGGTGAGTCCGATCACTCCGGCCTTGGCCGCCGAATAGGGCGCGGCATTGGGGTTGCCCTCCTTGCCGGCAATCGAAGCAATGTTGACGATTCGACCGTAACCTTGATCGATCATTCCCGGGAGTGCCGTGCGGCAGCCGAGATAGACGCCCGTCAGGTCGATGTCGATGACCTGCTGCCACTCCTCGACCGACAACTCCCACGATGGCGCCGACCGCCCAGCGATGCCGGCGTTGTTGACGAGAATATCGAGCCCACCCCACGCTTCTCTGACCGTCTCATAGGCAGCAGACCATGATGCGTTCGATGTGACGTCCAGGCTCACAGCCAGCGCATTTGCCCCGATCTTCGCCACCGCTTCGGCGGCGCGACTCTCATCGATGTCTGCGACCGCGACCTTCGCGCCCTCATTCGCCAATCGGGTGGCGATCGCGGCGCCGATCCCCTTTGCCGATCCCGTAATCAATGCTCGTCGACCTTCGAAATTCATGGTGTATCCGTTTCTCTTCTGATGGCGGGCCACAGGTGCCCGAACTACGGCGGGCCACAGGTGCCCGAACTACGGCGGGCCACAGGTGCCCGAACTACGACTGATGTCAGGACGCAGGCGCCTGAACTACGGGGGGCCGCATGCGCGCGAATTTCATCGGGATGATGCCATAGAGCGTGATCATCATCCTTTGACGCTCCCGGCGGTGAGCCCGGCGATGAACTGACGCGAGAGCATCAGATAGGCAATCACGACGGGAATCGTTGAGATGATCACGCTGGCGAAGATCAGCCCCCACTTCGTCAAATAGGTTCCGCGGAAAGCCATGATCGCAACGGGCAATGTCATCGCGCCCGGATCGGTGATCAGGATGAACCCCAGGAAGAAGTCGTTCCACATCCAGACGCCGTTCAGAATCACAACGGCGGCGAGCGCGGGACGCGAGAGGGGCACCATGATCCGCCAGAAGATCTCCAGATGCGATGCGCCATCGATACGCGCCGCTTGTTCGAGATCGCGAGGCAGTAGCGCGAAGAATCCCGTCAGAACCAGTGTGGCGAGCGGAATCCCGAAAACGGCAAAGATCAGGCAGAGCGGCAGTAGTCCGCCGAGAATCCCTGCCTGTCGGAACAGAATAAAGAGGGGCAAAATGATGAGTTGAACCGGTACAACCAGCCCTCCGATGAAGAGGAGCCGGAGCGCGTTGCGTCCTGAGAAATCAAAGCGGGAGAGTCCATATGCGGCGAGCGCAGCGAGCGTTGTGCTGGCAATGACCCCGAACCCTGTCGAGATCACACTGTTGACAAACGCCGTCTGCAGATTGGCCTCTGCCCAGGCGTCGCGATAGTTCTTGAGATCCCACTCCTTCGGCAAACCATACGGCGCGGCGAAGAACTCGGGAATCGTCTTGAATGAGCCGAAGAAGACAATCACGATAGGCACGAGCACAAACGCGCATGCCAGAATCAGGGCGCCATGCCACGCAATGTCACCGAGGATGCGCTTCGACCGGTGCTTCCAATGCGAAGGCGAAGAGCGGGATGTGGCGTCAGCATTGGTGTGCCAGGTCTTTGTCGCGCGAGGTGAGTCGGTCACGCTCATGCGATCGCCTCCTCCCGCTTGCCAAGCGCGCGAATCAGAAGCCCGGAAACCCCGGCCAGGAAGATGAAGAGTGTGACTCCTTCAGCAATCGCGTAGCTCAGGCGTGGTTGCGTGCTGAAGCCGCTGGTGCCGAAGGCGTCGCCATAGATCAGTACGCCGATGACGTGTGTATATCCACCCGGAGCACCCTGAGGTCCCGTCAACACATAGATCAGATCGAACGCCCGGAAGATCAGAATGAACGCCAGCACTGTGACGATTGTGAATGCCGGCGCCAGCATCGGGAAGGTCACATCGCGGAACGATCGCCAGCGGCTCGCTCCATCAACGCGTGATGCTTGCAGCAGCTCATCTGGCACGTTCTGCAGTCCAGCCAGGTAGAGCACCACGGCCATGCCGTTCCACTGCCAGAACTGGACGAGATAGACCGTTTTCATCGCCCAATCCGGATCGGACTGCCAGCCCTGTTTCAGCGAGGCAAGACCGATGTCTTCGAGCACCGGATTGATGACGCCGATCTGCGGATCGAGCATCAACACCCAGATGATGCCGGTGGCGACGGCCGAAATGACGACCGGGAGAAAGATGATCGTTCGATAGACGTGGGTCATGCGTGTCTTGCGATTGAGCAGGAGCGCCAGACCGAGAGAAACGGTGTTCTGCAAGACGAAAATTGCGACGAAGAGTTTCGCGGAATTGGTGGCGGCGTTCCAGAAGCGGTCGTTTTGCAGTAGACGCTGGAAATTCCTGAGCCCGACCGGGTCGCCGACCGGACCGATGCCTGACCAGTCGAAGACGCTCAAATAGAAGGCTCGTGCGGTCGGATAGATGAACAGGATCGAGTAGGCGACGAGCGCGGGCAGGATGAACCAGAGCCACGGACGGCGACTCCAGACGTGTGTTGTTGGATGTGGATAGGAAAGCGCAGCAGAAGAACCGATTGGCAGCGCAGGAGCACGGATATCTTCCGTGCTCCCGATGCCTTGAGATTCGCTGCCTGCCGGTTGCCCGGGCGTCATGCGGAAGGGGTGTCCTCGTACTGGCTAGGACGCAGCCACTGCCAGGTTGTCCTGCACGTACTGGGCAAACTCTTCCGGCGAGACGTCTCCTGTCCAGAGCTGGCCGGAGATCTCCGTGACGGCCGTCAGTGTGTTCGCGGTTTCCGGAACGTCGTACCAGACAATCACGTCGCGATCACGCACTTCGAGCGTTCCGGCCTTGATCGGATCGGACAGCTCGGTGACCTCGTTATTGATTGGGAGAGCGATCGACTCAGCGACAATCGTCTGGGCTTCAGCCGTGGCCAGCCAGGCCACGAACTGTCCTGCCGCTTCCTGCTTTTCTTCCGAGGATGTGTTGTTTACGGCATAGAGGAGCTCCATGCCGGTGTTCGTAGCATGCAGGCCCACTTCCTTGCCCGGCCATGGGATGAATCCGAGATCAGCGTCCGGGTTCTCCTGCTTGAAGCCCGTGAAGTCTGCGGTGCCGGCGACCATCATGGCGCCCAACCCCTGCGCGAAGAGCGCTTTGGCCGTGACGTAGTCGGTCGCTTCGAAGCCTTCGTTGTAGAACGGTTGCAGATCCTTCAGGAGCTGTGCGGCTTCCAGCAGGTCAGGATCGGTCAACGACCGGGTGCCGGCGCGAAGCTCCTCGAAGCCCTCGGGACCGAGAATTGTCGACACCAGTCCGGCATAGATGAAGAAGGTGTGAACCCCATCCTTGCCGCCGAGAATAAGCGGCGTGACGCCGGCATCGAGCAATGTCTGGGACGTTGCTTTGAGTTCGTCCCATGTCGTCGGCAGCGTGATGTTGTTCGCGGCGATAATCGGATTCTGCACGGCCAGTCCGACGGTGTACGACGCGAGGGGCACCGCCCACACTGATCCGTCGATCTCGACCTGCGTGCGGGCGCTGTCGATCAGGAGGTTGGGATCGACAATTCCGGTGAGGTCCTTGATTGGGAAAGCAGCTGGACCCTGCGAAAGAAGATACCCCTCGACCAGACCAACGACATCGGAGACCTGCCCACCGGCCAGACCAGTCTGCAGTTTCGCGAAATAGTCCGGACCGGGCACACCAGTCAGCTCGAACACTACATTCGGAGTCGTCGCGGAGAATGCTGTAAGAAGATCGTTGAGCGGTCCGAGCCACTCTGGATGGTTTGTCCAGATGCTCAGCGTGACGCGGTCCTGCGCTCCCGCGACTGGGATGTGCAGATTCCCCACAGCGATTGCGGCGCCCGCAGCCGCGCTCGCCTGCAGTAAGCCACGGCGAGAGAAGACCACATTTACTCGATCGTTGTTGTCAGGCACTCCGACTGCTCCTTTCAACGGCATGTCACAAATATCCAGATTCGTGGATACGCGGCGATGCTAGCAGGGCTTTGCGGCCCCGTCAATTTGGGGGGATATCTGGACGTGAAGGCGACGGGGAGACGAGGAGGAGGAACGGAGGGCTGCATTGCCTCGTTTACCGCTTCACGATGCCGATGATGAATGATCGACGCCCGGAACGACCGGGAGCTATGGTGAACATCGTTCGTTTCTGATTTGGGCAGTGCGGGCTTCATCGAGTCTCAACGTTGCTGGGTCGATGACCACGCCATACTCCCGCTCTGCATAGTCGACGGTGATCAGCTCGTTCCAGACATCGAGCCGGACGAGAGCCGGGTCGCGCTGAAGTGGATCGCCCCAGCCGCCACCACCAGCCAGCGTGTGGCGAACGACGTCGCCCTTCTGGATGGCCGTCATGCCCATCGTGTCGAGCACGCGATCGTCCGAACCGGGATTGAGGATCGTCATGGATGGGGTTCCCTCTTTTCCACCGTGCAGTCCATAGGGACGAAACCGCCGTTTGTCGGAACGCATCTGCAAGATGGCGTCGTCGGCGAGCAACCGGACCTGGCGGATTTGGCCGGGGGCTCCCCGGAAAGCGCCCGGGCCACCCGAGTCGGTGTCAAAGCCATACTCTTCGATTCTGATCGGCAGCTCGACTTCGGCGATCTCGACCGGCGTGTTGGCGATGTTCGAACCGGGATGCGGGATGCCAGCCGCGCCGTCTGCCCAAGGAGCGCCGCCTCTGGCTCCCGCGATCAGGTCGACATAGACCCAGGGGTTGTACGCGGCATCGTAGCCACCCATGCTCAGAATCGTATTGCCGCCCTCACCGTCGGCCGGCACGCGGTCGGGAGCAACAGCGGCCAAAGCGTGAGCGACCGTGTCCATGATCCGGAAGCCCATGATGCCGCGCGCACCACACGCGCCAGGCAGCACCGGATGGACCACCGTCCCTGCCGGCGCTTCGACGTGAATCGGCCGGAAATATCCGGCGGAATTGGGAGCGCCCGGATCGAGAATGAGGCGAACCGCGCCATAGACCGCCGACCGGGTGAACGCGATCGGCGAGTTGATGCCAGCTTTCACCTGCTCGGACGAACCGGTGAAATCCGCCGTCAGCTCGTCGCCCTCGATCGTGATCCTTACGGCAATCGTCACAGGACCCGATTCGATGCTGTCGCCATCGATATGCCCAGTCGCCTGATAGACGCCATCCGGAAGTGCGGCGATCTCGCTCCTGGCCAGTCGTTCGCTGTAATCGAGCAACGCGTCGCTGTAGCGGTGAAAGGTCTGCGGTCCGTAGCGGCGAATCAGCTCCAGATAGGCGCGTTCGCCAATATTTGCGGCGGCAATTTCGGCGCGCAGATCGCCGAGCACCTTGTCCGGCACACGCACGTTGCGGGCGATGATGTCGAAGATCGCTTCGTTGGGCTCGCCCCGTTCGTAGAGCTTCATCGCCGGGAGGCAAATGCCTTCCTGGTAGATCTCGGTGGCCTGAGTCGAGTTGCTTCCCGGCACGATACCGCCGACATCGGTGTGGTGGGCGACCACACAGGAAAAGCCGTGCAGCTCGCCTTCATCGAAGACTGGTTTGATCACGTAGATGTCGGGAAGGTGAATGCCACCGGCGGTATAGGGATCGTTGGAGATGAACATGTCGCCGGGGAAAATCTTCCCGTCGAACTTGGCGATGATGCTGCGCACGGCACTCGGGAACGAACCGAGGTGGACGACGATCGTCAGTCCCTGGGCGATCACCTCGCCCGACGCGTTGCAGAAGGCCGTCGAGTAATCGAGCGCGTCCTTGACGACGCCGCTGTAAGCGGTGCGCATGACCGTCAGCGCCATTTCGTCGACGATCGAGCCCAGACCATTCTGGATCACTTCGAGAGTGATCGGATCGATCCGCTCGCCGATGGCCACAGGAGTTGCTGTCATGTGTTGCGGATCCCTCCGTCAGTTTGTCGTTTCAAGACGCGCCCGCCGCGAGCGCCAGTTTCCCTGCCGGCGGTCCAGGTCAGGACGCCGTTGACCAGCACGTGCTGCATGCCGCTGGCGAGCTGATTCGGTTGGGCCATGGTGCCGTTGTCGCTGAAGCGTTGCGGATCGAAGATCGCCAGATCGGCGTACGCGCCAGTGTGGATCGAACCGCGATCGCGCAAGCCAAAGCGCTGGGCCGGCTCCCCCGAGAGTTTGCGCACCGCGTCTTCGAGTGTGAACACCTGTCGCTCGCGCACGAAACGCCTGAAAAACCAGGATGCCCAGGTGAAAGCTCCCGGAAATGACGAGCTTGCCAGCGGACCATCCACCGCCAACGCTGTCGCGTCGGAGCCCAAGGTACAGGCCGGATGCTGGTAAGTCTCCAGTAGCTCATCCTCGCTATACGAATGACAAACGCACATCGGCGCATGAGGATCGCCCGCCGATTCGGCCAGGAGATCGCAGATCGTGTCCATTGGGTGGCCACCCGGCGGCGTCAGATCGGGAATCGAGCGTCCCGCCAGTTCCGGACGCGCCGGGAACGAAAAGAGCTCGACTCGTTCCCATCCGGCCCGGCCGAAGCTGACGATCAGACTGTCGAACCCGCGCACCGCGTTTCGCGCCTCGGGCGTCCGCAAACGGATCGCGACCTCCTCTGGCTCACCGGCCGAGACCCACGGCGGCAGGGCCGCGCTGAGGTTCGTGAATCCGTAAAGGCGCGTGTGCATGTCGAAGGCCACGTCCTGTCCCGAAACGAGCGCTTGATCGATGGCAACGAGCGCCCGCGTCGCCGTGTCAGGCGGTCCGCCCTTTCGCGGCGTGAGGTGCGAGATCTGTAACGGAATATTCGCCCTCGCTGCGACGCGAATCGCTTCTTCGACCGCTTCGACGGCGTGGGCATCACGATTCCGGGTGTGAGTCGTGTAGATGCCGCCGGCGCGTTGCGTGGCGGCGCAGAGATGGACGGCTTCGTCTTCCGTTGTTGCCCGTTCCGATGGATATTCGAGACCGGTCGAGAAACCGAAAGCGCCCGCTTCCAGTCCTTCCTCCAGCATCGACGTCATCGCCGCCAGCTCGGAGGCAGTGGCAGCGCGGTCTTCCATCCCCATCGCGGCGATGCGCAGGTTGCCGTTTGGCACGATCGGCACGACGTTCACCGCAGGCTTCGCGGCATCGAGCCGGTCGAGGAACTCGCCTGTCGTTCGCCAATCGAGAGGCGCCCCCGCCACGTAGCCATAGATGTTGCCGGTTATCGTGGCGGGGTCGCCGATTGGGGCGCAACCATGCCCGCAATTGCCGATCACCTCGGTCGTCACCCCTTGGGCAATCGAACTCTGTGCGCGTGGATCGGTCAGCAACGTGAAATCGGAATGACTGTGGATGTCGATGAAACCTGGCGCGACCACCAACCCGGTCGCGTCGATCGTCTGCGCTGCCTCCAGCGCGGAGAGATCGCCGGTCAAGACGATCCGCTCGCCGGTTATGCCAACATCCATGATGCGACCGGGTGACCCTGTGCCGTCGACAACCAATCCCGAGCGTACGACCAGATCAAGCATCGGCCACTGCCATCGTCAGGATGATGTTGCCGTGCGCGTCGACACGAGCCGAAGCGCCCGGCGGCACGATCGTCGTCGAGTCGTATTCCTGCACGATCAACGGACCTTGCCGGTTAGTCGCATCGAGGTCGGTGCGGTCGAGTACAGGGGACGAGATCGAACCGTGCTCGGCGCCGAAATAGATCGTCCGGTCGGCGATCTGCATGCTGTTCGCATTAGTCAGGGCGCGACCTGGCGCGGTGAGCTGTTGGTTGCGATGGGCAACCAGACGCAAATTGACGAGCTCCATCGGTTCGCCGGGCGCGCTGTGGCCGTAGGTCCGCTCATGTTCGCGCGTGAATGCCTCGATGACACGGTCGATCCAGCCTGGATCGTGAGTTCGTGAATCGACGTCGATCGAAAGCTCGAAGCCCTGTCCGGCGTATCGCAGATCGAACCCGCGTTGGAACCCGACCGGCGCTTCTTTGTTGTCCTGGGAAACCTCAGAGATCGCCCGCGCCTCCAAATCCTGGAAGCCGGTTTCGATGCGGTCAAGACTATCAGCCGTAAACGGGCCAAAGAGCGATTGGGTGAAGTGGCGCTCCTGACGCGCTTCGAGCAAACCGACCGCCGAAAAGAGCCCCGGCGCCGGGGGGACGATCACCGCGCGAATGCCCAGACTTGCCGCGACTCCTGCGGCATGAATCGGACCATTGCCGCCGAACGCCATCAGGGCGAAATCACGGGGATCGCGGCCCCGATAGGTCGTCACTGCCTTGATCGCCCGAATCATGGTGATATTCGCCACGGTGTGCGCTCCCCAGGCAGCGTCGAGGAGCGAAAGACCGAGCGGCGACGCCACATCACGCTCGATCGCCGCTTCGGCGAGATCGCGGTGGACGGGGATTGCGCCGCCGGCGAGGCCATCCGGGTTGACATAGCCGAGGAGCACGTTGGCGTCGGTCACCGTCGGGTCGGAGCCGCCAGTGTTGTGGCAAGCGGGACCGGGAAAGGCGCCGGCGCTGCGCGGTCCGACCTTCAGCGCGCCCCCTTTGTCGATCCAGATGATGCTGCCGCCTCCGGCTCCGACCTCGGCGATGTCGATGACCGGCAGCTTCAAGGCATGACCGCCACCCTTGACCAATCGCGACGACAGACTGATGCCGGCGCCGACCTCGTACTCTGTGGTGCGCGCCACGTTTCCTGCCTCGACCAATGACGCCTTTGCGGTGGTGCCGCCCATGTCGAACGAGATGACATCCGGATAGCCGGCACGAACCCCGGCGCCGCGCGCTGCGATCACTCCGGCCGCAGGGCCAGACTCGACGATTTGAGCCGGCGTCACCGCGGCGGCGGGTGCGCTCATCACCCCGCCATTCGACTGCATGATCAGCAGCTCGCCCGCGATGCCTTCGCTCTCCAGACGTCGTTGCAGGGACGCGACGTATCGCTTCACAACAGGGCCGATGTAGGCGTTCAGCACGGTTGTCGAGGTTCGCTCGTATTCCCGGATCTCCGGCAGAACGTCGCAGGAGAGAGTCAGGAAGACATCAGGCAGCCGCTGGCGGACGATTTCTCCCACTTGCCGTTCGTGGGCCGGATTCCGCCAGGAATGAATCAGCGAGACGGCCACCGCTTCGGCGCCTTCGTCCGCGATTCGCTCGAGCGCTGCGATGACCGATGCTCCGTCGATCTCGACGATCGTGTCGCCATTCGCGTCGATCCGCTCGGTCACTTCGAGGCGGAGGCGGCGGTCGACGATCGGATTGGGCGGTTCATAGAAACGGTCGTAGAGCTGCGGCGTCCGCAACCGGCGCAGTTCGAGCACGTCCCGAAAGCCCTTGGTCGTCAGCAGCGCTGTTTTCGCTCCTCGGTTTTCAAGGATGGCGTTGGTGGCGACGGTCGTGCCGTGCACGATCTGTTCGATCTCGCCCGGCTGAGCGCCAGCCTGTGTTGTCAGGCTATTCAGCGCATCGACGATGCCGCGGGAGTAATCATCGGTCGTCGAGAGCACCTTCTGGGAGCGAAATGTCCCATCCGGGGCCAGGAGAATGACATCGGTGAAGGTGCCGCCGATGTCCGCGCCTGCCCGGTAGTTCGAAGATTCATCGTGACTGGAAATGATCGATTCTCCTGGTGACTAGCCGGCAACACATTGGTCGGATCGTGCGAACAGAACTTGAAGCGCAAAACCTGTTCAACTGCCCCGCATGGCCTGCTGCCTGGGCAGACGCACCGGCGGCACGATTCTCCGGGATCATCGCATGTCGAGAAGTTCGTCGAGTTCGGGCCGCAGGACAACGCTCTCCTGCTCGTTGGGGTCGGTGCGCGCCAATACCGCAACGCAGTCTTCGGTGTCGCTGGGATTCGTCGGCAGATGGGGCACACCCGCCGGGATGTAGATCATGTCGCCGGGACCGCACTCCATGACCTCCTCGAGATGCTCTCCCCACCACATCCTGCCGGTTCCCCGCAGGACGTAAATCGCTGTTTCGTGTGCGTCGTGGAGATGTGCCTTCGCGCGCCCGCCGGGAGGAATCGTCAACAGATGCATGCAGACGGACTGAGCGCCGACCGATTCCGCCGAGATGCCGTGGAAGTAGCTGAACCCCTGCTTTCCTTCGTATGTCGTTGTCGCGCGGACGATTGCGCACTTTCCCTGTTCCAAAGTCGCCCTGGTGTCGACGCCGGTCATGATCTTTTCGCCTGGCCGGAGATCGTCACGATCTCACCAACTGGCAGTATTCGCGTTTCGGCAGTGCCGCCCAGCTTGTTCAGGGTGTCGATGAAGAGCTGAGGGTCGAGTGTCGCGCCCTCGCCGAAGGTTTCCGGCGCCCACATGTTGTAGTGCATCGGATGAACGGACCTGGGCTCGATCTTGTAAATCAGCAATGCGGCTTCCTCGGCATCGAGATTGCCGCCGACGCCATTGATCGGAATCAGCACGATGTCGATCTCTTCGTCTTTCATCGGACGGAGCCGCGCATCGTATTCGGTGTCGCCGACATACCAGATCTTCACGCCGCCGATATCAAGCAAATAACCAAATGCCACCCCAGTCGGCGCTTCGGTTGATTCGTGCCGGGCGAAGGTCGGACGCAGCACGATGTCCTCAATCTCGACTTCGTCGAACTCGGTCAACGAGATGACATCCTCCGCGTTCCAGCCCCAGGCGACGGCCCGGGAAGCGCAGCTCTCCGGACCGGCAAACACGCCCTCGATCCCGTCGTTGCACCATTGCTTGATCGCTGGCGCGTCGAGATGGTCCTCATGCCAGTGACTGATCAGCAACAGATCGGGCTGGAACGTTGCCGGGTCGACCGGCGCGTCGAGAATACGAGGCATGCCCCACTGCTGCTCGGCCCAGTCGGAGAGATAGGGATCGATCATGACGATGGCGCCCGACGGCGCTTTCAGGATGTAGCCGGCTTGTCCCAGCCAGACGCACCCAACCGTGCCCTCCTCGACTTTGAGATCGTGAATCGCCGACTCAAGCGCTTCTGTTGTCTTCGACACGCGTTTGCCCCTCTCTTAGCTGACGCCCTGTAATCCGAGCAGCGACCGCGCGTGCTCGATTTCGCCGAGATGCCGTATTCCATGCTGAAAGACAAAACCGTCGATGATGTCGCCGAGCAACACCGGGCCATTTGGTCCGTAGGTCAGACCGATGAAACTGCCGAGCATGTCGGCAGGCATCGTTTCGATCACGACCTTGTCATAGGATTCCGGCGTTCCGGAGGCAAGCGACGCTTCTGTCCGCGCGAAGACCTCGGCCTGATACGCCAGCCAGGTTGCCGCGTCGCCGATCGACGCTTCCTCGGCGATCGCCACCGGCGTGCCTCGCCGCACCTGGGGAAGAATCCCGCCAATCCGTGCTTCCCATTCGCCTGACTCCCACAACGTCGGCGAATTGCTCAGGTAGGTGCTGACATTGCAGTCTTCGCCGACGACATAGTGGAGCAGACTGAATGCGATCGGGAGCACGCCAGTTCGCTCGCGATAGTTCATCTGCTCGGTCGATAGATCGGTCGTCGCTTTGCTCCAGAGCAGGTGCATCGTTCCGACCCGGCGCGTCAGGCGCTCCCAGGATGTCATCGACATGGTTTTCGATCCTTGATTCCAATGGAAGACGTTGCGTCAGTCCGGTCACGCCGCAACAGCATCCGGTTGCTGGCGCGATCATACCGGAGAGCGGTGGGTGTCTTCAGAACTTGGGGGTGCGTTGTGGCCTCGCGGCACTGCGCTTCACTACGTTCGCTGCGTTTCGCTCAGCCACCGGTGGGCACAGGGCGCCACCGCTCGCAGTGGGCACCGGGTCGCATCATTTTTGAGCCAACATGCCGGGTGACAGCGCCAGCTTGGCATGAGAATGGAGATGTCATCCTGAGCAAAGCGAAGGATCTCCCGCCGCAGCGGAGAGTCACCGATGGCGTCGTTTCCACCCCGAACGAGAGATTCTTCGCTGGCGCTGCTGTGAAAAAGTATGTACGTACGTGACATTCGGGAAGCGCCATAAATGGCGAGGCTACGGTGGGTTTTCATACGCGCTGGTGCCGGCGCGCCAGTATGATGGCTCAGAATGACAAGGCCTTGATGAGCGATTGGTTCTTCAGGCCAATCTAGCCTACAGCGGTGATGGAGAGGCGGGCGGGCCAGCCGCCTTCCTTGCTGCCCAGCGCGACGGCCGAATCGCTGCCGCCGCTGACGACGATCGTGATCGGTCCGTCGCCGCCGATCCAACCGGTCAGGTCGACTGGAATCTCGGCGCCGGCTTCCGCCCAGACGGTCGTCACGGCGCTGCCGCCCGGCGCGGTCCCAGCGGTCAGCGACCACTCATCGATCGCGCCACCCGGAATGACCGAGATGGTCACGTTGCCGCTGCCCGATGCGACCGGCAACCAAACCGTCGCGTTGGTGATCTGCGCGGCGCCGACGCCATCCACCCAGAAGGTGATGTACGCGGTTTCGCCGTTCGCGCCGCCGACCGCTAATCCACCGACTTGATCGGCCGGTTGCACTGCGCCGGGATCGACCGCGCTGACGCTCGTATCGGCTGCCGCGGAAGCGCTCACCTGGAACTCCACGACCGGCGGAACCGTCGGTTCACCGAGTGGGGTGGGATCGCACGCATCGTCTGTTCCATCGCCATCGGTGTCGAGCCTGGAATCGGCGACGCCCGGGCAGGCATCGAGCGCGTCTTCCACCCCGTCGCCGTCACTATCCGGTGGGAGCGTCGCCGTCGGCGGAGGAAGTGTTTCGGTCGCAGTGGGGAGCTCGGTCGTCGCGGTGGGCGAATCAGGAACTTCTGTCGCATCGGCCGGAACGTCGGGTGGCGCACTTTCTGAAGTCGCGCTTGCGGTGATCGTCGGTTCCGGTGTGACGCTGATCGTCAGCCCGGGCGCTTCGCCAAGACCTGCGGCCATGACGCTCGTGCGCTGAATGTATGCGCCCACAACCCATCCCGTACCGTACTGCGTCGAAACGCGATACCAGTGGTAGCCGGACGCTTCCGTCGGACCGCCGAGGATACTTCCCGCTGTATTCAATGGCAGCGAGCGGATGATCGTCGCGGTCGTGCCGGCGGTCGATCGCATGTTCAAGGGACCGGTGCTGACTCGGAATGTCTCCCCGGCAGTGAAGACCGACGGATCGATCGTTGGTGTCGCGGTCCTGGTTGGCGTGCGGGTTGGTGTCGCCGTCGCCGGGAGAGATACGAGGGTCAGATATTGCGACGCCACCCAGCCCGACTGCGTCGACGACTGAATGCGATACCAGGTGATGCCTGCTACGACCTGCGACTGATTCAGATAGGTGACTGTCATGCCCTCGGTGAGTCGTCCCTGGATCGTTCCGGTCATTGATGGACCGTCGCGAAAATTCAGGAGGGGCACGTTCACCCGGAAGGTCCCGCCATTCTGCCCCGCGACCGGCGTCGATGTGCGGGTAGGCGTCACTGACGCCGTGCTGCCGGTCGTCTGCACGATGTACTGGCTCACGACCCAGCCGCTTCCCTTGCCGGGGATGTTAACGGGTATCCAGAGGTACCCGCCTGCCTGCATCGGACTGCCAGTCACCATGCCTTGATCGTTGCGCTTCAGCACCAGAAGCACCTGTGCAATCGGATTTGCCGACGCGCGCATATTGAGATTCGCGACATTCACCCGGATCGAAGAACCTGTCGCAAACTGAACAGCAGACGTAGCGGTGCTCTGTGCTGAAACCGTTGGCGTGCGTGTGGCGGTTGCTGTACGAGTCGCGGTGCTCGATGGTGCGGCGCCGGTCTTGACAACGTACTGAGATGAGACCCAGCCTGATCTGGATCCTGACACGGTGACCGGGACCCAGATCGTCGTGCCGATCTGTACCGGGGCGCCCGTCACCGTCCCCGTGGCGCCTTGATTCAGGACAACGACCACCGGCGCGCTCAAACTCGCCGACTGCCGCAGATTGAGACGTGCGACATTGACCCGAACGACATCTCCGTGAGCAAAGCCTGACGAGCTGGCCGGTGTGCGAGTGACTGTCGGAGTTCGCGACGGTGTCGGCGACGCCGCGAGCGTCGGCGTGCTGCCGCTTACCAGCTGGAGGAGCTCCCCAGCTGCCCACCCGGTAGCGCCTCCTGTCGTGCGGAGCTGATACCACTGATAGTTGTCGGCCTGCGTTGGCGCTGAGAGGACTGTCGCCTGTGTGCCGGGTACGAGCACCGAGACAATCTGCGATGTCATTCCTGGCGCCGCCCGGAAGTTGATGCGGTTTTCACCGACGGTGACAGTCGCGCCGATCGAGAAGAGCGCAGGGCCAGCGGTGTTCGTTGGTCCTGGAGTCGGGGTGGGCGGCATGATCCAGTCGCTACCGCCGGGTGTGGTGCCGACGAGATTGATCACGTGAGTTCGGAACATGTTCATGTATGACGAGGTCGATGTCCCGGTGACGTCGACGCCGTAGCCGAAATAGGCACCCGCGACGAGGTCCCACTGCGTTGTATTGATGGCGATGGACTTGTTGATCATCTCGGTGGCGCCGGCCAGAATTTGCCGGTATGGATTGTCGCAGAGCCACATCACATCCTTCATCTGCGCGGGCAGAGCAGAGGTGGCGCCGACCTGCATCAGGCCGAAGTAGTACCCACTCGAAGTCAAGGGTGACCGGGCATTGAGTTGACCATTTGATTCGACCCACATGATCGCCTTGATCACATTCGTCGGTACGCCTGTTTCCCGGCTGACTTGCAGGGTATGGCTATTCCAGCGGTGGATATCGGCATAGCCGCCGACCATACCACTCGAATCACGAGGACAGGGAAATGGCGTCGCCGTGGCTGTCGCGGTTGGTGATGGGGTTGCGGTGGATGTGGGCGTTCGTGTTGGGGAACTGGTCGGCGTCGATGACTGGGCGGCGACTGGAAACGAAGCGAGCATGGAGACAAGAATGGCGACAACCGCGCCGATTCCCAATAATCGCCAGAACCGGTTCGTCCAGGTCATTCCGGAACGTGCAGGAGCCGCCTGCATAGGTAACGTCACCCTTCAGAGCTACTGCAAAGCTCAGCGCCTGTCCCTCGCATGCGCTTCTCCCCAAACGCGTACGTACGTCAATCTGCAGGGAGGAACCCACTGTACCACAGATAGCACGGCGCTTTCGTGGGAATCCTCACAGCTAATTGCCAGCTTTATGACTGGTCTCGATACGCGCGAGTCTTTTCGGCGCTATGCCTCTTCGTAGCGTTTGAAAACGGCGACGGCGTTCTGGCCCCCGAATCCGAATCCGTTCACCAGCGCGGCATCGACCGTCATTTTGCGGGCGACATTCGGGACGTAATCCAGATCACACTTTGGATCGGGGTCGGTCAGATTGATCGTTGGCGGCACAATGTTGTCGCGGATCGCATTGACGCAGGCAATCGCGGAAATACCGCCCGCCGCGCCGAGGAGATGACCGACCATTGACTTGTTGGCCGATGCCGCCAGCTTATAGGCATGGTCGCCGAAGGCGCGCTTGATGGCGTCCGTTTCGGCGATATCGCCAAGCGGTGTCGCCGTAGCATGCGCGGCGATGTAGTCGATATCCTCAGGCACAAGGCCGGCACGCTCGACAGCGAGTTTCATGGCCCTGGCGGCGTGGATGCCATCTGGATTTGGCGCCGTGATATGGAAGGCGTCAGACGTAAACGCCCCGCCGCAGAGCTCGGCGACGATCGTCGCGCCACGATTCAGGGCATGCTCCTCTGTTTCCAGAATCAGTACGCCCGCACCTTCCGCGAAAACGAATCCGTCGCGGCCGAGGTCGAAGGGCCGGCTGGCTCCCTGCGGGTCGTCGTTTCGCTTCGAAAGCGCGCCCATGTTCGCCATGCCCGTGATCGACGTGCGTCGCAGCCCGGCTTCGGCGCCGCCGGCGATAACCACGTCGACTTCGCCCCGCTCCAGCATCTGATAGCCCTGCACAAATGCCTGCACACCAGAGGCGCACGCCGCTGACGAGGTCACCGTCGGGCCGTGGATGCCGAAAACCATCGACACCTGACAACTCGCCATGTTCGGTGCAAAGAGGGCGATGACCAGCGGATGAACCCACTTCGGCCCCTTTTCGATCATATGACCGACTTCGACTTCCATGACGGGTATGCCTCCGCCGCCAGTGTTCAGTATCACGCCGATTTGTTCATTGTTCTCTTCTGTCACCTCGAGATCGGCGTTCCTGAGTGCTTCCGTGGAAGCGGCAACGGAGAAATGAGAGAAGCGGTCCATACGTTTGGCAAGTTTGGCGTCGATGTAGTCGCGGGGGTCGAAATCCGGCACTTCGCCGCCGATTCGCACTTCAAGATCAGATACATCGAAATTCTCGAGTTGGCGGATGCCTGATTGGCCCGCCAGCATTCCCTGCCAGAGTGTTTCGGCTCCAATGCCGAGAGGGGAAACGGCCCCTGCGCCTGTCACTACGACCCGTCCCACGGTCGACTCCCTGCCTTTGTCTATCGGTCTTCGAAAATCGGACACTCGCCCCTGATCCTGATGCGTGTCTCAATGATAGGGCAAGCGAACGATGAGGCCGCCGGTGTTGACGAGCCTCAGCCAGTCATACCCAGCGCAACCTTCGCGGCCAAAGTGTACGAGAAGTTTCGGTTCGGGAACGTCCTCAACCCCGCTATCTGGGCAGCGTGTCCGGCAATCCGAGGTCGAGCGCGCCGAGTCCGATGGTGCGAGCCTCCCGGTCGACCCGTTTTATGAGCCCACTGAGGACATTCCCCGGCCCCAGCTCGATGAACGTGGTTGTCCCATTCGCGATGGCGTGCTGGATCGTACCGGTCCAGTCGACCGGGCGTTCCATTTGCAGATGCAACTCATCCTGAATCTCGTTCACGGTTTTGAGGCCAATAGCTGAAACATTGCCGATAACCGGAACGCCCGGAGTCGTCAGCTCGATGCCGTCGAGCACCTTGCCGAACTCAGCGTTGGCCGCGGCCATCAGCGGAGAATGCGAGGCGATGCTGACTCCCAGTCTGGCGACTCGCTTCGCTCCGGCTTCCTTTGCCAGTTCCATGGCCCGCTCGAGTGCTGTAACCTCGCCGGAGATCACCACTTGTCCGGGACAATTGCGGTTGGCGGGCACCACGATCCCGCCGTCTGCCGTTGCGCTGGCGCAGACCGCCTCGATGGCTGCGTCGTCGAGACCAAGAACAGCTGCCATGCCGCCCGGATTGGAGTCGCCCGCTTCCTTCATCAATCGGCCACGCTCGCGGACCAGTCGCAACGCATCCGGGAACGAAAGTGACCCGGCCGCGACAAGCGCCGTGAACTCGCCGAGGGAATGACCAGCTGTGAAACGAACATCCAATCTGACCCCGCGCAGGGTCAATTGCGCTTTCAGCGCCTCGAGCGCCGCAACGCTGACGGCAAGAATGGCGGGCTGCGCGTTGTATGTATCTTCCAGCTCCGCAGCGGGTCCGTTGGCCATCAGTTCGGAGAGAGGCGTCCCCAAAGTTTCGTTTGACTCCTGCAGAACCGCCGCAGCGGCCCCAGAGGCCTCGGCAAGTGCGATACCCATTCCCACAAACTGGCTTCCCTGACCGGGAAAGACCAGCGCTACCGGACCACCGGGCAGGTTTGACTCGCTCATGACGACCTCCAGCACCAATTCGGTTCAGACATCGGCCGATCATAGCATCAGCTCGCAAGACCGATTTCCCGCGGATTCAGTCACAGAATGGAACATTCCTGGCGCGCCTCAAACTGCAACCATTGACCCAGTCTTGGAAACCGGGGACGGTCCGCAAGCGTTGGTTTCAGTGAAGGAGTCTTGGCAGCGTGGCGCCAGTGTGTCACCCGCACGTGCTCCGGACAACGACCGTCATCCGATCTCGCCAGTGGGCGTAGAATGTACGTACACTGATGTTCAGGGCGCTCTGGACCGCACCAGTTCGGCAATCGTCGAACAATCGCTGAGAGCGCATAGGGAGCATTCCATGAAACATCTTCGAATCCTGAGTCTCGCAGTGTTCCTCGGCATCATCGGTCTGGCTGTTATGGCGCCCGTGGCGGTCGCGCAGGACGATGCGACGCCTGAGGCTCCGGAGTCGACGCCCGTCGCTCCCCCTGCGGATGGGACGCCTGTGGCGCAGCCCATCCGGGTGATCACACTTGTGTCCTGGTACCAGACGGATCCGTCAGGTGACTTTATTCAGGTCGGGCCGCTTGCCTCCAACGATCAGCTGATCGCCGGACCTGGCGATTCGACGAACGCGCTGACCGGCCGCGCCGACTTCGATGGTCCAGAAGATGACGGCATACCAGAAATCACAATGGGTGATTCGGTCTTTCATGGTGTTCCGGCCATCGCAGGTGATGACAGTACGATGTTCCGCTGGACGTATCCGGAAGGGGATGGTGCGCTGCGGCCCGCCACGCTCGTCATTCAGGTCGAAGCTGTCGCCGGTCCGTATGATGGATTTACCGGCAGCGCCACCTTCATCTCTCGCAGCACCGCTCCCGGCAGTGGCGTGATTGTGATCATGCTCAATCCACCGGAAGGATCCTAGGTCGGGAGGCCGGATCTACGATCCCGGCAATGGCGACATGACGGTGTTCGGGTCGAGACGCTGCAACAAGTCGAGACCGATGCGGGCCCGGCGGAGGCGTTCACGCGTGAGGGCGATGGCTGTCGCCTCCAAATGTGATCCGGCCGGATAGATGTTCGGTGCATTGCGCAGTCCGAATTTGAGATAAACCGGCGCCGCCACTCTAACGATCTCGGCGATCTCGTAATGCCTGATGAAACCGCCTATATCGTCCGGCACTTCGATGTAGATATCGAGCGGCATGGTCGTCGCGGCGCGAATGGCCGCCAATTGAGCGATGGAAAGATCGGTCGGCGTATTGAACGTCGTCAGTCCGAGTTCCTGCAGCAACCGCACTGATGCCGGATTGCTCGCCCCGAGCATTACCGACCCTTTCAGGATCAGGTCCGCCGGCAGTTCTCCCGCTTCCTTCATCTTTCCCAGGACCGAGAGCAATCCGTCGTCGGTAACGAGCACGCTGGTGATGCCATGCTCGCACGCCCGCCGGACATCCTCCACGGCGTGAATCAGCTGCTCCGTGCCGCGAACGCGTGGGCCGACGATCTTCCCCGCCGGCATGTATGCCATGGCGCCAATGTCCCAGCCGGCGCGAGGACCGACAAAGAGACTGACTTCGATGCCACCCCGTTTCCGGGCCAGATTGGCCATGGCATCGAGTTCGGCGTCAGTGAGCAGCATGACGCCGCTGCCCTGACTGACGCGATGCACTGGCACGCCGAATTCGTCGGCAGCGTCGAACACGGTCTGGAGCGCGTTCGGACCTTCAACTGAGGGAATCTCGACGCGCCATTGACCACCATCTGGAAAGCGCTGGGTTGAAGATGGGGCTGCGCCGGCATCGCCATCGGGCAGACCAATGGAAGCCAGAAATCGCCTCGTTGCTTCGATTCCGCTCATACCACATTTCCTCCGTGCGTCCCTGTGAACTCCGGTCGTACGTGCTTAGCTGCCGGTCAGCAGCCACCTGACGCGCTTCCAGGTGACCAGATAATGCAGAGCTGCGAAGGTCAGCAAGGTTTCGGCGGCGATGCGCGACCCTGCCCACCATGCGCCGCCAGCGGCGACGAGAAAGAGCGCGATTTCCAGCAACAGTCGCAGCCAGCCGGGCGTCGCGACCATCCCGTCCTTGCCGGCGCTCTCATCTCCAGGCGTCCGAAAAATCACCCAGAGCGCCATGGCTGCAAGTGGCAGCAGAACAGCCAGAGCGAGTCGTACGAGCGTCGTTTCGGACAGGTTGTAGCCGAAATATCCGAGGCAAACGAGCATCGACAGTTCGAGGGCGAACCGGATGATCGACTGCAAAACTGTGAGCGAGGACGTGTTGGAAGCGTCGGATGAGCTCATCCGCGAGCGCTGTCCGCAGTCTGGAGATCGGCCAGATGACTCGCAATATGCCCACCGAAGACGTGAGTGAAGGCGCTCAGTGATTGTGTTCCGCGTTCCGGATGTTCAACTGTTTGCTCCCATGCGGATGCTGGAAGCGCCAGGGCAATCGCGGTGTTGACTCTGCGCAACGCGGTGAACGCTGCACCGACCGCGTCGATGGGCACATCGCCGTATGGAATCAGCGATGCATACGCGTCCTGATCGAAAACCGCAATCGCCGAGCCCGGCTGGGCAATGGCGGCCCGGAGGCGAGCGCCGAACACAATCTCGGAGTCGAGCAGGTGCGAAAGAATCTGCCGCGCAGACCATTCTCCGGCGATCACATCATCGAGCTGACTTGCCGGAATCGCCAGAATGACATCAGTCAGACGCTCAGCGTCCGAATCCCACTGCCGCAGCAGCTCAGGTGTGACGGTGTCACTCATCACTTGGCGCTCCCCGTGATTCCAGATCGTCCGGAGCCTGACCGATGATCAGACAGGCATTTTGTCCACCGAGGCCGAAGCCATGCTTGGCAAGCGCTTTGAACGTGTGTTTGCGAGGGGCGCCATGGACCACATCGAGCGGAATCTCGGGGTCGGGATTGGCGTAGTTGCGAGTTGGCGGAATGATTTGACCGGCAATCGAGTAGACCGCCATCACGGTCTCAATTGCTCCTGCGCCACCCATGCAGTGCCCGATTGCGCCCTTGACCGACATCACTGGTATGTCCCTGCCCCGATCGCCATAGACGAGCATGATGGCGTTGCTTTCCGCAACGTCACCCGCGGGGGTCGAGGCCGCATGGGCCTGAACGTGACCGATGTCGTCCGGGGTCAACCCCGCGTCGTTCAGTGCCTCCCGCATCGCAATCGCCGCGCCTGAGCCGACGGGATTCGGCGCGATCGGGTGGTAGGCATCGTTACTCGAAGCGAAACCGAGGATCTCGGCGTAGACCTTCGCGCCCCTGGCGCGCGCAAACTCGAGATCCTCCAGAATCACCGCTCCGGCGCCCTCGCCGAGCGCGAATCCAGCACGCGTCACGTCGAAGGGACGGAGCGCCGCGCAGGGATTGTCATTCGAATCAGTGACGAGCGCCCGCATGGCGGCGAACCCGGCGGTACCCAGCGGGTTGCTGGTCGATTCCGTCGCTCCGGCCACCATCATCGGCGCGTGCCCGCTGGCGATGACGTGGAATGCCTCGCCAATCGCCTGGGTACCCGTCGCGCACGCCGTGGAAACGCTGTTGGACGGACCTGACAGGCCGAATCGCCATTGCACCGTGTAACCGGCCATATTCAATGGGAATTTGACGTGCAGGTGTGGAGAAATGCGGTCGGCGCCGCGGGTCTTGAATGTCTCGTAGGCTGGCAGAATATCGTCGTACATCCCGCCGACGCAGGTGCCAATCGTAGCGCCGCCATGTGAAAAATCGATCGAGGATTGGAGTTCCGCATCGACGAGCCCGGCGTCGATCATTGCTTCGCCAGCTGCTTCCAGCATCCAGAGCGAAAAGGGCGAAGTGTTGCGCGCGGTTTTGGGATCGAGATAGTGATTGACCACCTTGCTGTGATCGACCGCGCCGCGGACGGTACAGGGCAATCCGAGTTCTTCGAGTTCGGGAATGCTGACGATGCCACTGCCGCCGCCGAGGATTGTGCGCCATGATTCCGGCGCTGTTTGCCCCACCGATGTCAGCGCCCCGACGCCAGTAACGACGACACGCCGACGGTGCGATCGATGGCCTGCCGAGAGGGGCGAGCCGCATTGATTGCAGTATCGCGCGCCAGTTGCGTTGGGGGCACGGCAGACCTGACAGGTCTGGGATGAGGACGATTCGGACATATGCGGGACCTCGTTGACCGGAACACTGATGGATCGCCACGCAATTCACGCGTACAAAAGCGATTCTCATGCGTCGGCGTGCTTAGTTGGGAAAGTATAGCCATTGCGGATAGACAGCGAAACGTCCGGCTTCACCCTTTGGCAAAGCCGGACGTTGCTGCTGCCGGATGCTGCCAGGGGAGTTCGCTGTGGCCGCAACCGGCAAGGCCATCCAGCGTTGAGGATTCAGAGAGGAGCGGTGAAGACCGCGTCAAAAGGGGGAATTCCGGGGAGAATCGAGTGGCGACTGGGCTATGGTCGCCGCTGGGCCACCTGCGAACACCGCTTGCAACAGTGTCGCGAGTCAGGCACCCAGAACATCTGAGGCGCTGAGTCCTTCCCTCGATTGTCAACGTGCGCCGACAACAGGTGTCTGACTGGTAATACGTACGGACACTCGGTTTGGTTGCAGGCAAACAATCGTGACCGAGTTATCAATCATCGACAATCAGAACGGTTTCGTCGCCGCCATCAGCAACGCTCTTCAGAGAAACAGCCAGACTTCGTGCCTGATCCCCGTCCATGCTGAATCTGACCAGCGGCGCGCCATCGGCCGGTCCGAAATCGACGCAGACCTCGCCAGCCTGATTGGTCCGGATCACGACCGCGCCGATCAACCGCACTGTCTCATCGCCATCATTGATTTCCAGGCGCATGGCACTCCCCCAACCCCGTTGCCCAAATACCCATGATTGCTGCGAAGTATGGACGAAGAAGACAACGGGCGAAGCCGTTGCGTACGACTTCGCCCGAGATGAATATCTGTCGGCGGTTTTGCCGGGATGCTCAGTCCCGCTGCTGGATGGGAATTTCCTCGTCTTGATCATCGAAATCGTCTTCACCGAAGTCGCTGTCATCGCTGCTGGAGCTGAAATCGCCATCGTACATGCCGACAGCATTGGCATAGCGTCGAATGCTGTTGACGCCGTCGCCAGAGTACTTGCCGCCATTCTTGCGGATATCCTCGAGCGCCAGTTCGAGTTCTTTCCGCTCGAGCGCTGAAAGCTGACCGCAGGAAAGCGCCGGTCCTTCGTTTGCCACGAGCATTTCAGTGTGATTGTTTCCGTTGCTGGCGGCCTGATGACCGGTGGCAGTGCAGACGCTGCGCGCTGAGAGACCGGCGGGTTGCTGGAATTGCTCCGGCAACGGTTGCCCGTTCGGGCCATTCAGGTAGGCGGCCCAGCGCGGATCGTTGTGCATTTCCTCCATCATCGCCTGCCAGATTGGCCCTGCTCCCTGGATGCCGTCGAGGGTCGGAAGCTCGATTTCAGCGCTGCCGGTTTGCGAGGTTTGGCCACTCCATACCCCGACCGCAAGGTCGGTCGTGTAGCCCATGGTCCAGATGTCCTTCCAGCTGTCGGTCGTGCCGGACTTCGCCGCCACCGGACGCCCAAGGCGATCTCCCGTGTTTTCAAAGAGGTTTCCACGGCCAAAGATCATGCCACGCGCTTCGTCGTCGGTGAGAATGGAGGTGATCTGATATGCGTACTCCGCTTGCAGCGCCTGATCGGCCTCCGCCAGCGTCTTCGAACGATCGAGCTCGTACAGCACATTGCCGTTCGAGTCGGTGATTTTCAGAATCGGCGTGGCAGGGACGTATTTGCCATTGTTGGCGAATGTTGCATAGACGTTGGTATGTTCCAGCAAAGGCACTTCAGCCGAGCCGAGCGAGAGTGACAGACCATAGTTTTCCCAGGACTCAGTCATACCGGTTTGAATGCCCATGCGCCGGTAGAGATCGTAGACCTCGTCGATCCCCGCATAGCGACCGGCTTTCACGGCAGGAATGTTGAGTGAATTGGCCAGCGCCTCGCGCACTGTTACCGCGCCATAGAAGCGCCCGGAATAGTTATTTGGTTCGTAGTACGGCTCGGGCGCTCCCGGGGTGGGTTCGCGCAGTGTAATGTCCATGACCACGGTAGCGGGATTCCAGCCATTCTGGAAGGCGGCCGCGTAGACGACTGGCTTGATCGATGACCCAGTTTGCAGATTCGCCCGCGCGTAATTGATCTGGCCGCCGATCGAGGCGTCGTTGAAATCGGCCGATCCAACCATCGCCAGCACTTCGCCCGTGTACGGGACCATGGCGACCATCGCCGCGTTGTTTCGCCGGTAGGCGTTCAGAAACGGCATGTTCTCCTTGACGATCGCTTCCGCGGTGGCCTGCAGCTCCACATCGATCGTCGTCCAGATTTCGAGCCCGCCGGTGACCAGAATGTCCTCACCGTACATCTCGCGGAGATAGTCCTTGGCATATTCAGTGAAGTGCGGCGCCGCATGGATCTCGCTCGTTCGCGTGCCGGGTTGCAGCGGCTCGGCCCAGGCCGCATCGGCTTCCGCCTGAGTGATGTAATCAAATTTGACCATCTGGCCGAGCACGTATTGCTGGCGAATCTTGGCCTGATCGAGGCGAACGGTTGGATCGTAATATGACGGCGCCTGCGGCAATCCAGCCAGCAACGATGCCTCGGCCAACGTTAACTCGCTGGCATGCTTCTGAAAATATGTTTGCGCCGCTGCTTCAATCCCGTATGACCGTTGACCATAGAAGATCATGTTCAGGTACATCGTCAGGATGTCCTGTTTCGAAAACTGCCGGTCGAGCTCAACCGCCGCAAGCGCTTCTTTAAACTTGCGAGTCACGGAGATATCGAAACCGATTTGTTCGGGATAGAGTCCTCTCGCCAGCTGCTGGGTGATCGTCGAGCCACCCGACGACCCGGTTCCGCTGGCATTGATCAGCGCACCGCGCAGGATCGCCATTGGTTCGACACCATAGTGCGACCAGAAGGTTGCGTCTTCGGCGGCGACAGTCGCGTCGATCAGATAGGGGTTGATTTGATCGAGGGTGACGAACGTGCGCCAACCTCCATCAGGAGCTTCGATCTCCTGTAAAAGCACCCCGTTGCGGTCGTAAATCCGGGATGTCTGGAAGGTATCTGTGGTTACCAGCGCGGCGTTCGGCAGATCGTCGTTCACTTGCCGGTAGGCCTCAACTGTTGCCGCTGTTCCCGCCCCGGCGGAGACAACCAGCGAGAGCGTCATCGTGACGAAGAGACCCAGGAAGATCATCGCTCCGACGATCAGAAAGCTTCTGCGGTTGCCACCCCCGCGTAGTTTGTGGCGTGACGTTCCGGGCAGGAGATGAGGTGGCAATTTCTTGCCATTCTTCGTTCTGCGTTTGGTGTTGATTCGCGGATTGTACGGCGCCGTTGCTCGTCCGGGTACGTACGTTCGCGAGAAATTGCCCTGACTCACGGAAGAGACATCCTGATTGCTGCATGGGCGGGGCTGACTCTGGCGACGCCACACCAGTCAGCGGCGATGGTAACACGCCACTCCTGCATCTACGTCCAGAACGACCTGCAAGGATGTCACGTTTCGCTGGAGCAAGGCACGACAGGTTCAGGTAGAGTGACGAACATTGGGGGGATGCGGGCTGGTTTCGCCTGATCGAAAGGAAGGGCGTGAGATGGTCTACGACTACGTGATCGCAGGAGCCGGCTCAGCAGGAGCGACGCTGGCAGCCCGCCTCAGCGAGGACTCGGATACGACGGTTCTCCTCCTGGAAGCCGGACCTGATTACCGCATTGGCGACCGTCCGATGGAGATGCTCTCGCCAAATCCGTTCGGGATCATTCTCAACGCTGAGTTTGCCCATTATCGTTACGACGATCTCATGGCCCGCGCCAACAAGTACCAGGAACCCCGCGTCTTCTGGCGGGGTCGAGGCGTCGGCGGCAGCATGACCATGAACGGCCAGATTGCCATTCGCGGCATTCCCGACGATTACGACGACTGGGCGTCCTGGGGCTGCACGGGCTGGGGATGGCAGGATGTGTTGCCGTATTTCAACAAGCTGGAGAGCGACGTCGACTTCGGGGACAAGTCATACCACGGCGCGGACGGCCCACTGCCGGTCTACCGGGCTCCGGTAGAGTTGTGGGGGCCCGTCGACAAAGCGCTTCGCGAAGCAGCGCTCGATCTAGGTTATCCCTGGGCGGAAGATGTCAATTCACCCCGGTCGACCGGGGTTTCTCCCTATCCGATTTGCAGCGTCGATGGTGAGCGCGTTTCCGTCAACGATGCCTACCTCGAACCAGCTCGCGACCGCCCAAATCTGACGATTCGCAGCGGAGTCACCGTCGATCGCGTTCTCTTCGATGGGAAGAAGGCGACTGGGGTGCGCGTCATTTCGGATGGCGCCCGTGAAGAGGTCAGTGCCAGAGAAATCGTTCTCGCCGCAGGTACCGTTCATTCGCCAACGATCCTGATGCGTTCGGGTGTCGGCAAAGCCACTGAGTTGCAGGCGTTCGGCATCGACGTCATCGCTGACCTCCCGGTGGGCGACAATCTCGTCGAACATGGCGGGGTGTGGGTCGATGTCGCGATCAAGCCCGAGCATCAGGTCCAGGATCCTGGATTTCGTCACACGAATTGTTGTCTGCGTTACTCATCCGGTATGACTGGCGCCGGCGCAAACGACATGATCATCATCTCGATGAACATCTGGACCATGGACGACGCCGGCCGTAGTGTTGGCAAACTGATCGTCGACACGTTCCAGACCTACTCCTCCGGTTATCTCGAGCTCGAATCGCCCGATCCGATGGCGCATCCTGTTATCGAGCTGGAAATGCTCAGCGACGAGCGCGATCTCGTCCGGATGCGTGACGGATTCAAGCGTCTTTTCGAGATTTCGCAGCACGAGGCGGTCCAGCGCATCGCGGAACGAGTCTATGGTTCGGTCACGGGGGAGACGCTAAACGCATTGCCGAGCGACGCCGAGATCGACCAACTGCTCCTGCACGAAATCCACGATGCACAGCACCCAACCTCGACCTGCCGCATGGGAGCAGAGGATGATCCCCGCAGCGTCGTCGATCCATCCTGCCGGGTGATCGGTGTCGAGAATCTGCGGGTGATCGATGCCTCGGTAATGCCCGACAACCCCCGCGCCAACACCAACTTCACGACGATCATGATTGCCGAAAAGATGGCGGATGAGTTGCGGGGGAGGGTGAGTGGTTGATGGTGCGACGTACAATGGAGCGAGCGTGGAGGTCAACTTAATGAGCGTTCTGCTACGTCCGGAAACCCAACAACGAATTCGCGACCGGGTCTCTTCCGGTCAGTTCCAGGATGCCGATGCAGTAGTCTCTGAGGCGCTGGAATTGCTGGCTCGCAAAGAGCAGTTTGAACATACGAAGTCCTTGATTGCCGCCGGGATTGAGCAAATCGATCGGGGCGAAATGGTCGAATGGACTGAGGATTCGATGGCGCAGGCGCTCGAACGGGCGCGAGAGCGCAGTCAACTGGGTTTGGCCATTTCAGATCATGTCAAACCGTAGGGTCAGCTTCGCACCTTTGGCCCTTGGTGATCTCGATGAAGTATTGCAATATACGCTGCAGAGGTGGGGAGAAGAGCAGCAAATCTCATATGGCGATTTACTGATGACGGGCATTGACCGCCTCGCGCAGTTTCCGGGACTTGTTATCCCGTGCGGGCAGTTGCGGCCGGGTTTGTATTTCCAACTCGTAGAGCAGCACAAGGTTCTCTATCTCTACGACGATGCAAGACTGACCGTTGTTCGAATTCTCCATATGCGTATGGACGAGGAACGTCTTGATTGGTAACTCATGCGTCGCGGTATCGGCAATCCGGCCATATCCATGGTCGACATGTACCATCAGTCATTTACCATCCGCCGTCGGTCGTTCAGGATCCATCCGCTCTCCTTTTCGCGCGTACAATTCCCGGACGTTCAGGAGAAGCCAGGATGACCGTCACATTGCTTCCAGAAACAGAACAGCAGATTCGCCAACTCATGGAGTCTGGACAGTACCAGGACGCCAATTCCGTCGTGGCTGAGGGCCTCGAACTCTTGCGTCAGCGCGAGGAATTCCTCGCCCTCAGGGCGGAAATCAACATTGGAGTAGAGCAATACAAGCGAGGAGAGTTCGTTGAGATGAATGACGACTTCCGCTCACGCGTATTGCAGAAGGCCATCGAAAGGCGACAACTCCGGAGCCCGGTGCGGGATGGCGTCAAATCGTAACGTCATTTTTACCAGGAACGCAGAAGAAGACTTGGTCTTGTTGCTCGAATTCACCGAAGAGCATTGGGACTTCGAACAGCTTGAGCGATATCGTGACAGTATCCTGGACAAGATAGCAACACTGGCGAGCTTCCCTAACATAGCCACATCACGAGACGAACTTCTCGCCGGGCTTCGATCCTTCCCGGTTGAGCAACACATCGCGTACATGTTTGTGCACGATGACTCGCTTGTCGTTCTTCGCTTGCTGCACAAGCGCATGAAAGCAGCGGATCAGGACTGGTCGGCTTTCGTGGACCAGCAAGAGTAGCCAAGAACCTGCTTTGCGAGCCCCATTTAGTATTGGGTGACTTTACTCTTGCCGCCTTACCGGAGGCGCTCCCCACTCTCCGGGTCAAAATAGAGCATGCGGTTTCGCTGGAAATCGACGCAGACGATTTCGCCGTCCTGGAAATCCTCGGCGGGATCGGTGCTCGCCTTGATCGTCGTCTCGCCCAACTCGACATCGACATACGTCACGGCGCCGACTGGCTCGACGAGCGTGATCGCTCCCTGCGCCAGTCCGTCGCTGTCTCGTGTCAGGCGGACGTGTTCTGGCCGGATGCCAACGGTCAGCGAACCTGAAGACGGTGTGGCGATGGTTTCAGGCACCGGCACAGCGAGCGTGTTGCCGGCGGGCAGGACCACCCGTCCGCTTCCGGTGTCTTGCACGGCGCCGCTCAGCATGTTCATCTTCGGGCTGCCGATGAACGTGGCGACGAAGAGGTTGATCGGTTCGCTGTAAATGACCTTTGGCTGATCGAATTGCTGGAGCACCCCATGGTTCATGATGGCGATGCGGTCCGAGAGCACCATCGCTTCTTCCTGATCGTGCGTCACGAAGATGGTGGTCGTGCCGAGTTCTTGCTGTAGTCGTTTGATTTCCGAACGGGTCGAAACGCGCAGCGCGGCATCCAGATTTGAGAGAGGTTCGTCCATCAGGAAGACCGCCGGGTTGCGCACAATCGCCCTCCCCAGCGCGACACGCTGCCGTTGACCGCCAGAGAGTTGTCCAGGTTTCCGGTCCAGCAATCCTGCCAGACCGAGAAAATCAGCGACGCGGCGCACCGAGGTGTCCGCCTCCTGCTTCGGCACCTTGCGCAACGAAAGTCCAAAGGACATGTTCTCGTAAACGCTCATATGTGGGTAGAGTGCATAGTCCTGGAAAACCATGGCGATGTCGCGGTTGCGCGGCGACAATTCGTTAACCACCTTGTCATCAAAAATGATGTCGCCGCCAGTGGGGTCCTCGAGTCCGGCGATGCAGGCCAGCGTCGTGCTCTTCCCGCAACCGGACGGCCCGAGCAGTGTCACGAATTCGCCATCCTCGATCGACAGCGAGAGGCTGCGCACGGCGGTGACATCGTTGAAAGTCTTGTTCAGTTCTCGAAGAGTGACTCGCGCCATCGATGCTCCCGTTCCACGAATCGTCCACGTTCCGCCTTCATCGGCTAGAAAAGCGACTCAATCGTCACTGGCTCGCCCTCGGCGATCGACATTTCCGCTGCCTCGATCATCGCCGTCACGTTCATGCCATCTTCAGCAGAGATGGCCGGTTCGCCGCCATCCAGCACGCAATCGACCATATTGTGCAAGGCGCCCCACCAGGTCGGCGAAAGCTTGAAATAGGTCCAGAGCGACGGCCGGGCGTACATGTGCTTGCCGACCGTATCGGAGGAAATCTGAAATCCCTGAGTTGCGCCTTCGAAGTTGAGCCGCCCGGTGCTGCCGTTGATCGTCAGCTGTGACTCGACGATGTGCGGATAGGCTTCCGGCACGATCCACGAAGTTTCGAAGGTAGCGAAGCAGTTTTCGAAGCGGACCATCGCCTGAATCGCGTCGAAAGCGTCAATCCCCTCGCTCTTGAGGATCTTCTTCTGACCCATAGCGTAGACCTCGATCGCTTCCTGACCGAT
Source organism: uncultured Sphaerobacteraceae bacterium (assembly GCA_964461025.1). Classification (GTDB taxonomy): domain Bacteria; phylum Chloroflexota; class Chloroflexia; order Thermomicrobiales; family UBA6265; genus JAHBVL01. The sequence goes on along the minus strand of CAYWSE010000032.1, from coordinate 7,406 downwards.
GATCCAGCGAACCATGTCCATGGTGTGGGCGAAGAGGAACCACTGCGGTCCCGACTTTCCTGCCCAGGAAAGCATCGTGCGGGGCACCCAGATCGTGTCCGAGGTCTTCGAGTAGATCATCACCGGATCGCCGATTTCTCCGGACTGCACGCTGTCGCGGATCGAGATGTAGTTCGGATTCCAGCGGTTGCCGAGATTCACGGTGATCTTAAGATCGTTCTGCGCCGCCAGATCGACCATCGCTTTCGCTTCGCGGGTCACAGTTGCGAGTGGTTTTTCCACGACCACGTGCTTGCCTGCTTCGAGCATCGCCATCACCGAATCGAAATGCGCGTGGTCAGGCGTGGCGACGCTGACGATCTCGACGTCGCTGGTGGCGATATCGGCAAGATTCGTCGTCGAAGCGACGCCGAGGCGCTCACCGACAGCAGCGGCGCGATCGCCACTCAGATCGCAAACCATTGCCAGTTCAGCCCGCGGATTGCTCTGATATGCCTCCGCATGTTGCTCGCCGATCAGGCCAACGCCAATGACCGCCGTTTTCGCTCGTCGCTCTGCCACCGTGTTACTCCGTTCCCCGTCGTCGTGCCGCCCGAGAAAAGGGTCGCGGCTCTACCCCTTGATCGCTCCAGAGAGCATTCCCCGCAGGAGGAATCGTTGCAGCGCCAGCGTGATGATGATGGGCGGAATGACGGCCAGCATGCCTGCGGCGAAAAGAAGCCCGGGGTTATAGACACGTTGATCGGAAACGAACTGAGCGACGCGTGTCGGTAGTGTCTGTGAGTTGAGCGTGCTGGTAAGGAGAATCGCGTAGACGAACTCGTTCCAGGCGACCAGGAAGCTGAAGATGCCTGCCGCGACCAGACCAGGCACGGCAATCGGCAGAAGAATGCGCCGGAATGCCTGCATCCGCGACGCGCCGTCGACCAGTGCCGCACGCTCCAGATTCGGCGGCAACGATTCGAAGTAGCCACGCAGAATCCAGACAGTGAGTGGCAGGATGACGCTCGTCAAAGCGATTACCAGCCCGAGCTTGGTATCGAGAAGATCGGCCTTGCGGAAGAGTATGAAAAAAGGTACAGCGAGCGTCAGCGGCGGAATCATGCGGGTCATCATCAATAACCAGAGAGAAATCGAAAGAATCCTGAACTGTTTGTATCGCGCATAGGCGTATCCGGCCGGGGCGCCGATCAGGAGACAGACGATCGTCACGGAAACGGCCACGATCATGCTGTTCTTGGTCGACGTAATGATTGCCTTGGCCTGAACGCTGGGTCCGCCCGTGTCAACCTGTTCGCCGAAGACCGCGGCGTTGTAGTTGTCGAAGGTAATGGGATTCGGAATCCAGTCAGGGGGCCGGCCGAGAATGCCCTCGGTAGTGGAGAGACTGGCATTCAGCATCACGTAAAAGGGACCGAGTGTCCAGAGGGCGATAAGGATCACCGAACCATAGAGAACGATCTTGCGCAGTTTGCGAGAGAGCCGCGGTGAAAACAGAGGCTCGCGGATCGAGTAGGTGCTGGCGCCGGTCACCGAAGCAAGACTTGCTCGTGCTTCAGCGCTCAGTGTCGCAGGCGTGTCATCCACCGCTGTCTGGGTTCTGCGGCTCCGCATCAGAACGCCGAAATAGAGACATGCCAGGAAGAGACTGATCAGACTCAGAATGTAGAGAATGGCGGCGCCTTCGCCATACCGGGAGAAATTGAAAAAGGTGATGTACCCGAGCCAGGAGAGCACGGTCGTCGATTCTCCGGGACCGCCCTGGGTCAGCACAAAGATCAGATCGAAGGTCATCAGCGCGTTGATCGTGTTCAGAATGACCACGAACAGCATCATCGAACCCACCCAAGGCAGCGTGATCTTGCGAAAACGCTGAAACGAGCTGGCTCCATCGATCTTGGCGGCGTTGAACAGATTTGCGGGAAGCGATTGCAAGGCTCCGAGCAGGAGAAGCGCACTCAGCGGGGCGGCCTGCCAGATCGAAGCAACAGCAACCAGAATCAGCGCCCGCCGGGCTTCGGTCAGCCAGGGCACATAACTGTCGATGATGCCCAGTTCGAAGAGAAAGCCATTCAGCGTTCCATATTGACCGCTATAGATGAGCGTGAAGACATTACCGACGACCACCGGGGCGATCGCCCAGGGGAGGAGCACGATCGAGCGCATCAGGCCGCGACCGCGAAATTCTTCATTCAGCGTCAGGGCGATAACAAGACCGAGCGCCGTTCCGCCGGCCACTACCAGCCCGCTGAACCAGAGTGTGCGGACAAGCGAATCGATGAACGATTGACTGCCGAAAACCTTCTGATAGTTGTCGAGCCCGACCCATGTCCAGCGGCGGGTCATCAAATTCATATTGTGAAGCGAGAGCCAAACCGAGTAAATCCATGGATAGCCCATGACGGCGAACACGGCAATCACCGTCGGCGCCGCCATCAAGAGAGCAAATCGCCGGTCGCTTCTTTCGAGGCGAGTCAGGCCGGATTTTCGGGGTGGGATCGAGACCGGGTCTGGAGCGGACAATGTCCGAACGAGGTCTTCTGCGGCAGACATAGCAGGGCTCTCTCACATGAATGACTGGCCGGCAGCTCCGGCGCCGTTACTGGCTGCCGGAACTGCCGAAAACCGACCGGGTGCTAGTCCTCGGGATAGAGTTCCTTGAGATCGGCCACCAGCTTGACGAGGTTGTCGATCACCTCGCCAATGTCGCGGTTGCCACTCATGTACTCTTGCACTTCGGTCATCATCTGCCAGTTCCACTCAGGGAACCACATCGTCTTCTCAACAGTCCGGCCCTTGGACTGCTCAAGCTGCTGAACGTGAATATCCAGGTCTCGCCAGCCCTCCCAGGCGGCGATGACTTCCGGGTTCTCCAGCACTTCGCGGTGCGGGTTGCCGAGACCCTTTTCGAGTGCCCAGCGAGTGTTTCCTACGTAGTTTCCTTCCTTGTTCTTGCCGCCCAGATACTCCATCAGGTGCCACGTTCGCTCGCGGTCGACATTCTCGGCGCCCATCAGGTAGCAGGCTGTCCAGCTGAAGGTGTCTCGCACGCTGCCCGGAATGATGGCGTTGCCGACGATGCCCTTGGTGTTGGACGTTTCGCCGACGTTGAATGCCTGCTGATCGTAGTCGTGGACGACCATGAAGGAGTGATTGCCTGTCATCCAGGCGGCGGTTGATTCGAGCTCATGCACCATGATGTCAGGCGGAGTGATGCCCTCATCGAGCCACTGCTTGTGCATCTCGATGACCTTCTGGAAGGCGACACCGCCATCGGCGAACGTCGGCTCGAAGTTCTCGTCGAACACAGGCTCGCCTTCCGAGTACCAGATGGCGAAAATCGACCACGAAAGCGACGCCCATTCGTGGTTCTGGGCGCTCAGGAAGGGATGCTCGGAAATGCCGTCAGCCTGCAGTTTCCTGCATTGCTCGTTCATCTCCTCCCAGGTTGTCGGCGGCTCCAGACCCGCCTGATCGAGGTGATCCTGATTGTAGATGAACGCGTTGTAGCCTGAATAGTAGGGAAGGGCTGCGAGATTGCCATTCGGCAGTGAAAGGTTGGACACGCCGAACGGAAGCATTTCTTCCTTGTAAAATTCGGTCGCTTCCGGACCAACGATGCCTTCGACATCCTGGATGAAGCCTGCTCTCCACCAGCGATACATGTACTCCGATTCGGAGTAGACCACCGACGGCTGCTGACCGCCGAGGAATTTCGTTTCGACGATCTGGTGGTAATTCCCACCGGTCGTCAGTTGATAGTCGACTTCCTCGTCATAGAGGGCCATGAAGTTGTTGACGTTGTCTTCAACGATCTCTGGAGAGTATCCCCAGCCGACCATTGTCAATGGACCGTCCTGCGCGGCAGCAGGCGCTGCCCCATAGCGAGCCAATCCGGCCAGCATGGGGGCCGATATGCCGAGAGCGGTCCCTGCCTTGACGATCTCCCGGCGGGTGAACTTGCGCTTACCGACTTCCTTGATGAAGGCTTCCTGGCGGCGCAAATGATCCAGTCGATCCATGCCTGCTCCCTCCTGTTGCAGTCGATCTGTGGAGGTCCCACAGAACCAATCGCCAGTCCCGTCCATCGGAACCGGAGATTTTCGAAGAGGAAAATTAGGTCGGTCAGGCGGCATTGCCTGGGAATGTGACTCGTTCAGCGATATGGTCGGCAGCGTACACGGACGGGAAGAGCGCGTCAACCAGTCTTGCACAAAGTTTCAAGAGTGAATGATTCGAGAAATCCCCAGAGCTCAGGAGTAATCAGGAGTAAGCGGGTGACGGGCTGCGTGATCCCGTTTGATGCTCTCAGACCTCTCATGGAGTTCAGACTTTTCGATCATGCCGCCGCGATAGAGTTCAACGAGTCCCCAAAGGCGCGCGACGGATTCTCCTGCTGCAATTGTGCGAGCTTCGAGCTCACATGCCAGGGTCGGAGTGATTTCCCGTCGCGATTTCGCGACACGGATGATGCTGAGAAGATCGTGTTGCGATGTTGTCGGCGCCTCGAACACGAGTGTCCCCGACGACTCGCCGGACATCTCCAGCGCGATTGCTTCGAGCAGGCGAGCGATAGCAAAACGCTGGTGACGATCGTAGGCGTCGAACAGCCCAACTGGATCGACCTGTTCGCGAAGACTCCGGCCGGCGGCAGCGGTGGACCGGCCCGCCCATTCGCTGGCAACCGCGACATCCTGTCGTTGCAACGCTGTATCCCCTGGTTGAGGCCACTGGGCAAGGAGGATGTCATCGTCGCTGGAAGAAGCGAGTCTCCCAATCGTGCGTATGCCGCGCGAGCGTTGCCGGGCATGCTGATCCATCGTTGTTCCTCATAGCGGGGGCAGCCAGATTGTACGGTAAGAAGTGCGTACGTACAAGGGGTTGAGAAGCGGAAAGGCGGCGAGGAGGCCAGGTACTTGCCTTTTACGCCGTAGTCATCGACCACCGTGTCGATGCCCTGCGCTATGAGCGGTTTGCGGCCGGAGAGAGAAGGTCAGGCCGAGAAGGAAACGGCAAGCGGGCGGTCATCCTTTGTCGGAAGGGGCCATCGTTCATTTCCCATTTGCCCAAGATTTGACATTGCCGAACACACGTTCTATTCTACTTTTCTGGCGCCCCGCAATGGCCAGACCGAACCAGTTCCATGCCGATCGCATCTCACGCGCGGGTCATTCGCGCGTTCTACCGATGCGGACGGCAAACAGGAGGAGCTCTATGGAGCTTTCTTGTTGCCAGAGTGAGTCAGGTGGCAATGACGCAAACGATCGAACGTCACGACATCGCAGCATCTGGAGCCGTTCAGGTAAGTAGCCTGGCGGTTCTCCCAACCTTCGACGAGTTGATCGAGCTGTATCAGCGAGAGATCTTTCGATATGCTTTGCACCTGACACGCAATCAGGCGGATGCGGACGATCTTTATCAGGACACGTTCCTGAAGGCGTACAACGCCTACAACCGGCTCGAGGCAGGCGCCAATTGCCGGGCGTGGCTCTACCGGATCGCGACCAATACCTTCCTGAGCGCCAAGCGCAAGGCGGGGCGGGAGCGACCACTCGACATCGAAACTGATGGCGAGGTCGCGGCGGCACATTTCGATCAGCCGGCGTCGATGGACGCGAAAGATCTGCTGATCGAAGTGGAGCAGTTCATTCAGACGCTTCCGGAGAAACAACGGGTGGCTCTGGTTCTCCGGAAATACCAGGAACTCGACTATCGCCAGATAGGCGACGTTCTGAAATGCTCCGAAGAGGCCGCGCGGGCGAATGTTTACGAAGCGCTTCGCAAATTGCGGGCATGCTTCAAAGACCGGGTATAACACCGGAGACGACAGTGATGGGAAACGAGCAAACCACCCACTTCAGGCGCGATGAACACCTGCCACAAAAAGCAGCCGTTCCCGCTACTGACCCCTGCGACATCGCCCTCGAAGCAATGCCGGGTTATGTGATCGGCGACATGGTTCGGACCGACGAAGCCTGGATCGATGGTCACACGCAAAAGTGCAACTATTGCCGCAATGAGCTGCACTGGTTCGAACGAATCGACGATGTACTCGAACACCTGGGGGCTGGGAGCGATGCCCGGCAAGCACCCCAGGTCTCAGTAGCGGGAAAGGTTGCCCGCTACGGAACGATGCCGAGTCCGGTGGGGGATTTGCTGATCGCCGCCAGCGCGGATGGCATCTGCGAGATATCGTTCGGGCGCTCCGGCACAGAGCGATTTCTTGATACGTTGCAGCGGCGCGGATTCAGACCAGTGGCGGATCAGCAGGCGGTTGAAACGGCGGCCAGTCAGCTGCGGGAGTATTTCAGCGGTCGCCGCCATATCTTCGATCTCGATGTCGACCTGACGGGAGTCACGCCATTCACGCGTGATGTGCTCAACGCCACTGCTGATGTTCCGTTTGGTCATCTCGTCACCTATCGTGACATCGCGCGCTCGATCGGCAAGCCGAACGCGACCCGCGCCGTGGGCAATGCGCTCGGCAGAAATCCCGTACCTGTCATCGTTCCCTGTCACCGCATCGTGCGGTCCGATCACTCGATCGGTGGCTATACCGGCGGTCTCGACATCAAAGAACGCCTCCTCTCGATCGAAGGATCGGGTCTGCCGACTCGATAGCTCCGACAACTCACTCTCCCGAAAGTGTCGTCTTTCTGACAATCCCGACTGGCGTTGATTGTTCCGTCCGCGCTCCCCTTGACGTGTCAGTCCAAGCTCGTCGGGGAATCTCCGGCCGCAGGGGTATTCTCGCGAACGTACGAACAGAATCCATGGAAAGACTCTTCGCGTCGTCAGAATGACAGCTGATTTGGTTGCCTGGTCCACATGAAAATTCGTGCTGGACGTGCTACTGAGCGTAGCGAAGACGAGGGCGCCAGGAGAGTCGCCGCGGCGGCGGGAATCTCGTGAATGTGCGCCTGTCCAAGAGACGATCCTCGAGGCGGCGCGGAAACCACGTATGCTGCGACTTGAATGGCGACTCGACTGATCGGTTGGCGCGACTGAATATCAGGAGAAATCTCACCACCAGCAAAGACGCCGAGATCGATATCGCCGATCTGGTGATGCTGCTCGTCGTGATCATCTGGGCAGGCAACAACGTGCTCACCAAGTCGGCGCTCGGCGAGCACGTGACACCGCGCACGTATGTCTTTCTCCGGTTGCTGATCGTGACGCTTCTCCTGTTCGGCGTGCTGATCGTGAAGCGACAGTCACTTGCGGTTCGACGCCAGGATTGGCGCACGTTTGCATTGGCCGGCGTTTCAGGTTTCGGCGCCTACAATCTGTTGTTCGTCATCGGTTTGTCTCATACGTCGGCGTTTTCGGCGGCCATACTCGTCGCTATGGCGCCCATCTTCACACTGCTGTTTGCCTCTGTTCTGGGGATCGAACAGGTTTACCGC
>CAYWSE010000031.1:0-43752 GCA_964461025.1 uncultured Sphaerobacteraceae bacterium | reverse complement strand
GCAACCTACGATAGTTCGCGTCCACGGGGTCGGTCATTCCATTGTCTCTTTTGCCTTTTGCCCGAGGGTCCTTACGGCTTTCGGAAGAGCCCCGAGATGAGTGGGCCGACGACGGAGCGGGTTTTCGGATCGGAAAGCAGCCCGAGCAGCCCTAGGCGACGCATTTTGCCGAGAGGCGTAAGGGTCATGGCCGCGCCAGTGAGACCGCCACCGCCCGACATCAGTTGCAGGAACTTCAGGGTGCCGTCGATACCTTTTTCACTTTTGGCGGTGCGAGCCAGCAACTGACCAATGGCGCGGGGGTCGCCCGACCGAACTTCGGCCGGCACGTCGATGCCATGATCGGCGCCATAGTCGGCGATCTTGACCCCGAAAGCGCGGATCTTGTCTTGATCGAGCTGAGCGACGGACGCGGCGAAGCGCGCCGCAAGCTCTTCCTGACTCAGCCCCTCGACGCGTTGCTGAACTGCCGCGACGCCGGGAAGACCGTTGGGGAAGAGCCTCTGCAGATCGGAGCTCACTTTTCCTGGAATTGCGTCTCTGAGACTATTCATCCTTGTACTTCTCGTCGTTACTCACATGCATCCACTTGGAGAAAATGGTACCCCGATTTGCCCCGCGGCATCGCTTGTGGACGTGGGCATTGTTGACTCTCCCGGCGGCTGGTAGGATGCGCCAGGGGTCTGTCGACGGACATGGATGCAACGTCGGATCGTTAGTGAAGCTCAGGTATTCAATGTGACTGATCCGGGCGCGGCGACGCCACAGCCGCGGAACGTTCCAAGCGACGGCTCGCGCCTCGACATTTTGCGCAATCGCGCATTGCTGACGCTGACGCTTGGGCACTTCACGGTAGATATGTACTCCGGCGTTCTGCCGATTCTCTACCCGCTGCTGACCGAAGAGTTCGATCTCAATCTGAAGACGGTCGGGTTGGTGTCGCTGGCATACAGCGGGGCGGCGTCGCTGACGCAACCAATATTCGGCTATATCACCGACAAGCGAGGCACCCGGCTGATCGGGCTGGCGCTGATGTGGACGGCGATCACCTTTTCACTGCTCGGTCTGGCGCCAAGTTTCCCGGTGCTGGTGATGCTGGCGGGACTGGCCGGGATTGGTTCCGGGGCGTATCACCCGATGGGCGCAGTGACTGCCAGCGCGGTCATTACTGATGGACAGCGCAATGCGGCGATGTCCGTTTATGTGACTGGCGGCACGCTGGGCGTAGCGGTTGGGCCATTGATCGCGGCAATTATCTTCACGCTGGCAGGGATGCATGGCACCCTGGCGATGATTCTCCCGGGAGGACTGATCGCAATCTTCATGATCGTGCAGATGCGCAGCATCTCGCAGCGACTGCGGAGGCGGACGGTCGTCACCGGCACTCCACCATCAATTCCATGGAGACCCCTCAGCAGCGTGATCGGGCTAATGATGATGCGCGCCTGGGTGCTCTTTGGAATCAGCGCCTTCATCCCGCTCTGGTACGAGGACATGGGTTATTCGCGGACCTACTATGCCGCGCTTTCGACAACGCTGCTCATCGCCAGCGCACTCGGTACCGTCGGTGTCGGAACGCTTGCCGACCGCCACGGACGGAAGCCCCTTCTCGTGCTGTCGTCGATTCTCACGGTGCCGGCGGTCTTGCTGTTCGCCCAGTTTCCCGGCAATCCCAGTTTTCTCTTCGCGATCATGATTGGGTTGCTGGCAAGCTCGACTGGTCCTCTGTTGCTGGTGATGGCTCAGCAGATGATGGTTGGTCGCGCTGGTGTCGCATCCGGCCTGATTCTCGGCATGGGATTCGTGATGGGGGCGATCGGAGTGCCGGCGATGGGCGCCGTCGCCGATGAGTACGGCATTCAGGATGCAATGCGGGCCTGGGCGGTGATCGGTCTGGTGGCGATCGCCCTGGCGATGGTCCTGCCGACCGACGCAGAGGTGATGAAGCTGTCGCGTCGCGAAATGGTGCCTGCCGTCAACACAGCGCCATCCGTTCCAGCGGTGTCTGGGGAAGCGAGCTAATCATGCCAGACGATGCGTGGAGCGAGCTCGTCGCCTTCGCCACAGCACAAACAGGAGAGTGGGAAGCCGGCTGGCCGGCGTTTGCCGCCGACGAAACCGTCGACGTCAACACGGAACGGGCGCGAGCAGTGCTCAGCGAATTGGCCGTCCGTTTGCAGGACAACTATCCCTTCTTCCACCCGCTATATGCGGGACAGATGTTGAAGCCGCCGCATCCGATCGCCGCGGCGGCGTATGCGATGGCCCAGCGGATCAACCCCAACGCGCACGCGCTCGATGGCGGACCGGCAACCGCACGACTCGAAATGGAGGTCGTGCGCAGTCTGGCACGGATGTGTGGCTATGACGCAGATTCGAGTCTCGGTCATCTGACCTCGAGCGGCACGATCGCCAATCTGGAAGCGCTCTGGGTGGCGCGCGAGTCGCTACCGACCCAAGGGATCGCCTACTCGCGATCGGCACACTACACCCACGAGCGGATGTGTCAGGTGTTGCGGACGGACGGTGTGGCGATCGAAGCAACATTGGCCGGTCGCATGGATCTCGATGCGCTCGAAGACGCCCTGAAAACAGGACGTGTCGGAACTGTCGTCGCGACGGCGGGAACGACGTCGCTGGGCGCGGTCGATCCGGTTGCCGAGATCATCAAGCTGGCCCGGCGGTATGGAGTGCGAGTGCATGTCGATGCAGCCTACGGCGGGTTCTTTCAACTCATGGCGCACGATGCGAACGGCGGATTGCGCGCGGAGACCATGACATCGCTCGCCGCGATTGCCAACGCCGACAGCGTGGTCATCGATCCCCACAAGCACGGGTTGCAGCCGTACGGTTGTGGGTCGGTACTCTTCCGCGATGCGAATGTCGGCCGTTTCTACAAGCACGACTCTCCCTATACGTACTTCACATCGGATGATCTGCATCTCGGCGAAATCAGTCTCGAGTGCTCACGCGCTGGGGCGGCAGCCGCGGCCTTGTGGGCAACTCTCGAGGCGCTGCCATTGGAGTCCAAGCGTGGCATTGGCGCAATTCTTCGCAAAACGCGCTCAGCGGCAGTGAAGCTTGCCAGACTGATCGATGCTGAACCAGCGATGCGTCTGGTTGTCGATCCGGAGCTCGATATCGTCGGTTTTTACTGCTTGCCCGGGCGCGGTTCGAATCGTGTTTCCGATATCTCCGCATTGACTCGGGATGTGTTCGACCGCCTGATGGATGCTCCACCGAGTGACCAGCTGTTCCTGGCCACCTTGCGGATCGGAAGAGGGGAACTCGCCATCGACGATCTGGATTGGGATATGGATCAGCTGCTCGTTTTCCGGTCTGTCCTGATGAAACCGGAGCATCTGGATTGGGTCGAGCATCTTGTAGATCGAGTGCGGGCGGTATCAGGCGCGGCGGAAGCGTAGGCCGCCTCGACACCATCCCATTCGAAACGGCTCCCCGGCGGTTGCGATCTCACATTGCGCAGGATCATTCGTTCTTTTCATATGGCATGGTTCCTGCATCGGCCACCCGGGGTGCAGACGTGACCAGGAGGCGGGGTGAATCTCCTTCAGGAAAGCTGGCGCTACATACAGGAACACCAGGAGCGCTTCCAGGAAGCGTTGCGCGTGCATATCGAACTCAGCGCCTACTCGCTTCTGATCGGTATGCTGATCTTTCTGCCGCTTGGCGTGGTGGCGTCGCGTTCGCGTCGTGTGGGACCGATGGTGATCGGTCTGGTGTCGGCAGCGAGGGTGGTGCCGAGCATCGCGGTGCTTTTTCTGCTCTATCCCTACAGGCGTGAGATCGGCGATCTCGCCCCCTTCTGGCCGACATCGTTCACGCTAGCTTTGGTGGCGCTTGTGCTTCTGGCCGGTCCGCCCCTGATCATCAATGCCGATGCGGGGTTGCGGTCAGTCGACGCTTTCGTGCTGGAGAATGCGCGCGGGCTCGGTATGAGAGAGTGGCAGGTCTTTACGCGCGTTCAGGCGCCGCTGGCGCTTCCGGTGATGATTGCCGGCGTGAGAACCGCGGCGGTCGAGGTCATTGCCAGCGCCACGCTGGCGGCATTTATTGGAGCCGGCGGACTTGGCCGGTTCATCACCAGTGGGCTGACGCTGTACGACTTCAGTTTGCTGCTCGTCGGGGCGATCCCCGTCACCATCCTTGCGTTGAGCGCCGAAGTGTCGCTGGCGGGTCTGGAACGGCTCGTCACGCCACCGGCGACAACATCGTAGCGGGGCATACCGCAAGCCCTCGAATCCGAGGGGTAAAGGAGAAACGCGACATGACGACACTTTCACGCCGCACGATGCTGCAGGGGACCATGGCTGGCGCGGCAGCGCTCACGCTTGGCCAGCGATATGTGGGCTTCGCGCAGGACTCGATTCGGGTCGGGTCGAAGGACTTCGCCGAATCGATCATTCTCGGGGAGATGTACGCCCTGATGCTCGAGGATGCCGGCATTGCCGTCGACCGAAAGCTCAATCTCGGCGGTACGGTGATCGCCCATGAAGCGCTCCTAGCCGATGAACTCGACATCTACCCTGAGTACACGGGCACCGGTCTGCTCGTCGTGCTTGGTTCCACGGTCGAGGCCGCGACTGGCGCCGGAGATGCAGGAACGCCATCGGCGGAGGCCTCGCCTGTCGCCGACACCGCTGCCGCGGTCTATGCCTATGTCCGCGATCAATATAAGGAGCAGTTCGATCTCGTCTGGCTCGATCCCACACCGATGAGCAACTCGCAGGCGCTGGCGGTGCAGCGTGCGTTTGCCGAAGAACATGGGATCGCGACGATCAGCGAGTTGGTAGCCCTTTCGAGCGACGTTGACCTCGTGTTCTCCGCGCCAGTCGACTTCGAGGAACGGGAAGATGGTCTGCTCGGATTGCGGGCGGTCTACGGCGAGTTCGACGCGACGGTGAATGGCGTGGCGCCGGGCATCAAGTATCAGGCGTTGATGGATGGTGACGCGAATGTCGTTCTGGCCTTTTCGACCGACGCCGAAATCGCCATCAACGATCTGGTCGTGCTGACGGACGACAAGGAGCTGTGGCCGCCATACAACGTTTCGCCGGTTGTCCGGCAGGCGGCAATCGACGCGAATCCAACGATTCCCGATATCCTGAACGCGTTGGCGCCGGTGATCACCGACGAGATCATGATTCAGTTGAACGGTCAGGTGATCGGCGATGACGGCCAGGAGCCGGAGATCGTGGCTCGGGACTTCCTGATCGAGCAGGGTCTGATCGCGGCCGGATAGGCCGAATCGAACGTGAACGCCGATGGTGGGCGCGGGATCTCCCGCGCCCATTGTCTTGTTAGGGATCAGGACGCGATAGCGTGACAGCTCAGACCTTTGCAGCAGCAGCAGGCACCAACCATGGCAGCTTGATCGAGTTTCAGGCGGTCAGCCGTGTCTATCCGGGCAGCGAAGGCGCGGCGGTTTCGAATGTCTCGATGACCGTCGAGCCGGGCCGGTTTGTGGTGCTGCTCGGACCGTCCGGATGTGGCAAGACGACGCTCCTCAAGATGGTCAACCGGCTGATCGAGCCGACTTCGGGCTCGATTCTCATCGACGGTCGTGATAGCCGAGGCATCGATGCGCCGGACCTCCGACGGCGGATTGGTTATGTCATTCAGCAAACTGGACTCTTCCCGCATATGCGGATCGAAGAGAACATCGCCGTCGTGCCCAAACTGCTGAAATGGCCGAAGAACCAGATCGACGCAAGAATCTCCGAGCTAATGGCGTTGATCGACCTGCCCGAGGAATACCGGCGCCGGTATCCGGCGCAGTTGTCGGGTGGCGAGCAGCAGCGGGTGGGACTGGCGAGAGCGCTCGCGGTCGATCCATCGATGATGCTGATGGATGAACCGTTCGGCGCTCTGGATGCTATTACCCGGGGACGTCTGCAGGAAGAGTTGCTGCGCATCCATAAGCAGCTGGGCCAAACCATTCTCTTCGTGACGCACGACATCGATGAAGCCGTGCGACTGGCCGACGAGATTGTGGTTATGCGGCGCGGGCAGGTCGTGCAACGGGGCACGCCATTGGAGATCGTCTCACAACCGGCCGACGACTTCGTCAGCGACCTTGTGGGTGGTGGAGACGCACTACGGCGTTTGGGTTTGATCGAAGCAGGAAGCATCATGCGGCCTGCCACGGACGCTTCATCTGCAAACGGCACGAGTCTGGCGGCAACGTCGAGCTTGCGAGATGTGCTCGACACGTTGTTGCGTACAGGAGAACAAGAGATCGCCATTCTGGACGGCGATGGTGCGATTGCGGGTGCGATCGACGCTGACCTGATTTGGAGAGCCGCTGGCGGACGGCCCAGCAGCGAGGGGCGCTCACTTTGAGCCTCGATTACCTGCGCAACAACTGGGAACGCGTGCTCGATCTCACCGTCGATCACATCGAACTGAGCGGCATGGCGCTCGTCCTGGCCATCCTCGTGGCGATTCCATTGTGTCTGATCGTTACTCGCTGGGACACGGTCAGACTGCCGATGCTCATTGTGCTCGGCGCCATCTATACGATTCCGAGTCTGGCATTGCTGGCGTTTCTGATACCCAGTCTCGGACTGGGACGCGATCCGGCGCTTGTTGCGCTTGCCGCATATGCCCAATTGGCACTCGTGCGGAATTTCTCAGCCGGATTGCGCGGTGTCGACGCGCAAACGCTGGAAGCGGCGCGCGGCGTTGGCATGACGAGCGTGCAGTCGTTCCTGAAGGTTCGGTTGCCTCTGGCGTTGCCGGTGCTCATCGCGGGACTGCGCATCGCCGCAGTGACGACGATCAGTCTGGCGACGATCACTGCCTGGATCAATGCGGGAGGGCTGGGCACGCTGCTGTTCGACGGTATCTCGCGTGGCAACCCGTCGATGATCCTGGCCGGGACCGTGGCGATCACGACGCTGGCGCTGGCGGTCGATCTCCTCTTTCGGGGCTTTGAATACCTCACGCCGGCAGCTCGCGCGCAACGAACGAAGAGCGCACGGACGGCTTCGTGATTTTTACGCGTTTCCGGAGCGACCTGCAGTGAGCGCCGTCCAGGCTTCGATTTCGCTGGCGTGTTCGACCGTGAGATGCTGGAAGAAGTCCCCTGCGGTCACAAGCTCCAGGATCGATTGGCCTTCAAGATCGGGGTAGAAGTCCGGATCGTCTATCGCTGATTCTGGCAACTGTTCGACCAGGCGCCTCCACCTGTCGAATGTGGCTGAGTAGCGGACAATCGCGTCCTGGGTATCGAGGTTCTTGTCCCTCTCCCGGAAAAAGGCGTTGGTGCTGTCGACGTCGTCGGACTCCGCAAGCCTGGCAAATTCGGCCATCGGTCTGCCCTCAGCTCTTGCCTCGAATCGCTCCAGGCTGATTTCACTCCAGGCAAGCAAATGCTTTGCCAGCTCACCAAATGTCCATGCCTCGTTAAGGGGCGCGTCGATTGTCGCCGGCGTCGCTCGCGAAGCGAGTTGGTGCCAGAGAGCTTGCTCGGCGTCGATTGCCGCAACGACTGGCGTTCGACTATTTGTGTCCTGCATGGAAAACCGCTCCCGCAAATTCCAATTACCCGCCACCCTGTCATGCGGCGAGCGCAATGTCAATCCGTTGGCGCACAAAACACGCCAGGGCATTCCGAATCGCTTGCAGATGCCTTCGCCCAGGTGACGAGCGTGCTTTCGCGAGCTCCGGCAAGCGCCATGAATGACGAGGCTACGGGCTGCTCATTCGGGCACGGTCAGGCGGTAGATGACTCCACAGGGTGTTGCATGGGCGAGAGAGTCTCCCGCACACATGTCGGCGACGTAGATGGCGTCGTTGCTGGAAGCCATGCTGTCGAGATGTCCAACGCCCGGAGAACCCGGCGGGACGATCGTGGAAACGTCGAACGTGCCGAGATTGACGAAAAGCAGGGCATTTTCTTCGTTTTGCTCGCCCCACATGTCGTACTGCCCATGGAAGCCGACGAGGACACCGTCGCCCAGCACCTCCGCGATCGGCGGCGGTGTAAATGCCATCGACGACACGCCTTCGTTCTCCGCCGTGCCGACGGGAAGGAATGCGACAACCGGTTCGGTGCCGCGGTTGCCAATCGCCTCTCCTGTGGCATACAGCGTGTACGTCGATGGGAATCCGAAGTCCTCGACTTCGCCGCCAATCTGCTCGGCTGGTATGACGTTAAGCTCGTCAGCGCTGAAAGAAACCCAGACATCCTCGAAACCGTCGATGCCGTTCTCGGTTATCCAGAGGTCACCAGTTTGGGGATGGAATCCGAAGGCCATGGCGTTGCGCAGTCCGGTCGCGATCTGTTCAGGCTCCGTCAGTACAATTTCCCCATCCGGTTCAGTCACGATTGTTCTGTAGAGACTTGCATCTGGCAGCGACGTTTCGAGAAGCCCCGACACTGGAACACTCTTGCCGCCGGTGTCGTTGCCGGACGCGCCGACGTTGAAAAAGAGCTCGATGCCGTCGGAAATGTCCGGCGATGGCCGTGTCGCCAGCCCGTACGACTGATGGCCGAAACCGCGGAAATCGAACTCGATTTCGCCCAGCAACTCATAGGGGCCGTTCCAGTCAGGATTGGATCGCAGTATCTGAATTCGCTCTGCCCCAGACACCACGGACGTCACGAAAACGAGATCGCGTTCGACGGCCACCGCCGTGACCATGCCTGCTAGGCCGGTCACCACAACATCGCCGGCGGAGTCGGCGATGCCGTCGCCATCAGCGTCGACAAACCGCAGGAGCTCGCCCGTCGAGGAGAAGTAACTGCCTTCCGTCGGATTGCTCGACCCGACCAGCAGCGAATCATCGGGGAGAACGACCATGCCGACCGGAAAATTGACGCTCTCGGCGAAGACCGTGGCGTCGAGCGGAACGCCTTCCTGAAGCGGCAGACCACCGACCTGCGCTATGGCAGGCGATCCCGCGAGTAAAAGGCCGATTACCACCAGGATGAGCCGAAACAGGAGCCTTTGCATCGTGCAGTTCTCCAAACACCGTGCAGCATTCACTCTCAACCTACAATACACCGCGTAAGCATGGTCCCTCGGCAGGGAATGGTTGAAAGGCGCATTTGGCTATGGCGCTCCGCACGGGAGTCTCGTATTTCGGAAACCGAACGATCCGACATGTCGCAGCAGACATGCAGGATATTCGCGACAGCGGGTTTGATTATGTCGTGCATTGTTTCACCGAGAGCGACTTGCTTTGGGGTCTCGAATCGATGCGTGAGATCGTGCGGGTTTCCCACGAAACCGGGCTGGAAGTCCATCTCGATCCATGGGGCGTGGCCGGTGTATTCGGCGGTGAGGCTCTGAGCAAGTTCGTGACCTGGAACACGGATGCCTGCCAGGTGCTGGGGGATGGATCGACGGTCGGTGTGATCTGCCTCAATCATCCCAAACTCACTCCCTTTCTGTACGAGTGGATCGATGCAGGCGTGGACATCGGCGCCGAGGTACTGTTCTTCGACGAACCGCACTGGTATCCGGGTGACGGCTGGTATATCGGGAAGACGATCGGACCGCTCAGCGAACGGTGGAGCTGCCGGTGCTCAACCTGCCAGGAGCTGTTTCGCGCTGAGTATGGCGCCGACATGCCGCTCATCAGAACCCCGGAGGTGCAACAGTTCCGCAGCGACGCTGTTCTCCGGCTGACGACTGACTTGATCGGGTACGCAAAAGCGAAGGGCGTCACGACCGATCTCTGTCTCCTCCCTCATGGCATCACATTCGATCTGGTCGGCGTCGAGGATTGGGAGCCGTTCGGCGCAATACCTGGTCTGGACATGTTCGGCACCGATCCGTATTGGCGAGCTGGCGATACGGTGCCAATGGAACCGTATGTGCGACCTAACGCCAAGGCGACCCGGGAACTCTGCGACTCCCACAACCTGCGCGACCAGTACTGGGTGCAAGGGTACGGATTCCCGAAGGGAACAGAGCATGAGATTGCCGACGCAATCTCCATTGCGCTCGAAGAAGGGATGACCGATATCGGGATTTGGTCGTACCGGGCGTGCGAACCGATGTCGAGATTGTGGTCTGAGGACGTCGATGCCACGTGGCGAGTGGTGGTCGATGCACTGCGGCGGGCGAAAGCGATGTCATGACCGTTGGCATGTTCGTCGTGGCGGTGGCAATGGGAATCGACGTGTTTGCGGGAGGATTGTCGCTCGGCGTAGGTGGACTCGAGCGACGGCGCTGGGCGCGGACGGCGGCGATGTTCGCCGCGATCGCCTTTGGCATGACTGCTCTGGGTGTGCTGTTCGGTCGATTGCTGGGCGATGAGCTTGGTAATCACGCATCGTATATTGCGGGCGCGATATTGCTTGTGGTTGGCGCCAGGGCGCTGGCCGACGCCTGGTTCGGTGAGAAGGACGACGAAGCGGCCACCGAGATTTTCGGGAGCATGACTATTTTTCTGACTGGCGTCATGGTCTGCATTGACAAGCTGGCGATCGGCTTCACGATGGCCTTTCTGGATGTGTCGATTCCCGGGTTGATCGCCTGGCTGGTGGTGATCAGTTTCCTGGCGACAATGCTCGGTCTTTCGATGGGGCAGCGACTCGGTACGCATGGAGAACACATCGCCGAGTATGTGGCCGGAGTGTTGTTCGTGCTGCTCGGCGCGGTGGTCATTTTGCAGACGTTTCGGGGCGACTCGTACGTGTGATCGCCGGCGGTTTGGCCGCAAGAATGCAAGTTCATCCAGTCGTGACGGCGACGAAACGGTAGTGTAACAACCTGCGAACTGGTATCCTAATGACCGTCGAAATAGTAGTCTATATTGCGTCCTGTTTGTAGTGTATCGTCCGGCGATATGGTATTCTGCAAAGTGACGCAACAGTAGCTTGGAAAGCCGCGGACATGAATCACGGCAACTTCGAAGGTCTCCAAGCCAAAGAATACGACTATCTCCCTCGCGTTGTAGACGACGAATTAGCAGAGCTGCTGGCCGCACTGCCAGCAATTGTCATCGAGGGAGCGAAAGGTGTTGGCAAGACCATCACCGCGCTTCGCCATGCCTCGACCGTTCACCACTTGGACGACCCAGACCAACTCACGGTGGCTCTAGCCGACCCTGCCCGCCTACTCCTTGGGAAAACACCTGTGCTCATTGATGAGTGGCAGAGAATCCCCGAAGTCTGGGATCTCGTTCGCCGAGCAGTTGACCAGAACAATAGCGCCGGCCGATTCATTCTCACCGGATCAGCGATACCAACGCAGACGCCCGTTCACTCAGGCGCCGGGCGCATTGTTTCGATCAGGATGCGCCCACTCACTCTCGCCGAGCGACAGGTCGGAGAGCCCACAGTCAGTCTGCGCGACTTGCTGACCGGCAGGCGACCTGAAGTCGCTGGGCGCACCGACGCAACGCTGAAAGCATATGTCGACGAAATCATTTCATCCGGATTCCCAGGCTTTCGCGCCCTAACTGGCCGCCCACTGCGCACCCAGCTTGATAGCTATCTTCGGAGAATAGCCGAACGAGATTTCCCTGAACTGGGTCATGTGATCCGCAAACCCGAAACGCTCCTCAGGTGGCTACGCGCATATGCTTCCGTTACCGGAACAACAGCTACGTTCGAAACGATCAGGGACGCTGCGACAAGTGATCTTGGCGAAAAACTCGCCAGGACGACCACACAGCCCTATGCGGACGTATTGGAACGCCTCTGGATACTCGACCGAGTCGACGCATGGCTGCCCACTCGTAGCCACATCCGGAGGTTATCATCTCCACCAAAACATCATCTCGTCGATCCGGCTCTTGCGGTGAGGCTTCTGGCCATGGGTGCTGACGCCCTGCTCCAGGGACGGGGACCCGACGTTCCGGCACCGCGTGACGGTGTCTTCTTGGGAGCACTATTCGAGTCGCTTGTTGCGCAGTCGGTGCGCGTCTATGCCCAGGCCGCCGAAGCTCAGGTACGACATCTTCGCACGTACAGCGGCGACCATGAAGTCGATCTCATCGTCGTGAGAGACGATGGGCGGATCGTCGCGATCGACGTCAAGCTCACACGCACAGTGAGAGATCATGACGTTCGCCACCTGGCCTGGCTACGCGAAAGGGTGAAAGACGAACTCCTCGATGCAATCGTGATCACGACCGGACCGGAAGCGTACCGCCGGACCGACGGCATTGCTGTCGTTCCAGCGGCGCTCCTTGGTCCGTGAGGCGGCGGGAATTCCCCGTCGCCTCAGACCTCGATTTCGAAGATGGTCTCGATTTCGATAGGGACGTTGCCTGGCAGCGCCTGCAGGCCGACCGCCGAGCGGGCGTGCTTGCCCTTCTCACCGAGAACCTCGAGGTACAGCTCCGAGCAGCCGTGCATGACCTTGGGTGTGTCCTCGAATCCGGGAACGCAATTGACCATGCCCAGCACCTTCACAACCTGCTTGATGCGGCCAAGGTCGCCGAGCATGCTCCAGGCCATTTCGAGCTGGGCATAGCCGGTGAGACGAGCCGCTTCGTAGCCCTGCTCGACGGTGTAGACGTCGCCAACCCGACCGACCCAGCCAGCGGGCGGCGTCGCGCCGGACAGATAGAGCAGGTTGCCGGTGATCTTGCCCAATGCCATGAATGGCAGGGCGGATTCGCGCTTGGTGAGCGTGAATCCAAGCTCGGCTAGCTTCTGTTCGGGGGTCATGTGGTTCATCCTTTCCCGGTTCCCCAGGTCAAGACCAGGGGCTAACGATACAAAACCCCTCCGGGGTTCTTTCTCTCGGTACCCTACCCCAGGTCGAGAGCCGGGGCTAACGATACGAAACCCTTCAGGGGTTTACCGGCAATTCGCGGATCGCCAGTCCCGCAGGGACTTCGTGCACTTAGCCACAGGTTTCAACCTGTGCGCGTTGTGCGATTCCGCGCGCTATGCACCGAGCACGTCCCGGACGGCTTCCAGGACGATTTGGTCCTCGCCTGGTTCGAGGGTTTGGGGATTGAGGGCGAAGGCGTTGTCGTCGATGGCGTTGACCGCAATGCGAGGATTGCGGTTCCAGAGCGCTTCGACCGCGGCGTCGCGCGAAATCGGTGCATCAGGACCGAAAGTGACGATCGTGCGACCGTGCGGCTGGCCCGCTTCGCTCGGATAGACCCGCTCGGCGCTGATGCCCGGAATGCCGGCGAGTCCCTCGTTCCAGAGTTTCACCGATTCCTCGTATCCGGCGATGGCTGCCGCTTCGTCCTGCTGCAACGACCACTCGATCGCCGCGACGAGACCCGCCATTTCCTCTTTGCCGACTTTCATCGGCCGGCCAACACTCTGGTTTGGCGCGGAGTTCGGACGGATGCCCTCGATGATTGCTTTCTTGCCGACCACGATGCCGCTCGACTGCGGTCCGCGCAGTCCTTTGCCACCACTGAAGATCGCGGCGTCGGCGCCGAGGTCGGTCGTGAAATGCCAGAGGTTCGATATCGGCGGAATCTGGGCCGCGGCATCGACGATCACCGGTGCTCCCAGCGAGTGGGAAATGGCGATGACCTCTTCCAGTGGCAGCGCACCTTCCGCGAAGTGGTCTCCAGCGAAGAAGAGCACACAAGCGGTTTTCTCGTTGATGCTCATTTCGAGGTCGTCGCCGTCAGGTGTGATTTCAATCAAGCGAACGCCTGTTTGGCGTGCCGCATAGTCATAGCCGTTGCGTTGTCCCTTGTAGACAATGACCTCGCGTTTGGTGGCTTTTTCGAGATAGGGAAAGTCCTGTTGCAGTTCCGGATCGGTGCCGGCCACGCAGGAAGCCACCGCCATCGCGATGCCACCAGCGGCGCCGGAGGTGATGAATGCCGCTTCGTTCCTGGTCAGCTCGGCGACTCGCTCGCCTGCTTTCTGTTGGAGTTCGAAGAGGTCGGTGAATTGCCCCGCCGCGGCGGACATCGCTTCGATCACCGGCGGCGGCATCAGTGAACCGCCAAGTTTGGTCAAGGTGGCCGCCGCGTTGATCACTGGCGGTATGTTCAGGTCGTCGTAAATGCTCATCCCATTGCCTCCCGCCACAACCGCGGAGCCGGCACGCTGCCGAGCTTCTTCGCGATCCAGGCGTCTATCGCATCGTGGTCGGTTCCACCTTCATGCGTCAGTTTCCAGGTTTCCACTGGTCCGCCGAGCGCTTCGAGGAAGGGCGCCAGGAATTCGGGACCGGTGAGCGATCCATCGTCGCCGAGCTCGACCAGGGCCGAAGCAGCGACGGCCGAAGCATGATGCAGTGGATCGAAGTAGCTGACTGTCTTGCTGACCCGTTGCTCCGAACCGGTGAAGTACGCAACGTGCTCGTTGACTTCCTCCAGCGGATAAGCCGAGGTTCGCGGCGCCGCTTCCATCATGCGATA
Source organism: uncultured Sphaerobacteraceae bacterium (assembly GCA_964461025.1). Taxonomy (GTDB): domain Bacteria; phylum Chloroflexota; class Chloroflexia; order Thermomicrobiales; family UBA6265; genus JAHBVL01. The sequence goes on along the minus strand of CAYWSE010000031.1, from coordinate 29,421 downwards.
GAAGGTCATTGCGGACACGCGGAGCGCAGAGAATCCAGATCGCCGGGCGGCGGTGATCACCGCCAGGTCGTCTCCGGCGATCGCAACCGGCTGTCCCTGCACCTCTGGTCGCGCCAGAAGATACTCGGCGGCGCGAAGACAGTCCGCCGCGATGCCGCGATAAATGTAGGTTGAGGCGTCCTCGATGCCGTCGGTCAGCAAACCAGGATAGGCGGCGACGTACGGTTTATCCGCGAGTCGCTGTCCGCGATGCATGGCGGTCAGCACTACGTAGCGCTGGCGCTCGTCGTAGTGCGGCGGATTGTTGACGCTTCCGTAGCGCGGTGTGTTGAGGAGCGCTGGAAACGGTCCCTCCCCGTGCGGAATGCTGAGATAGGCGAAGGTGCGATAAGGACCGATGCTCGTCAATCGGACGAAGTACATCGTCGAGAAGTCGTTCGACCGTATTGGCGACATCTCAAGCTCAGCAGCGGGGTCGTAGCCAGCGAGCTCGCCGTCGATTGCTTGCCAGTAGGCATCGAAATCCGCAGGTCTCGGAGCAGTCATGACTTCGCCTCGTACTTGGCCGGGTTCAGATGTTCGGCCAGGAAACTCTCGACGCGCGATTGATTCCAGTAGCTGCCGGCGTCGTGTGCACAGCGCGGAAAAGTCCGAAACTCAACCGGACAGGTCATCGCTTTGACCAGATCGAAACCCGTTTCAGGTGGGCAAACGTCGTCGCCGAGACCGACGGAAATGAGCATATGCGCTTTGATCTTCGGAGCGAAGTTGATGCAATCGAAATAGTCGAGGGTGCGACGCATCGCCGTTTCCCGCTCCGGATAGAGGCGCAGGTATTCATTCATCTCTTCGTACGGGTTCGAATGGGTCAGCGACGCGGCGTCCATGTAACCGGTGAGATAGGGCGCGCCGGCGGCGCCACAGGTGATCGCGTCGTTGCGAAGCGCGGCGGTGGTCAGCGTCAAGGCGCCGCCCTGACTGCCTCCCTGCACACCGATGCGTGACGCATCGATCTCGGGCCGCTGCTGGACGAAATCAACGGCGCGGCAGGCATCGATGTAGAACGCCCGGTAGCTGTACGTGTGTTTGTCGATGATGTTGTGGGTCAACAGCCCCGGATAGCCGGGATTGAACTGACCGTTCGATCGCAGCTTGCCTCGGGGAGCGACGCCGACCGCCGCATAGCCCATCATCGCCCACGACTTGGGGAGCGTCGGTTCGGAGATGTAGCCCGGTACGAGCAGCAACGCCGGATAGGGCGGCGCGATGAAGCGTTCTCGCGGCCGGCAATACCACCCGGCAATGCGCACGCCGTCGATGCTGTCGTAATGAATCTCGAATGTCTCGACCTGGTCGTTCGAGCGAAGCGGGATCGGCTCGAGTGTGGGGTTCAGTAGCGTCATGGCCGCCTGCTGAAGCAAGCTGTCCCAGAACGCATCGAAATCATCCGGACGCGTCACCGACGTGACATGATCCGCCGCCATTCCTCTGGTCATCGTGCTCGGAACTCCCCTTCCCGCGAGATCAGCCTTCCGCTCGTCAGAACTCGTTCAGATAGGTGGCGTGTCCGCCATCGACCAGCAGTGATTGCCCGGTCGTGAACTCCGATTCGGGTGAGCAAAAGAAAAGCACGGCGGCGGCGATGTCGTCGGAACGGCCGAAGCGACCGAATGGGACATGACGCAAGTAGTCGCTCGACGCGGCGGGGTTGAATGTGCCCCCGGGCCGAATCGGAATCGCCCCGGGGACGACGCAATTGACCGAAATGCCATGTGGCGCGAGCTCGTAGGCCATGTTCCGTGTCATCACCTCGACGCCGCCCTTGGCGCTGTCGTAGACGCAGCCGTCGCGATGGCACTTGCGGGCGCCGATCGTGCCGACGTTGACGATTATGCCCTTCACGCCGTTGTCCATCATGTTCCTGGCGACATGCTGGGCGAGAATGAATGGCGACCGGATGTTGACATTGACCTGCTCGTCCCACTGCGCATCGGTGACTTCCCAGAAGTGACCGCGCAAACTCATTCCGGCATTGTTGACGAGAATCGAGATTTCGCCAACTGCCTGCAATGCCTGTCTGGCCAAATCGTGCGCACCGGCTACCGAGCTGAGATCAGCGGCGAACCCCATGACCGAATGTCCCTCGGCCTGAAGCTCGGTAACTGCCAGGTCGACATCATTTTGATCGCGTCCGGACAGGATGACTCGGACGCCGCGCCCCGCCAGCCAGCTCGCCGTGGTACGCCCGAGACCGCGCGTGCTGCCGGTGACCAACGCGGTCTGCCCCGCCCATGTGTTGTGCGGTGAACTGTCGGGATCGGTCATCCCTTGAGAGCGCCTGCCGTGAGCCCAGCCTCGAGCTTGCGCTGGAAGAGGACGTAGACCACCAGAATCGGAATCATCGTGATGACCAGCGCCGCGAAGAGGGCGCTGTAGTCATTCTGGTAGCCCTGCTGGATGGCCAGGAAGGCGAGACCCTGCGTCAGAAGATAGGTGTCGGGGTTGGGATTGAGCACCAGCGGCAGAATGAACTGGTTCCACTGACCAAGCACGTTGAAGATGCCGATCGCCAGCAAACCCGGCTTGGCTAATGGCAACATGACACCGAAAAATGTCCGGTAGTGCGACGCTCCGTCGACAACGGCAGCTTCCGCCAACTCAGACGGCAGTGACTTGAAGAAACTCGTCAGGAAGAAAACGGAAAACGGGAGCGAATAGGCGACATACACGAGAACGAGCGCCGGCAGATTGTTTGTGAGACCGAATAGCTTGTTGAAATCCTGTACGAGGAAGAAAAGCGGCACCAGCGCCAGAAAGACCGGGAACATGAGTCCCGCCATAAACATGTAGAAAATCCAGCGATTGCCGGGAAACTCGAACCTCGCCAGGACGTACGCGGTCATCGACGAGAAAAGCAGGGTGAGGAACACCGAACACACGACCACCATGATCGTGTTCTTGAAATAGGTTCCGATGCGAGCTTCTTCCCAGGCACGGGAGAAGTTGTTCCACTGCAACGACTCTGGCCACGCCCAGGGATGGAAAATGATCTCGGGATCGGTCTTGAACGCCGTCATGATCATCCAGGCAAAGGGCAGAATAACCATCAACGCCCAGATCACCAGCAGAATCTGTGAAAACCCTCCAAAGAGACTTTCTCCAGAGAAGAGATTGCGCTTGCCGGCGCGGTAGGTTGCCTCGGCGATTTCGTGATCGTCCGCCGTCAGTTGCGTTTGCGCGGCCTGTGTTTCAGTACTCACCCCGCGCCCCCTAGAATTCCAGCCGCTCGCGGCGGGAAGTAATCAAGAGAATCATTGCCAGACAGAAGGTCAGTATCAGGAGAACGACGCCGATTGCGCTCGCATAACCGAACATACTGTTGGTGAATGCCTGTTCATACATGAAACGGGCAACGACATCCGACGACCGGTTCGGTTTGCCTTCGGTCATCACTGCCACGATGGTGAAGAGATCCAGCGCGGCGATGGCGATGTAGATGATGGCGACCCGGATGTTCTCCCACATCATCGGCATGGTGATGTCTTTGAATTGGGCAAACCGGCTGGCGCCGTCGAGTCTCGCAGCCTCGTAATAGTCGCTCGGTATCGACTGCATTCCGGCAACAAAGAGCACCATATAGAAGCCAACCGATTGCCAGATCACCACCGCCGCCACGGCCCACAAGGCGTACTTGGCGCTTCCAAGCCATGGCTGAGCCAGGCTGTCCAGGCCCACGGCGCGCAGACCAGCATTCAGGATTCCACTATTAGGATGATAGATATATTGCCAAAGCACACCGACAATAACGACTGACATGACCTGGGGAAAGAAATAGACGACCCGGTAAAAGTCGGCACCCCTGACTCCTCTGCCGCCCTGCACGAAGAGTGTGGCAAAGAGCATTGCCAGGCTGATCGTAAAGAGTGGCAGCACGATCAGGAGCTGGGCATTGTGCGTCAACGCGATCCGGAAGTTGTCATCGTCCCAGAGGCGCCGGTAATTGTCGATTCCAATGTAGGTTTTATTGGCGCTCACACCGCGCCATTGGTAGAAGGAGTTCTTGATCGCGCTGGCGTAGGGATAGAGCACAAAGATGCCGTAGAGCAGAAGCGCCGGTGCGAGAAACGGAAGGATGAGACGATATTTTCCGTGATTCATCGACGGACTCGCTCACATTCACTGCACTCAGTACCAGTAGCCATCACCCATCCTGCGGAAGAGGGGCGCCGCCGTGACGGCGCCCCCACTATTTCCTCGTGGCGATCGATCAGATCTCGCGAGTGTATTTCGGAATCGAATCGTCCGCCTTGACAGCGTCGGCCGATTCCTGAATCGCCTGCAGCACTTCCTCGACCGTGCCCTGGCCGGTCATGAGGCGGCCAAACTGGTCGCGCGAATCGGTGCTGAGCTGTGGGTACCAGTCCGCGTACCGGGAAGCGAACGTGTTGTCGCCCGCATTCGCGATCGCGTCCGCAGCGGACTGGAAGGGAACGCCGAGGTCGAGTCCATCCGCCGCCCCGAGCACGACGGTCGGTGCCTTTGTGTTCTCAGAGAAGAAGCGCGCACCCTCCTTGGAGAAGAGAATCCGCAACCACTCCTTGCCGCCCTGAACGTTCTTGCCCTGCTCGGAAACGTGGAAGTTCTCGCCTGCCCACGCGCCGACGCCCTCGAACGGCACGACATCGCCTTCGAGCGATGGCGACGGGTTGACGACCATCACGAATTCTTCGGGAATGAGATCCGCCATCTCGTTTTCGAGCCAGGTGCCGCATGGGATGAACGCGGCCTGCCGCTGTAGCCATGCGGCCTGCGAATCGGTGTGCGACAGAGCCTCAGTCCCCTCAAGGATGTAGCCATTGTCGTAGAGCTGGCGCAAGGCGCTGGCGGCGGCGACAACCGGCTCGGAGAGCCAGGCGCCATCTTCGAGGTTGTCGAGCGCGACGAGCGCTTCGAGACCACCCTGCTTCGGAACCATCTGATCGAAGAGGAGCCGCATGTACTGTGGATACTGCCCCTGATAGGTCCACGGAGCGACGCCCTGAGCCTTGATCTCTTCACAGAGGGTCAGCATGTCCGCCCATGTGGTCGGATAGGTGTATCCCTGCTCGGCAAACCAGGTCTGGTCGTACCAGATGCCATAGACAGTCATCGCATAGAGGAGCACGTTCTGCGTGCCGCTGAAAACGCCCGTTTCCTGCGAACCAGGCACGAGAGTGTCGATGAAGGTGGCGCCCTCTGTGTCGTAGGCGGGCGCTGCCAGAAGATCGGCCAGATCAGCGAGCTGACCTTCCGCCACCAGTGTGGCAATCGGCAGATTCTCCGCGCCGGAGTTGTCCATCACATCCGGCGGGTTTCCAGCAACGAAGCGCGGCTGGAACTGAGGTCCAAGGCGGATCGTGGCCGTGTAGGTGATCTCCGCATCGGGGAAGATCTCGTTGTAGATGCGGTTCACATTGACCGCGTACTCATTGCCGAAGCCGCCATCAAAGATGACGACGTCGAGCCCTGCGGCGGGATCGACACCAAGCGGATTGCTGGTGTCCTGAGCGAACGCCGGCAGCGGACGGACGGCATTCATAGCCACTCCGATTGCCGGCGCGGAAAGACCAAGCGCAACGCCGCGCCGGACGATATCTCGCCGGGTGTAGTGGCGTCGCGTGGCTTCCTCGACTAACTGCGTGACGACTTTGTCACTCATTGGTCAAGCCTCCTGATCATTACTGTGGGCGGCGCATAAATCCGTCTGTTCGGTTCAGCAGTTCGCCCACAATCTGGCGTATGACGGCATTGTAACACCGGTGGAAACCGCCAGATCATTCGCCGAACATACCTGAACTCCAGTCAATGCTTTTCTGGCTGAAGGCAAGAATCACGACGCGATCATTCGAAGCTGCGGTGGATGCGCAATTGACCAGTCATCTCGCTCAGCGCCGCGCGTTGGCGTCCAGCGGCATCGAAGTTTGACGGATTCAGCCATGATTCGAAGCAGGCGCGAATCGCCGGCCACTCACTGTCGATGATCGAGTACCAGGCCGTATCGCGATTGCGACCCTTGACGATGCGGTGCTGGGCGAAGGTGCCTTCATAGGTGAACCCATAGCGGCGAGCCGCGCCGCGCGACGGAGCGTTTGTGGCGTCGCATTTCCACTCGATACGCCGGTTGCCGAGATCGTCCATGGCGTGCCGCATGAGAAGAAAAATGGCTTCGGTCGCGGCAGGCGTCTTCTGCAGGGGCGCACCGAGCATGATGTGACCGATCTCGATCGACCCATGCAATGGCTCGATCGTCATGAGACTTGCCATACCGGTGGCGTGCTCCTCTCCCACCGGCGTGAAGACATAGAAGTATGGATCGGCGGATGCACTGAAGCCGCGCAGATGGGAGACGAACGCGGCTGCAGTGAACGGGCCGTAGGGCAGGTAGTTCCAGATTGTGTTGTTCGGCAAATCCTGGTGGCTCGCCTCGTACAGCGATTCGGCGTCGCGGCGATAGTCGAGCGGCCGGGCGGTGACGTACCTGCCCTCGAATATCCGGCTCTCGGGTCGGCGCGCCGGCGGCAGCGGGTCGACCGGATTCCCGTGTGGCTCTCCTGACCGGACGGGCTCTTCAATCGGCATGACGTCTCTCCTTCCGCTCACTCCAGCTGCCCACGGCCACCTATTCGCGATATCGCTGTCGCAACACCCTCGCCATATCGATGCTCAGCAGGTCCCCTGAGGCCTCCAGCCGAGCGGCGAGAGCATCGTCGGTCTCACGGTTGATTTCGGACAGCAGTTGCTCGGCCGGTTCGCCGACGACTTGTCGCCAGGTGGTCCGCAGCAGATCCGGATCGTCGGGTTCGGCATCGATCGCCAGCCAGGCGATTCGCTCGTTCTCGAATCTCAACGTCCACTCATCGGCGGCAATGGAGACACCATCATCGTCGGTCAGGAAGTCGACGAAACCATCGCCGTGCTCCGCGTTCAGTTTCTTCTCCAGGAGCCGCGGAAGTGTGTCGTCGTCGTCGCACACGGTCATCGTGCAGCCCCTGTCCGAGAATGCGGATAATACGACCCATATTGACGTCGACGCCCCGGCATTGTGAGCCGTGTCGTCGCATCGCATTGTGGCAGAAGGGACGGGAGGCATGGGCGTACTCGCCGGAAAGAAGGCGTTGGTTACGGGAGCTGGCATCGGCATCGGGCAGGGCATCGCTCTGGAGCTGGCCAGACAGGGTGCATCGGTGGTTCTCCACTACGCTTCGAGCTCGGCCGGCGCACTCGAGACAGCCGGGCAGATTCAGCAGGAAGGCGGGACAGCGTCGGCAGTCGGCGGCGACCTGCGGCTCGTGCAGGAATGTTTCCGCGTGGTCGACGAAGCAGCGGCATTTCTTGGTGGTCTGGACATCCTGGTCAACAACGCCGGCGTCACGCGCTCCCAACCGATCGAGGAGACAACTGAGGCGCTTTTCGACGAGATGTTCGATTTGAACATCAAGGGATACTTCTTCTGCGCGCAACGCTCGCTGAACTACCTGCCGAACGGAACCGGCGCGATTCTGAACATCACCTCTGTACACGGCGCTGGTGGAGCGCCGAACCACACCGCGTATGCGGCAACCAAGGGCGCGGTGGTGATGTTCACGAAGTCGCTGGCGATCGAGCTGGCGCCACGCGGCATCAGGGTGAATGCAATCGGACCGGGAGTCGTCGAGGTGCCGAGATACGCGTTCATGCCGCACTACACACGAGATTCCGGCAACCGCTCGGTGCCGCTGGGCAGAGTTGGCACGCCGGATGACATTGGCAAAGCGGCGGCATTCCTCGTTTCCAGCGATGCGGGCTGGGTGACCGGCGATGTCATGTTCGTCGATGGCGGCACCACCGCCCGGATGGGACTCTTCTGGGCAGCCCCGAGCGACGGATAAGTTGTTTCAATCTTTCGATAACATGTTGTTAACGACCGCGACCATCAGGCAGATGGTATTTTCAGGACCAGCGACGGGGAGCATCCCGTCGACAAAGAGACGATGCATCACCTGACACCTGCCGAACTGGTTGAACAGCTCGCGACGCTGCGATCGGACATGTTGGCTGCTCCTCTGAACATGCCCCAGACAATCGCCCACGTCCATGGCGACAATCGGGAGAGCGCGGTCAATCTCCTCGCCTACCTGGCGTTTCGCCGGCGCGATGCCCGGGAAATCCAGCGATCGCTGAGCAGCCTCGGGCTGACGTCCCTCGGCCGTTCCGAGCCACACGTCATCTGGAGCGTCACGGCCGCGCTGCAGCACGCTTTGAGACTGGCCGGGAGCGAGAAGTCGGTCGAGGATCCTCCCTATCAGATCGTCGACTTCGAGCGGGGCCGCGAATTGCTCGATCTCCATACCGAGCGCCTGCTTGGACCGCGACCGCAGGGAAGAACCGTGCGAATCATGGTCACGATGCCGTCCGAGGCCTCGGATTCGTACAGTCTGATTCATTCGCTGGTGGCGAACGGCATGAACGTGATGCGCATCAACTGCGCTCACGACGACAAAGAGGCCTGGTCGCGGATGATCGATCACCTCCGCCGCGCCGAACGGGAGCTTGGGAAGCGCTGCCGGATCCTGATGGATCTTGGAGGACCGAAGCTGCGCACTGGATCGATCCTGCCTGGACCGGCAGTCGTGCGGTGGCGTCCCCAACGGGATCGCCGCGGCGTCGTCGTTGCCCCGGCCCGAATCTGGCTTACGAACGCCGAGCATCCGTCGCCGGCTCCTGCACCGGCAAGCGCCGTGATTCCGGTCGATAGCGGATTTCTTGACTCACTGTCGCAGGACCAACTGCTTCAGCTGACGGATACCAGGAAACGGCGGCGTGCGTTGACCCTGACATCCCGCGAGGATGGTGGTTGGTGGGCAGAGTGCGACCGGACGACCTATATCGAGAATGGCACGGTGCTGCAGAGCAATTCGTCACGTACTTCAGTCATATCCGGATTGCCGCCGACAGAACAGTCGATCCTTCTGCATCGCGGCGATCAGCTCCTCCTGACCAGGAATGAGAAGCCGGGCCGGCCCGCCGAATACGACAAGCGGGGAAAACTCCGCTCCGTGGCAAGAATCTCGTGCACGTTGCCGGATGTCTTTGGCGCAGCGAAACCCGGCGAGCGAATCTGGTTCGACGATGGTCAGATTGGGGGCGTCATCCGCGAAGTGAGCCGGTCGCAGATCGCCGTGGATATTGTCCAGGCGAAAACCGAAGGTTCCCGGCTCCGGGCTGAGAAGGGCATAAATCTCCCCGACACCGACTTGCAGCTCTCTGCGCTGACCGATCGGGACTTCGAAGACCTGCCGTTCGTCGCCGAACATGCCGACATGATCGGTTTTTCGTTCGTCCATCGCGCGGCCGACATCATTGCCCTGGAGGAAGCGCTGTCGCGGCTGACAGATCGGCGACCGGCCGTGGTGCTCAAAATCGAGACACGACGCGCGTTCGAAAGCTTGCCCCAGCTCCTCCTGACTTCGCTGCGATATCCCGCCGCCGGCATCATGATCGCCCGGGGAGACCTGGCTGTTGAGCTGGGCTACGAGCGACTTGCCGAAGTGCAGGAGCAAATCCTGTGGATCGCCGAGGCTGCGCACACTCCGGTGATCTGGGCGACGCAGGTGCTAGAAACGCTTGCAAGGACCGGTCTTCCGTCTCGCTCGGAAATCACCGACGCCGCCATGTCGCAGCGTGCCGAGTGCGTGATGTTGAACAAAGGACCACACATCGTTGAAGCCATTCAGGTGCTTGACGGTATATTGCAGCGCATGGAACATCATCAACGCAAAAAGCAGGCGCTTCTACGCCGTCTACGCTCCTGGAGCACGGTCTCAGACACTGACTGACCATGCGCTCGCGCGGTGCCTGCTCGCCCCGATGCTCCTGCCGGTAGAATCCCTCTGTCGAAAGGAGCGACCATCCGATGACCAGAATTCCACGCGACAAACTCGTGTACAGCTTCGATGCTTCGACGCCGCCGGTGGCGACGATTTCATCGGGCGACTTCATCACACTCGAAACGCACGACACCTCAAGTGGGCGAATTCACGCTCTCGCCGACTTCGAGGAATTCATCCGCACGCGCGACCCAAACAAGGTCAATCCGGCTGCCGGACCGATTTACGTCGAGGAGGCTGAACCGGGCGACGCGCTGGCGGTGAAGATTCTCTCGATCCAGCTGGGTCCATATGGATTCGTGCGGGCGCTTGGCGGCGCCGGTGTGATTCAGGATGGTCTGCGCGATCTTCCCGCGATGATGGTGCAGGTAGCAGGCGACAACCTGATCTTTGGCAACAAACTGCGCTGCAAAGCGCGTCCGATGGTCGGGGTGCTGGGTACGGCGCCGGCGGAAGGTGTCGTCTATACCGCTCATCCTGGTGCTCAGGGGAGCAACATGGACTTCAACGCCGCGCGGGCTGGATCGACGGTCTACCTGCCGGTGCATGTCCCCGGTGCATTGCTGGCGATTGGTGATCTGCACGCTTCGATGGGCGACGGCGAGGTCAGCGGCACCGGAGTCGAGATTTCCGGCGAGGTGATGGTGTCGGTCACGGTGTTGAAAGGCAATGCGCCGAAACGACCCTGGATCGAAACTGATGAGTCGTGGATTTCAACCGGGCAAGGCGAAACACTCGACGATGCCGTACATGAAGCGGTCGAATTCATGACCGACATCCTGATGCGGGAGCTGCGGCTCGACCGCACCGACGCCTACCTGATGATCAGTGCCCGCGGGGATGTGCGGATTGGGCAGTCTGCACGGATCAAAGGGTGCGACGAAACGGCTTATGTCGTGTTCAACAAGGACATCGTGCGCGTCGACGATTGAGGTTTTGCCGGTTCCGGGGGGTTGCCATCCGATGTCCATCACTTACAGGGACTACGACGCATTGACGTTCGATTGCTACGGTACGCTGATCGATTGGGAGAGCGGGCTGGTCGCGGCGATGCGACGGGCGATGCCGGCAGTCGATGCCTCCGACGACGAATTGCTCGTGGCGTTTGCGCGGCATGAGTCCGACGCTGAGCATCCCTATCAGCGATACCGGGACGTGCTGGCGGACTCACTGGAGGGTGTCGCCGCGGACCTTGGAGTCAGCGTTTCGACGGACGCGCGGGAGTTGTTTTCGGTCAGCGTACGCGACTGGCCGGCGTTTGATGATTCCGCCGACGCGCTGAAGCGGCTCAAGCATCGCTTCAAACTTGGTGTGATCACGAATTGCGATACCGATCTCTTCGCGGCCTCGAACGAGAAGCTGGGCATCGAGTTCGACTGGATCATCACCGCGGAGATGGCTGGCTCGTACAAACCGGATCATCACAACTTCCAGGTGGCCTTCGCCACGATCGATGTCCCGCGCGAGCGGACTCTGCACGTGGCCCAAAGCTTGTTCCACGATCACCAACCAGCCAAGGCGTTGGGTATGGCGACGGTCTGGATCGACCGTCGCCACGATCGTGAAGGGTTCGGCGCTACACCGCCCGCCGAGGCAACGCCCGACGCCCGATTCCCCAGCATGGAAGCATTCGCCGAGGCCGCCACCGGGTAGGGCGCGTCTCGTGCCTGCCCACGTGCCCGACAACCAATGTCGAACGAAACGAACCTGTACGTGAGATCGTTTTCAAACGCGATCATGGCCGTGAGGAACGTGGGTACCCACGAGGGGTACCCCTGCGCGGCGGAGATATCAGGAGCGCGTATTCGGTTGCATGAGTGAGGTCTTTCCGGCTCGTTTCGGGAGATTTGTGAGCAGGAGGCCCACGATGACCGTAGCGAAACCGATTCCGAACGTAGCTGTCAGCTTTTCGTCGAGGAAGATGCTGGCGAATATTGTGGCCACGACCGGATTGACATTGATGTAGACAAGCGCCTGCGTCGGTGAGAGCTTGCCGAGCGTGTAGGCGAACATCCAGAACGCCACCGCGCCGCCGAATGTCCCCAGATAGAGGACGAGCAACAGCGTATTCGTGCTGGCGACGCGAAGTTGACCGGGCAGACCTTCGACCAGCGCCGGAACGAAAAGCAATGCGGCTCCGGCGAGCATCGCCCAGGCGGTGACCTTGGCCGGCGAGTGGGTGCTCATCACCGGTTTCGCCCGTACCGCATACACGCCGCCGACAATAGCGGTGCAGAGCATCAACAGATTGCCGGCGATCACCCTGCCGCCGCCATCGACACCCAGACCACTCTCGGCGAAGACCATCGCCACGCCCGCAAACGAAAGCAGCACGCCGGCAACCTGGCCGGTCCTCAGCCGCTCTCCGGCGAATCTGCGAGCCAGCAGCGCGCCCCAGAGTGGCATCGTCGCCAGGATCACGGCGCCGCGGGAGGCAGTTGTGAACTGGAGAGCGGTGTTGAAGAGCACCGGGAAGAGGGCAAACATCAGGATGCCCAACCCGGCGAACGACCTCACTTCAGGCACTGTGGCACGGATTGGAGTCGAGGTGAAAAGGATCAGGGCCAGGAAGAGAACGAGCGCGCCTTGTCCATAGCGGAGAAAGGCCAGACCGACCGGTTCGATCTCATCGACAGCAACCCGCGTGGCGACAACCGCCGCTCCGACCAGACACGAACCAACGAACGCGCCGGCGTGCGGCAGGAGACGGCGATCGATCGTCACTGGGATTGTGAAGCGCCACCACGAGCAAACGGCTTCAAGGCCCGAACGATCGCCAGATTCATCGGCGTTGGAACGCCGGCCTCCTCGCCCAGGCGGACCGCGGCGCCATTCAGCATGTCCAGCTCGAGAGGCCGTCCCGCCATTTGATCGTAGGCCATCGATCCGCGCAAGGGTAACGATGGCATAGTGAGCAACATGTTCAACGACGCCGTTGCCGCGTCCTCAGGAAGCGCGACACCTTTGGCGCGGGCGACGGCCGCCACTTCTTCCATGACCTCCAGATAGAGTGTCCGGCTCTCGGGCGTATCGAAAATCTCGCGAAGCGTCAGACGGGTCAACGCGCTGACGCCGCTCATTGCACAGATCACCATGAACTTTGCCCAGAGGCGCGACCAGATATCGTCAACGGCTTCGACCGGTAGCCCGGCGGCGGCGAGTTCCCGCTGAATTGCGGTGATTCGGTTGGAGACGCCGCCCGTGTCCTCGCCAATGATGATCGTCCCCGGTCCACCGACCTGATCGATTACGCCAGGCTCGATTACCGTCGAGGAGATGTAGATGACTCCTGGCACTATCCGTTCACGGGGGATCAAGCCCGACAGGCGATCGATGTGATCGATGCCGTTCTGCATCGTCAAGAGGCTCGTGTGCTCTCCAACCTCTGGTGCAATCGACTGCGCGGCGGAGATGAGATCGTAGGCTTTGGTCGTCAGAAGAATGAGATCGGGCTGGCCAATCTCGGAGACGTCGTCTGTGACGTTGACCGGAACGGAAAAATCGCCTTTGAGCTTCGATCGGATCTGCAGGTCGCCGCGGCGCAAGGCATGCAGTGACTCACCACGGGTAAGGAAGATAACGTCGGAACCTGCCCGGGCCAACACCCCACCGTAGAAGCCACCAAGGGCCCCGGTACCGACCACCGCGATTCGCATGCGCCCTCTCTCCCGAATCAGGTCTCACGCTCTGCGGAACGAGCAACCTCCTGACGATTGCCCCAGAGCTCCTGGCCGGGCATGACCGTCTCGCCGCCGAACGAAAACTGGAAATCGACCGCGCGCCGGATTGCCGCGACATCGGCCGGACCCGATCGTTCGAGGAGCGCCTGCACCTGCCGCGCGGAGTGTTCGGCGGCGGGCAGATCGCCCAGCGCGATCTTGGTCATCGCATCGCGAGCCGTCGATTCTGAGCGCTTCTGCAGCCAGAGATAGTCGGTCAGGAGCGCCTGGGCAGGCTCGATGAGCTGATCGACCAGCAATGGGGAGATACCCCGATTGTCGCCAGATTCGAGCGCATCAACGATCTGGGTGAGTGTATTGCTCGTTCGCTGAGCGACCTCGCGAGTCTGGGCGTCGTCGATACGAGCGACCTGATCGGGCAGGTTGCGCACAGCGGCCTGAGCCGCCTTGAATGCGGCATCGATGTCGCCAGGCTCGTCCGACCCGCCAAGCGGTCCCATCGCGAGAGAAGCTGCTTTTCTCTGCAACAGAATACTCGAGCCGATTCCGGCGACCGCCCCGAGCATGAAGGAGACACCGGTGCTCATGCCTGCCATGAGAAGCACAAGCGCAAGGGTAATCGCAATACCGAACGAAATGATTGTGTGTTTCAGATTGCCCATGCGAGGAGCATAGCAGCGTCGCTAGGAATAAGCGCACCGGCAGACACCGTCACTCTGCATAACCCGTTCGACGCAGATTGTCATGTGGAGCGAACACCAAACAAACCAAGTCATTCTGAACGAAGTCAAGAATCTCTCGCTCGGGGCGGAGACGACGCTGCCCGTAACCCGCCGCTGCGGCGGGAGATTCTTCGCTGGCGCTCAGAATGACATAGCAAGAGGAGCGCCAAAACCTTCGTCGCGCGAGTGGGCCTGGCTAGTCGGCTGGCTCCGGAGAGGCGACCGGCGTGCCGGACGCAGCAGGCTGCTCCGGGATGATCGCCTGAGCAATCGGCAGAATCGGTATGTTCGCGTTCCGCAATGCGCCAACCTGCGTCGGTGGGAAGCCTGGAATCTGTCCGAAGAAGACGAACCACGGTCTTCCGGTGACATCGATGGCAATCACCGCCCGCCCCTGAGAATTGGGATCATCCCGAGTCAACACGACCTCGTTGCCTGGCTCGAGCGACCGGAAATCGATCGCGGTTGCGCCGACATCGACGATGATCTCGGAGCCATCGCCGAACGTCCCGGTGTTGGCATTGAATCCGACAAAAGCGACACCTTCATTATTCACGGTGACAGTCGGGAAGGTGCCACGATCACCGAAGGCGATCAAGGTGTCGGATGTCCAGTCGTCGTTTCCCGGCATGAGTCGCTTCAGGAAAAGGAATGTGTCGATCCCTCGTCTGGCATAGACCACAACGACGCCGCCAGTCGGATCAGCGGCGACATCAACAAACCGGCCGCCGAAGTTGTCTCCCCGGCCATTGGCAAATACCTTCGGCGCGGTCCAATCGACGAGATCGGCATTGACATCGCGCATCGACCATTCCATGCGGGCCGCGTTGTCCGGCCCCAGCGCCGAGGTGTAGACCGACCAGATCAACACGACGCGGTCGCCACTCACGACGAGATTCGGCAACAGCGCAGCCGCGGTTGGCAGATGCTGGTTGACGAGGACCGGCGTCGTCCAGGCTCCGCCGCGATCCTTCTGGCTGACGAAGATATCGGCGTTGAGCGGCGACGACGCCCGGCCCTGATCTCCAAACGCTCGCTGATCCTGCCAGGCGACATAGAGGCGGTCGTTGGCATCAATCGTCAAAGAAGGCGCGATCTGATGCCCGGCAAGCTGATCGAGCGAGACGGCGGATGGCGATGTCCAACCGCCTCTCCCATCCTCCATCGTGTAGATCAGCGTGCTCAGGTACTCCTCGCCGACTTGTTCCCGGGCTGAATAGATCACGTGGACGAGACCCCGACTGTCGACAACAGCGGATGCTCCAAACTGAATCTCGCCAGCCGGCATTGCGGTGGCGTCCGCCCATCGTCCGGTTGCCGGATCAAAGTGCGATGCGTACAGGCGTTGCTGGTCTTTCAATGGTCCGTTGTCGGCAAGCGCACTGAAGAATGCCCACGCGCCGCCGTCCGGGGTAGTCACCAGCTCCGGAGACCACTCCACCCAGACGCGATACGGCGTGGTGCCGTTTGCACCATCGCTCATTCGAATCACAGACCGTTCGGGTGACGTCGTTCGGACGACGCCATGGGGACCGCTGCACGCTCCCCAAATGCCGCCGCTGGCGCGTTTCGCGAGTTCTTCCCCCTGGCGGAACCAGAGTTCGAATCTGCCGCTGATCTCACTGTCGATCGCGGCAAACCCACCTCGAATCTGTTCGAAATTGAGGAGGCGGCGCGTACCGTCTTCCTCTTCCGACCAAACGAACCGCAAATCGCCATCTGTTTCGACAAAGACCCGGTCCGTCGTCAGCCTGGTGAGGTTGCCCGATGACTGCTCCGCGAAGCAATCGTCGCCGGCGGGAGAATCGACGAACGTCAAACGCGTTTCAACTCCACTGGAGCCCAGCGCCAGCGTGCCTCCGTCGATCACCGAATCAACGACTTGTCGCGCGGTTTCTCCAGGAACGAAGAGCTCCGCGGGCAGTTCGTCGAGCCCCACCCCACCGTCGATCGCCGGACCCAGCGGGAATGACGCATCGCCAACGACAAGAGAGGGATTAATGATGTCATTGGCGACTTCAAAAACGAGCGAGGCACGGACAGTGTCGCCGGCATTGACGGCGATCCCCTCGCTGACAACTTCCGGCAGGAGGTTCAGCGCGTCAGCAACTCGCTCTGTGCTTCGCCTGGCAAATCCTCGGGGTTCGTCACCGCCAGGAACCTCCAATGCAAATGCCGTCGGATCGAGCGTGTAGTCGTTTCGGCTCCAGTTGGTGAGATCGAGAATGACGATGATCCAGTTCTTGTCGTCGCGGGCCGGCAGCTCGTACTCCGGGTACTCGACCTGCTCATCTGCGGTCACCACGACCATTCGCCAGCCGCCCACGGCAAACTCGGATGGTTCGTATTCTTCAGTCACGACGACGGGCGACGCTTCCGGCGATGCTTCCGGGCTGGCGATCTCCTCGACAAACGGCAAATCGGCGAGTGGGGTTCCTTCCTGCGCAAAAACTGGCAGCGCCACCATCGCACCTGGAATCACCAACACCAGCGCGATCAGCACTGTGACTGCACGTCCTGTTCCCAGCTTGATCATGCGCATGCACCTCTCCACGTCACTCGCCGGCTCACCATCATATCCGGCAGTCATTCAAGCATACGTTCGCACGTGGTTTGCGGAACTCATTCACGATTTCACGAGCCGGACCATCGTAACGCAGGATACTCCGGTTGCAGGAATTGGCACAGGAGAAGACTACGATTCGTCAGGTTCACCGGCGTCGTCTGACTCGTAGGACGGGAAGCGAAACTGCATGTCCTTGTCCAGGTGACCACCGTAACCGAGCGCAGCGATATCTTCGCGACGCACCTGCTCTCCGGCCATAATCCAGGGCAGAATCAGATCCGCAGACGTCGAACGCGAAAACATCGAACAGGACGCCAGATTGAAGACAGGGGTGTCCTGCCATTGCGCCAACCAGAGCATGCTGCCGGGATGCAGGGGCGCACCGAAGGTGATCATCTCAGCGCCGACTTCCTGCAGGGCGGCAAGCGTTGGATCGAGGGGGTCGACCGTGTTCCCGCCGCCAGCGAGCACGAGATCGACATGCTGATCGCGGTAGCGCCGCAAGATTTCGCGCACTGCTCCAGGGTCACGGGGCACATCGACGATGTCAACAACCGAGCCGCCGTACCAACTGACCTTGGAGCGGACGCTGTCGCGAAAGCGTTGCTGAGCGGCGCCGCCCATTCCTTCCGTCGAGAACACGCCGACTCGCAGCGGTAGAAACGGCTTGACCTGGATCACCGGCGACTCTGCCGCGATCGATTCAGCCCGTTCGATATGCTCTTTCCTCGTCACAATCGGCGTTATCTTGACGCCCGCCAACGTCTTGCCTGGCAGAACGGCGATCCGGTCGATCTGCGTAAAAATGGCAACATCGGGCACGCAATTCAACGCCATGACGGCGTCACGATCGACCCGCAGCAACCCCTTACGGCCGGCCAGCACATTCACCCTGCTCAGCACGGGTTTGCGGCACGTCGTGCCTGGACCGGCGATCGCCGCAGCCAGCCTGACCGCCGCAGCGTCTTCGTGGATATCGCCCGCTTCAGGTAGAACCGCGTGAATCGGGCGATCAAGCCATGCGAGATCGCCGATTCGCTCGGACGTCAGCACTTCGCCCTTCCTGAAGAGCCGGCGTCCATCGACCCGCACCGATTCCGCAACGACGGCTCCGGCCAGCGTGTCCCCCAGGGACGCACTGGATGCAGTGAGTGTGATCGCTTTCATTGGGCTTTGTACCTGCCGTGGAAACTTTTGCCGCGAACATGACTGTTCGGGTGCCAGTCCAAGGGAGTGGCTTCGGCGATTCCAGCGCCCGGCAGAAGTGATACGGCTGTGGCGGGAGATCTTTCGACTGCACTCCACCGGCGCTCCGTTCCGGTCAGAACGACAGCGCCCGGTTCATGTCGCGCTGGTCGAGAATGCAGCATCAGGCAGCGGGAATCGGTTCTTCGCGTTCGGTCATGAGCAACGGCCGCGAGCGATTCAGAATCACATTGTCATCGACGATGCACTTGCGAACATTGTCCATCGACGGAATCTCGTACATCACGTCGATCAGCACTTCTTCGATCGCGGTGCGCAGGCCGCGAGCGCCCGTCTTGCGCTCTTCGGCCTGCTGGGCCGTCGCTTCGAGTGCTTCCCTGGTGAAGACGAGCTCGACGTCATCGAGCTTGAAGAACTTCTGATACTGCTTGACGATCGCATTGCGCGGCTCTGTCAGGATGCGAATCAGATCGTCGTGGCTGAGGGCGTCGAGCGCTACGGAAACCGGGAGGCGCCCGACGAACTCAGGAATCAGGCCGTACTTGAGCAGATCGTCGTGGGTCATCTGGTGGAGCGGATTGTCGGACGTATCGTCTTCGCCGGCCTGACCGCCAAAGCCCATCCGGTTCTGCTTGCCGATCCGCTTGGCGACGATCTGGTCGAGACCTTCGAACGCGCCCCCGCAAATGAAGAGGATGTTGCGCGTATCGATCTGGATGTATTCCTGATGCGGGTGCTTGCGACCACTTTGCGGCGGCACGTTGGCGACAGTGCCTTCGATGATCTTCAACAGCGCCTGCTGGACACCCTCACCGGAGACGTCGCGAGTAATCGAGGGATTGTCCGCCTTGCGCGCGATCTTGTCGATTTCGTCGATGTAGATGATGCCGTGTTGAGCGCGCGCGACATCTCCCGCCGACTGAATCAGCCGAAGCAGGATGTTTTCAACATCTTCGCCAACATATCCCGCTTCCGTGAGCGCGGTGGCATCGGCTATCGAAAACGGCACATCGAGCAGCCGGGCCAGCGTCTGGGCAAGGAGTGTCTTTCCGCAGCCGGTCGGTCCGACAAGGAGGATGTTGCTCTTCTGAAGCTCGACCTCGTCGCCGTCGTCGTCATAGATCTCGGCATTGATGCGTTTGTAGTGGTTATAGACAGCAACGGAGAGAATTTTCTTGGCGCGGTCCTGACCGACGACGTAGTTGTTCAGCTGTTCGTAGAGCGCTCTGGGAGTTGGAATCCGGGATGGTCCCACCTGCGACCGGGGAACCTGCGGTTCTTCCTCTTCGATGATTTCGCGACAGAGTTGCACGCATTCATCGCAAATGTACACCTGGTTTGGCCCGGCGATCAGCCGGCGAACTTCTTCCTGTCCCTTGTTGCAAAACGAACAGCGGTAATGCACCCCGAACACCTCGTGGATCCTGAATAAACTGATCGAGCGCGCCTGAGCCAGCAGTCAGGCGCCTCATCCGGCAAGCACGCAAATATGGGGTGAGCTGCGCTCACCCCGATCCTTAGTTCAACGACGAACCATTCCCTGATCCACCACCAGCGGTGACCAGTTTGTGCGTTGGCTCGAGCACTTCATCGACGATTCCATAATCGCGCGCTTCACTGGCGGGCATGTAGTAGTCCCGCTCAGTGTCACGCTTAACGCGATCGAAATCCTGCCCGGTGTGCTGGGCGAGAATCTCGGTCAGTTTGGTGGTCAGGTTGATGGTCTCGCGGGCCACGACTTCGATGTCGGGAACCGCGCCCCGGAATCCGGCAGAACCCTGATGGATCATGACGCGAGAGTTCGGCAAGGCGAATCGCTTCCCCTTGGTTCCGGCCGCCAGCAAAACCGCCGCCATGCTTGCGCTCATACCGATACAGAACGTGGCGACGTCTGGCTTGATCATCTGCATCGTATCATAAATGGCCAACCCCGAATACACGACGCCACCCGGTGAATTGATGTAGAGCTTGATGTCCTGGGTGGGATCGTCGTTTTCCAGAAAGAGCATCTGGGCGATGACTACATTGGCGATCTGGTCGTCGATCGGCGTGCCGATGAAGATGATGCGATCGCGCAGCAAGCGGGAATAGATATCGAAGGCCCGCTCGCCGCGATTGCTGCTTTCCACGACCATCGGGACGAGGTTTTCGATTCGGGGAATGTTCATTCGTCTGGAGTTCCTTTGTGTAGAGAGGCCGGGAGATCCAGCTTCAGGATGTACGGGTCGCCAGTCGACCGGCAACCAATAAAAGACTAGCTGTTCGAATCGTTCTCATCACTCTTCGACGAGGATGCTGGCGAACCTTCGCCCGGCTCGGCTCCGGCCGAACCGGGCGCCTCCTCGGCCTTGCCGGACGCGACGTCCTGATCAGGAGCATCTGGTACTTCAGGGACAAACCCGTTGAGCACCGCGCCCTTGCCTTCGGTCGCGATATCGATCAGGAAATCGGTCAGCCGCTGATCGAACAGATCGTTGCGGATCGTGGACCGGAGATAGGCGTTCGTTCCATACGCCTGGCGCATTTCCTCGGCTTCCGGCGCACCGGCAACGAGGTCCTCGATCTCCGCATCGAGATCCTCATCGGTCACCGAAATCCCTTCCTTGTTTGCGATCTCCCGCAGAATCAGCGAAGTGCGCAGATCGCGCTCCGCCTGCTCGCGGAGATCGTCTCGCAAGGCCTCTTCCGTTTGACCTGTTTGCCGCAAATACGCTTCAAGTGGAATGCCGCTGTATGAGAGACGAGAGCGGACATTGTTCAGACGTTCATCGACGGCATCGTCGACCATCGCCGCTGGAACATCGAACTCCGCAAGGGTGTGAAGCTGCTCGATGATGGCGCTTACGGCGGAGGTGCGTGATTCACGGGTGCGCTGAACGTGGAGATTGGTGCGCAGGCGCTCACGCAATGCCTCGAGCGAATCGACATTGTTGCCATAGGTGACCGCGAATTCGTCATCCAGCGGCAGGAGATCCTTCTCCTTAACGCCTTTCAGCGTCACGTAGTACGTCATGGTCTTGCCGCGCCGTGGATCGTCCTCGCGATAGCGATCGTCGTCTTCCCCGAACTCGATGTCGGCCGAACCCGACTCCCCGACTTCGAGCGTCGCGATCACGTCGGCCAGCTCGCTGAGCAAGTTGCTTTCGCCAATGACGAATACGGCATCTTCGTTCTTCGGACCAAATGCTTCATCGCCGTCCATGATTTCGATGTCGAGCGTGACCTGATCGCCCTCTATCGCTTTGCGGGGTTCGGCTGGATCGACCCAAGGGCTCTCGGCCCGCTGCATGTCGGACAACATCGCCTCGACGTCAGAATCGCCAACTGCCGCGTCGACGGGCTCGATTCGCACCGATGCGTAGTCGCCAGTCTCGACGACTGGGTACACCGGCACGCGCACCACAAAGGAAAGGGGATCCGGCTCGATCGAATCGAGCTCCGGTTCGCCGACAACCTGCAGCGACTCCTGCTTAACCGCTTCACGGAAGAGTTCCTCGATCAGATCGCGGTTCGCTTCTTCAGCAAACGCTTCCCGGCCATACATCCGCTCGATCATCGATCGCGGGGCTTTGCCTTTTCGGAATCCTGGAATCGTCGCTTCCCTGGCGACACGCTGAATAGCCTTGTCAATCGCCCGGTCCTGCTCTTCCTGATCGGCGACGATCTCAAGGCGGACCTGGCTTTCAGGGATTCGCTCGACAGTGACGTTCACTCTGGCAAGTTTCCTTCGCTTCACACGGTCGCCCGGTCAGGACGCATGCCTGGCAGTCAGGTGGGACCGGCTTGATCCAACATATCGCGGCAACTGGGGAGCGCAAGGACACCGGCGCCGCGCCGATTCAGCAGATTATAGCCACTGACCATGCTCCAGTGGGCGCCAGGGCAAGGAATCGCGAAGAATCATGTCATTTTTGTCATGATTGCCATTCACAGCTTTCTCGCCTGCGGGCAAAGAAGCCGTACGTTCACATTGAACCAGCAGAACCGGCTTTGCTAAGGTGGGGCAGGCGTTCAACGTCACCACCTCAGATTTGCCATGCGCAACCCGACCCGGCATTGAGTCCGGCGCGCAAAATCGAGGCCCCGCGGTAACGATTGAATGCCGATTTCGGGAAAGAGACAGGCCGAAGCGCAGGCGTGGGGGACGCAGCGCGGTGGCTGGGGTATGCTGTATCACATCCCGCACGGTATCTGTCTCCTCACGATGCTTCTCACCCGCCCGCTACCCCGGCAGGTTTTCGCAGGGTTGGAGAAGACACAGGACTCGAGGCCCGCGAACTCGGGGGTCCGGTTGTCAGGAGGGAAGGGAATAGTGCGCGTGGATCGCCCATCGCACACTGCCCGGCGTTTGAGCTGGCGAGCGCTTGCAGGCGCCGTTGTGTTGGCAGGCACACTCACACTCGGAGCACTCGCTCCAGGCATTACTTCAGCACAGGAAGGGTCGGGAGGATATCTCGGCTACGACACTCCCAGTTTTTCCGCTGGTCAGTCGGTTGTTGTCCAAACAGACGACGGTGGCGGCCTCAGCCTGCGATACGATGCCAGCGTCGACTCAGAAAAACTCTCCGCGCTTGGCGATGGGACCATCGTTCGGATTGTCGATGGACCGTATTACGACGCGTACGGGAATGGCTGGTATCTCGTCACAAATGGCGTGATTCGGGCGTTTGCCTATGGTGGATTCCTGGCGCCCTCCAGTTCCAGCACAACAACGGCATTGGCCGACGAAAGCCCGGCAGCCGCATCGACTGGCAATCTCGGAAACGACACCCCTTCTTTCTCAACAGGTCAGACGGTTGTCGTACAGACCGATGACGGGGGCGGACTCAGTCTGCGTCTCGAACCTTCCACCAGCGCCGAGAAGCTCTCGGCGGCGGCTGATGGGTCGTCGCTGACGATTGTGGCCGGCCCCTATACCGACAATGCCGGCAACGGCTGGTATCTCGTCTCGAATGGACCGCTGCGGGCATATGCCTACGCCGGTTTCCTCGTTGCCGGAACATCGAGCAGCACATCGAGCGAACCGTCGACGTCGACATCCTCAGGAACTCTCGGTCATGAAACGCCACAGTTTGGCGAAGGGCAATCGGTTCTCGTGCAAACCGACGATGGCGGAGGGCTGGCGTTGCGGCTCGAGCCATCGACGGGCGCCGAGAAACTTTCAGCAGCTCGGGATGGCGCCTCCCTGACGATCGTGCAGGGTCCTGTCTACGACGACGCCGGTAATGGCTGGTATCTCGTCACTGACGGCGCGCTTCGTGCGTATGCCTACGCCGGATTCCTGACGGCAGGCGGTAGCTCCGCCGCGTCCTCAGGTTCGTCAGCATCAACGTCTACTTCGAGCGGAAATCTCGGTTACAGCACGCCTCAATTCAGCGAAGGTCAGACGGTCATCGTGCAAACCGACGACGGCGGTGGGCTGAGTCTGCGCATGGAACCGAGCCTGACCTCAGAGAAACTCGTGGCGTTGAAGGACGGCACGAGTCTGCGCGTTGTACAGGGTCCCGTAAACGACGATGCCGGCAACGGCTGGTACCTTGTCACCGATGGAGCGATACGCGCATATGCGTTTGCTGGTTTCCTGGCCGCCAGTGGCACGACATCGACCAGTGCTTCATCGTCGAGTTCGGCAGCGAGTGGAAATCTCGGTTTCGATACGCCTCAGTTCAGCGAGGGCCAGACCGTTGCGGTGCAGACAGACACCGGCGGTGGGCTCAGTCTCCGCATGGAACCGAAAGCAGGCTCGGAGCAGCTGGCGGCATTGAAGGAAGGCGCCACGGTATCCGTGGTGCAAGGTCCCGTCTATGACAGCGCCGGGAACGGCTGGTATCTGGTCACCAATGGCTCGATCCGGGCATATGCCTATGCCGGATTCCTGATCGCATCGAGCAGCTCGTCGTCGAGTTCATCATCGAGCAGTTCATCGTCGAGTGGCACATCGGTCGCGTCGTTTGCGATTGGCGATTCGGCAACCACATCTGGCGTGACGAATGTGCGCAACGGCGCCACCATCAATGGGACGCTGACCGGGACGTTCCGCGGCGGCGACATCGTCGAAATCACTGACGGTCCCTTCTACGACCGCAATTCGGAGCCGTGGTACTACATTGTCGGCAACTCCGTGCAGGGGTTTGTGAAGGGTGAGTTCCTGGTGGTCGCCACCGCTCCGGCAGCAGCGGCGTCAGCAAGTTCGGCCACGTTCATTTACCCACTCGCGAAGTACACCTTCACGCAAGACTATGGCTGCAGCAGTCTCAGCTTCTATAGCTACAACGCCGCGTGGGGATGTCGCGTGCACAATGGCATCGATCTTTCAGCACCGTTTGGCACGCCGATTCTTGCTGCAGGAGCGGGAACGGTTGTCGAATCCGGGTGGTGTGACTGCGGTTTGGGATACTACGTGAAGATCGATCATGGCAACGGACTGGCAACCTATTACGGGCATATGCAATCGATGCCGTATGTCAGCGTCGGACAGACCGTGAACCAGGGACAGACGATCGGCCCGATCGGCAGCACAGGGCTTTCGACCGGACCGCACATCCACTTCATGGTTCAGAAGAATGGCGTGACGGTCGATCCGATGGATTATCTGTAGCGCCTGAGTTTCGATAGGCAGGCAACCGGGGTGGTTCTTGAGAAACCACCCCGGTTCTCGTGTCCCGTCCTCCGAACCGTGCGCATCGACCCCCCTGTCGATGCCCTGGCCCCGTAGTCTCACTCCGCTCCGTGCCTCCGCTCCGTTCGACCACGGGTAAGCACGGGGGCATTACCCCTACGAATGTGGAGATCGCTGGCTACTCCCACAGACAGCAGTCGCCTCGTTCTCTCAATGGGCGAATTGGGTAGGATGTGCTGTGTAATCAGCGCAGCGCAAAACAGGCAATGAAAGGATAGCGGGATGCAGACAGAGCTTCTTTACCAGCCGGCGTTCGCGGTATGCCGGGCCACGCTCAGTCAGGGCGAGAAGGTGCGGGTCGAGGGTGGCGCGATGGTCGCCATGAGCGATCTGACAGTCGAGACGCAAGCCACGGGCGGGCTGCTGAAGTCGCTGAAGCGATCGGTTCTCGGCGGAGAGAGCTTTTTCCAGAACGTATATACGGCAACTTCAAATCAGAGTTACATCCTGCTCGGCCCTGCGTTGCCGGGTGACGTCATGGTGCTGGAGCTGCAGAATGAAGATCTCATCGTGCAATCGGGCAGCTACATGGCGAGCACGATGGATATCGACGTCAGCACCGACTGGGGCGGCGCGCGCACCTTCTTCGGCGGCGAAGGGTTGTTCATGCTTCGCTGCGCGGGCAGCGGCACGCTGGTCATCAGCTCCTATGGCGCGATCCACAAAGTCGACCTGAATGCTGGACAGGAATACATCATCGACACCGGTCACATTGTGGCCTTTGATTCGCACGTGCAGTACAACGTTCGCAAGTTCGGCAACTGGAAGTCGACAATCGCCGGCGGAGAAGGATTCGTGGTGAACTTCACCGGGCCGGGATCGGTCTATCTGCAAACGCGCAGTCAGCAGAGCTTCCTCGGCTGGCTGATCCCGAATCTTCCAACTGACCGGTCGAACTAGACCCTTCTCATCAGTTTGGTCAATGCCGCCCTGCTCCGATGGCCGGGGGCAGTCGATATGGCGCGGTGATAGGCTCTGGCTGACAGGAGTCTTTGCCGGAAATGCGACGTTTTTACTGGATAGTTGAAGAATCGCTGGCCGGCTGCAGCCGGCCGGGTGGTCACGGCGATCTGGCGACCGATTTGGAGTCGCTGCGGCGCTTCGGAATCGCAGCGCTTCTCTCGTTAACCGAGTCACCTCTCGACACATGGGCGCTGGACAACGCGGGAATCGAGTCGCTGCACATACCGGTCCAGGACATGACCGCCCCTCAACCGGTTCATTTTGCCGAAGCGCTGGGATTCATCGACGCGCAGCATGCCCTGCAGCGGGCAGTCGCGGTGCATTGTCTTGAGGGTCAGGGACGTACCGGGTCCATTCTGGCGGCGTGGCTGATTCGTCGCGGCGCGACGGCAGAGGACGCGCTGGCTGCGATCAGAAACCGATGTCCCGGCGCCGTGGAGAATGCCGATCAGGAGGAGGCGCTGGAGCTGTTCGAACGTACCCGGCCGTGGATCATATAGCACCTGGCGAGCACATGAGTGGGAGCCAGCACGCGCAGTTGTGGCTCCACGGAACGTCGCTTCACTGCGTTCGCTCCGTTTCGCTCGGCCACCGGTGGGCACAGGGCGCCACCGCTGCATTGATGTCCCTCAACTCCGGCATCCTCTCCCCAAGCCCTCTCCGGCCGGAAAGGGAGTCTCTCCCGACCGCGGGAGAGGGGGGGACTCCACCTACGTCGGACATTTGCCTGCTGCCCTTCATGCTAAACTCCGCGCACCAATATCCGAACGACATTTCTTGCGGAGCGACTGTTGGCAGGCTATATCTTTGCACGGCTCCTGAGTCTGATTTTCGTGCTCTTTGTCGTCTCCCTGATCGCCTTCTTCCTGATGCATGCCGTGCCTGGAGGTCCGTTCGACATCGGGGAACGGCGTCTTCCCGAAGCGACCCGCCAGGCCCAGCTGGAGAAATACGGACTCGACAAACCGCTCATTGTCCAATATGTCAATTACATGTCGCATGCGTTGCGAGGCGACTTCGGAGTCTCTTTCCAGCGTCCCACCGAATCGGTTGTCGATCTCATCGCCGACCGCTGGCCAGTGACGATCCGCATTGGCGTTCCTACGTTAGTGCTGGCGTATGGGCTTGGCACGCTGCTCGGATTCATCGCCGCGACGCGGCAAAACAGCTGGATCGACTACCTGGTGACCACTGCCAGCACACTCGGGCTGACCGTGCCCAGCTGGGTCATCGGCACGTGGCTCATCCTGATGCTCAGCGTCCGCTGGGACGTCCTTCCCTCCGGTGGGCTGGACAACTGGAAAAGTTACATCATGCCGGTGATCGCCTATTCGCTGGCTCCAATGGCCCTGGTGGCGCGATACACCCGGTTCTCGATTATCGAGACTATGCGTGCCGACCACGTGCGCACGGCTCGCGCCAAAGGGCTCAGTGAACAACGGGTCATGGCGTCTCATGTCGCCCGCAACGCGGCGATCCCCTGGGTGACCGTTCTGCTTCCTGAGATTCCCAACATTTTGACTGGTTCGATCTTTATCGAAGCGATCTTCCGCATTCCTGGGCTTGGATCGTACTTTGTCACGAGCACGCTTAGTCGCGACTATCCGATGATTCTCGCCCTGACCCTGCTCATCGCCACGCTGTGGGGAATCACCTACCTGATCACCGATCTCCTCTACACAGTTCTCGATCCACGCATTCGCCTGGTTGGAAGGAACTAGCGCTGTGGCGACGATCGACCTCCACGATGCTTCTGCGTCTCCCAGTGGACGCAGGTACCGGACAAACTTTGATCTGGCGTTTTCACGCTTTCGCCGGCAGCGGCTCGCGCTTGTGGGTCTGGCGATCGTGGTGATTCTCGTCTTCGTGGCGCTCACCGCTCCGTGGATTGCGCCGACGCACTACAACACCGCGGATTTCATGGCCATCAATCAGTTTCCCAGCCGTGAATACCCGATGGGCACCGATGCGATTGGTCGTGACTACCTCAGTCGCGTGATCTATGGCATTCGCACGTCAATCGTTGTGGGTGTTCTGGCGACGCTGGTTGCCTGTGTGATCGGCATACCGTTGGGCCTGGCCGCCGGATTGCGGGGCGGGTTAACAGACTTCGTCGTGCTTCGGGCCGTCGAAGTGATGACCGCTTTCCCCGGATTGCTCTTTGCGATCTTCCTCCTTTCGGTGGTCAACAGCGGTGTGCTCGAATCAGTCTTCAGCAATCAGGTGCTCAACGTGGTCTTCGTGATCGGTGTGACAACCTGGGTTGGACTGTGCAGACTGACGAGAGCGCAAATCATGACCTTGCGCGAGCGGGAGTTCGTCGAAGCGGCTCGCAGCATTGGCGCAAAGCAGCACCAGATTGCCTTCAGGCATCTGTTGCCGAATGCAGTGCCGCCGCTGATTGTGGCCATCACGTTGCTGATCCCGGCGGCAATCTTCGCCGAGGCAGGGTTGAGCTTTCTCGGACTGGGCATCAATGAGCCGACGCCGAGTCTCGGCAAGATGGTGGCGGACAGCCGGCAATCGATTCAGCTCTATTGGTACCTGGGGGTTTTCCCCACGATTGCCATCGCCCTGGCGGTGCTTGGATTTGCTTTTGTCGGCGATGGTTTGCGCGATGCACTCGATCCGCGCCAAAATTGAGGGTGTTAAGAAAAATGCCGCAACATTGGGTGCGAAGCCGACGTCCGGCTCCGCGGTGTTGCACACAACCGGAGGAGACGACGGTGTCGAACCAATCATCTACACAAGAGGAGTCGATGGATAGCAAGCGGTTCAACCGCCGAACGGTCATCAGCGGCACGGCAATGGCCGCCGGGCTCGGCATGTTTGGCGGTGGGATGCTGCGTGGCGACGCCGTGGCTTCGCCGCATCTGAAATCCGCACTCTCTTCCTCCCTGCAGGATCTGCCCGAGGGCGCCGCTCCTGCCGAGCAGCAGATTTACAGGGTGGCGGGAAATGCCGCGCTGGCCAAAGTCCTCGACTTCTATGCCGCGGTGTATCAGCGGGCGGAAGGCGGCGTCGCCGACTTGTCCAGCGAGCCACTCATCCGGCTGGACAAGAACTTCGAAATCCAGGCCGCCGCGGCGGAGTCGTGGGAGACTTCAGAGGATGGCAAATCCTGGACATTCAAGATTCGGGAAGGACTGACCTGGTCGGACGGCAACCCGGTAACCGCGAATGACTGGGTGGCCACATTCCAGAACGCCGCCGATCCGGCATTCGCCTGGGACTTCACCTGGTACTTCCAGAACATTCTGGCCAACTGGAACGAGGCCATCGCAGGCGATGTCCCGGTCGAAGAGATCGGCGTGCATCTCGGCGCCAACGAATATGAGCTGGTGTTCGAGACAGTCGCTCCGGCGCCCTATCTCCCCGCCATGCTGCTCTATTCCCTGCCACTGTCGGCAGCCGGACTGGCCGAGCATGGACCGCTCTATAACACCGACCCGGCGACGGCGATTTCCTCCGGGCCGTATATCCTCACCGAGTGGACCGCCGACCAGCGCGTGGTGGTCAGCCGCAACGATGCGTACACCGGTACATTGCCCGCTTACTTCACGCGGGTGGAGTGCACGCTGACCTCGCCAGACAACTTCTTCACCCTCTATCAGAACAACGAAATCGACTCGATGAACCTGCCTGCTCCGGCCGCGCTGGAGATCATGATGGGCGACGAGGAAACGGCGAACGAGGTGTA
>CAYWSE010000030.1:27725-44814 GCA_964461025.1 uncultured Sphaerobacteraceae bacterium | reverse complement strand
CATCAAGTTGCCAATCTTCATTAGCAGCTTCCCGTTTGGTCAGACCGGGGATTTCATCCCCGAACGGCCCGGCCACGACGATCCCGCTCAGCCACCGGCCCCGAACAAGCACCCGGCCCGGACGAAATCGTCCGGGCCGGTGCTTCAGTTCAGTTCGTCAGCCGGTCAGACCGGGCACGTCGTCCTGGTCTTGCACGTCCGCTGACCCGACGTTCCGCAATTGCGGCCGCGACAGACCATGTCCTCGCAGCATTGGTCGTCGTTCACACAGCGCGTGTTCTCCGCCTGACAGGAACCCGGCGGTGGTGGTGGAGGCGGCGGCGTGGTGCAATCACCACAATAGACCTGCCCGTTCACGCAGTCGTTGGCGTAGTTGCCGCACCCGACCTGCGCGCAGGTCGTCGGCGTGCAACAGTCGCCGCAGTAGACCGCGCCATTGCCATCGCAGGCGTCCGCGTAGCCACCGCAGCCAACCTGCGCGCAATGCGTCGGCACGCATGGCGGCGGTGTCGTGTCAGGCGCTGGCGTAGTCGCGTTCGGATCCTGAGTCGTGGTCACTTCGCAGCTGATCGTGCCACCGCAGCCGTCATCGACAAGTCCGATGTCACCATCGTCGCAGAAGTCCTTCGCTTTGCAGGCGCAGATGCCTCCAGCTTCCTCGTCGCAGAAGGAGTTCGGGAATTCCTCGCAGACACCGCAGTCGAGCGGGTTGCCGCATCCGTCGTCCTCGACGATGCCGCAGGTGCGGTTAAGGAACTCGCAGGTGACGCAATCGAATCCCTCAGATCCCGGTCCCAGACTGCCCGGACATCGGAAGGTGCTCAAATTGCAGTTTCCGCTGCAGCACGCATTTCGGCCATCACAATAAGCGCCAGGCGGGATGCAGTCCTTGCACGGATAGTTCGTATCAAAGGATGTATCCGGGTTGTGACAATGCCCCTGGATGCCCTGCCTTGCCAGTGATCCAACGGCACAACCAGTCCAGTTGACGGCGTAGTGGCAACAGCCACTGCAGCAGTCGCTGTCCACCTGGCAGACTGGGCAGATGTTGCCGCCGCCGCCTGGCGTTCCGCTTGCGCTCGCCGCCAAGCAGATGCCGCGGCAACAAACCTCATAGTCTGGCGGCCCCGGATCGCAATACTCACCGGATGATGGCGGAACCACGACACACAGGTGATTCGTGCATGCGCCTGTGTAGCAGAAACCCGGTCCGCTTGGGCATTGCTCACTGGTGCAGCAGGCATCCGTCCCTGGCCAATACACACCCTCACAACATATCCCCTGAACAAATCCGCCAGAAACGACCTCGTAGCCGTCCGGACGCACCTGACAAACGCCCAACGCGACGTTGCAGAAGTAGCACTGGGAGCTAACACCTTGCGGTGGAGTGTTGCACTGATTCCCTTGAGCAGTACACGGAGTGCCACAAGTCGTTCCGGCCTGACATTGCAGTGCGCCCCCCGAACCAGTCGGACAGCAAACACCCGATTGTCCGATGCAAGGAGCACCTGAAGCAACCGGTGTGTTCACACACCCGGTGGTCGGGTTGGCACCCATCGTTCCTGGGGCGCAGACATCAGTCGTGCACGGATTGCTGTCGTTGCAGAAGCCAGGAATCGGCGTGGGAACGCAGTTGCCGTTGGCGTCGCAAACACCGGTCGTGCACGTTGCGTTGTCAGAGTCTGCACACGCAGCGCCTACGTCTGGCAGGCAGAAGTATGGATCGGTAGGTCCATCCTGTCCTTCCTCCTGCCGGCATTCATCGCATTGATCCTCGCATGCAATGGTGGCCTCGCAGACATAGACGGTGGTTCCGGTTGTTGCCAGTACGCATGTGCCGCACTCGCCACAGCCAAAGTCATTGGGACGGACACACTCAAATTCGCCCGTCGCGACGTTGTATTCGCAGTCCTCAGCGCAGCCGCAATCGAGCAGGCATTCGCATGTTTCGCCCTCGATGCAGATCATCGCGCCGTCTTCTCCAGCCGGGCAGCAGATCTGATCCTCTCCACACGGGGTGAGATTGCTGACCGGGACGCAGCCATTAGCGTCCGCGGCTACCGGGCATTCCTGAGTCGGCTCGTCGATACCGAAGCATTCTGGCTTGCACTCATAGCAGGGTTCGCAGACACGGCATCCCAGGCAGTAGGGATCGCCGTCCTCGTTCTCGACACAGATCAGGTCGCCGCCCGCTGACGGTGGGCAGCAAACTCCCAGACCGCCTTCCGGCAAGAGGCACCCGTTCTCGGGATCGACCTGCTGGCAGGTGAATGGACCTTCTTCGGGCCCCTGACACGTTTCACACGGATCGTCGCAGGTGTAGTTGTCAGGATCGTCCTGGCAGCCGAGGAGCTCGTCGCACCTCTGGCACTCGTCACAGAAGCCCGCAATCGGCGAAACGACACAGCCGTCAGCGTTCGGCTGAGCTTCAATGTTCTCCGGATCGCAGACGGCAGTGACGCAATCGGAGTAAGACGAACAGAAATCGTCGTCCGGTACGCAGTCCCATCGATCGGTCGGCGATGGCGTCTGCCCGGACTGGACCTTGCAGTCGATACAGCTCGCGCCGCAGACGTAGCTGGTGTACTCCTCACAAGTGTAGTCCCGGCCTTCTTCCCCTGGGACGCAGAGCCCACACTCACCACATACCGGACCGACCCCAAGTTCGTCGAGGCGGCCCAGACACTCGTAACGAGGGGGGCCCCCGAAACTGACCTCAAAGCATTCCTCGCAAGCCGTGCAGACATCGCCACAGGCCGAGCAATGGTCGTTGGTGCCGAGGACCGTGCAGATCAGGTTCCCGTTGTCCGGGCAGCACACTTCACTGGTTTCGCACGTGTCGTGTGGCTGACCCGTCTCGCCCGTGACAGTGCAATTATATGGAGTAAACGAACCCCCGCTCGTTCCCTCAATACACTCACTGCACTCGCCGCATTCATCAGCCAGCTCAGGATCGATAACACAGACGAATGGAGTATTACCAACCGAGGAAAACTGGCATTCGCCGCAGGTTCCACAGGGATCAGTCTCGCGCAGCTGGCAGGCATACTCGTCCTCAACGTCATCGAAATAGCACTCGCCGCATCCGCAGTCGATGTCAAGGTCTGGCGGGCATACGCATGTATCGCCCACGACGCAGATCAGTTCGTTGCCATTCGGGCAGCACGTGCCATCGACCCCCTCGCTCGGTTCGCAGGCATCGCCTGGATCGACTCGGGTACAGCTGAATGTGGTCCCGTCGTTCGATTCGCTGCCGACGCAGGTCTCGCACGGATCGGTGCAGTCGCCTGTCACCTCGATGCATTCGCCCTCGCCGCATGTCCCGCATTCGCCGCAGCTGAACCGGCACGTTCCGCAATGGTCGTCGTCATCTTCCAGATCGACGCATTCGAACGCGCCGTCGCCAATCTGGCAGCAGGTTCCGTTGAGCACCGTCGGTGTCTCGGGGTTCAACGCACAGGTCTGATCCTCGGACACACACTGGCAGGCGACGGCTCCCGGAATGAACTCTCCGAGACAACACACGCCCGCTTGCGTGCCATCGTTGGCCGCCTGACCTTCGCCGATGTAGATGCAGCCGGTGTCTTCACCGCTGGTGGTTCCATTCGGGAAGGCTTCAGTACAACTCTCGTCGAACTCGCCATTCTCATCGATGCAATCGGGTCGGCAGAGATAGCATGGATCGCTTCCTTCACAGGCGGAATGGCTCGGCGTGGGCTGGCATTCTCCCTCCGAGTCGCAGATGCCGCTGGTGCAGGAGAACCCATCATCGTCGTCACAGGCCGCTCCATCGGTCGCCTGGCAGGCGTACGAACCCGTCCCCATCCCCTGGATCGTGACTTCGCTGCAGGCGAAGCATTGACCTTGGCATGGGTCGGGATCGATCTCCTCACAGAACGGCGGAACGTCGTCGCTGACATTGCACTGACCGCACTCGCCGCATGGCCGCACGCACTCGCCGCAGTGGCCGTCTGTTGCCGGGTAGAGCTCGCTTCCGATTCTGACGGCCTCGACACAACCCAGCACATCCCCGACACCCGCGCAGCAGACGCCAAGGCTGCCATTCGGCCCATCGCATTCGTCTCCTGCAGTCTCACACGCGCAGAAGTTGGCGCCCAACGTGAAGATGCCGCCGCAACAAACGCCGCCCTGGATCTGGGTGTGGTCGCCAAGGTAGATGCACCCTGTCAAAGCGCCTGAAGGACTTGTGGCATTCGGATAACGCTGCCGGCAGACGACATTCCTTCCGGGATTTGCCGTAATTTCAGCCGCCGTGCACTCCGGATCGCAAACGAAGCAGGGATTGTCGCCACTACATGCGTTGGGGTCGGGTGTGTGCGAACATCCCAGAGGACCGGCGGTTGGATTGTTGTTGCACCTGTCAACTGTGCAGGAGATGTTGTCGTCGCAGTCGACCGGCGTGTGGACGCAACCCGTCTCCGGGTTGCAACTGTCAGTTGTACAGACGTCATTATCGTCGCAGTCGAGCGTGGTGTAGACGCATCCATTCACCGGGTCACAGGTATCGACGGTGCAGGCGTTGCCGTCGTCGCAGCAATCCTCGCCATCTGTGCAATCGAACACGCAATTGCCGTTGAAACAGGTCGAGCATTCGTCTGGGCACTCAGCATCGCTATCGATGCACTGGCCGTTGACGCAGGTCAGACATCCTTCAGTTCCACACAGCGCCTCGACATCCTCGCAGACTCCCAGGGCGGAACACTGCGAGCAAAGTCCGTACTCTTCCTGGCATATCTCGTGATCGGGAACGCACTGGCTATTGATCGGGTCGGTGATGTCGCAGACATCGCACTCGCCGAGCGCGCAATCGACATCGGTGCAACAGGCGTCGTCAGCGATGCAGATCGCCACGCCCCCGCGCACGCAGCATTTCGTACCGTCGGGGCAGCAGAGGGAGCCGTTCGTGCCGGCGCAGACTTCCGAATCGGCCGGGCAGCACACGAAGTTCGCATTCAGGATGCCGTCGAGAACAGGCGGGGTAATGGCGGCTGGGTCGTAGCAGGAACCGTCACAGCAGGTGCTGTCGCAGGCCTGGTCGACCGGGCAGCAGTGCTCTTCGAAGAAGTTCGCCGAGCTGTTGAACACCCGGGCCATACAAACCTGGTCGGTGGGACAACACTCCCGATCGCAACACTGGTACTCGGAATCACAACACTCGAGCCCGCAGACCCACGCCTCCGGGTGACCCGGACGGACCACACAGCAAAAGTCCTGGTTGCCATCCCGCGCGCAGGTGCTTCGTTGGTTCGTGTGTGGTTGTGGCGACGTCAATCGCGGACAGCATTCGGTGCCGCAGACATCACTGGTGGAAGGATCGCAGCACGTATTGCCGGCGCAGGTGCTTCCCGCCGCGCAACACGTATTGCCACAGATCTTCTGCCCCGCCGCGCAACAGACGCCGTTCACGCAGTTGCCCGAGGTGCAACATGAGCCGTTGCACATCTTGCCGGGCAGCATGCAGGCAGGGGTCGTTGGCGTTGGTATCGAGCCCGGCCCCGAGGTCGGCGCCGTGCCGATCGCTCGGGCGTCCACTCCCTCCGGCGCAATCTCGCCTGCAATGGCAGCGCCTCCCAGGCCAAACAGTCCCTTGAAGACCGTTCGCCGGGAGGCTCCCTTGCCAATCAGCTTGGCAAGACTATCGAATTTCTTGTCGTCCATGACCCTCTCCCAGATAGACGCCTGGCATGAAACGTGGCGGAGTCGCTGCGCGGCTACAAAGAGCGAGGCGAGTCAGCAGCGCGCAGGTAATTGTCCGATTCCCCTGAATCGACCGGATTCTAGTGAGTGAATCGCAGCCTTGTCAATGTGGGGCCAATGAGCGAAAAGAAGTGTAAATCTCGCGTCATTACTGAGGAATTTTCTGTATAAGGAAAAATAACCGCATACGTACTGACCTTGAATACCCTTGCGGGTATACAATTGCCACCTGAATTATTCCTGTCGAGAATGAGTCAAAGATTTTGTGCTTTTGTGCAAATCCATCATGAAAACACCCACTTTCTTCGACCAGGTGGCGCTCAATATCATTGTCGAGCGCGAATGTGCGGGAATACGCCACTTTTGTAGTATACTGTATACACTCCACTCGCTCGCGCTCAATTGAATTCACGCATGCGTCCATCCGAACCACTCTCCGGTTCCATTCGGATACCGGCGGCCCATGGTCCACAAAAGTCCCCCGGGGATGAAAATCTGGTCTCAGCGATTGCGAAACCCGCTCATGAATGTTGACGAGTTAATCAGGACACGTGCCGGTCTCCCCTCCGCGTCAACAAGCTTCTCGGCAATACCTCTGTCCAGCGGGGGAAAGGGATGGGGATAGGGGGTTGTCGGACGTATCCGCATCGAGTTGTCAGCTTTTATGAGCGGGTTGTCGTCGCGGCACTTCTGGTCAGCGTCGGCGCGCCCCGGCGCATCGTCATTCTGAGCGTCGCGAAGAATCTCTCGTTCCGGATCCAAGCGGCACTCTTGGGGAGCCTGCCGCTGCGGCGGGTTGCCCCAGGTGAGCGCACATCGAAAATCGAACGTACCCGAACCGCTACTTCGCGCTCCGCTCCAGCAGCCATTCGACAATGTGCTTCACCGGTTCTTCCCACCCCTCATCGGTGATCAGGTTGTGCAGCCGTCCCGGCCAGAGCTCGAGGGTGCGGTCCAGGCTCGAAGCGTTGGCGAATGCCTGTTCCGATCCCGAAGGCATCGTCACGGTGTCGGCATCGCCATGCAGCAGGAAGACAGGCAGTTTCCACTCCGCGGCGCGACTCAGCGTGTCCAGGCCACCCTGATAGAGTTCCCGGGCCATGTTCAGCCGGACCTTGCCACGATATGAAAGGAAGTTGCGCCATCGTTGCCGGGGAGGGGCCCCGATGCCGGGGTCGTGTACCTGATCGTCGCCGATCGCCGGCAGGTCGGGGAAAATCTTCGAAAGCGCCATCAGCAGACGCGTTTCCGTCGCCGACACCTGATCGCCGACCACCAATGCCGCGCTCACGGGAATCGTCCCGGCCAGTCCTTCCT
Organism: uncultured Sphaerobacteraceae bacterium; assembly: GCA_964461025.1. Taxonomy (GTDB): domain Bacteria; phylum Chloroflexota; class Chloroflexia; order Thermomicrobiales; family UBA6265; genus JAHBVL01. The sequence goes on along the minus strand of CAYWSE010000030.1, from coordinate 37,779 downwards.
GAAATCGCAATGCATGCCGCGCGACGATCAATCCGCCCATCGAATGTCCAAGCGTAAACACCGGTAGCCCGGCATGTTCGGCTCTGGCTATCGCCACGAGACGTTCGAAGTCCTCCACCACGTCGTCGAGCCGGTCGAGACTGCCGCGTTTTCCTTGGCTCTGTCCATGTCCACGATGATCGACCGCATAGACGCGCATTCCCGCCAATGCCAGCGTTGTCAGCACATTGCTGTATGCCTCGGCAAACGCGGTGTAGCCATGCGCAAAGACCACTATCGCGCGGGCATCCGTCGCCGGTTCGCGGCAGGTCGCCGCCAGCCGCAACCCACCATTGCCGGTCAGCGCAAACTGCCGGACCGGCAACCCGGTGGCGCGATCGATGCTTTCGATTGCCGCTCGGTCGCTCATCGTCTCGCCGTCTCAACCTTCATGTCCGGATCGGGTTAGCAATCATGCGTTGTACAATGCCAAATGGGTTGCTCATTGGCCTCTGGCCACCTCCGGGCGACCTTAATCTCACATCAAACGCAAGGATAGCGTGCATGTCTCAGACAGAAACTCCGGTTGCCAGAGACCAGATCATCGACCTAATCCGCCCGGTCATCGAACCAGAATCGGGTCAGGGTATTGTCGACCTCGGTCTGGTCAAGGATGTCATTCAACAGAATGGAACGACGACGATCGCCATCGAGCTCCTGGCGCCCTTGTCGCCATTTCAGGAGAAGATCGAACAGCAGGTCCGCGCCGCGCTGACCCCCGCCGCCGATCTTGGCAACGTCGGTATCGAATGGTCGTTCCGCGTCCGTTCCAGCGGCACAGGCCGCAGCGACGCCCAGCCGATCAAGGGGGTCAAGAACGCCGTCGCGGTCGCCTCCGGCAAGGGCGGCGTCGGCAAATCGACCGTCGCCGTGAACATCGCCACCGCGCTGGCCAAAGCGGGCGCCAAGGTCGGATTACTCGACGCCGATGTCTACGGACCAAGCATTCCGCTGATGATGGGCGCGCATGGCCGTCCGCTCATGCGCGAGCAACGCATCGTGCCGCTCGAAGCGCACGGTGTGAAATTGATGAGCATCGGCTTCATTCTCGATCCCGAAAAAGCCCTGATCTGGCGCGGTCCGCTTGTCGCCCAGCTGATCACCCAGTTTCTCAACGAGGTCGATTGGGGCGAGCTCGACTATCTGATCGTCGATCTGCCTCCCGGCACGGGCGATGTCCAGCTGACCCTGGCCCAGAAGATCCCGATTTCCGGCGCGGTCATCGTCACGACGCCGCAGGAAGTCGCGCTGGCCGACGCGTTGAAGGGCCTCAAAATGTTCGAGGAGGTGAAAACGCCCGTCCTCGGCATCATCGAAAACATGAGTGGATTCATCTGCCCGTCATGTGGTGAAACGCACGCCATCTTCAGCAGCGGCGGCGGACAGCGCATCGCCGAGGAAAACGGCGTCGAGCTCCTTGGTCAGATTCCGATCGAACCGGCAATCGTCGCCGGCGGCGACACCGGAAACCCCGCTGTACTCGCCGAACCCGGCTCCGCCACCGCCCAGGCGTTCACGCACGCCGCAGCGCGCGTCGCCGGCCGCCTCAGCATCGAAGCGCTCAAAAAGCCCCGCAAACCCACGATCATGTTCCGGTCGGTGTGACGCTAGGCAATAGGCAATAGGCAATAGGCAATAGGCAATAGGCAATAGGCAATGGTGCCAGAACCCTCTCCCGACCGCGGGAGAGGGGGCAACTTTCTTTTGCCTTTTGCCTGTTGCCCTTTGCCTACACCGCCTCATCCCAGAACAACCGCCGGAACTCCGACGTGTCGTAATACCCCACCACGCTGATGATCTTGCTGTTCACCACCCGGAACACCGCCACCTGCTCGGAGAGCATCTCCTTGCCCAGGCGCGGCGAAAACTCCCGGAACACGAACTGCACCGAAGCGCGATCGGTCGTGGCGATGATGTCGCTCACCTCCCAGTGCGCTTCGGGATAGGACGATACGACGGTGCCGAAATAGGCGACGATCTCCTCGGCAGGCCGAATCGGCGCCGAATGGGGCAAGGCACGAAAGGTCGCGTGATCAGCGAGCGTCGCCATCAAACGCTGGGGATCGCGGGCATCGATCGCCGCGAAGAACTCGCGAGCCAGAATCTCCGATATCGCCGTTTCCCGGTAGGACATGCGTAACGATCCCTCTCGGCCTTCCGGCTAGCGCGCGCGAACGGGGATCAATCGCAAAATCTCATCGAGGTGAACGCCGGCCGCGCTGCTGATCGAACTGCGCACGCCCGAGCGGTCGAGCGCCAAATCGATCTGGTAAAGACAATCGAGATCGTGATGCGCCAGCCGCTCGGCCAGCGACCGAATCTGCCAGTCGTGCTCAATGCGGCTTGTGCCGACCCGGCTCCACGCGTTGTCCGGCAGAGCCCGCAAAATGCTGCAGCTGCTCTGCCGCAACCGGCGGAAATCAGACATCACCCCGGTCCACGTCTGATCGGGCGTCGATGCAAGTCGCTGGGGTGTCGTCAACGGATTGGGAATGCTGTCCAGATCGGGATTGATCTGATTCACGATGGCATGCATATAGGCGAAAACGATCAGTTCCTCGTCTCGCATTCGAACCAGCAGCTCGAACACGGACGGATCGCTCCGCCGCACCGACTGCATGATCGGCAACGGGTCAGTGATCGGCGTCAGCCACCGGGAGAGGTGATTGATCGTCATATGCAATCGCAGAATCAGCGAGTTGTTGTCGTGGTCGGCAATGGGCAGATCGGCCGCGGTGGGCGGATCCGGAAAGCGCGGCGTTGCCATGAACTGATGCTTCATTACGGTCGACATCTGCGATCGATCTCCTGTTACCCCGCCAAAACTTCCCGCGCCTGGGCCAGACGCTCGAGATCATGTTCGAGAAGCTTATCTTCCATGAACTGCAGCGTAATTGTGCCGAGCATACTGTGCTCTCCCGTCCGCTGCCATTGCTCCGGCGTCAGACTTCTCAGCAAGGCTATGTGCTCGCCGCGCAGCGCGCTGAATTCTTCGAAGACTTCAGCCGGATCCTGCCCCGAATAGTCCCGCTCGATCGCCCAGAGCGAATCGTCGTAACCGGGAATATGGGGATGATCCTCTTCGACGATGCGTCGCGCTCGCTCGAAATAGATTTCTTCCCAGTCCCGCAGATGAGGCAGAATCTCCGCTATTCCCCAGCCACCATCACTGCCCGGACGGTAGATATCCTCGGTCGTCACATGATCGGCAAAGATGACCCGAGCCAGGTCGGCCGGAAATCCTTCGAGCTGCTCCAGGATATGCTCCCGCGATCTCAGCGCGTTTTCCACGTACCCACCTTGCATGCGGATAACTGGGGATTTCCGCCCCAAACCGCTCTCCCCTTGCGAAGCGGTCGGCATCATCATACAAGATCAGACTGCCAGACACGCCGGGTCGTCAAGGTCGTCGATCGCGACTCCGGTCTCCCGAAATGCCATCGGCCACTCGCCACTCAGCCACTCCCAGACGCGTAATTCGGGCTCGCTCTCCCGAAATGAGACGATCAGGTTCAGCGCGTCGGGGTAATACGCCTCCCGCTGGTCGGTCGGCGACGGTTCAGCCGCGCTCCTGGGGTGACTGTGCACGATCGCCCCGAGCTCCAACCCGGTCTCGCGCATCGACTTGAACGCCGCGATCACCTGCGCCGGCTCCATCGTGAACCGTGTCGGCGAGCGATCGGCGTTCTCGCCTGGGTAAAAGCGCCTGGCGATGACAACGTTCCCGTCGATCTCGGCGCCGATCAGCCCGCACCCTTCCCATGGCAATGCCGCTCGCAGATGCCGGACGATTTCGTCGCGCATCTGGCCGGATAACCAAAGCACGCGCTGCGATTCTGCATCCGTCTGGCGATCCTCCCGGTTCGGCATTGGTCGGCGGCCTCACAGTACCATTCAACGACATCGCCCCTCGCGGCCAGTGGACGCCAGGGCAACGGTCCTGCTGATCTTGCCATCAATCACCTGGCCCAGCCACCAGACGGAGCATGCATGAACCGGTCACACCCAGCGCGCATCTCGTTGATCGCCATCCTCCTCCTGCTGGCCTTTTCACAGTCTGTAGCGGCGCGCATTCCGGCCGCCGATCTGACACTGGCCCTCCTGCCCGAATCGCACGAATTCGTGGCGAGCGAAATCGCCGGCCATGTGCCGGAATACCAGGTGACTGCCACGTTCACCCCGGCAGGCGCCGAATCGGCCCGCATCGAAGGAACGACCCGTCTGCACTTCGTCAACTACACCAACGACGTGCTCTACGACATACCCTTCCGCCTCTATCCGAATGCAGAGTTCTATCCAACTGACGGCATGGAGCTGACCCGGGTCACCGTCAATGGCCGACCGGTGACACAAATGCTGAGCGAAGACCGCTCGCTGGCCCTGATTCCGCTCGGCACGGTACTGGGGCCGGGAGAATCAGTCGAGCTGGAGATCGATTTCTTTTCCACGATTCCCTCCAATCCGAATGACGATTATTCGATGTTCGCCTTCAACAGTCGCAGCAACTCCTACAACCTGGGCTACTGGCAACCACTCCTGGCAGGTTGGACACCGGAGGATGGCTGGACCACCGGCCCGATCCTGACCCGCGGCGATCCCGTTTTCACGAACATCGCCTTCTTCTCGGTCGAACTAACCGCGCCCTCCAGAATCATCTTCGCCACAACTGGCGTCGAGAACGGGACGGTGAGCGACGGTGACCTGACGACCTACAACTGGGAATCCGGCCCGGTCCGCGACTTCGTGATGATCGCCAACCCGGCCTTCACCGTGCTCGAAACGATGGTCGGCGAGACCGTCGTCCGCTCCTTCACCACCCCGGATAAGGCCAATGCCGCCCAACGCGCGCTCGATCTCGCCGCCAACGCGCTGGAGTACTTCAACGAACGAATCGGTCCCTACCCCTACCGCGAATTCGACATGGCGCAAGCCGATCTCGGGCCTCGCGCCGCCGGTATCGAGTTCCCCAGTCTGATCTACATCGCCGATTCGCTCTACAACCCCGACAGCTTCTCGCTCGCCTTCACGATCGTCCACGAGGTTGCCCACCAGTACTTCTACAACCTCGTCGGCAACAACCAGCACCAGCACGCGTTTCTCGACGAAAGCCTGGCCAACTACACCTCGGTGCTCTTTTTCGAGGAACGCTTCGGTCAGGAAGTCGGCGAACTCGCAATGGAACGCTACTTGACGCGCGCCTATCTGGCCACGCTCTATGGCGCCGATGGCGATGCCGTCGTCGATCAACCAACGGCAGATTTCGTTTCCGATTCCGCCTATGGCCGCATCATCTACGGCAAAGGCGCGATCGGCATGCATCACATCAGGGAAGCCATCGGCATCGACGCCTTCTACGCCGCCCTCGCCCAGTACACGAACGACCACGCGTTCGGCGTCGCCACACCAGGCGACCTGCGATCGGCATTCGAGACGGCATCGGGACAGGATCTGCAGGCGCTCTGGTCGCACTGGTTCGATGAAATGCACGGACTCGAGGACTTCACGCCAGACACGATCATCGAGCTCGACTGATGAACTGGCGAACCTGGCGGAGTGAGTTCCTCCCGCCGCTGGCGTTCACCCTGCTTAGCCGCCTCGTTCTCTTTTTCGCCGTGGGGCTTTCCCTGCGTGCCGTGCCGCGACTCGATCTCTACCCGGCGCAGCTTCCGGACAGCTTCCTGCCCGGCCATCCGTGGCTCGACGGTTGGGCTCGCTGGGATGCGGCGCATTATGTCGCAATCGCCGATCTCGGCTACGGTCACCCCGATTCCTCCAGCAACAACGGCGGCTACGGTTTTCTGCCCATCTTTCCATTACTCATGCGATTACTCGGCAATCTGCCCGGCGTCGAGCCCTCTTCTGGCGCCTACGCGCTCTCAGGGATCGTTGCGGCGAACGTCTTTCTGTTCATTGCGGTCGGACTCTTCGCTCTCCTGGCCCGGCGGACGTTGTCGCGGCAAGTTACCTTCTCCGCAGTGACCTTGCTGGTCCTTCTGCCCTATTCCTTCTTCTTCTCCGCCGCCTATTCCGAATCGCTCTTCCTGCTGATCTGTGTCGGCGTCTTTCTGCTCGCCGACCACCAACGCTGGCCTGCGGCTGGTGCGCTGGCCGGACTCGCCTCCGCGACGCGTATTGCCGGTCTCGCGCTTGCTCCGGCGCTGCTCTACGGTGCCTGGAAAAGCGGCGTTCGCGGCTGGCGACTGATCGCGAGCGGACTACTCCCCGCCTCCGGATTCATTTTCTGGTCGCTCTATGTCTGGTGGAAAACTGGCGATGCCGGCGCCTACTTCACGTCACAGGCCGAATGGGGCGGCTGGACGGAGCACGTCCGCTTTTACGCCGAGCTTCTCTGGCACGAACCGATGACGTTGTTTCGCGGCGACCCCAGACACCTGATCATTCTGCTCAACCTGGCGATGGCGCTGGTTTTCCTGGCATTTCTGCCAATGGTCTGGCGCAAAACGTCGCCCGAAATTGCGCTCTTCACCGCAATCATCGTTATCTTCCACCTCTGCTGGACGTGGGTCTCGCTCGGCCGCTATCTCCTGCCGGCCATCGGCGTCTACATGGTCGCCGGGGAAATACTGACCCGTCCTCGCTTCAGCGGCTGGCCCCGTGACCTCATCCTCGCCACCGCCACGATCCTCCTCGCCGCCCTGGCCATCCTCTTCGCCCACGGTTTCTGGGTCGTCTAACGCTTACCCCTCCAGCGCGGCATCCAAACGGGCACGCAAATCATCCAACCCCGCATACCGGAAAATTTCGCCATCGATCTGCAGCGTCGGCGTGCTATTCACGCCAAGCGCCGATCCTTCCTCGTAAGAATCCGCAACCGCGTTCTCGTGCACGCCATCATCGAAACACGGCTCGAACTCTGTCATGTCCAACCCCAGCCCCTCGGCCATCGCCTTCAACCGGCTATCTGAGTACGCACCCTGGTTCTCGCCATCGTGGTTGGCATAGATCGTCGAGTGCATGTCCCAGAACCGGTCCTGATCGAGCGCGCAGCTGGCCGCTTCCGCCGCGCGCGTCGACTCCGGACCCAGGAACGCGAAATCGCGAAACTGAAATGTGATCAGACCGGTGTTCACATACTCCTCGATGATCACCGGCACGACCTGCTCCTCGAACTGCGCGCAGGCCGGGCACTGGTAATCGCCCCACTCGACCAGACTGACCGTCGCCTCCGGGTTGCCGGCGACCGAGCCATCGACCGGCGCCGTGATCGACGACGTCGCCACCGCCACAGCGGGCGCTTCCGGCTCATCGTCTCGCTGCATGAAGGCATAGACGCCAAGCATCACCAACAGCAGTACGATGATGACGCCGCCGGCGACTGCGAACTTTTTGCGTTTCTGCTCCGCCTCCGCGGCCTGTCGACGACGCTCCCGACCCGAAACTCGCTGCTGCGACGTTGCTTTTGCCACATTCTTTCTCCAGGATACTCCGAGTATCCGGTGTTTTCGGACACCGGTACGCTTCTCTCCCTTATACTCTCAGGCTGGCAACGTGGCCGTTGCATGCGCACGACCACCATTGCAATTTCATCAACGTCCGCGCACCCATTCCGGATCAGATAGTGACATCATCCATCCAGCTGAGCGCCGAACCAGTCGGCCGCTCGCGCAAACTTCCCGATTCCTGGCTCGACCTGTCGCCGGACACTGCCGCAGCGCTCGTCACTGATCTCGGCGAACCCGGATTTCGTGCCCGTCAAGCCAGCCAATGGACGTGGAAACAGCTCGCTCCTTGCTTCGCCGAAATGGGCACCTTGCCCACCCCTCTGCGCACCAGGCTAGCCGAAGCAATCGACTTCGACCCGCTCACCATCGACAAAGTCTACGAAGCCGACGCGGGAGAAACGCTGAAAATGCTCTCCCGCACCCGCGACGGTCTCCTCGTCGAAACGGTGCTGATGTTCTATCCCGACCGCGTTACTGTCTGCATTTCCTGTCAGGTCGGTTGCGCGGTCGGCTGCGCCTTTTGCGCGACAGGCATCGGCGGTCTCGAACGCAACCTCACCCCCGGCGAGATGATCTCGCAGGTGCTCGACGCCTCCCGTCGCGCCCGGCAGCGAGGCCGGTCGCTCACCAACCTGGTCATGATGGGGATGGGCGAACCCTTTCAGAACTACGCCAATACGATGCAATTCATCCGCGCCATCAACGATCCGGACAATCTCGGCTTCGGCGCCAGACGCATCACCATCTCGACCTCAGGCATCGTGCCCGGCATCGAAAAACTGACCGCCGAGCCGTTGCAGGTCAATCTCGCAGTGTCGCTCCACGCCCCGAACAACGCCCTCCGCGACACCCTCGTGCCGATCAACAAACGCTGGCCGGTCGAAACCCTGATGGCTTCCTGCGATCACTATATGAAGACGACCGGACGCCGCATCTCGTTCGAATATGCGTTGATGAAGGGGATCAACAGCGACGATGCCATCGCCATCGAGCTGGCGGCGCTCCTGCAGAAGCGCCCATGCCACGTCAACATCATCCCCTTCAACCCCGTCGACCTCCTCCCCTTCGAACGCCCCCAACCCGCCGACATCGCCCGCTTCGCCGCCATCCTTACCGCCAACGGCGTCCCCGCCACCGTCCGCTACTCCCGCGGCCTCGAAATCGCCGCCGCCTGCGGTCAGCTCCGCGCCCGCCACGACGCCCTCCGCCCGTAGTTCGGGGACCTGTGCCCCGCCGTCGCCGCGCACGGCATGCACCTACTCCCCTTGCCCCCGCGTCAACGCCTTTGGCGACTACGACATTCATCAGCGGGGGAAAGGGGTCGGGGGATAGGGGGTCGTCCGCTGCTCCCTCAACAACGCGGCACGCCTGCCTATACAATGCGATCCTGTCACCAGCTTTCGCCATTGCGCCGGAATCGAAGCGCAAATGTTAAGGAGGTTCACGGCATGCAATTCGGGATCATGGTGTCGCCCTCTCCGGCAAACGGGACCCTGCAGCAGATGTGGGATGCGAACGAGCGCATCCTTGCCACCGCGCAACGCAACGCGTGGAGCCTCTGGTTCTGCGATCACCTCCAGTGGGGCGAAGGCGGCATGCAACCCTGGGTGGAGGGTTGGACGCACATGGTCCATTCCTCGGCCCGTTTCCCCAAGCTGACCGTCGGGACGATCGTGCTTGGGCAGAACTATCGCAATCCTGGTCTCGTGGCGAACATGGCGGCCGCCTTTCAGCTTCTTTCGGGAGGCAAGCTCGTCTTCGGGATCGGCGCTGGATGGAAGGAAGACGAATACCTCGCCTACGACTACGAGTTTCTGCGCCCCGGCCTGAGACTCGACCAGCTCGAGGAACAGCTACAGATCATCAAGGCACTCTGGAGCGGGGACCATGTGACATTCGAAGGAACGCACTACCGCGTTCGCGACGCGATCGCCATTCCGGCGCCCGATCCGGTTCCCCCGATCATGATCGGAGGCAATGGCGATCGCACGATATCCGTCGCGGCAAGGTACGCCGATTGGTGGAACTCCGACGACCTTCCGGCCGCGGAGCTCAAGGCGAAGCTCGCGCGACTGCGCGACAAGTCAGTCGAGTTCGGGCGCGCTGCCGATGCCGTGCTTCCGACGTCGTTCATCTCCATCAGCGTCTCGGAGGATGCCGATAAGGTGAACCGGGCGGCGAATGTTGCCGGCACTCCTGACGAAGTGCGCGACCAGCTCCTCGAGTTCCACGACGCCGGTTCCGACTACATCCAGTTCAACTTCATCAAGGACTTCCCACATATCGAGGAAGGCCTCGAGCTCGTCGAGGATATCGCCCGGGGGCTCACGTAGCGGTCGAGCTCTGAGCCTCTCACCGAGTTTCAGTTGTGGGGCGCCGAAGAAGAGAAAGCTGCCCGGCATCGTTCTCGTCCTGGTGGTCGATCTCCTCCTCTTCGAGCGTCCCCGACCCGCCGACCTCGACCGCTTCGCCGCCATCCTCACTGCCAGCGAAGCAGCGCTCGACAGTGGGATCATCCCCCAATCGTCAGGGGGGACGACGTGTTGCCCTGT